>NZ_JAMAUR010000030.1:0-648 GCF_023714225.1 Mesobacillus sp. MER 48
CTCCGGATCAAAGCTTACTTACAGCTCCCCGAAGCATATCGGTGTTAGTCCCGTCCTTCATCGGCTCCTAGTGCCAAGGCATCCACCGTGCGCCCTTTCTAACTTAACCTAAAAGGTCATTTCTCTAATTGAATAGAGAGAAAACTAAAATGGCGATCACTCGGTTTTCTTCTTGGTTCTTCTTACTTACGATTATCTAGTTTTCAAGGAACAAATGCATGTGCTGTAAAGCGACATGGTGGAGCCTAGCGGGATCGAACCGCTGACCTCCTGCGTGCAAGGCAGGCGCTCTCCCAGCTGAGCTAAGGCCCCATTATGAAAGATATATGGTGGGCCTAAGTGGACTCGAACCACCGACCTCACGCTTATCAGGCGTGCGCTCTAACCAGCTGAGCTATAGGCCCATATATCATATGGAGAGGAATCGCTCCCTCAAAACTAAACAAACAAGTTGGTCAACAGAGCGGATTTTCAAATCCGCTTAAGTACGAACCAGGAGGTTCGCATTCCGATTGCCCTTAAGGCAATATCCTTAGAAAGGAGGTGATCCAGCCGCACCTTCCGATACGGCTACCTTGTTACGACTTCACCCCAATCATCTGTCCCACCTTAGGCGGCTGGCTCCAAAAGGTTACCCCACCGACTTCG
>NZ_JAMAUR010000031.1:0-649 GCF_023714225.1 Mesobacillus sp. MER 48
TTCGATCCCGTCATCCTCCACCATATATTCCTTTAATAATTACAAATGCCGGTGTAGCTCAATTGGTAGAGCAACTGACTTGTAATCAGTAGGTTGGGGGTTCAAGTCCTCTTGCCGGCACCATTTGCACGAGCCATTAGCTCAGTCGGTAGAGCATCTGACTTTTAATCAGAGGGTCGAAGGTTCGAGTCCTTCATGGCTCACCATTTTTAAAAAAATATGCGGGTGTGGCGGAATTGGCAGACGCACCAGACTTAGGATCTGGCGCCGCAAGGCGTGGGGGTTCGACTCCCTTCACCCGCACCATTTTTTCAAAAGCTATATATGCGGAAGTAGTTCAGTGGTAGAATACAACCTTGCCAAGGTTGGGGTCGCGGGTTCGAATCCCGTCTTCCGCTCCATAGTTCTTTAGCCGGGGTGGCGGAACTGGCAGACGCACAGGACTTAAAATCCTGCGGTAGGTGACTACCGTACCGGTTCGATTCCGGTCCTCGGCACCACCAAGTTAGCTAATATACTAAATATGCGCCCGTAGCTCAATTGGATAGAGCGTCTGACTACGGATCAGAAGGTTATGGGTTCGACTCCTTTCGGGCGCGCCATTATATTTTCTCTTTATCGGGGAGTAGCTCAGCTTGGTAGAGCACTT
>NZ_JAMAUR010000032.1:0-481 GCF_023714225.1 Mesobacillus sp. MER 48
TGGTTGAACAGACCGGCGTCACGCCGGCAATCATCGCCTATATCACCGAGGCCTTTGCCGAAAGCAAACTGGCCATCTGGGCGCGGTACCTTGACGAAGAAGAGATGGCGTTCACCCGCCAGCACTATTTTGACCGGCTACAGGAGTGGCCTGCGCTGGTGGCGAAGCTGCATCAGGCGTGCCGGGAGGGCGTAGCGCCGGACTCGGCGTCGGGTCAGGCGCTGGCCCGGGCGTGGCTTGAACTGTTTCAGTCCTACGCCGGTACCCGGCCGCAGACGTTGCAGAAGTTTCGTCGGGCAATGGAGCAGGAGCCGCATTTGATGAAGGGCACCTGGATGACGCCGGCGGTGCTGAGCTGGCTGCAGCAGGCGACCGGATCCTTGATGCGGCAGGCGCAGGGACCTGCCGCCGGGTGATCACAGGTCAGCCAGCGCGGCCTGACGATCGGGGTAGAAGCTCAGGCGTCCGGGCAGCGGCTTGA
>NZ_JAMAUR010000033.1:0-462 GCF_023714225.1 Mesobacillus sp. MER 48
TCAATAAACAGCGGGCGATACGGCTCCAGTTCTTTAATCAGCACTTTCGCCATCGGCGCGCTGACGCGACCGTGGAAATCAAGACCAAACTCAATCTGATTGCCAAAAGCTTCACGAATTTGTGCCACGGTGTTGACTGCCGCATCTACCGCGCGGGAGTTATCAATTAGCCCCAGCTCTTCACAACCGTTCAGTTTGAAGGTATCGAAGCCGATTTCGCGCAGGGTTTTTATGCCGTCGATAACATCCGCCGGACGATCGCCGCCGACCCAACTGTAGGCTTTAATTTTGTCGCGAACCAGGCCGCCCATCAGTTGCCACACCGGCGCATTCAGCACTTTGCCTTTGATATCCCATAACGCCTGGTCGATCCCGGCGATGGCGCTCATCAGGATTGGACCGCCACGATAAAATCCGGCGCGATACATCACTTGCCATAAGTCATTGATGCGCGATGGATCC
>NZ_JAMAUR010000034.1:0-461 GCF_023714225.1 Mesobacillus sp. MER 48
TGATGAAACCCTGCGCGCGCTGCAGGGTGAGCGGCTCACCGGCGAGATCCACCTTGGTATGCAGGAAGATTTTGGCGAATCGCTGATGCCGGAGATCCTCGGGCAATTTAAACGGCATCATCCGCAGGTGCGGATAGTCGCCAGGGTGGATCGCAATGGTCCGCTGCGCCAGGCGCTGGCGGAAGAGGCGCTGGATCTGGCGCTGCTGTGGCAAACCGAAGATCAGGGTCCCGGGCTGGGCCTCTGCCCGCTGGCGTGGATTGCGCATCCTGACCTGGACATTCGCGCTCTGCTGGTCTCCGGCGAGCCGCTGCCGCTGGTGATGTTCGACAGCCCGTGCCTGATGCGCTCCCGCGCCATTGCCTGTCTCGATGCCGCGGGGATCCCCTGGCAGGTGGTGTTCGTCAGCCACAGCCTGAGCGGCATTTGGGCGGCGGTGCAGGCCGGGCTGGGCCTGACGA
>NZ_JAMAUR010000035.1:0-456 GCF_023714225.1 Mesobacillus sp. MER 48
AACTCTCCAAGAAAGAGTTATGAGTTAGCTCATAAGTTAAAACGTTGGCTCATGTCTTCTATTAATAGAAGCATGATAATTTATTGTTTGTTGACGCTTGTTTGTTTAGTTTTCAAAGAACAATATTGTTGTCGTTCAAATGACAACTTTTAAATCTTACCACCTTTGAACCAGCTCGTCAACACTTTTTTTGAAAGTCTTTTAAACAATCAATCAAGCGGAGCTGAGTTACTATAATAACACCTCAGGTGTTACCTAACAACCAGCAGTAACTGGAAAAGAATGATATGGGGATTAAAAAAGACAGGGATCAAAATCTCTGTCTTTTCGCCCGGCGGCGTCCTACTCTCACAGGGGGAAACCCCCAACTACCATCGGCGCTGAGAAGCTTAACTTCCGTGTTCGGTATGGGAACGGGTGTGACCTTCTCGCCATCGCCACCAGACTATTTGGTTT
>NZ_JAMAUR010000036.1:0-456 GCF_023714225.1 Mesobacillus sp. MER 48
GGAATGTAGAGGCCGGAGAATCGGCTAGCAAAGCCCCCGTTTGGCAGATTGGGGTCCCCACCCAACACGAAGTCGATGTCGGGGGCATCCGTTCCCACCGGGTACTGCTCGGCGAGCTTGCGCTTCGCCACATTCGCGACTGCTGCGCCCTGCTGATAGCCGTAGATCACCAAATTGTCGTTGCCATACTGGGCCATCGCCCGCTCCAGATCGGCGACCCCGGCATGGAGTGACTGATTAACCGTGAGATCGAACAACCCGGAGAGTTTCCACCACGGCTCATCAGGCCACCCGGGGCCACCGGAGCCCCAGATTTCCCGGGGGCCGAGCACGAGCCCGGGGGGAGGCGGAAGAGTAGTGTCGAGAGCGGCCAGAACTCCTGGGGTGTCGTCACTGGGACGTAGTTGATGTGCTGGCGAGGATGAGTCGGCCCGATGTACTGGTTCTTGACAGTCT
>NZ_JAMAUR010000037.1:0-455 GCF_023714225.1 Mesobacillus sp. MER 48
CCTTCCGTCCAGAAATAGATGACGGCTGTGGATGACGCAAACGAAGGCCGGCCGATGCGGCCGTGGGTGAGACGGCTCGTCGCCGTGTTGCCGTGGGTGCTGGCAGGCGGTCTGGCGACGGCGGTGACGCTCGTCGCGCTCGCGCCGGCCGCGTGGATCGCGCCGCAGTTCGCGCGGG
The DNA here is from genome assembly GCF_023714225.1 of Mesobacillus sp. MER 48. Classification (NCBI taxonomy): domain Bacteria; kingdom Bacillati; phylum Bacillota; class Bacilli; order Caryophanales; family Bacillaceae; genus Mesobacillus; species Mesobacillus sp. MER 48. The sequence continues at coordinate 179 of NZ_JAMAUR010000037.1, forward strand.
CGACCGGCGGCCACGTGAATCTCGTCGATCCGGACGGGTCGCTGTGGCACGGCTCGGGCACGCTGATGCTCGCGCCGGGCGCGGACCAGAGCGCGGCGACGCTGCTGCCGGGCCGGGTCGAATGGACCACGCGCTTCTGGCCGCTGCTGACCGGGCGCGTGCAGATGCGCATGCGGCAGACGGAAGCGATGCCCGACGCGGTCACGCTCGATGCGACGTGGCGCGGCGCGGTGCTGTCGGCGGGCACGATGGCCGTGCCTGCGTCGCTGCTCACGGG
>NZ_JAMAUR010000038.1:0-455 GCF_023714225.1 Mesobacillus sp. MER 48
ATTCAAGCAAGTACAATCATTTCAATGGAATTTCATTACGGTACGATTAAAAATTTACTCTATCGTGAATATTCAAGAACAACTATGATTGTTAGCAAAATCATCACATTATTTATTATTTCTTTAATTTATTTTGTTATTACAATTATTGCTTCAATTGTTATTGGGTCTTTATTCTTTAATGATTTAAATATATTTGAAAGTAGCGGTAATCAATTATCTTTATTGAATCAATTATTATTAGTTAGTTTAGGCACATTTGTTGGCGTTTGGTTAGTTTTAAGCTTAACGTTGCTATTATCATCTGCAACAAATTCAACGGGAGTAGCCATTGCTGTAGGTATTGTTTTTTATTTTGCAAGTTCTATTTTAGCAGTTATTCAAACGGCACTTTTAGAAAAAATAGACTGGCTAAAGTGGAATCCTATTAATATGATGAATATTATGCTTCAAAC
>NZ_JAMAUR010000039.1:0-420 GCF_023714225.1 Mesobacillus sp. MER 48
GACGCGAGAGGTCGGCTCCATCGCCGAAGTACGCGTCCCGGTCTGCGAGGGCGAGCTTGAGCGTCTCCAGAATGGTGTGAGCCCCCTCCGCGGTGGCGGGGTCGAGCCGCGTGTCGGCCAGGGGTTCGAGGATGCGAAGTGCCTGGAGGAGGGCAGGACCCTGCGTCCAGGCGCCAGCCTTCACGACGGTGTGACCGCGGAACTCTGCGATGACGCCCTTCTCGTAGCCGGCGCGGAACGAGGCGAAGTCATCGGCGCGGATCCCGCCGCGTGATCGGTGCCGGAAGAATGGCGGTGCGGAGTCGCGAGGAAGTCTGCGGCGGCGTGTGCGACACGGCCGGTCGCCCACGCCACGCGCGCCGCGTCGATGCGCTCCTGGCGCGTTCCGGCGGAATCACCGGCCCCGACAAGCTCCTCGAG
>NZ_JAMAUR010000003.1:0-733545 GCF_023714225.1 Mesobacillus sp. MER 48
ATCACGCTACCGTAGTAAATATAGTGGGTGATTCATACAGAATAAAGAATCATTTTGAAAAAGAAAATGATTAAAAATGTACATTCTTACACAGTCAAAAATGTACATGATTGCATTGACATTTATACAGTTTTTCCTCCCTACCTGTCCGAACTTCGGGCTACTTCGGACAGCTTTTTCAGGTTTCCTCCTTAACCTGTCCGAACTTCGAGCTACTTCGGACAACTTTTCCAGTTTTTCCCCATAACATGTCCGAACTTGGGGCTGCTTCGGACAGCTTTTTCAGTTTTTCCCCATAACCTGCCCGAACTTAGGGCTACTTCGGAAAGCTTCACCATTTTTCCCTCAAACCATGTCCGAACCATAAAAAAACACCAGCCAAATCGGCTGGTTTATTTTTTGCGTTTGATCACAGCGATGGTGCATCTGGATATGCAGACAAGATTGTCGTCTTCGTCTGTTATTTTTATATCCCAGACCATCGTCGTTTTTCCCTGATGGAGAACGGTGCCGAGGGCTGTGACCACTCCGTCTCTTTTTGCCCTGATGTGGTTGGCGTTGATTTCAAGGCCGACCACGACTTCGTTCTCTTTGTCGACCAACTCGAAAGCGCCTACGCTGGCGACAGTTTCTGCAAGGGCAACAGATGCTCCGCCATGCAGCAGGCCAAATGGCTGCCTTGTTCTTTCATCGACCGGCATCGTGGCGACCACTTTTCCTTTTTGCAGTTCTGTTACTTCAATTCCAAGTGAGCCCAGCAATGTGTTGTTCAAATCCATATTCTTTAGCCTCCTTATATTTGGCAAACAATTCACAGGTGCTTGCGGGAAAAACTAATATTGTCCTTACCACTAAGGACCAACAAAATCATGGGGTGATTCATTTGAACCGAATTCGCGAAGGCATGATCCCGACAGTTTTAGGTACAGCTGTCACGGCTGCAGGTTATGCGATGAAACAAAATCGCAAGATCGACAAAATGGTTTCCAACACGGTATTCGGTTTCGGATTGGCTCATATTGTTCTGGGGGCCATTGATTTGGTTGAGCACAGGAACGATTTTTAGCAAATAAGGACAAGTTCCAGGTGAAGGCGGCTATTTATGCTGCCTTTCCTGATATATGGCTTGATCCATTTCAGTAGCTGTTTCCTTAACTTTTCTCCGCCTTGCCATGATAGTAATAAAGACAATCACACCAGCAAGAACCACAAGCCACAGCTCATCGCTATACCTCATGATCAGATCCATTTTATCGCCAAATAGATAGCCTAACACAAAAGCAATCAATACCCATATAAAAGCACCGCTATATGCGAAGATGGCAAACGTTTTGAACGAAAGCCTGCTGATACCATAAAGAGTTGGCACCAAATAACGGGCACCAGGAACAAAACAGCTTAATGATAAGGAAAATGCATGGTATTTCTGCATTAACCCCATAGCGGATTCAATTGAATTTGCAAACCGCTTTTTTCTTCTCATTATCTGTAATAATCTTCTTCCTATCACCCTTCCAAAAAAATAGCTGGAAGTGAAAGCTGCAGAGATCCCCAGATATGTAACACCAAAGGCAAGCATTGGGGTTAAAGCCCCCTGGGACGAAGCCATGCCGACAGTCATCAATATGACCTCGTTTGGTACTGGAAGGATGAACACCCCAAACCACAACCATAAAAACAACCCTAAATAGCCGTTTTCGTCAATTATATTGACGACCAGATCCAAATCCATGAGGTCCCCCCTTTCATGCTACCTTGGTCCGATTCTATTTCAACCGGGAAGTTATTATGTATAAGAATTCTCCTTTTACGTTGGTATACCCTTTTTTTCCAGCATTTAAGTATTTTTGAGCTTTTCCCTCCTTCATACTTGAGAGTCAGCTTTCATACATTGAATCATATTATGAAATTACCCGGCTGGAGGGAGGGTACCTATGCATTGTTTATTTTTTTATGAAAATCAGCATCCCGATACTCGTCCATTTCCTGAAGTGAGCGCAACCCTGTTCAAAACATCTGCGTTAAAATCAATTGCCCTGATGAAAGATGCAAACATCGTAATGAGCAAAATCACGTCTTCGTCCTCTTTTTCCAAGGATTTAATGTCTGCTGCGCAGCAATCAAATTCAAAAGAAGTGGAGCGAATGATTAGAGCAACAGGAATTAAAAGAATGCCAAAAATAGATTATGACCCGGATGGAATCACCATGAATTTCACGGATTATACAGGGGAAAAAGAATGCTGCCATATTATCACACAGCTTAGGTGGCACTAATTGGAAAAGGCCGCTGCATGGGAACAGCGGCTTTTATTATTAATAATAAGGGTATCCATAACCATAGCCATAAGGCGGGAATCCCCCATAACCGTAGCCATAGCCGCCGGGGTACAATAACGTGCTGCCTAAAAGGCCTCCCAGCACTCCGCCAATAAACGGACCTCCAAATCCAAAACCAAATGGACGCCGGCCGCCATAAAATGGTCTTCTTCTATTCATAAAGCTGCCTCCCTCTTTTTCTATGCCTATAGTACTTCATATGCATACAGAGGGACAGTTGGATAGGCGTTTGTCCATTGTACTGAAAAAAATGCCTAGTCCCAGGTCATCCGCTGCTCTTTCCACGGGTCTCCATACATGTGATAGCCATTTTCCTCCCAGAAACCAGGCCGGTTTTCAGAGGTGAATTCTATGCCCCTGATCCACTTTGCACTTTTCCAGAAGTAGAGGTGTGGAATGACCGCCCGCAATGGATAGCCATGCTCAGGAGTCAATGGTTCTCCATTATGGGAATGGGCAAGCAGGCTCGTATCCCTGAGGAAATCCTCAACAGGAAGGTTGGTCGTCCAATTTTCTTCAGCATGGAGGATGACATATTTAGCTGCTTCCTTCGGTTTGGCCATCCTCGCCAGCTCCAGCGTGGAAACTCCTTCCCAAACATTATCAAGCTTGGACCATCCAGTCACACAGTGTATGTCATTGCCGGAGGATATTTGCGGCAAATCCATCAATTCTTTATATGGTAAAATCACTTCTTTTTCGACTAGTCCAAAAATCTTCAGGGTCCAATCATCTAAACTTTTATAAAAAGGGACATTGCCATAATGCAGGACAGGGAACGAAGTCGTAACATTCTGGTTCGGCGGGACTCTGCCCGAAGGACCCTTTTTCCGTGTTTTCCCAAAGTACATGTTAATCACCTCTTTTTATTATCCTACCGAATTTTCATTTTAAAATAAACAAAGCCGTCCTCCCTGTAAAAAAGGAGGACGGCTCTTTTTTAAAATTATAAAATCATTGCGGCAATCCAGCCGAAAATGATCAAAGGAATATTGTAGTGCACGAAAGTCGGTACTACTGTATCCCAGATGTGATTGTGCTGAGCGTCCGCATTCAAACCCGCTGTCGGCCCAAGCGTACTGTCGGATGCAGGAGAACCGGCATCACCAAGTGCGGCAGCTGTTCCCACAATCGCAATCGTAGCCATCGGGCTGAAGCCCAATTGAAGACTTAGCGGCACGAAAATCGTTGCAATGATTGGAATCGTCGAGAACGAAGAACCGATTCCCATTGTGACGAGCAATCCGACAACAAGCATCAACAAAGCGCCCATGGCTTTATTATTGCCGATTGCATCAGCAGCCTGCGTAACAAGGGACTCCACATCCCCTGTTTCTTTCAGGACCTCAGCGAATCCGAATGCTGCCAGCATGACGAATCCGATAAACGCCATCATTTTCATACCTTCTGTTAAAAGATTGTCGGCTTCACGCCACTTAATCGCTCCGCTTGCATAAACGACGATGATTCCCGCAAGCGCGCCCATGATCATCGAATCGAAGAACAGCTGTGCTGCAAGGGCTGCGATAATCGCAACGAAAGAGAAAATGATGCCAGTTTTTGAGTACTCATTTCTTTCCATTTCGACCACTTGGTGATCTTGATAATTTCTAGGTTTGCGGTAGGATACGAAAATGGCAATCAGCAAACCGACTACCAGGCCTGCAGTAGGAAGCAGCATCGCTGTCGGGATGTCACCCTTATCGATGTTCATCCCGCCTTCAGCCATATTCGTGGCCAGGATATCGTGGAAGATCCCTCCGAATCCTACCGGCAGCAAGATATATGGCGCCGTCAGTCCGAATGTCAAAACAGATGCTATCAAACGTCTATCAATCTTCAGTTCATTGAAGACAATCAACAATGGCGGAATCAAGATCGGAATGAACGCAATGTGAATCGGAATCAGGTTTTGCGAGAAAATCGACATCATTAAAATTAAAATCACGATAATCGCTTTTGAATAAGTCTTTGCTTTTGACTCGCCTTTTTTGCCAATCATGCTGATCATCCAGTCAACGATCAGGTTTGGCAATCCTGTTTTGGAAATAGCCACTGCGAACCCGCCAAGCAATGCATAGCTCAGCGCAACCTCGGCACTTCCGCCAAGTCCTCCTGAAAAAACTTCAATTGTCTTTTCTATGCTCAAGCCGCCAGTCAACCCCCCGATCAGCGCTCCGGCAATCAATGCCAATACAACATTGACACGAAGCAGACTCAGGATCAGCATCGCCAGTACGGCAATAACAACTGCATTCATTATACGTGCTCCTCTCGGTGATCAAATACTTTAGTTTGGTAAATTGGTAGAGAATTAAAATGACAAGTATTAAATTATCATAGAATTGTTTTTTATGTCAATGGGTTTGCTTGATTTAGTGTTTTGATTGCCATTGAAATTTATGTTAAAAATGGGGGAAAGTACAGATGTGGTAGTTATGCCTCTGTCTGCTCACAAAAAAACCCCAAAGTCTCATGTGAACTTCAGGGTTCTCCATTCTATTTATTTTTCATCTTCTTCTGTCTCGAATCGTTCAACCAGCAATGCGAGTGTTCTGGCCATGACGCCAGTTGCGCCTGCTGGTCCCAGGTCATGCTCTTTGCTGGTGGTAGCTGTTCCAGCGATATCAAGGTGAACCCATGGAGTGCCTTCTGCAAACTCACCGACAAAGGCTCCGCCCATGATTGCATGTCCTTCGGCCCCTGGCGAATTGTTCAGGTCGGCGATCTTGCTGCCCCTCACGCGCTCAATATCGCGCTCGAACAATGGCAGGCGCCAGATTGGCTCTCCTGACTCATAGGAAGCCTCAAGCACTTGTTCAAAGAATTCCTCGTTATTCGTCAAAGCTCCTGATGTATGCAGTCCTAAAGCAGTAATCACGCCGCCTGTCAGAGTTGCAATATCAACCAGGTAATCTGCGCCGTGATGCTTAGCGTATGTCATGGCATCCGCAAGCACAAGGCGTCCTTCTGCATCGGTATTCAGCACTTCAATTGTTTTTCCGCTCATGGATGTGATGACGTCATCCGGCTTGAATGCAGTGCCGCTGATCATGTTGTCAGTAGACGGAATGACGGCAACGACATTGCGCTCGGGTTTCAGTTCACCGATGATCTCCATCGCGCCAAGCACGGCCGCTGCACCGCCCATATCTGACTTCATTCCGACGATGCCGGCCTTCGTTTTAATCGAGTAGCCGCCTGTGTCAAATGTGATGCCCTTGCCGACCAGCCCGATGACATTATTCCATTCTTCCTTGCCCTGATATTTCAGGACAATCATTTTCGGCGGCTCAGCTGAACCCTGATTGACGGCCAGCAACGCACCCATGCCGAGCTTTTCCATTTCTTCTTTTTCTAAAATTTCTGCTTCAAACTCATATTTTTCTGCGAGCTTCAGCGCATATTCCGCCATATCTGTCGCAGTCAACAGATTGCCCGGTGTATTGACGAGCGTTCGTGCTGAATTCGTGCCTTTGCCGAAAACATAGCCAACCTCTAGAGCTGCTTCCACATCGCCTTCTTCATCGGCATTGTAAACAGTAAGGCTCTCAATGCGCTTTTCTGGCTCGTTCGATTTTTGCTTGTAGCCTGCGAATTCATATGTAGCCATCGGGAAAGCTTCTCCAAGTGCGTGTGCTGCATCGTTCAGCTCGACGCTGTCGCTTGTAAAAGTATCCAAAAGCACTGCTGCTTCCGTCCATTTCTCCTTCTTTGCTGTCTTGAACAGACGGCCAAATGCGTCCCTCAAAGTCTCGAATTTATATTCTTTCTCATGTCCAAGCCCGACAAAATAAATCTTCTTCGCGCCAATTTTACCGAAAGTATGTATTTTGGAAACCTCTTTTTTCCTTGTTGAAATATCCCCGCTTTTGATCAGTTCAGTCAATTGTCCGTCAAAAAGCTTGTCTGCTTCCCCAACCACGCCTTCAAGTCCTGATGGCTTATTGAACAGGCCAATCACAAGACAGTCATGGCTGTTGGTCAAATTAAATTGATTGCTAACAGTAAACAAATCCTTCACCCCTCCAAATTTATACTTTCATTATATCGAAACAGCTGAAATATTTCGACTTCCGCAGTTTATTTTCACTTTAGCTCCTAGTCTTCCAGATATAAATATAAAACCGGCAGCTCTGGCAGTGCCCCGACTTCTTCATAGGGAACACGGTCAAGTCCGTCTGGGAATGTTTCTAGGCACTTTTCGATGAAGGGATATATTTTTTCCAGATCAAGTCCCCAGTGGATTGGACGGTAGGTTTGAAGGTAATCATGCGCTGCCTGCATCATGAGCCGCGCTCCCTTCACATTTCCGTAGCTGTAATGATAGATCGCAACACTCATTTGCAGCAGCCCTTTTAAAAAAAGATTGCCTTTATCCGTCATCCACATATCTTCAAGCAAGTCATGGCAGGTATAATAGTCCCCTTCGTTGAATTTAATAAAGAACTCATAGTACTCTTCAGGGTAGCCTGTCAAATCCCTCACCTCCATTCATCCTGAACGTTAGAACTATTTTATCAAACATCGGCCGCTGGCTGTAATGTTATCATTGAACTTAGGGTATTACTGAAAAAGGTACTTTTATATATAGAGGGGGAACAGCCATGGAATTATTAACGAATTTCCCATTGTGGGCCTCGCTGGCGGCGATTTTTTTCGCGCAGTTCGTGAAGGTCCCGATTCAATATATTGCGACGAGGAGGATTGACTGGTCGCTGCTGACGAGTACGGGCGGTATGCCGAGCTCACACTCCGCTGCTGTGACAGCATTGTCGACAGGGGTGGCTCTTCAAGCAGGACTCGATTCAGCTGTATTTGCTGTTTCGGCTGTCTTTGCGATTATCACGATGTTCGATGCCTCGGGTGTCCGCAGGCAGGCTGGAGAGCAGGCCATTGTCCTGAACCAGCTAGTGGCTGATTTTGGCCGCTTCGCCCAGGAAGCAAAGGGGTGGCAAAAGAAACCCGAGCAGGAAAAGCAAAAAGAGCTGAAAGAGCTGCTGGGACACAAGCCCATCGAAGTTTTTTTCGGCGGATTGACTGGCATTGTGCTGACTTTGCTGCTGCATTATCTTTTATAAGGCAGGTGGATTTGTATGAAAGTAGTGTCATTATGTCCCAGCAATACCGAAATCATGGAATTTCTCGGGCTGACTCATCTTCTCGTCGGTGTGGATGATTTCTCCGATTGGCCCGAAGCGGTAAAATCGCTGCCTAAGCTTGGCCCGGACCTTTCGATCGATCTTGATCTTGTTGAAGAATTGAAGCCAGACCTCGTGCTTGCATCTTTAAGCGTGCCTGGTATGGAAAAGAATATCGAAGGCCTGAAGGAACGCAATATTCCCCACATCATTCTGAATCCGCAATCGCTTCAGGATATAGAGAAAGATTTATTGGTCACGGCCGAAGCATTGAACATGCCAGAGCGCGGGCAGGATGCTGCAGAAAAGTTCAGAAACAGACTCGAGAACATCAGGCAAAAAGGGGAAGCAGTTAAATGGAAACCGAAGCTCTACTGGGAGTGGTGGCCAAAACCTGTATTCACTCCCGGCAGGATCAATTGGCTGACAGAAATATCAGAAGCTGCCGGTGCTGAAAATATTTTTAATGATGTTGAACTTGCCAGCGTACAGACTGACTGGGATGATGTAAAATCCCGGAATCCGGATTATCTGTGCATTGCCTGGGTCGGTGTCAGGAAACAAAAGGTGAAAAAAGAATTGATTACAAACAGGCCCGGCTGGAAAGAACTCGACGCCGTCAAGGAAGACCGTCTTTTCATTCTAGAGGAAGAACTGTATTGCCGGCCGTCCCCCAGACTTCTTGATGGTCTGGAAAAATTGCACCATCTCATCCACAAATAAAAAGGCACTTTCCGCCTGGGAAAGTGCCTAACCTTTTAAGATTTCTTTCCGCTAATATACTGCTGGCGGAAAACCTGCATGGATTCATTTTCGTTGAGTGCTTTCAAATCAGCTTCTGTAAGCTTGCCGTTACCCATTTCAATTATGTATGCGTCCAGCGTCTTCTTGCCCCATTGTTCGTATACATCCTTAACAGTATCATAATATAAATCCACTTTATTTCCCTTGATTGCCCCGCCTTTATCGGCGACAACCCCAAATCCATATCCAGGGATGAAAAGGATGGTCCCGATCGGGAATACATTTAAGTCAGCGGCTACGGTCGAGTAGAGGTCGCGTTTGACCTTCACACCTGAATAAGTAATTCCATAGCCTGGGTGGCCAGGATTTTTACCAGTGGATTCAATTCCTGCCGTATAGCCCGTTGCAATGATCTGCTTTGTCGGGTATTGCGACCAGTTCATTGATTCCTCAAGCGTTGGCGGTGCGCCGGCTACTTTTTCACTAGAAGAGATCTTCGTCGTGAAGTCCGAAACTTTTTTCAAAAACTTAAGGGCAAGCCCCATTGACTTTTTTTTATGATCAAAACTTGAATTTTCCTCTTGTTGTGCGCCAGCACTGTCAAAAACGTATGTAGAAACAGTGGAAGCTTCCACTCCTGAAATCGAGTGGAAAGTTGAAGTTATAGCAGCAAAAAATAAAACTGCCATAGTTGAGCGTTTTGCCCACATTTTTAAAATATTCATATAATTTTTCACTCCTCCCAAATCTATTAATTTCCCAACGAAACAAGAAATATTCCAAAAGGAGCAAAAAAGGGACCAAAAGACCTATTTACACTTCCATTAAAAGTAAATTTTTAATCATTGGATTAATATCTTGACTTTACTAAATTAGTATTAGTCTCTGACCAATCCCTATTTTTATGCATAAAAAAAACCCTCAAAAAATTGAAGGTCGCATTCTTAAAACATTTGATATCCTTTTTTTCGTAAAAGTTTGATTACAACACCTGCAAGTATTGCACCTGCAAGCCCGCTGCTCAGAATCAGTATATCTGCGACAGCCAGCTGCGAAATCCGCTGTCCAAGATCACGGAAAGCTTCCCCGCTGTTGCGGAAGTAATCGATCAACCGATATTTATCAATAATGAATATCGCAATCAATGGATAAACGATCGCCATTACCCAGGACATCCTCAGCAGCATATTCAATAAAAATCCAATCCCGAAAAACAGGACAAAAAACAATAACATTGAAATGATCAGTGTGACAACCGTCATCATGTCTATATCCCCCCATTAAACATCATTTCTAGTTTACTGTTAGTCCGTTTTCGAGTCAATGAAATGGTGCAGTATCTCCAAATTCGAGGCAAAAAGAAAAACCCCGCAAATTGCGAAGGTCAAAGATGCTTTGCCTTAATTTTTTGATTTTCCTGAGCCGCTGCAGCAAGTGCATGTTTCTGATCCGCCAAGAAGTAGTTGGAAGTAGCCTTTACCTGAGCAATAAGGACATTCCTTTGAATCATGTGCCTGCATTTTCATAAATGAATCTCTCCTTTATATTATAGAATTTTCTGATAATATATCAGAGATTCCCCATTCTTGAAAAGGTCCGAATTTGACCGAAAACCCCCTTTGAAAACGGATACATCCTATTTTTTCTTTAAATATCTGTCACTTTCTTTAAATTTCAGAAAATTATAAAAATAATTGATATGCGCTATAATGAAACTGCTTTCCCGGGTCCATTCCCTGTTTGCCGCTGATCACATTAGCTATGGGTTTACTCAAAAGGTAATGCAGCAGCATTGAGGTATCAGGGTCTGATTTTAAATGATCAGTTGACAAAAATCCTGCTTCATATAATTCCGTTTCTTGTGCCATTACTTCCTGGTCCGGCAATGGTTTTAATAAAAAAACGAGCATATTATCGCTGATCGACTCCCTGATTACGCCGGTTCGCACCCCTAGAAGACCAATGACAGTGCACTCTATTCCTGTTTCTTCCCTCACTTCCCTGAGAACAGCCTGGTCAGCGGTCTCCCCTTCCTCAACGAAGCCTGCCGGAAGGGACCAGCTTCCTTCCAGGCCGCCGTAGCGCTTTTTGACAACAAGCCAGCGGCCATCCTCATCCATGACAACTCCGGCAACTCCCAGCCAGACATTTTCCCGTTTCCCCATTTCATCCCCATCCAATAACTCATTTTACGAATATTGTACACGATCGAAGCAGGCTTAGTCATACATTCCTGCTGTGCCAGTAACTTATTATTCCTTCCAACCAGATCAGCGCGGCTTACCATTTAAGCCATGGACAAAATAAAAACAGGCCCCGCAAAGAGCCTGTTTCAGTACATCTATTAAAGAATGTTGAATTTGCCTTTTTTAAGAACCATTGAAGGTCCGCCAATCATATAAAGCGCACGGTTGTCGATCATCTTTTTCATGAAGGAAGCTTTCGTGCCGACCATTTTCTTGCCGAATGCTACGCCGATTGCGTCATCTTCACCAAGTGAACATACTGTTCCTTTGATATCTGGAGTGAAGGCTTCAAGCTCGGTTTTGCCACGGACAAGTGCTGCAAGATTCCTAGCGCATACTTCACCTTGCTGCATCGCAATTTGTGCAGTCGGAGGATATGGACGATTGATTTCTTCATTGATGATCAAAGAGCAGTCACCAACGATGAATACATCATCTGATCCTGGCAGGCGAAGGTCCGGCTGGACTTTCACGCGGCCGCGCATTGCTTCGATACCCGATCTTTCGATGACGGAGCTGCCGCGTACACCAGCTGCCCAGACCACTGTTCCAGCTTTGATTTCTTCGACTTCTTCCTCACCTTTTGCGACGATGATTCCTTCTTGAGTAGCTTCCTTGATTGCTGTGCCGATGCGGAATTCCACGCCTTTTTTCTCGAGCGTAGCAACCGCATATTTGACAAGTTCAGGGTCGAAACCAGGCAGAACCATTGGCGCTGCTTCAACACATACGATTTTTACTTTATGGTAATCCACATCATATTCACGGCAAAGTTCAGGAACCCGGTTTGTCAGTTCACCAAGGAACTCGATTCCTGTGAAGCCTGCACCGCCGACAACAATTGTCAGGCGCTCATCTTTCCTCTCGGCTTCAGTATTATATGTTGCGAATTGATATTCGATATGCTCACGGATTTGTCTTGCTGAGTTGACATTGACGATAGAGAAAGCATACTCTTTCAAGCCTTTAATACCAAAAGTTTCAGGTTCAGCACCCAGGGCGATGACCAGATAGTCATAGACGATGTCACCGTTCTCAAGGATTACACGCTTCTCATCCATCTTGATCTCTTCAACAGATCCCTGGACGAATTCAACCTTATGGCGATCGATTACATCACGAACATCATAGCGGACTCTGTCATGATGCAAAGTTCCTGCAGATGCTTCATGCAGCCATGTAGTTTCATAGTGGTAATCATTTTTATTGACAAGGACAATATCAGCCTCGTTTACTCCAACAGCTTTTTGTAAACGGGTAGCTGTCATTAATCCCCCGTATCCTGCTCCTAAGATTACGATCTTTGGCTTTCTCAAAGTGATCACTTCCACCTTTTTAAAATATTTTTGGTCGACTGGCTTCTCTCTCTTTGCTGCCATCATTTCCCGGATAAGTTTGTGATATTATTCACTAAAATGTTCAAAAAAATGTCCTGAAAATGTCACAAAATCTTAACATTCTTACCTACAATCCATCTTATTCTTTTTACGCAGCATTTTCAAGCGATTCATTTAACTTGGAAATATTCAGAAAATAGGATAATTTCACTATTTACCCGTTTTGTAAAGAGAATTTTCTATGAAATATATTGTTCCACAAGCTTTCTTCTATTATGATTAGGAGTTTATTTTTTCAATTTATGGTATTATAACAATTGGAGCAATTTTACTACATAGTGAGGGGGATATGGAGTGAAAGAAGATCAAAAAGTTTATGACATCACGATTATCGGCGGGGGGCCTGCTGGTCTGTTCACTGCTTTCTACGGCGGAATGAGACAAGCATCTGTTAAGATCATTGAAAGTTTGCCACAGTTAGGCGGGCAATTATCTGCACTTTATCCAGAAAAGTACATATATGATGTTGCCGGCTTTCCAAAAGTCCGTGCCCAGGAGCTGATCAACAACCTGAAGGAGCAAATGGCGAAATTCGAGCCTGCGACTGCTCTTGAACAGTCTGTTGAAAAGCTGGAGAAGCTGGAAGACGGAAATATCAAGCTGACTACTGATAAAGAAGTTCATTATACAAAAACAGTCATCATCACTGCCGGAAACGGTGCGTTCCAGCCACGCAGACTTGAACTTGAAAGCGCTGCACAATACGAAGGCAAGAACCTGCACTATTTCATCGACGACTTGAACCAGTTCGCTGGACAAAAGGTCGCTGTACTGGGCGGCGGGGACTCTGCTGTTGACTGGGCATTGATGCTTGAACCAATTGCTGAGCAGGTAACCATCGTTCACAGACGCGATAAGTTCCGCGCCCACGAGCACAGTGTTGAAAACCTGCAAAATTCAAAGGTTGATATCAAAACACCTTACGTTCCAGCAGAACTGATCGGTGATGGAGAAAAGATCAGCCAGCTAGTACTAAAGGACGCAAACAGCGAAGAAACAGTCGCTGTGGACGTTGACGCGGTCATCTGCAACTTCGGTTTCGTTTCATCTCTGGGACCAATCAAGGAATGGGGCCTTGAAATCGAAAAGAACGCCATCGTCGTCAACTCCAAAATGGAGACGAATATCCCTGGCGTTTACGCTGCAGGCGATATTTGCACATACGAAGGAAAAGTCAAATTGATCGCAACCGGATTCGGTGAAGCACCTACAGCTGTCAACAACGCGAAATCCTATATGGATCCAAAAGCGAAGACACAGCCGCTGCATAGTTCATCGATGTTTAATTAAAAGACAAAAGCAAGGTCCGCGTATGGACCTTGCTTTTATTTAGCATTCTTCAGGTGTTCCTTCACGTGTCGCTGTCTTAAAACTGGAACCACAGCCGCATGATGCGATCGCGTTCGGGTTGTCGATTGTGAAGCCGCCGCCCATTAAAGACTGCTTATAGCTGATTGTTGTGCCATTCAGCACTGGAGCGCTTTCCTTATCGACAAGGATCTTGATGCCGTGCTGCTCGAGCTGGCTGTCACCCTCTTCGACTTCATGCGCGAAACCCATTCCGTAAGACAGGCCGCTGCAGCCGCCGCCTTTTACAGAAACACGCAGGAAAGCGTCTTCCGTTTCATTTTGCTTCATCATATCTTTAATCTGCAATGCAGCTTCTTCAGTAATAATTACGATATTTTCCATTTTATTAAAACCTCCTTGTTCCCTTTCTTATAGTATATACAGCATTTTTCCAATCCTCAACCAATCAGGCTGAAAAAGAATATTCTTCAATTTTTTCCTCCAACAGCCAAATAACTTGGTATAATAGACCTAAACAGATTCACAAAAATCATAGGATATTCGGCAGGTGACAAAGATGTCTCAACTAGTACCTCTTTTTGATAAAAAATACACATGTGCCATGTGCGAGCATTCTTTTACGACCAAGAAGGTTCGCTCCCGTTTTGTGAAAGTCCTCAGCTTTGATTCTGACTTTGCCCCTCAGTATGCCGACGGTTTTGAAAATCCCAATCTTTACTATACCAATGTCTGCCCTGACTGCGGCTATTCTTTTACCGATGAGTTCAGCACTTATTTTCCGCCAGGCGCCAAGCAGGTCATCCAGGATAAAATCTGCAATCAGTGGGCTCCTCATAACTACGGCGATGAGCGGACAATCCAGGAGGCAATGAATACTTTCAAGCTGGCAGCCTATAGTTCGACACTGAAGAAAGAGAAACATATTGTTGCGGCCGGTCTCTATATAAGGCTTGCCTGGCTGTATCGCTCCACTGAAAACCATGAACAGGAAAACCGTTTTTTAAAACTGGCCCTTAAGGAATATACCGAGTCGTATAGCACTGGTGATTATAAAGGCACCCAGGTCTCAGAACTGCGCCTCATGTACCTGATTGGCGAGCTCTCAAGAAGAATCGGCCAAACGCAGGACGCTGTCCGTTTTTTCTCGAAGGTAATAGAAAAACAGAGACAGTCTGTCGAACCGCAAATCATCCAGCTCGCCAAGGACCGCTGGCAGGAGATGCGGGAAAGACAAGCCGTTTCCGGAAACTAAACTATCTATTTCATGGAAACAAGTGCAGAAACTGAATTTCTCTAAATCATGAAAAAAGCTGGCGAATGGAACGATTTCCATGCCAGCTTTTTTTCTATATTAAAACATAGGATTTTCATCCAGATATTTATAAACATTTTCAACCAGCTCTTCTGGGGTGTCACCGACTACCGGATCACCGTTTACAAGCGCAAACATGGACATGGCGCATTTTCCACAGTAACCAAGGCACCCATATTCAATGACGTCAAGATCAGGGTCCCGTTCAAGCTCTGCCCTTGCTGCCTGAGAACCGCTCGCAAGATTGCTGATACAAAATTCAATGATCGGCTTAATCATTTGTTTCACCTCTCTACTAATTTTTAATCGTACCCTTTTTCAGGTAAATCGTCAATTTCTCCGGCTTACAGCCTCTATAAAATTGTTGTTATTTTGTCACAATTTCGTTATACTTTTTATGGATTAAAACGAATCAGAAAAAATATTGTAGAATAATTTCGAATTATGTATCCGTTTACCGTTTGCAAGAACGAGCTTAAAAAACCTACATCATTGACTGTCTGTGATGAGTTAAAAAGGGGAAATTCACATGAGAAATCTCGTTATTCTTGGCGGCGGCTATGGCGGCATGCGTGTCCTCCATAAATTGCTGCCTAATGATCTGCCGGAAGATGTATCCATTACATTGATTGACCGTGTTCCTTACCATTGCTTGAAAACTGAATACTATGCGCTGGCTGCAGGCACGATTTCCGATCAGCATATTCGTGTGTCATTTCCTGAACACCCCCGCCTTCAGGTAAAATACGCGGAAGTTACGGCCATCAATCTGGAGGAAAATAAGGTTGAGCTGCAGGGTAATGAAGCTGTGGAATATGACGATTTGATCATTGGTCTCGGCTGCGAAGATAAGTACCACAATGTTCCTGGTGCCGACACGTTCACGTACAGCATCCAGTCAATCGAAAAATCACGCGCTACTTATCAGGCACTTAATAATCTGCCAGCAGGTTCAAGTGTTGCCATTGTTGGTGCAGGGTTGAGCGGTGTCGAGCTTGCGAGTGAATTGGCTGAAAGCCGCAAAGACTTGAAAATCAAGCTTTTCGATCGCGGAAACCATATTCTGTCCGCGTTCTCCGAGCGCCTGAGCACCTATGTGGAAAACTGGTTTGACAACCATAATGTCGAAATCATCAACAATGCAAATATTACAGAAGTACAGAAAAACGTCTTATACAATCATGATGAGCCGATTGTATGTGACGCGATTGTCTGGACTGCCGGAATTCAGGCAAACAGACTTGTCCGTGAAATGGATGTCGAAAAAGACAGCATGGGCCGGGCCGCGGTTACTGAGCAGCACAACCTGCCAGGACATGAAAATGTATATGTAGTCGGGGATTGTGCGAGCCTGCCGCATGCACCGAGCGCCCAGCTTGCAGAAGGCCAGGCTGAGCAAATCGTCCAGGTGCTGCAAAAGCGCTGGAAAGGCGAAGAACCACCTGAATCCTTCCCGCCGATCAAGCTGAAAGGCGTCATCGGTTCACTTGGCAAAAAGCACGGTTTCGGTCTGGTTGCAGAACGTCCGATCACCGGCCGCGTAGCACGATTGCTGAAGTCAGGTATTTTGTGGATGTATAAGTATCATAATGGATGATCATTTGTGAACCGGGCGCGGGTGCCCGGTTTTTTATTTTTTGGTAACTGGTAAAAATCAGCGGGAATTTCCAGTTCGCTATATAATTGAATTTTTCGCTATATAATCTTTAAAGTCGCTATAAAAATGAAATTTTCGCTATATAATTTCAAAAGCCGCTATAAAAACAAAAAAGTCGCTATATAATTTTAAAATCGCTATAAAAGGTTTTTCGCTTTTTTAATAAATCGGTATTTTAAAGAGATTCTTCTCAAAAAGAGAAAAAAGCACTCCGTTTCGGAATGCTTTTAACAGAATTACGCTGAAATGTATCCGTATTTCTCTAATTCGGCGTAAATCGTCTTCAATTTCGGATTTCCTTCGCCGACAACCTTGCCTTCGAGCAGGACGACGGGATAAAACATGTCTTCTTCGATTACTTTTTCAGCAAATTCCCGCTTATCTTCATCTGCAGGAGGGTTGTAGATATCGACATAAGTAATTTTAAAAGGCTGGTCTGCATATTTGCGGCCGATCGCTGCTTCAAGCCATTCATATGTTTCTTTTGAGGATGGCAGGTTGACACAGCTAGGGCATAATACTTCTGCGCCGTAAACGACTATTTCTACTTCTTTGCGTTCCATTATCAATTACCCCCTGTTATTTTCTTTTATTTTACTATACGATGAAAAGGATTCATAAGGAAAAAACTGTTGTTCTGAGGTTTTTCATTCAATTGGATAGATTTTTCCGGCTGATGAGATTATAATAAGTATTATGAAAGGAGTCGATTTGCATGACTGAACAGCAAATGTTTGAGCAAGTACAAGAAGTATTAGATAAATTGCGTCCATTCCTTCTTCGCGATGGTGGAGACTGCGAACTAGTGGATGTAGAAGATGGCATCGTAAAACTTCGCCTGCTGGGTGCATGCGGAAGCTGCCCGAGCTCCACAATCACGCTTAAGGCTGGAATCGAACGCGCCCTTTTAGAGGAAGTACCTGGCGTTGTTGAGGTTGAACAGGTATTCTAATTAACCAATAATAAAGCGGTTTTGCCTTAAATGGCAAAACCGCTTTTTTTCATGCTGGAACTGCATCCGTTCCGGTCGATTTTTAAAGTTAAAATTTCCATTCCATCGACACACCGCTTCATTTTTTCCCCGACTTCATCCCCTTTACCGGGTTCCGCCAGACACAAAATCGATGGCCCGGCCCCGCTCAGTGCAACGCCGAAAGCTCCTGACTGAATGGCTTTTTCATGCACATCATCAAAAAATGGCACAAGTTCTTTCCTGTATGGCTGATGGAACAGATCGGCAGCCATCATCCTGCCTGCAAGCGTCCAATTATGAGTTAACAATGCAGCAAGCTGCTGATTGGCAACGGCACTTGCCCGGACACTGTGCTGGAATTCCATGTTTGCCGGCAACACGTCTCGTGAAATTTCGGTCAGCAATTCCTCCCGGGGGACAACCAGTATCGGATCGAATTGGATTTGGTCAAGTACTGTCAGATCTACTTCATCCCCTATTTGGCTGCCCACCACGACACCGCCAAAAAGGCTGGCCCCCGCATTGTCCGGGTGGCCTTCAAACCCTGCAGCGATTTTTAATTTTTCAAGCAGTGACAATTCTAAATTGCAAAATTCATTGGCCAGTTCCACTCCGGCAACAATCGCCGCAGCGCTGGACCCCAGCCCTCTTGCCAGCGGAATATCGCTTTTGACAGACATTCGGAGAGGCGGCATTTTCTGCTTGTACATTAAAGCGGTTTTAAGCGCGATCTGGCAAATATAATTCGTTTCATCACGCGGAAAGTCTGTTAAGGATGGTGAGAGGAACTCCACCTCCCAACGATTGCTTCGCTCTGCCTCGAGCTCCAGGTATAGGTCCAATGCGACTGCAAGGGAATCAAAGCCGGGGCCAAGGTTCGCTGAGCTTGCCGGGACTTTTACCGCAAAAACCTGTCTTGCTGTAATGCCTGCAGCATGTGGTTCCCCCAGTCCGTTCATTGTCTGACCACTCCCCTGATATGCTTGCTGACGATTCTTTCGTCATTCGGAAGCAGCACGGGTGAGATCGAGCTGATATCGATGGCAGTTGAAGGGTCCTTCAATCCATTTCCCGTCAGTACAGCAACAATCCGGGAGCCACGAGGAATTTCCCCTTGTTTCAGAAGCTTGTGGATTCCTGCCAGCGAGGCACATGAACCCGGCTCAGCAAATATCCCTTCTGTAGAGGCCAGTCGGCTGTATGCCTGTAAAATTTCTTCATCGGTGACGAAGTCAATTGTTCCTTCTGATTCATCCCTGGCAGCAACAGCAAGATTCCAGCTGGCAGGGTTGCCGATTCGTATGGCAGTGGCGATCGTTTCTGGCTGCTCAATCGGTTTTCCCTGCACGATTGCTGCTGCACCTTCTGCCTCGAAACCGAACATCCTCGGCAATCCTGTCCGCCTGCTGGAATTGTATTCTTTGAAACCTTTCCAGTAAGCACTGATATTCCCCGCATTACCCACCGGAATCGCCAGGACATCTGGTGCACCGCCCAGCTGGTCACAGATTTCGAAAGCAGCCGTTTTCTGTCCTTCGAGCCGATATGGATTCACCGAGTTTACGAGTGTGACTGGTTCATTTTCACTGATGGCCCTGACCATTTTCAACGCCTCGTCAAAATTGCCTTCAATCGAAACGATGCTGGCGCCATACATCACCGCCTGTGCCAGTTTGCCCATCGCGATTTTTCCTTCGGGAATGACGATGATACACCGCATTCCTGCTCTCGCCGCATATGCAGCTGCAGAAGCCGAGGTATTGCCTGTGGAAGCACAAATCACCGTATCACTGCCCTCCTCCTTGGCTTTCGCGACCGCCATCACCATGCCTCGGTCCTTGAATGAACCCGTCGGATTGGCCCCTTCAACTTTTACATGCAAATCAATGCCCCACTGCTCTGACAGCTGGTCTAGCCGGATCAGTGGCGTGTTTCCTTCATGCAGTGTCAGCATCGGGGTCTGATCATTGACTGGCAGGTATTCACGATATTCACTCAACAGTCCCCGCCATCTCATCGATTGACACTCCCCTCGACTCTGTATGAGCTCTTGATTTCTTTCACGACCCTGAGGTCACGCAGCTCCATCAGGATATTTTGATAGTCTTTGAGAGAAGCACGATGTGTAACGACTACGATTTCGGCAAGTCCCTTTTCCTTCAAAGGCATCTGGAGGATCTTTTCAAAGCTGACATTATGGTCAGCGAAAAGCGAGGTGACCTCCGAAAAGACACCAACTTCATCATGGACATGCAGACGGAGGAAGTGCTTCGAACTTACTTCTCCATCATCCTTCAGCTGCTTCTCATATTGCGGGGTGACCATAGAACGGCCATTAACTCCTAGGCGCATATTCTTAACGACGCCAACAAGATCTGACACAACAGCAGTGGCGGTTGGCAGACTGCCGGCACCCGGGCCGTAGAACATGGTTTCCCCGACCGCTTCACCGTATACATATACCGCATTGTACTCATTATTGACAGACGAAAGCGGATGGGAAGACGGCAACAGGGCAGGCTCCACACATACCTCGACTTTGTTACCTTCACGGACAGCGATGCCAAGCAATTTCATCGTATAGCCAAGCTGTTTGGCATACTGCAGGTCTTCCTCTGTGACCGAAGTGATTCCTTTAAACTTCACATCATCTAGGTCAATCTTCATGGAAAATCCAAGTGTACCCAGTATCGCCATTTTTCTGGCTGCATCTAGCCCTTCCACGTCAGATGCCGGATTCGCCTCCGCATATCCCAGCTCCTGCGCTTCCTTCAGCACGCTGTCATATGGAAGTCCCTCCTGGCTCATCTTCGTTAAAATATAATTTGTTGTTCCGTTCACAATTCCCATCATCTTTGTGATCCTGTCAGACGCAAGCCCATCAACGAGACTTCGCAAAATCGGGATGCCTCCTGCCACGCTCGCTTCAAAAAACAGATCGCAGCCATTTTCACTCGCAGCCGTCAGCAGCTCTGAGCCATGGACAGCCATCAAATCTTTGTTTGCTGTCACCACGTTCTTTTTGTTCCTCAGTGCCTGCAGCATATGGTCACGGGTATTCTCGATCCCGCCCATGACTTCAATCACAACTTCGATTTCCGGATCTTCGATGATGTCCGCTGGGTCCATCGTCAGGAGAGAAGGGTCGACCTTTACCGACCTTTCCTTTTCTACATCCTGGACGAGGATTTTCTTTACCTTCACAGGGCAGCCAACCTGGTGCATCAACTTATCCTGGTGGTTCTCAATGATTCTCACTACCCCCGACCCAACTGTTCCTAATCCAAGAAGTCCTACCGAGATTGCCTGCATATTCTCTTCCCCTCTCCCTTTGTCTTTTCTAAAAATACATTTGTTTTTGTATAGTAGACATTATATAGACGACCAACCTCTTTTACAAGGGATATTTAAGAAGCCTTTCTCCATGAAAACGCTTAATCGCAAGGGGCTGTAAGTGTAAAAAAAATCCTCCCCTGCATGAAGGGAAGGATTGATGAGTTATTGAATCACTTCTTTATTAACAATAGTCTTCGGACTGTCTCCGGTGAGGACAGCTTTGACGTTCGTGCAGCAAAGCTTGATCATCTTTGTCCTCGTTTCTGTACTTGCCGATCCGATATGCGGGATTGCTGTCACATTTGAAAGTTCCAGCAGCGGATGCTCTGTTGAAATGGGCTCTTTTTCAAAAACATCAAGTCCTGCAGCGGCAATCTCTCCGCTTTTCAGGGCTTCATACAATGCCTGCTCGTCCACAACCGGCCCGCGTCCAGCATTGATGAAAATCGCGCTTTTTTTCATTTTCGCAAAAACATCTGCTGTAAAAAGATTTCTGGTTTCATCTGTAAGCGGTGCGAGTGATACCACATAATCAGCCTTTGATACAAGATCCTCGAATGAACTGTAGACCGCACCGAGTTCCTTTTCAGCTTCCGGTTTACGGGAACGGTTATGGTAAAGAATATCCATTCCAAAGCCATTCGCGCGTCGGGCAACAGCCTTACCAATTTTCCCCATACCGACGATTCCGATCGTCTTTCCATATACATCATGTCCTGCAAGCAGGTATGGGCTCCAGCCTTCCCACTTGCCAGCTTTGATATAATCTGCTGCTTCGACGATGCGCCTTGCCGCAGCCATCAACAAAGCAAAAGTAAGATCAGCGGTTGTCTCGGTCAGCACATCCGGGGTATTGCTCACAACGATTCCGCGCTCGGTGGCTGATTTGAGATTGATATTGTCAAAACCCACAGCCAGGTTGGCGACGACTTTCAGGTTTTCACCAGCTGACAGCAATTCCTCGTCAATTTTGTCAGACAGCATGGTGATCATCCCACTGGCTTTTTTTGCTTCAGCGAGCAAAACCTCTCTCGGGGCAGGGATATCTTCATGCTCCCACATCTTCACCTCAAATTGCTCGGTGAGCTCTACAATCGTTTCTGCAGGAAGTTTCCTGGTAATATAAATATACGGTTTCATCGTCTGGCTCCTTTTTGTAAGCGGTTAATATAATAGAATAATATTCATTCTATCACATTTACGCAAAAGCTTCGACTACCGTAATAACCACTCAACCGGAGGAAGCTTCGCCATTTTCACAGGTGCATCGCCAATCTGGTAAAAATGGCTTAAAAAACGTTCGTAATCACTGCTTTGGTCCAGATACTTCCGCAAACGGTCCTCAAGCTGGCGCTTTGTCTGTTCTGACTGGGTAATATAGTAATTTTCGATTGCTTCATAGTAGTGAAGCGGAAACAGCAGCCTGGAGTACAGAAGCCTCCATGAAAACGGCGACAGCATTGTCAGACTCTGGTACTCATTAAGGAAGTTTTTGATTTCCGGCTGGCTCGTCTGGATGTTGGCAAAATAACGCTCCCTTACCCACTCTGCCAGATCGCGGCTTCCATGGTCGAACACCCACTCAAATGGATTTTTCACAAAATACGGCCCTCTCCAGACTGTATTGGTGAAGCGCTCATGGCAGACAGTGCCGTGGTCAATCTTTGTCGGCTTATCATCGATCTCCGTATCTGCAAGATATTGGATGGCATTTTCCGACAATCCCATATAATACGGAAAAGACTCCATGAACATTCTCTCAAAATCGTTCTCAGGCTCAGTATAGAGTTTGCCGCTCCACACCTTTTCCATCTGGTCCAGCCGCTTTTCCCAGAGCTGTTTCCACTGTCCGACCCTGTTCATCCCTTTAACCTTGAAAGGGATTTGCCTGCCTCTTGCATGGAATCTGGCCAGCTTCCTGCCTGTTCGCAATTTTTCCGGCATCGGTGCGGCACGACTCTGCAGCACACAGTACTTCCTTCCCTCCCATTCGCAAATCTGGCGTCCTTCCTTGTCTGTAAGCAGCTGCGAAACGTTGCGGTCACCAGCTTTTTGCATATGGTCAGCGATTCTCGAAAGCTCGCTTATCTCTTGCTCTTTTGCCCCATTAGCGTCCATAATCAAATAAAGCCCTTCATTCTGTTTATATCCATGATATCTTCCAAGAGATACTTCTGAATCCGGAAAAATCCCATATACTTCTTTTAACATCTTTTGAAACATCAAACAGCACCTCTCTCCAAGCCATTCTTTTACAAATATATGTGCCGGACTGCAAAACAATGAAATGAATAACTGGCTTCATTCGGGAAATGATTTAAAGGAATGAATTCTTTCACTAAAACGGATTAAGCGGAATAATTTAGGTTAAATAGGATATGAAGATAGCTATTAGAAAAGCGTAAGCGCCTTGGTCAGCCCCGACAAGCGTTGGAGGGCTGACCAGTGAAGTCGTTCTTTGACTTCATTGGGCAGACCGAAACGTCTCGAGGGGCTAGGCGCTGGAGCTAGACAGTTACCAAAGTGAGATACACACTTTCTTATCTGAATTAAAAACAGAAAGGTGATGCAGATGTTAGAAAAGAAACGCGCCATTCATATGACAGAGGAAACTGCCCGGAAATGGCTTCACGAACGCGGGGTTGAAATAGAGGATATTGCGAAACTTGTGTTCTTCTTGCAGGAGAAGTATCATCCGAACCTGCAGATGGACGATTGCATCCAGAATGTCGAGCGAGTATTGTCCAAACGTGAGGTCCAGAATGCCATCCTGACAGGAATCCAGCTTGATATCCTCGCAGAGCAGAAGAAGCTTGGCGAACCGCTTCAATCCATTATTGAAACAGATGAGAGCCTGTATGGCGTGGATGAGATTCTCGCTTTCTCAATCGTCAATATCTATGGTTCGATTGGATTCACCAACTACGGGTTCATTGATAAAGCAAAACCGGGTATCCTTGAACTCCTTAATGATAAAGAAAAGTCAGGCAAATGCCATACATTCCTGGATGATATTGTGGGAGCTGTTGCAGCGGCTGCTTCAAGCCGACTTGCACACCGAGCGGCGAATGTAGAGGAATAATGATAAAGGGACTTGCAGCCGGCGATGGCGCAAGTCCCTTCTGTTTTTATACTTCCCAGTCATCCAATGAATCGACTGTATAGGTTGGCATTTCATCGTAACCCTTCAGCAGTTCCTTCGTTGTGACCCCCGTGTGTACAAGCAGAGTATCCATTCCGGCCCTCATGCCTGCGAGAATGTCGGTATCATAATAGTCCCCGACCATCAGCGTCTCTTCCTTCGCAGTTCCCAGGACCTTCAGTGCCTGTTCCATGATCACTGATTCCGGCTTGCCAATGAAGATTGGGTCTGTTTGCGTGGAAACAGCGATGACTGATGTCAGTGATCCATTTCCCGGAAGCAGGCCACGTTCTGTCGGAATTGCGATATCTCCATTAGTTGAAATGAAAGTGGCCCCGTTCCTGACCGCAAGGCAGCCAACTGCCAGCTTTTCATAGGTAATGCCGCGGTCAATTCCGGAAACGACGAAATCCGCTTCTTCCCCTGCAAACCGGAGCCCTTTTTCCTCGATGGCCGTCTGAATCCCCTCTTCGCCAATCACGTATACGGTCGCATCTTGCTTTTGCTCATAAATATAGTTGGCCGTTGCCTGACTTGTCGTAAAAACCTGCTCCTCAGTGGTTGGGATATCAAAGCTCCGCAGCTTTTTCGCCACCTGGGCCGGTGTACGCGAAGAATTATTTGTGACGAATAAATAAGGAATTCCAGCTGCAATCAGCCTTTTTATAAAATCCGAAGCCGCCTCGATCCGTTCTGAGCCCCTGTACATCGTTCCATCTAAATCAATCAGATAGCCTTTATATTTTTTCATGATGATCACTCCTATGCATAATGTTCCCTTGTTGTGCTAAAACGAATACTCCCATTTTATTAAAGTAGAGCAGGCAGTGCAAAGGACAAAGCTCACAGCAAAGAAAAAGAGACCGACTTATGAACTGCTCAGTTCATCTTATCGGTCTCTTCATCCAGCTTTACTTTTTAAAAGCGGAAACCGGGCCTAGTTCATTCGTTAGATATTCCCTGACCTTCACCGGAAACAGCTTGAGTTGCGGAAGTTCAGACTTGAAGGTTTGGATCAGGCTTCCATGGTCCACATCAGTGTATTGCTGGACTAGCATCTTCCTGAACAGGACGATTTTTTTCAAGCCTGCGCTCATGTCAGGCGTCACGACTTTTTCATCATCGAGGATATCGATGATGTCTTCATAGCTGCCCGGGTCACGCATGATGAAGCCATCAATCATCGAATTGCCCACATCAAGAACAGCCTCCACCATCGTATGCGCTGCACGCTCGAGGGCCGCTTTTTCCATAGGCGTTTCCCATGATCCATTGCTTTCAAAAAAATCAATCTGCCTGTCCAAAAACTCCAATGTTTGCTCAATTTGATCCCTGTCGACAAAATACATTCCTTATCACCTCTCGAAGATGCTAGACGGTTTTCAATAATCCAGGACGGGCGTAAAAATAACCTTGTGCCAGTTCAACCTTGTTCCGTGAGAGGACTGATGCTTCATGCTCATTTTCGATTCCTTCGGCTATGACAGTAGAGCCTGCTTCCTTTGCGACAAGCAGAAGCCCTTTCAGCATCGACTCCTTCACAGAGTTCTTGTCGATGTTCTGGATGACGGACCGGTCGATCTTGATGACATCCGGCATGATCTCACTGATGGTATTCAGGCTGGCATATCCCGCTCCTGTATCATCCACCGCAATCTTGATACCCATTCCTCTTAACACCTTTATATTATAGATAAAATTATCGATTCCCTCAATCGAGTCCCGTTCGGTGATTTCCAGGGTGATCTGATTCGGCTTGATGCCTTCATAGGATTTCATCATTGTTTTCAAATCACGGACGAATCGAAAATTGCCAAGCGTGATCGGCGTAAAATTAATGAAGATATCATCCTGGCAGCCAGTTGACGTAATTTGGTCAAGCGTTTTCCTCAGGACAATCATTTCAAGCTCATACAGCATATTCGTCTGCCTCGCGACTGAAAAAAGCTGCAGTGGACTTTCGAGGGCTGTCCCCTCAGGACCGCGGGTCAGCATCTCCCACGCACGGACCTCCTTAGTGGCGACGTCAATGATTGGCTGTGCCAAAAGTTTTATATTCTGCCGGGAGATGATTTTGTTCATTTCATAAACCATTTCATTGAATTCCGTCTGAATCCGCTTTTCAGCCATCGCAAACGCCTGCTGATGAGCCTTCAAGACCGCTTCATGTACGGACCCTACTGATTTATCAATAAAAATGAATCCCGTGTCAAAGATAGGCTGGACGGTCGGATACTCATGAAAAATCCTGCTTTCCGCTTCCCTGAGGATTTTCTTCATCTTCCCATCAATCTCCGAGATACAATGCCTGTTATGGTCAATCCTTATAAACAGGCTCAAGCTGTCACTATAGTAATCATGCAGGACAATCATGTCCTCTTTTTCAATTTCCAATTCAATCACAGCTTTGAAATGACGCTTCAAAGCCTTGTGGTACTTCCACGTCTCCCCACCAAGCTGAGCCGCCAGCTCGCGGTGATTTTTGATCGTATAGGCGATGACTGCCACTTCACAGCCACTGTTAAAAGCCTTCTTCACCCCTGTTACAACAGGATCCCTCAAGATGAACTGAGGCGGATAATAACAAAGCGATGAATGAGGCAACATTATTTTCCCCCAACCAAGCAGGTTGTCCAATATGCTAGTAACACGGCGGGCCATAGGTTTCAATCCTCTCAAACGATGACTAGAACTTTTTCTTAATTGTACCATATTTCGATAAAATAGACCTTTTTTACTAGATAGTTATTTCAAAATATTTTTACTCTTTGTTATGGTAGGGAATGTAGGGAAGGGGCATCACGAATAAATTCTTGTTTATGACAGCTTTTATGGCTTCTCCCTCAAACCTGTCAGAATTACGAGGTTTTTTTGACAGCTTTTTTTGCTTCTCACCTAAACCTGTCAGAATTACGGAGGTTTTTTGACAGCTTTTTTTGCTTCTCCCTCAAACCTGTCAGAATTACGGAGGTTTTTTGACAGCTTTTTTTGCTTCTCCCTCAAACCTGTCCGAATTACAGAGGTTTTTTGACAGCTTTTTTTGCTTCTCCCTCAAACCTGTCCGAATTACGGAGGTTTTTTGACAGCTTTTTTTGCTTCTCCCTCAAACCTGTCCGAATTACAGAGGTTTTTTGACAGCTTTTCATGCTTCTCACCTAAACCTGTCAGAATTACGGAGGTTTTTTGACAGCTTTTTTTGCTTCTCCCTCAAACCTGTCCGAATTACAGAGGTTTTTTGACAGCTTTTCATGCTTCTCACCTAAACCTGTCAGAATTACGGGGGTTTTTTGACAGCTTTTCATGCTTCTCACCTAAACCTGTCAGAATTACGGGGTTTTTTTGACAGCTTTTTTACTTCTCCCTCAAACCTGTCAGTATTACGGGGTTTTTTTGACAGCTTTTCTTGTTACTCCCTCAAACCTGTCCGAACTCGGCGCTACTTCTGACAGCTTTCCCTGTTCTCCTCCCAAACCTGTCCGAACTGTGACTGGTTTTTAAATCCTTTCCCTACTAATCCTGTCTGAAATAGGTCTTTTCGCATTTTCCCGCAAAGATAAATTCAGAAACAAAAGTTTTTCTGGTAAGATTGATGGTGGGTGAGAATGCTGCCAAAATGGAGGAGAGAGATTTTGGAATGCGAAGGACACTGTCCGCTACATCACAGCACACCATCTCTCGAACACAAGCCGCATCTTGTGATGGTTGAAAAAATACATACTTTTACAGCACATAGGAGGTTCACGATGACGGAACAATTTTTTTTATACGATGAAACAGAAGCGACAAAAACACGCTTTGTAAGCTTTGTGGGTGAAAACCAGCGTTTTGACCTTGCCATCCTGCAGACAGGAAGATATTATGGCAAGAGTATCGTATTGGATATCCAGGGGAGCCGATTCGCGATCCTTGGCCACGATGACCTTGATGAAGAAGGCTATCTCGAATATGCCTACAACTTATCCGAAGAAGATGCGGAAGAACTTCGCTCATTCCTGCGGCCAATCCTTTAATCTGGAATGAACTGTTTGTTTGATTTGTCTTTTCAAAGAAATACTAAAAAGACAACAAGCAAAAGAAGGTGAGTTCATGAGCAAGGAAGACAGCGAAAAGTACTCTGATTTTTCGAATGTTGAAAAGCAAAAGAACTATATAACGGCTGAAGACTTACCTGATGGACCATATGGTTCGCCATTCCGGATGGATGAACCGGTTGAGGGTAAAAGCACACCTTGGCGTGAGGGACAACGGACCTACAGTAACTTCAATTATGAATTCAAGTCCCTTCATCAGAGTACACCAAGAAAAGAAGCTGGTGCCCACCCAACCCATGATGACCCGAGCGAAAGTGAGCAGCCGCCATATAGCGACATGTAAAAAAAGGAATGCTCCAATCACAGTATTGGAGCATTCCTTCGTTTTCTATTCTATTTATCCTGACCTTGCTTCGCTACCTTCTTGGCGACAAAATAGGCACAGCCAAAATTGCAGTACTCATATAAGTATTCACTTACCGTACTGATTTTCGTATCGAATGTTGATTTCTGGTTCTGGTCATCGAAAAAGCCTCTTAAGCGAAGCTGCCCATATCCCCAGTCACCAACTATATAGTCATATTTCGTCAGAATCTCGCTGTATCTGGCTCGAAATGCTTCCTCATTAAAGCCATTCCGTTCTTCATCCACTATTTCATAGCATAGGTTATTGATGCAAATCATTGGTAGGTCCACCTCTTTTTCCATAACGATCTGTCTTGGTCAACAAGCTAACGTGCCTGCGCTTTTCTTAATTATAACTTATTCCCCATCAATTACTAAGCAAAAAAAATAATTTCGGAGCCATTCTAATCAATAGGGGGTGTTTTAATTGAAAAAAGCATTAATGGCTCTTGGTATTTGCGGAACAGTGGCTATGACTGGATGTGCTGCGGGTGACGATAATGCCGCACAGGAAGGCCGTGATGGCAGGACTGGTATTTACCAGCAAAGCGGAAACACACTGAATGTTAATGATCAGCGTCCAGACTTATATAACGAAGATGGACGTAAAGGATTGAAAAATAGAAGCGAGGACTTCGGATATGTCCGTCAGCAGAGAACTGGTGTAATGGGAACGGAAAATCCAGAAAACGCATACGAAGCGATCGACCGCGAGCGTATCGCCGATATGATCAGCAGGTTCAGTTTGATGGCACCGAATGTCGATGATGTGTCAACACTTGTAACTGATGAGGAAGTACTAATTGTATACCAGACAGATTCTGCAAATCGCAACGAAACCGCAGACCAGGTGAAACGGATGGCGATGTCAGTCGTTCCTCGCTGGTTCCATGTATACGTTTCAGACGATACTAGCCTGCGAAATGAAGTAGAGAACTTCGCCTCGCTTGATACCGATAGCCGCAATGTCGACGATTTGGTCGATGGCGTCATCAAGCAGATGCTTAAATCTCCTCAAGGCCGCGATATGAGTTCAGGTGAAAACGCCAATGGTGAAGCCAAGGGAGAACTCAATGAAGAGACAGACAAAGATGATCTTTCAAGGCAGATGAACAAAGGTAAATAACAAAAAGAGTTCAGCGTATTGAATGCTGAACTCTTTTTTAGCTTTCGCTTGTGCAAATCAATTATGCCTGCTGTGCTTCCTGTTCTGCAAGCTGCTGTTTATGTTTCGCTGCTGAGTTGACCTGTTCATCGGCATGGTAGGACGAACGGACAAGAGGGCCTGCCTCGCAATGGCTGAAGCCTTTCGCCAGTGCAATTTCCCTTAGCTCGGCAAACTCATCCGGATGGTAGTACTTCTGTACCTCAAGATGCTTTTTGGAAGGCTGTAAATATTGGCCAAGTGTAAGGATGTCCACATTGTTCGCACGCAAATCATCCATTGCTTCGATTAATTCTTCCTTCGTTTCGCCCAGGCCAACCATGATGCTTGACTTTGTCGGAATGTCCGGCTGCATTTTTTTTGCCCTGCGCAGGAATTCCAGTGAACGTTCATAGGTAGCACGAGCACGGATTCTAGGTGTCAGGCGCTTTACCGTTTCGACATTGTGGTTAAGAATATCCGGGCGAGCATCCATCAGTGTCTGCAGGTTTTCTGCAACTCCGCCCATATCAGAAGGCAGTACTTCAATAGAGGTAAACGGATTTTTCCGGCGGATTGCTCTTACAGTCTCAGCAAATACAGCTGCCCCTCCATCCTTCAGGTCATCGCGGGCTACCGCTGTTACGACGACGTGCTTAAGGTTCATTAGGGTAACGGAATCCGCTACTCTTTCTGGCTCCTGCCAGTCAAGTTCCGTAGGCAGTCCCGTTTTTACAGCACAAAAACGGCATGCACGCGTACATACATCGCCAAGGATCATGAAGGTCGCAGTCCGTCTAACTGCCCAGCATTCATGGATGTTCGGGCACTTTGCTTCTTCACACACAGTATGTAGGTTTTTCTCGCGCATCATCTTTTTTAAGCCCGTATAGTTTTCGTTCGTATTTAACTTTATTTTCAGCCAATCAGGCTTTCTCTGTACCTCTTTTTTGCTCATTATTTTCACTCCATTCCTGCTGCACTTCCTCAAGAACACCATGAAAAAATCAAGGCTGGCATACAGCTTCTGATGTCACTTTAACATAATGGAATACTATCGACAAGTACGATATCTTTGCGATTACCATTATTTGATATTTATGAAAAACCCCCATCATCGCAAACTAACAGAAGACAAGCGGAAGCATATTTTATATGCTCGAGCTGGAAAATAAAGGAGTCAAATCATGAAGGGAGGATTACGGTGAAATTCCTTAAAGCAGTTATCGTTCTTTTTTTCCTATGTCCTGTCCTTTCTGTGGATTTAGCATCTGCAGCTGAGCAGGACCAGGATATCTATAAAAAGAGAATGGATCTCTACACTCAAGTTGAAGCGGTTACCCAGATTCCCTGGTATTATATTGCTGCGGTGGATCAATATGAACGGAATGTCCGCCAGGCAAGAAAGGACTTGCCAAAAGCTGAAGGTACTGCCGGAATTTACTTCAAGCCGGAAGAGTGGGCTGGACTTCTGAATCCAAATCTGGAGGATGACAATCCAGTTTCCATACAATTTTTCAATGGAATCGGGTTCGATGGAAATGGTGACAGCAAAGCAAGCCTGAAGGATGATGAAGATGTAATGCAGGCTTTCGCCCAATATCTCCTGAATTACGGTACAGACCATGAGAATATTAAAATTGGCCTCTGGAATTACTATAAACGCGATAAGACAGTCGGAATCATCATAGGAAAAGCGATGATCTACAAGCATTTTGGACGCTTGGACCTTGATACACATGTATTCCCTCTCCCGCTTCGGAGCAACCACAGCTATAACAACACTTGGGGAGATGCACGCGGTTGGGGCGGCAGACGGATCCATGAAGGGACGGATATTTTCGCCGGCTATGGAGTACCAGTCCGAGCCACAGGGTATGGCATTATTGAAATGAAAGGCTGGAACAAATATGGCGGATGGCGGGTCGGCATCCGTGATATCAATAATACCTACCATTACTTCGCCCACCTGAGCGGGTTTGCCAAGGACCTTAGAGTAGGGCAGATCGTTGAGCCTGGAACGGTCATAGGCGGTGTGGGAAGCTCCGGGTACGGGCCGCCGGGAACCAGCGGGAAATTCCCCCCGCACCTGCATTATGGCATGTACAAGGACAATGGCTATACTGAATGGTCCTTCGATCCATACCCTCATTTGAAGTTATGGTCCAGGCAGGAAAGAGCGAGGTTGAAGAAAAGATAGACATCAAAAAAGGCCAGCCTATCCTCAGGCTGACCTTTTGTCTTTTCTTATGAACGGGCTTTTCTAACAGCATGAATTACACTTGCTGCGAGTCCTCCCCAGATAATGACCATACCCACTACCATCATTGCAACTGCGCTAGCATCCATTACTTAGCAACCCCCTTGTCTTGTGGAACTTCATAAAGTGCAGTATCCCATTTCTTTGCTTTTGCAAAAATGAATCCAACAATAACAGCACCGATTGCGACAAACCATCCATAGTAGACATTGAACATGACTGGATAGCCGCCATAACTTGTTTTAATATCTGTCATGATGTTCATGACCATCATGATACCCAATACTACTGGAGTGATGTATTTCAGGGAAATCACCCACCAGCTTCCAAGACGGATATCAGAAATTGCATCAGCATGGTTTTGCAGGTTCTTCAGTTCCTTTGCAACCCATACAATGAAGACTACTTCAACAAGACCGGCAAGAGCGACACCATAGTTATTGATGAACGCATCTGCTGTGTCAAGGAAATTCAAGCCGCCCTGTGTTGCGAACAGGATGGAAACCAATGCAGATAGACCGCCGCCGATTGCTACTGCCTTAGTACGGGAAACATTGAATTTGTCCTGTACCCCGGCAATATATGTTTCAACGATTGAAATCAACGAAGACAGTCCTGCCAGTGTTAAGCTGACGAAGAACAGTACTCCGAACGCCGCACTGAACGCCGGCAATTCATTTATGATCTGCGGGAAGACCGCAAATGCAAGGATAACCCCTTTGCTTACCACTTCATCAATTGGAACGCCTTGCTGCATTGCCATGAAGCCCAATGCCGCGAATACGCCGATACCAGCCAGCAATTCAAAGGAAGAGTTGGCAAAAGCAGTAATGAAAGCGTTGTTTGTAATATCAGATTTCTTAGGAAGATAACTTGAGTACGTGATCATGATTGCAAATGCGATCGATAAACTGAAGAAAATCTGTCCATATGCCGCTACCCATACTTTACCGTTCAGGATCTGGCTCCAGTCAGGCTTGAAAAATGCGTTTACACCATCAATTGCTCCATCCAGAGTCAATGCGCGAACAACAATAATCATAAATAAAATAACAAGTGCAGGAATAAAGATCTTGTTCGCTACTTCAATACCTTTCTTGACGCCTTTGAACAAAATACCAAGAGAAATGACCCATACAATGACTAATGGCAGGAATACACCTGGTACGATACCGCCTACCTGGCCAGCGTCCACTACCTTTAAATAATCCCCAACAAGGAAGCTAAGCGGATCGTCTCCCCACTGCTTGCTGAGCGAGAAATAAGCGTAGGACATTGCCCATGCGATAATGACTGCGTAATACGTCGAAATGACAAAAGAAATAGCAAGCTGCCACCAGCCAAGCCATTCTGCGCCTTTTCGCATCTTGAAATAACTTAATGGTGCAGATCCGCGGTACTTATGACCGATGGTGAATTCCAAAATCAAAATTGGGATACCTGCTGTTAATAAAGCAAATAAGTATGGGAAGAAGAATGCTCCCCCGCCATTCTCATAAGCTACACCCGGGAAGCGCCAAATATTTCCCAACCCGACTGCCGAACCTACCGCAGCAAGAATGAATCCTGCCCTCGTGCCCCACTGTGGACGATTTTCCATTTATAAATCCCCCTTGCCTTCTAATCACCTGGAAAATATTGATGAATTAGAAAGTTTTATATTTTCAGATTATTTGGTCTAGAAATAGTATAGCTAGTTTTTAATGGCTTGTCAAAATATTATTTGCGTCATAATAAATTTTTTTCGATAAAATTTTCCCAACTATACTAAAACTCCTATTAATTAGGATTCTATTCCCGCTATTTTAAAAATATGAAAAAAAGCTGTCTGATACCAGACAGCTTTTTCATTATTCTGCTAGATTTTCTTTCAGTACTTCTTCCTGGTTTGTTTTGCTTCCGAAGATGAACGCAAAAGCAACCAGCAGGATGGCCACTACTGCAAGAGCTGCGAGCGTGCTGCCTGTAAAACCGAGGACCAGGAATCCGACAGCAGAAATTGCTGCTGAAATCAGCGCGTATGGCAGCTGTGTCATGACATGGTCCATATGATGTGAACCAGCACCTGTTGATGATAGGATCGTTGTATCGGAAATTGGCGAGCAGTGGTCTCCAAAAACTGCACCAGCCAGGACAGCTGCTAAAGCAGGCAAAAGAATTGTAATATCAGCAGCCGCTGCGATATCTCCTGCAATCGGAAGCAGTATTCCGAATGATCCCCATGATGTTCCTGTTGAGAACGCCATGATTCCGGCTACGAGGAACAACAGGAATGGCAGGAAGGCAATATTGATGTTTGAGCTTTCAACGATGCCTGCCAGATATTTACCTGTTTCAAGCCGGCCAATCAGGTCAACGATGACCCAGGCAAAAACGAGAATATAGATAGCCGGAAGCATTGATTTAATGCCCTCAGCTAGTCCTTTTCCAAAGACATTGGCATTGACGCCTTTTAATACAGCCGCCTGTCTGACAAAAAGAATCAACGCTACAGCAAGTCCCAACAATCCGCCAGTTACAAGAGATTTGGTGACATCTGTATTTTCAAAAATACCGAAAATGGTTACTTTTCCTTCAACAGCACTTGCGCCTGTCCAGAGCATCATGCCTACTGTTCCTACGACAAGGGCTACAATCGGCCATACAAGGTCTCCAACAGTACCTTTCGTACTCGTTGGCAGATCATCCTTCAGTTCCCCTGGTACCGGCTTGTCCTGAGGAACAACAATTCCTTCCGTAATCGCAAGTTCCTCATGCTTTTTCATTGGGCCGATTTCAACATTCCTAAGAGCAACAATGAACACCATTGCCAATGCTGCAAGAGCATAGAAGTTCATCGGCACGATCTGCATGAACCCTGAGAACGCACTGTATTCATTCACGCCGTGTGCAGCAAGGATTGTACCAATCAATGCAATGATATAAGCACCCCAGCTGGAAATCGGAGAGATGACACACATTGGTGCTGAAGTTGAATCGATTATATAGGCCAGTTTTGCGCGCGAAACCTTCTGGCGGTCCGTGATTGGACGAGTGATCTGCCCTACAGCCAGTGCATTGAAATAATCATCAATAAAAATAATAATGCCAAGGAAAGCACCGACTAATTGAGCCCCAGCTCTTGTTTTGACACGCTTCATTGCCCATTCGCCGAACGCTCGGCTTCCTCCTGAAATAGAAATGAAGGCTGTAATTGTACCCAAAAGCAGCAAAAATAAAATGATGTATAGGCTATACGTGTTCAGTTCGCCATCAGCGATGACTATCCCCTTGGCTGCATCCCACATAATAGCGAATGTTTCAATGATATTAAAGTCAGCAAGCAAAAACGCTGCTGCGACGATGCCTGTCCCCAAAGACAATAGCACCCGCCTTGTGATCACTACCATCAAAATAGCCAATAATGGCGGCAGCAATGAGAAAATTGTGTTCTCCATTCTTTCTCCTCCTTATTTTTGACAGGGGGGAAACTGTTCCATGAAAAGAGTTGTAGCCACTTTCTATAAAAATATAAAAAAGGGCAACGATAGAGAACATTCTATCGCTGCCCTTAATAAGCAACTAGTGTCTCCATCACGATCTGTAGCTCCCCATTATGGATATACCTCCATAATGACAGTGATACTCCTGTTCAAAGTATCCCCAGCAATAAAAAATGCGACTCATTTTTTATTACTTCGGCAAAATTCCCTTTCTGCTGTGGTCAAAGTTGTCATCCTCACACAGCTTACTCTTGAATCCTGCGCCTCTACCCCATCGGAATGATGTGGTTTATTATTCAATTGATTTTATAATATAACAATATCACTAACTTGACAACTGTTATTATTCGCCAGGAAGCTGGATGGCTGGGGATGTATCTCCTCCGCCATTGTAGAACTGCGGTACTTTTCCAGGATAATAGAAGCTGCCAATCGGAATATTTTCCTGAACGGTTGCGATTTCGGTCGCAAAAGGAATAATGATTTGCACATTCACTTTTACCCTGACCGATACATTTATAAGGGTATTATTGATCCCATGCTCCTCAGTATCCCAGACGACATCGGCCGTCACATCGCCAATTGCATTGAACTTCACTGGAACCCTTGGCCCCATATTACCGAGCAGCGCATTGTTGGTCGCCTGACCCAAAGGAACATAATAAATGATTCCTTCTTCCCTGTCTTTTTCATCGGTTACGAGCTCGACATCGGATAACATTTCGAGAGAGGTAAGATTCCCTCTTTCTGCTTCTTTCAGGTTCATTTGTACAATATTGGTTGTTTCCGCTTTTACCCGGTTGATGATTTCTGTGTTGAATTTCACCACAGTGGTTGTACCTCCATCCACCGGTACAAATTCAATTACTTTATCAATATCCATCCCGCTGGCTATTTTTTTGTTGATTGCCTTGTTGATAACCAGAGTCGCAATTTTTCTTGTCTGGGATTCAGCATATTTCATCAAAGTCGGTTCAAGTCCTTTATCGATGATCCAAAGTCCTGCGGCAGTGGAAAAGGAAAAAAATACGAATGTCAGCAGGAATACATACCTGAAAGGCAATGGCCCTTTCCGAGGCAGCCGCCGGCCGAATTTTGCCAAAACAAATCCCCCCTCTAAAGCTATATGTATGCTTCAAAGGGGGGAACTAGCCTAAAAACTATAATTACTTTGTCTTATAGTAAAAGGAATTTCACTTAGCGGAACGAAATTAATAATTCGTTGCATACTCGTATTGTATGATCGTATCACAGCTGACAATCATTTGTGATAGATTGGCTTTTAGATCCAGGTTGTACGGTTCCACTCTTTGGCCGCTGTCCTCCAGAATACGGACAACAGGCCGCTCGCTCAAGCCAGGATTTTGTTGTGCTACGACTCCCTTCCGGCCATCACTCAGGGTGACAGTCAGGCCGATTGGATAGATGGCCACAGCTCTGCGGAACGCGTCTACGATCTTTGGATCAAACAGGCTGCCTGCACCGGAATAAAGGATTTCCAGGCCTTCATGCGGCAGCATTGCCGGCCGGTATACCCGATTGGATGTGACAGCATCAAATACATCCGCCACTCCGAGGATTTTTCCGAATAAGTGGATTTCAGCCTCCTTTAAACCGCGCGGATATCCCGCTCCATTCAAACGTTCATGATGCTGATACGCACAATGGGCAACAATCAGCGGGACAGTCGGAATATTCCTGAGCATCTGGAAGCCGTCCTCAGCATGGGCCTTGATGATTTGGAATTCTTCCGCAGTCAGTTTGCCTGGCTTTGATAAAATTTCTTCAGGGACCTTCATTTTCCCTACATCATGCAAAATCGCCCCGAGCCCCAGCTGTTCAAGTTCTTTTGGAGAGAGCTTCATTTCTATTCCAATCGCAAGCGAGTAAAGCGTGACGTTCAAACTATGCGAAAAAATATAATGGTCATGCAGGAATACATCCGAAAGCAGGTTCAAAAGATCTTTGCTGCTCTTCAATTCATCAAGTAAAGCAACAATCAGCTTCTTGAATTTCCTCGCCGATTTTTCCAGCACGAAGGTTTGTGAGATCTTGGAATCCAGCTGAACCTGTTTAAAAGTTTCCCCGATTGTCATGATCGCATTGATCCGCATTTCATCTGGTATCACGTTTTTCACGATGATATCATCGGTATCAGGGTCTTTAATATAGATATAATCAATCCCAAACTCTTCAAGCCTGTTCAGAATCTTCCGCTCGAGCCGTACGCCCACATTCAGCAGGATTTGGCCCTTGTCATTATAAATGGCTTTCCCGAGTAAAGCCCCTTCCTCTACCGATGTGGTGGCTACGAGTCTCATGTTCATTCCCACTTTATCTGTTAATTGGCGGCTATGTCTGCCTTATCATGAATAAAGAAAATTTTACATAAAACGACAATATTTTCTTGTATTCTATCACAATTACAAATCATTGGGTCATTCGTTTTCCTTTTTGAGTTGGGAAAAAACGAGCCCATTTTTTGCATTCAATCATTATATCGGAATGAAAACTCACTTTTTATACTGCTTCTGCAAAAATTCACATGGAGTACACAAAAAAGACAGCTCTTCAGGCTGTCTTTTTAAGTAGTTGTTTCTATATATGAAAAGCCTGTTTAATTCATTAGCAGCAATGCTTCCCTGCCGACCATCCCTTTTATGGCGCCAAGGTTCTCCGCCTCGAATGTGACGGACTCAAGCGGGGCTTCGAGCAATTCTTCAATCGTTTTCACGCCAACCGCCCTGCCTGCAATGACTTTCCTGCTTTTGAGCTTTTCATTGAGAAGCGCGACATCAAGGGCGCCGCACATTATATATCCTTTGTCGCCGGTAACGACAAGAAGGTTTGTCTTTGGCAATTTTACAGATATGCATAAAAATGTTTTGCCTTCTAGTTCAATGGGTGACATATCGATCATGACCACAACTCCTCCCTTCAATCCCAATAACACTCTATGAAGATGACAGGGAAAGCGTGATATTTTGATCAAATATTAATGGTCATATTTGTAAGCTTCCACTCAAGCAGATTGCGGAGGAACTCCGGCAGCCAGTATCGTTTTTCCTCAGCACGCTGGATTTCCGGAAAAAACCGGCCGAACGTGAACATATCGGGAATGGCGAGCAAGTACTGCTTTTTCGCATCAATGAGCTCGCCGTTGATGAACACTTGCTGGACATTGCCCTTTTGGCGAAACTCAATCCCGTCGTACTCCATGACACCCATCACGGTGCCGCGGAAGCCAAGTCCTTTTATCTGCAGATGGGGCCATGATTCATCCCTTGTCTGAAGGAGTACTTCTTTCAGTTCCGCACCTGACATGTTGATCGTACATGGATTGATCGGGTGCGGACAGATTTCGAGGAGGTCGAATCTCGTTACATCCCCCTGCTTGAGGCCCTTAAGAATCATGCCAGCATTCATAAAGGCGCAGTCTGCATCACACCACTCTCTTAAAGCCTGAACGAGCAGCCTTGCCAGTTCGGTATGCTGCATGGGGTCGGCTGTTAACTTAGCAGGCAGATTCGCCACCGGCTCACCCATAAGTTCTCTTCCTTCCATGTAATAGGCTGCAGCCATCTCCTTTTCGTCTTCCGCCTGGCCGGCTTCATTCATATCGTACAGAAGAGCCGTTTTCTGCAAAATCCGCTTTGAATCCACATCCAGCTTCACAGTCACATGGCCGGTGTAATATCCAAATTTGCCAGCACCCGCGAGCAAACTCGAGCCAACCTCTTTACCTTCATGTAAAATATGATGTGTGTGCCCGCCAAGAATGACGTCAATTTCCGGGAACTGTTCTGCAATCCTTTCATCATCATGAATCCCGAGATGGGATAACAGAATGATGACATCACTTTGTTTTTTTAACTCATCGACACAGTTCTCAATTTCCTCCACTGGGTCGGTCACCTTCCATCCGAGCTGCTCATAGAAGCGCCCGAAATTGACCGTAACACCAATTACTCCGATCCTTGTGCCTTTTTTGCTTATGTACACATGATAAGGCTTTGCCCAAACCGGACGGCTTCCATCCTGATTGAATAGATTCGCCACAAGCATCTCGAATTCTTTTTCCAGATACATCGAATCCAGATCCTCGAATGGAAGTGTAATGCCTTCATTGTTCCCAATGGTTCCGGCATCATAACCGGCTTCATTCAGCAGTCGGCAATTCGCCTTCCCCCTTGTAGCATCTGATAATGGGTGCCAGCGGTCCATATGATCCCCAATATCAAAAACGAAAACCTCATCGCCTTCTTCCTCATGCCAGCGCCGCCGCTCAGTTACAAGCTTATGGATACTCGGCCAGTGCTCCAAATGGCTATGCAAATCATTCGTATGGTATATATGAATCATTTCTTCCATTGAACCATCATTCCTCTTTTAAAATGAAGTGTCCCCTCGCTGCTTCCAGGAGGGGAATCCAGTATCAAAACAAATCAAGCTGTCTCGGGTTCAGCCCTTCATATTCGATATCCAATAAATCCATCATCTGTTTCGCGTTATCAGCCGCATCCCCGCCGGAATTGTTATTGAACAGGGCGAATACGTGGGAAGTCCCTTTATCAAGCTTTCGAAGGTTCTCTGCCCACTCTGTCAATTCTGCCTGATTATAGCGATACAAATAGCGTACTTCCCGCCAATCCTGGCCTCTTCCTTTTTTGTTCCATCCATGGACATTGCGGCCATGGAAGCGGACAAGGACCTTCTCCTTGGATGTGGATTGAAGCACGGTTGGAATCGAGCCTTCCCCTGCCTGCGGCTCATCACAAATGCTGTGGATCCAATTTTCCTTTTGCATGAACTCAAGAGTCTTATCGCGCATCTCACCTGCAAACCATGACTGGTTCCGGAACTCGAGCGCACAGTCAATGTCCCCCATCTGCTCGCGGCACCAGCGCAAATAATCGACATTCTCTTTGCGCAGGTCAAACCATGGCGGGAACTGGAACAGCGTCATCGCATGCTTATTGGCCTCAAGATAGGGCCTCAGCGACTCTTTGTAGGCTGTGAACATCTCATTTTTATCTGTAAAAGGAATTTCACCGCGCTGATGGCCGGTCATTCCCTGATACGCTTTTACAATGAATTGAAACTTGTCTGGTGTATCCTCTGCCCATTTCGCCGCGTTCTTCACAGGCTGCACAGCGTAAAACGAGGCATCGACCTCAACTGCAGGAAAGTGGCTGGAATACTCCTTCAGTTTATCACGAGGCGAAACCTTGCCTTCATATAAACTGTCATGGTCTCCCCAACCCGTTAAGCCAACAATAATCATCTGTGCACCTCCATTTTCCCTTCATAATAGCACAATTAAGCGCTGAACTAGAACTAAGACATGTTCTACCCTTTTTCCCGCTTATAGAAGGGGGAAAACGCATTATTAATTGACGCCTTGTCTCTGGTTGTTGCTAATCACTACGTTTTTGAGTTGAATCACTACAATTTTACAAGGAATCACTACACTTAAGAAGCTTATCACTACGAAAATAGACCGATTCACTACGAAATTCTAGATAATCACTACTTTTTACAAAAATTAGGTGTCAACCTTACCTATAACTCCATGAAGTGTACGATGTACTGCACTAATTGCACGGTCATTTCAGATATTTGCACGGTAAAACAGATAATTGCACGGTTAAAACAAATAATTGCGCGGTAAATCAAATTATTGCATGGTAAAGCATGAGAATTGCACCGTCTTCCATTTTAGTGGAAATTTTATTTCATTCAATATTCTTTCAAACGGTAAAAAAATCCACCTGCCGAGGCAGGTGGATTCCCGTAATCATCTATTAACCGATTGAACCTTCCATCTCGAACTTGATCAGGCGGTTCATTTCGACGGCATATTCCATTGGCAGTTCTTTTGTGAACGGCTCGATGAAGCCCATGACGATCATTTCTGTTGCTTCTTCTTCGGAGATTCCGCGGCTCATCAGGTAGAACAATTGCTCTTCTGATACCTTTGAAACCTTCGCTTCATGCTCAAGAGAAATGTTGTCGTTCAGGATTTCATTGTATGGAATTGTGTCTGATGTAGACTTGTTATCCATGATTAGCGTATCACACTCAATGTTTGAGCGGGCACCGTCAGCTTTGCGTCCGAAGTGGACGATACCGCGGTATGTTACTTTTCCGCCTTGCTTTGAGATTGACTTTGATACGATAGTTGATGATGTGTTTGGAGCAAGGTGGATCATTTTCGCACCTGCATCCTGGTGCTGGCCTTTACCAGCGATTGCGATTGATAATGTCATACCGCGTGCGCCTTCACCCTTAAGGATGACTGCAGGGTACTTCATTGTCAGCTTGGAACCGATGTTGCCATCGATCCATTCCATTGTCGCATTCGCTTCACAAACCGCACGCTTTGTAACAAGGTTGAAGACGTTGTTTGCCCAGTTCTGGATTGTTGTATAACGGCAATATGCGTCCTTTTTGATGATGATTTCAACGACCGCACTGTGAAGGGAGTTCGTTGTGTAAACAGGTGCTGTACATCCTTCAACATAGTGTACGTGCGCGCCTTCATCAACAATGATCAATGTACGCTCGAACTGTCCCATGTTCTCGGAGTTGATGCGGAAATACGCCTGAAGCGGAGTATCCACTTTGATTCCCTTTGGAACATAGATGAAAGATCCGCCAGACCAGACCGCAGAGTTCAATGCCGAGAACTTGTTGTCTGTTGGAGGAATGACTTTTCCGAAATGCTCGCGGAAAATGTCTTCGTTTTCCTTCAGAGCAGAATCTGTGTCTTTGAAAACGATTCCCAGCTCTTCAAGCTCTTCCTTCATGTTGTGGTATACAACCTCTGATTCATATTGTGCAGAAACACCAGCAAGGTATTTTTGCTCAGCTTCAGGGATTCCAAGCTTGTCAAAAGTAGCCTTGATTTCATCAGGTACTTCATCCCATGACTTTTCAGATTTCTCAGATGGTTTTACATAGTACGTGATTTCATCAAAGTTCAATGAAGCCATGTCTCCGCCCCATTGAGGCATTGGCATATTGTAGAAGTGCTCCAATGATTTTAAACGGAAGTCCAGCATCCACTGGGGCTCTTCCTTCATTTTCGAAATTTCTTCAACGATTTCACGCGTCAGACCGCGCTTAGACCGGAAGATGGAAACGTCTTTATCGGAAAATCCATATTTATAATCACCGATCTCTGGCATTTTTTTAGCCATCGTCGAATTCCTCCATTCTTAAAGCAGGGAACCAATGATTCCTGCTTTGTAGTTGTCCGCTGCAGGCCAATCCCCTGCAGCACGTTCGGAAAAATCATCCTGCGATGATTTTTATTGGCTGTCTTCCTCTTCCTTCAGGCCTTTCTCCATTGCCTTCCATGCAAGAGTAGCACATTTGATCCTTGCCGGGAATTTCGCCACACCTTGCAGTGCTTCGATATCCCCGAGGTCAAGATCATCCTCTTCATATTCTTTTCCCTGCATGATGTCAGAAAAAACCGATGAAAGCTTTAAAGCTTCTTCGATGTTTCTTCCTTTTACCGCCTGCGTCATCATCGAAGCAGAGGACATGGAAATCGAGCAGCCTTCCCCTTCAAATTTCGCGTCCGCAACTTTGCCGTCTTCGACTTTCATCGTCAGCTGGATGCGGTCGCCGCATGTCGGGTTGTTCATGTTGACTGTCAGGCTGCCTTCTTCCAAAACACCTTTATTGCGAGGGTTCTTATAGTGATCCATAATAACTTGCCGATAAAGGTTATCTAAATTATTAAAAGACATCGCTGAAATACTCCTTTGTTTTGACAAGTCCGGCTACGAGCTTGTCAATATCTTCTTCTGTGTTGTACAGGTAGAAGCTTGCACGTGCTGTCGCGGATGCCTTCAGCCATTTCATCAAAGGCTGTGCACAATGATGGCCCGCGCGGACGGCGATTCCTTCAGCATCTAATACAGTTGCCACATCATGTGGGTGTACGTCATCAATATTGAATGTTACGAGTCCAGCACGCTTGCCGGCTTCCTTCGGCCCATAGATGGTCATGCCGTCAATTTCAGACATTTTATCCATCGCATAGGCCGCAAGAGCGTGTTCATGCT
Source organism: Mesobacillus sp. MER 48 (assembly GCF_023714225.1). Classification (NCBI taxonomy): domain Bacteria; kingdom Bacillati; phylum Bacillota; class Bacilli; order Caryophanales; family Bacillaceae; genus Mesobacillus; species Mesobacillus sp. MER 48. The sequence goes on from NZ_JAMAUR010000003.1 coordinate 42,999, forward strand.
TCTCGATATTGTCGAGTCCGATTTCATTAAGGAAGTCGATGGCTGCACCCAGACCAATCGCACCAGCAATGATCGGGGTACCGCCCTCGAATTTCCACGGCAGCTCTTTCCATGTTGATTCGTAGAGACCTACAAAATCAATCATTTCGCCGCCAAACTCAACCGGTTCCATTTTTTCAAGAAGTGCCTTCTTGCCATATAGTACGCCGATCCCCGTCGGCCCGCACATCTTATGTCCGGAAAAAGCGAGAAAGTCGCAATTCAAATCCTGGACATCAATCTTCATGTGCGGTGCACTCTGGGCACCATCGACGACCATGATCGCACCATTCTGATGGGCAATTTCAGCAATCTCCTTGATCGGGTTCATGACACCCAGAACGTTTGAAACCTGCATAATCGAAACGATTTTTGTATTCTCTGTCACTGTTTCTCTGACAGTATCAAGTGAAATCGTGCCGTCTTCTTGCAGATCGATATATTTCAATGTTGCACCCGTTTTTTTAGCTACCTGCTGCCATGGGATGATATTGCTGTGATGCTCCATGTAGGAGATGACAATCTCATCGCCTTCTTTAAGGTTATCGCGCGCATAGCTTGCCGCTACCGTATTGATGGCAGTTGTAGTTCCACGGGTGAAAATGATTTCTTCGATAGATTTTGCGTTAATGAACTTGCGGACCTTTTCCCTTGCTCCCTCGTAACCATCGGTCGCTCTTGTTCCAAGAGTGTGCACTCCGCGGTGAACGTTGGAGTTGTATTCGCGATAATATTTATCCAGCGCTTCGATCACCTGCACCGGCTTTTGTGATGTCGCCGCGCTGTCAAGGTAGACAAGCGGGCTGCCATTGACTTCCTGATTCAGAATCGGAAATAATTCACGAATTTCGCGGGCGTTCATTATTTAACTTTCCTTTCGATGACCTCGACCAATTGCTTTTTAACTCCCTCGATTGGAAGCTCATTTACAACAGGTGCAAGGAATCCATGGATGACAAGGCGCTCTGCCTCGTGCTGCGGAATACCGCGGCTCATCAAGTAGTAAAGCTGCAATGGATCAACCCGTCCAACAGAAGCCGCGTGGCCGGCTGTAACATCATCTTCGTCAATTAGAAGAATTGGGTTCGCATCCCCACGTGCTTTTTCGCTAAGCATCAGAACGCGTGATTCCTGCTCCGCATTGGATTTGGAAGCACCATGCTCGATTTTTCCGATTCCGTTGAATATAGAAGTAGCGCTATCCTTCACGACACCGTGCTTAAGGATGTAACCTTCTGAATTTTTCCCGAAATGGATGATGCTGGTCGTGAAGTTCTGAGTCTGTTCTCCACGTCCGACAACGACTGTCTTGATGTCAGAGTAAGAACCGTCACCAACCAGGTTGGTTACATTATCAGAAATGGTGTTACCGTCGTTCATCATGCCAAGAGCCCACTCGATCCGTGCGTCTCTGCCAGCATGGCCGCGGCGGTTCACATAAGTTGTAAGGCCTTCCGCCAGTGTATCAACCGCACCGTACTGGATTTTCGCATTTTGGCCAGCGATTGCTTCCGTTACGATGTTAACCAATCCGGTTACTTTGCCAGTAGTTGAGATATAGTTCTCGACATATGTCACAGAGCTATTGTCTTCAGCAACAACAAGCACATGGTTGAACAAGTTCGCTTCTGCATCATCATGCAGGAAGATCGCCTGGATTGGGCTGTTCAGTTGTACATTTTTCGGAACATAAAGGAATGCCCCGCCGTTCATGAATGCTGTGTGGAGAGCGGTCAAACGGTGCTCGTCGTTTTTCACAGCTGACATGAAGTATTTCTTCAGCAGATCACTGTATTCGCGTGCCGCTGTGAAAATATCAGTGAAAATAACGCCTTGCTCCTGCATTTCCTTGGAAAGCTGGAGGTATGCAGGCTTGTTGTTGCGCTGAACATACAGGCTGTTTTCCTTAGCTTCCTGGTCAACAAGTGCTTTTACTTCTTCAGGAAGCTCGTCGATGGATGAAAAAACATCGCTTTTAACGAGCAGCTTCTCGAATTGTGTGAAATTCCATTTATCAATCTTCGTCTTATCCGGTCTTGGCATAGAAAGATCTTCTGCTTTTGCAAGAGATTGCGTGCGAAGCTCGGTCAGCCATTCCGGTTCGTTCATTTCTTTTGAGAAGGAAGTAATGTACTCCTGGTCAAAAGCCCATTTCGTTTCCGTAGTCATTATAAATCCCCCCAACGCTTAAGCTTCTTGCCCAACTGTTTCGTCTTCGATGCCCAGTTCTTTCTTAATCCAGTCGTACCCTTCTGCTTCTAAGCGCTGTGCAAGTTCTGGTCCGCCAGACTTCACAATGCGGCCCTGCATCATAACGTGAACATAGTCAGGAGTGATGTAATCAAGAAGGCGCTGGTAGTGAGTGATAATCAAGCAGCCGAAATCTTCGCCGCGCATTTCGTTGATTCCTTTAGAAACAACCTTCAATGCATCGATATCAAGACCTGAGTCGATTTCGTCAAGGATTGCAATTTTTGGTTCAAGCATCATCAATTGAAGGATTTCGTTACGCTTCTTCTCACCGCCGGAGAAACCTTCGTTAAGATAACGCTGTGCCATATCAAGATCCATTTCAAGGAATTCCATTTGCTTATCCATCTTGCGGATGAATTTCATAAGAGAAATTTCATTGCCTTCGCCAAGACGGCTGTTCAAAGCAGAACGAAGGAAGTCAGCATTCGTTACACCGCTGATTTCACTTGGGTATTGCATCGCAAGGAAAAGACCAGCGCGTGCTCTTTCGTCCACTTCCATTTCAAGAACATCTTCGCCATCAAGAGTAACAGAACCGTTCGTTACTTCATATTTAGGATGACCCATGATAGAAGAAGATAAAGTTGATTTACCAGTACCATTCGGTCCCATGATCGCGTGGATTTCTCCACCTTTAACTTCAAGGTTCACACCTTTTAATATCTGCTTGCCTTCAATCTCAACCTGAAGGTCCTTAATTGATAATACAGATCCTGCCATAATAATACCTCCGTCAATATAGAAAAGATTTTAAGCCGACTATTGCCGTCTTTAACTCTATTCTCATTTTATTCTCATTACAATCTTATAACAAATGAAAAGTGTTAGCAACACCTTAGAAGTGGAAAGAGGAATATCAAAAACTGTAGATTGTTGACAAATTCTTTAAAAGATTTTTGGCTCATGCCGAGTGGGGAGGAAACGACCGGGCAAATGCATTTGCCCGCAGCGTTTCATTCCCACTCGGCAGCTTTTCAGCGTAAGCTGAAAAGCCAGTGAAGCGTAAGCTTCACGCCAATGAGCCAAAAATCAGCACAAATTAATTTAGAATCATCTCATCAAGAATCCTTGGTTTTCTCTAATTACTTCTTTTAACTTCCCGCCACCGCCTTTCAGCTTAGCTGAAAGGCGACAGCAGGGTTCGAACACTCCATCTACATTTTACCAGACCAAGCACAGCAAAGCAGGATATCCCGCTCACAGCCTGTACATCATTTTATTTTTACCTTCTGTAGGGAAAAAATGTACTGGATAGCCTATAGACAGTTATATCAGTTTGATTTAATAAGCAGGAATGTAAATTTAACGCAAAGACAATTCAGATTCAGTCAGCTTTTCACTTCTTGACTCAAAACCTGTCTAGATTATGAGGGATTATTGAAAGGTTTGCATGCTAATCCCTCTAAGCTGTCAAAATAACGAGCGTTTCTTGACTGCTTTCCTTCCTCTCGCCCCAAACCTGTCAAAATAACGAGCGTTTCTTGACAACTTTCCTTCCTCTCGCCTCAAACCTGTCAAAATAACGAGCGTTTCTTGACAACTTTCCTTCCTCTCGCCTCAAACCTGTCAAAATAACGAGCGTTTCTTGGCAGCTTTCCCACCTACCGCCTCAAACCTGTCAAAATAACAGGTTGAACAGGGAGATCCAGTCCCATCTCTCGACAAGCCTGATTTTCTAGTTTCAAACATCTTCATTCTTAACATAAATAATAAAGAAACCAGTGCAAAAAATACACTGGTTCCATTTTTCTTCTATTATATATCCCATCGCTTACGAGTGGATTTTTCTATCCAGGTCAGCGACCATCCGTTGGCTTTTGATATAATCTTGCTCTCGTTTTCTTTCGACTTCCATTCTTGCGTCATGGTTCATGCTGTAGACCTCGTAACTAATTCCATGGGCTCCATGCATCGCTTTTTCCATTTCACTTGTGTAGTTCAGTTTTAGCTGACTAATAGTGAATCATCCCTTCGGTTTTTCGCTTTTAACAAAGCGTTTTTTTGTTATTGCAATGGTAACACCTTTTGTTTACCACTATCAAAGCGTTTAAAACCGTTAATTTTTGGATGTAATGGAATGTGGAGTCCTATGGAGGGTTCACCTCTGTCATTCTTAGAATACTGGCAATATCCTCCCAAATGAAGCCTTTCCTGTTAGCCAGCAGTCAATTAATCTGACTACAACAGCTTTTACTGCTTCAAAGTATTCAATTCTGCCATGGCTTCCTGAACAAGCGTGACTGCCTGGCTCATGGCCGCCCCGCCGCCAAAAGCCGCTGTCACACCAACCGCTTCCAAAATTTGTTCTTCAGTGGCTCCCTGATCCAGGCAGCCTTTTAAATGGTAAATGATGCAGTATTCGTCCTGGGAATACAAAGAAATCCCCAGCGCGATTAACTGCTTTTCTTTTTGTGTCAATGTCCCTTCCTGAAAACACACTTCTGTAAATGCGTTATAATGTCTTGCAAGCTCCGGCATTTTTTGCGTAAAAACGCCCAATCCCTGTTTATATTCATGAAGAGCTGCTTCTGTTGAATTCCGAGGTTCATAATGATGCTCCATTACCTACCACTCCAATCTACTTTTTTCTCGGTTAGTATGTTAAATTTCAGAGTGGGTTATGCGGCAAAAAGAAAAGCAGGCTATTCGCCTGCTTTCCAAAGGTTTATTCTTTTACTGGCACGACTGCACCATCATATTTTTCAAGGATAAAGTCCTGGATTTCTTTAGAATGAAGGACTTCTACAAGCGCTTTGATTGCCGGCTTGTCTGCATCGCCTTCACGAACGGCAATGACGTTCACGTAAGGAGAATCACTTTCTTCAATAGCGATAGAATCCTTCAGTGGGTTCAATCCAGCGTCAATCGCGTAGTTTGAGTTGATTAGAACGGCGTCGCCTTCACCATTGTTAAAAATCTGTGGAAGCAATGCTGCTTCGTATTCTGTATCGAACTTCAAGTCTTTAGGGTTTTCTGCGATATCGTCAATTGTTGCTTTTACTTTTTCCACGCCGTCTTTAAGAGTGATCAGGCCCTCTTTTTCAAGCATTGTCAAAATACGGCCATGGTCTGCTACTGAACTGCTCATAATGATATGCGCACCTTTTGGCAGGTCCTCAAGTGTTGTGTAGTCCTTTGAATAAACACCGATTGGCTCGATGTGGATTCCACCCGCATTTTCAAACTTATAGCCGTTTTCAGCCATTTGTGATTCAAGGTAGGGGATGTGCTGGAAGTAGTTCGCATCAAGTTCTCCTGAATCTAACGCCTGGTTTGGAACAACATAGTCATTGAATGTCTTGATTTCCATTTCAAATCCTTTTTCTTCAAGAAGCGGTTTTGCCTCTTCAAGGATTTCAGCATGAGGTACGTTTGAAGCACCCACTACGATTTTCTTGCTTTCTTCCTTGCCGCCTTCTGTTTTTTCCTCAGATGAACCGCAAGCTGCAAGTCCTGCTGTTAAAACTAATACTAAAAGTGATAATAGCCATTTTTTCAATTTCAATCTCTCCTTTATCTTTTGTCTAATTTTCTTGTAATGGAATCTCCAATAATCTGGATTAAAAATACGATGATCAAAATAATGATGGTCGCCATCAGTGTGACATCATTCCGGCTCCTTTGGAATCCTTCCATGTAGGCAAGGTTTCCAAGACCGCCTGCGCCGATGACTCCAGCCATCGCCGTATAACTTACGAGCGCAATCGCTGTGACTGTGATGCCTGACACCAAGGCAGGCATTGATTCCGGCAACAGAACCTTCCAGATGATGGTCGTCGTTTTTGCTCCCATGGATTTTGCTGCTTCAATGACTCCCTTATCAATCTCACGCAAGCCGATTTCAACCATCCTTGCGTAAAATGGTGCTGAACCGATAATCAGTGCTGGCAAGGCGGCATTTTCGCCAATCATTGATCCAACGATGAATTTTGTAAAAGGAATCAGCAGGACGATCAAAATGATGAATGGAATCGACCTGAAAATATTTACCACTGCGCTTAGTACGACATTAACCGGTTTGTTTTCCCATATATTGCCCTTTGAGGTCAAAAAGAGCAACAATCCAAGAATGGCTCCAATTATAAAGGTAGCAACAACGGAAATGGCACTCATGTATAGTGTCTCAATTGTCGCCTCCCACATGCGGTCCCAGTTAACATTCGGGAATAAAGTTTCAGCCATTCGAAATCACCTCCACGCCGACTTCATGCTGGCCGATAAATTCAATCGCACGGGCCAATTCTTCCTCTTCACCATCAAGATGGATGAATAAGGTTCCATATGAACCGTTTTGTGTCTGGGAAATCTTCCCCTGCACAATATTGACGGTGATGGCGAATTGGCGGATCAGATTGGTGATCAGCGGCTGCTCAGCACCTTCGCCTACGAATGTCAGCTGGATGACCCGTCCTTGCGGATATCGCTCCAGTAAATGGTCTACCGTTTCCTTTGTTTCCTCCGGTTCAGTCACCTGCTGGACAAACCTTTTCGTAATTGGCTGCTGCGGGTTCTTGAACACATCCAATACTGGACCAGTCTCAACGATCTTTCCGCCCTCCATGACCGCAACCCGGTGACAAATCTTACGGATGACATGCATTTCATGAGTGATCAGGACAATGGTAAGTCCCAATCTCTTATTGATATCAACGAGAAGATCCAGGATCTGGTCGGTCGTTTGCGGGTCAAGAGCTGACGTCGCTTCATCACCGAGAAGAACTTTTGGATTATTCGCCAGTGCCCTGGCGATACCGACTCTCTGCTTCTGCCCGCCGCTTAATTGAGAAGGATAAGCATCGCCGCGTCCCTCAAGACCGACAAGCGTGATCAATTCTTTTACCCTTTTGTCCCTCTCAGTTTTAGGCACTCCTGCGATTTCAAGAGGGAATGAAATATTTTCTGCAACCGTCCTTGACCAAAGAAGGTTGAAATGCTGGAAAATCATGCTGATTTCCTGTCTTGCTTTCCTTAATTCCGCACCCTTGATCCTTGAAACTTCCCTTCCTGCCACGACGACAGAACCCGAAGTTGGGATTTCAAGTCCATTCAACATGCGAATCAATGTGCTCTTACCTGCGCCGCTGTATCCAATGACGCCAAAGATTTCGCCTTCTTTCACTTCAAGGTTGACATCATCAACCGCTTTGACTTCGCCTTTTTTTGAAGGATAAATCTTTCTGGCCTTTTTTATCGTGATCAATTGACTCCCCCTCTTTTGCAACAACCATATTCTTAACTCAAAAAACCGTTGAATCTTCCATCCTAATCAGAAGGTTATCAATCTAGTTTCCCATTCCCTGCCCGTAAAAATTCAAACTTCAGGTAAAATGGGGTGCACCTTCCTGGAATAATATGCTCTTGTGAAACTCACGTCAGAACCGAACATGGTCGATTCTGGCATTAAAAAAGCCTTTCTGCAAATAAGCAGAAAGGCATAGTAATTGGCTGTATCCTTTCTCTCATCTGCCAAAGCCATCAGCTTTGAGTGAATTGGCACCGTTTCAGATAAGCAAGCTTACTGACGGTTGCCGGGTTTCATCGGGCACTTCCCTCCACCTCTCTTGATAAGAGTACGCTATTAAATTTTAAAATCGGTTTTTAGTTACGAAAGTGATTGTAGCACGGAACAAAAATGGGTGTCAATAAAATTATTTTCAAATACCTTTTGGAAGGTACTGGATATTAGGTTCTCGCCGTGACCCCTGGTACTCCAGTAGCTTTTTCAATTGCCTGCTCCAGGTCTTCGATGATGTCATCAACGTTTTCAATTCCGACAGAAAGACGGATTAAATCTTCTGGAACTCCCGCTGCCTTAAGTCCGTCTGAATCAAGCTGCTGATGAGTGGTGCTTGCAGGGTGGATGACCAGGCTCTTCGCGTCACCGACATTCGCAACATGGGACCAAAGCGTCAATGAGTTAATCAGTTTTGCTCCAGCTTCCCTGCCTCCCTCGATGCCAAAAACTACAACTGATCCTGCACCTTTTGGAAGGTATCGAACTGCCAATTGCTTATCAGGGTGAGAGTCATGCCCCGGGTAGGTGACCCAGGTAACAGCAGGATGTGCCTCCAGGTAGCCAACTACTTTAAGCGTATTGGCGACATGCTCTTTCATGCGGACATGCAATGTTTCGATTCCAAGATTGAATTGGAAAGCACTCTGCGGGCTGATGGCCGGACCAAGGTCGCGAAGCAGCTGAACCCTGGCCTTTACAATATAGGCTGCTGCCCCTATCGCTTCACTATAAACAATGTCATGGTAACTGGAGTCTGGCTCATTGAAACCAGGGAACTTCGGGGATCTCCAATCAAACTTGCCACCATCCACAATGATTCCGCCCATGACTGTGCCGTTGCCTAAAAGCCACTTGGTAGCCGAGTGTATCACGATGTCTGCGCCGTGTTCAATCGGCCGGCATAGATATGGAGTGGCAAATGTGTTATCAATGATCAACGGAACCCCAGCTTCATGGGCAACATCGGCAACTGCTTCAATGTCTAAAACCCTGAGACTTGGATTTCCGATCGTTTCCGCATAAACCGCCTTCGTTTTTGGTGTGATCGCCTTCCTGAAATTCTCCGGGTCTTCAGGATCCACAAGGTGGACATTAATCCCATATTTCGGCAAGGTTACAGCAAATAAATTATACGTCCCTCCGTACAGATTAGAGGCTGCAACGATTTCATCCCCTGCATGGGCAATATTCAGAATCGCCATCGTGATTGCTGACATCCCGCTTGATAAGGCAAGTGCACCTACTCCTCCTTCAAGCAGGGCGACTTTTTCTTCCAGGGCTGTCACGGTTGGGTTGTGGATTCGCGAGTAAATGTAACCAGGCTCCTTGAGTGCGAACAAATCGGCTGCATGATCAGTGTTTTCAAATTGGAATGCATTGCTTGAGTAAATTGGCACAGCCCTTGCCCCAGTCACCGGGTCTGGTGATTGTCCTCCGTGGACACCAATTGTTTCGATTCTGTAGTTTTTTTGCTCATTTGCCATCTCCATCTCTCCTATCATAAAAATAAAATGGAAAGGTGATACAAAAAACCCACTTCCTAAGAAGAGGGCCATTTATCATCTCTCCTTATCTCTTCAGAGTCTACACTCTGCAGGAATTAGCACCGTGTTTAATAACCGGTTGCCGGGCTTCATCGGGCCAGTCCCTCCGCCTCTCTGGATAAGAATATTCAGTTCGTTTTTATTGCGTTAAAGTGATAATATCATTTCCACGCATTTAAAGTCAATATATTACGATTTTTCTGAATAAATCAAGCGGAGATTGGTCTTGCAAGGTAGAAAATTGACTCAAGGACCAACAAATCTCTGAACGGGCAGTCTTCAACTTTATAATATCCCCATCTGAGGCCTTGCCTTAGTTTGAATTCCCCTTTCAACAGCCCGGCAATGCTGGCTTCACTTCCTTTGATTGTAATCTGGAATTGAGAATTGAGATTGCCTGTTAGGAGTTCAACTCGTCCCCCCTTAAATAATAGGTATACTTCTTCCTTTTCTGACTCTAATTTCAAACAAAGATCCAGCTTTTTGATCAATTGCAGTATATGAGCCTTACCGCCAACTTCATTCGCAAAAACTTCGATAGATTCCCGCATGCCGCTCAACTCCCTCACATACATAATTCTTTTAGCAAGGAAAAAAACCTGTTGGAATCCTTCGACAAATACTTCGTTAATAAGCGGTTAACAACATAACAAACATAGAAAAAAGACAATAACGAATGATATTTCGCCATTGTCTTTCATTTCCCGAGAAATATATCCAAAGAAATACAGCAATCAAGCTGTCTTGGTGGCTGAGAGGGCGGATTTTGTTTTGTCCATCGCCTTGAAGACAAAGAAGAAGTAAGTTGACCCTACTAAATAAAGACCTGCTGTGATGGTGAAAACCGCTGCATATCCCCAATAGGAGCCATATTTCAAAACGATCCCCGTCGAAACCGGTCCCATAATCGCCCATCCAAGGTTAAATACCATTTGATTCACAGAATTGGCCAATCCTTTCATCGAATCATCAACCTTCGACATCATTAGTGACATTTGAATTGGATTCCCTGCGTTCATGAGGGCTTGTCGAAATAAAAAGCCCAGGGCAGCAAGCCAGAAATGCTGAGTGTAAGCAGTAAGCAGCAAAAACGGAAGGGAGAGCATTTGCAGGACAACTACTGCTTTCACTTCCCCAAGCCTGCGCACAACCATCGGTCCAATGATCATGGCTACTGCAGTCGCTCCCTGTCCAAGTGAAATGACCAGGCCAATCAGTGAATTTGATGCCATGAACCGATCAGCAAAATAAAGATTCAAGTAAGGGATGACCAGTCCAGCACCGAAGCCGATCATCAACTGTGCGACCGCAAATAGAATGATGATTTTAAGGCTCGCCTTATGAGGGATTCCTCTTTTAAAATCCATGAACTTTCTGTCTGTCTGGTTTTCTATCCGTACTTCCTTAAGTCGGAAAATAGGAAGAAGTGCGGCCAGAAACAGTGCTGAACCAGCGACCAATGTGAAACGGATACTCTCCAGTTCAGGGAGGAATAAAGAAAACACATCTGTAAGGATTCCGCCCAAAAGGCTTCCGACAACATTGGCTGCTGTCATCGCTGCAAAATGTATGCTGAAGATATGCACGCGCTGTTCAGGTTAGGAGTTTTCTGCCAGCCACGGAATGATGGAAACCTGGATAAAAGCGGACGCAAGACCAGTACCAAATGCAAACAATATCAGTAGTTCCTGACTCTCAACCATACTCCGTGTAAATAAAATGATCCCAGTCGAGAATGCTCCAAACAGCATCAGCTTTTTCCGGCCAGCCCTGTCGCTCATAACGCCTGCCGGAATGAGTACCAGTGCCGTGGAAAGAAACGTCATTGAAATCACTTTCCCGTTTACCAGTTCATTGAATCCCAGCTCTCGTATGTAAAAATTATAAATCACCATAAAGATCCCCAGACCGATTTTGGGTGAGGATGTTTGCCAGGAAGGTCAATTTTATATTGCGATTATAACTTTTGATTTGGTCTGCCCACTCTTGATAAAGAGCCATTTTTTTATTTCGCCCCTCGGTTATTTCGATAATCTAAATATAAACCGTTTGGCATGAAATGTAAATATTTTTCAGTGTTGCCTTTCGCCGCTTAGGAGACCATATAATTCGGAACTGGGGATTGGGTGTTAGAGCCTTTATCTTCGGCCAAAACCTGATTAGCGCAAAAAAAAAAAACGGCCAAGCCGTTTATATTTACCCTTTCAACTCTTTCAATTTTTCAAAGAGATACGGAACTGATTGAAAAGCATAGATTTTCTCCTGTACCTCCCCATTTTCTAATACAATCAGACATGGTACACTTTCTATTTCAAATCGTCCTGCCATTTCAGGCAGGAAATTCAAATCGGCTTTCCCCGATGGGAGGTCAGGCAGGAGTTGTTCAATCACTGTCAGCATTTTGCTTGCTACCTGACAGGTTCCGCACATTGGTGTATAAAAGTATAGGTAACCCGTTTGTTTTTCTGCGAGGAATGTTTCCATGTCCGTCCTGGTCCAGTCTTCCATTAAAGTCATCCTTTTTCTAAGTACTCTGCTTGAACATCAATATTTGCTCCGATTAAAACAGTAGCAAGGTGATTTTCAGGTGCGGTTGCCACTTCCCGGTACATCCTGTCAATGTACAGATGGTTCGCCTCAGGAAATTCCCTTTTAAATTGCTTCCTCAGCTTTTCGCCTGATGCGTCTGCATCTACGAGGATATAGACATCTTTATCAAAAAGCGAGTCAATCAGCTCATCAAGCTTTGAAACGCCAATTGTCCCATTCGTGCAGATAATTTCCACTGGCTCCTTCAGCACGGTCTGTACTTTCTTTTTGTCTGACGAACCTTCTACTATGATCACCTTGTGATTTTCGTCCATCGCCATAACCACCTATGCACCAGAAAATAATTACTTTACAACATTATAAACATTATTAAATAAATTGTGCTGTTTACTTGTATCTTTCTATTGTTACTGTTTTTTTGGGAGATTGCAAAGATTTAGTCCAATATTAACTTTATCAGGGAGTAAAAGGAATTTTATACCCGGAAGCCAACTAAAAACAGCGGCCAGGCTGGCCGCTGTTCATTTTTTAGCACCAGCCGCCTTCATCACAGTCAGTATACCGTTGCTCAGATTGGTCCGGTACTGATACATGCTGGTAAATCTTATTCTGTTCTGCTTCATAATGATGCTCAAGTTTCATCTGGATCCCTTCAGGAAGCTCGATGTTCCCAATAGGTTCTTTTTCAAGGTAAAGTTGGATCTGACCATTTTCCAGTTTTCCTGTTACCCTGTCTGTGATATCGATTTTTTGCTGGTTCAAAGCCATGAATTTCACCCTTTTTATATAATCATTAACATTAGTTTGTCCAAACTGCTGGAATGAAGTGATGGAAAAATGAAGGAGATTTACATGGGGGAAATGAAAAACGCCTTGAAGGTTCAAGGCGTCGGCAAATCTTATTCTTTGATCATTTCTTCGTATTGTTCTGGTGTCATAAGCTTTTCTACTTCACTGCTGTCTGTGAGTTCAACTGTAATCATCCATGCTTTTTCATAAGGAGATTCGTTAACGAATTCAGGGCTGTCGTTCAGTTCTTCGTTGATTTCAACAACCTTGCCGCTCACTGGTGCATATAGCTCAGATACGGTCTTAACTGATTCAACGCTTCCGAAAGGCTGGTCCAAAGTGATTTCGTCTCCCACTTCTGGAAGTTCGACGAAAACGATGTCACCAAGCTCGGATTGAGCGAAATCAGTAATGCCCACGCGAACCTTTTCTCCTTCAACTTTTACCCATTCGTGTTCTGCAGAATAACGTAAATCTTTTGGTGTATTCATTGACTATCCCTCCAATTGTATATCTCTATCGATTAATATCGATGGGACCAAAATTACAGCCATGCTTTTTCATACTCATCTTCTTTGAAACCTACGGTCACTTTTTCGCCATCTGTCATCAGCGGGCGTTTGATGAGCATACCATCAGATGCCAGCAGTTCCACTAATTCATTTCTGGATGCCGTCTTGATTTTGTCTTTCAATCCAAGCTCACGGTACTTTTGACCGCTCGTGTTAAAAAACTTCTTGATCTCGAGGCCGCTTTTCTCAAGCATTTCTTCCAGCTGTGACTGGGTTGGCGGATTTTCAACAATATGTACTTCGTTATAGGCAACTTCATGCTGGTCCAGCCATTTCTTCGCATTCCTGCACGTACCACATTTAGGGTACCAATAAAAAGTTTTTTCCATGATTTCACCACCCCTTTGCTAGTATCCCATAGATTAAACCCTCTAAACGGATAGTAACATATTATTGAGGTGAAATACTATCATTCAGTGCCTGATCAACCCTTTAATTTTAACATCCTTTTATTAAATTCAACAATGTTTGCAAAAATCCTGCCATTTTAAAAAGATTAGCAAAAACACTCCTCCCGGAATGGAGAGGAGTGTTCGGCAAAATCAGTTTTTAAACGATAAAGCGTTCTGCATCGATTAGCTTTTCAGCTGCTTCACGCTTCTTCGCGATAACGTTGATTGGAGTGTGTCTTGTGAACTTGCGCAATGCGGAAGTCAGCATGCGAAGTGCGTCGCCTTCTTCTGTAGCCACAAGCGTTTCCTTAGCGTCACGCTCGATTTCATTGAATGCTTCCTGGCAGAAGATTTGAGTGTAAAGAAGCTTTTGCTTGCTCTTCTCTACTCCATCTTTTGCGATTGCCTTTTCTGTACGAAGAACAGCAGACTCCATTGAATACGCATTTGAGATGATATCTGCGATATTAACGAGGATTTCCTGTTCTTTTTCCAAGGCTTTGCCGAACTTCTGTGCAGCCAATCCAGCTGCAAGCAAGCCAATTTTCTTGGCGTTCTTCACAAGATATTTCTCCTGTGCCAGCGGCTCATCGCCTGGTTCTTCAGGCATCAGCATCATCAATTCTTCCTGAAGCTGCTGAGCTTTTTGCAATAATGGAAGCTCGCCTTTCATTGCCTTACGCAGGAATGTTCCCGGTACAAGAAGGCGGTTGATTTCATTTGTTCCTTCAAAAATACGGTTGATCCTTGAATCACGGTAAGCTCTTTCGATTTCATACTCTTGCATGAAGCCGTATCCACCGTGGATCTGGACGCCTTCATCAACTACATAATCAAGTGTCTCGGTTGCGAACACTTTATTCATTGAACACTCAATTGCATACTCAGCAATTGAATCTGCAACTGCTTTGCCGTTGTTGATTTCTTCTTCTGACAGCTGGTTCATTCTTTCCTCGAACAACCCTACTGTACGGTATACAGAGCTTTCAGATGCATAGATTTTGGAAGCCATTGTCGCAAGCTTCTCTTTTGTAAGGTTGAACTGGGAAATAGGTGTCTTGAACTGCTGGCGCTGGTTCGCATATTTTACTGTCAGACCGAATGCTTGTTTAGCTCCGCCAGTTGCGCCTACTCCCAACTTATAACGGCCGATGTTCAGGATATTGAAGGCGATAAGATGGCCTTTTCCTGCTTCACCAAGAAGGTTTTCCACAGGTACTTGAGCATCTTCAAGAATCAAGGTACGTGTTGAAGAGCTCTTGATTCCCATTTTCTTTTCTTCTGCGCCTACTGATACGCCTGGATATTCTCTTTCAACGATGAAAGCTGTGAATTGTTCGCCGTCGATTTTTGCATAGACAACGAATACATCCGCAAAGCCAGCGTTTGTAATCCATTGTTTTTCCCCGTTAAGGACATAGTGAGTGCCTTCAGCATTAAGCTTAGCTGTTGTCTTTGCACCCAATGCGTCTGATCCTGAACCTGGCTCAGTAAGTGCATAGGCTGCAAGCTTTTCACCAGTTGCCAGTACAGGAAGATATTTTTGCTTCTGTTCTTCATTACCGAAAAGAACGATTGGCAATGACCCAATTCCTACGTGTGCACCGTGGGAGATTGAGAAGCCGCCTGCAACTGCCATCTTCTCAGCGATCAAAGCTGAGCTGACTTTATCAAGGCTCAAGCCGCCATACTCTTCAGGAACGTCCGCTCCAAGGAGACCAAGCTCTCCAGCTTCCTTCAATAGTTTTACAGTACGGTCGAACTCATGCTGCTCGATATATTCAACCTGAGGCAACACTTCGTTTGTTACGAAATCCTCAGTGGTTTTGGCAATCATTTTGTGCTCATCTGTGTAATCCTCTGGAGTAAAAACATGGTCATATGATACATCTTCGATTAAGAAGCTTCCGCCTTTTACAAGCTTTTCTGTTTGGTTACCCATTTAATGTTCCTCCTATCCATTTTGGGGAGGGGTCCAACCCCTCCAATTTTTATTCTATAAAAGCTCAAAAACTCCAGCTGCTCCCATGCCACCGCCGATACACATCGTGACGACACCGAATTGCTCATTTCTGCGTATCATTTCGTGGATTACTGTCAAAGTCAATTTTGCGCCAGTTGTTCCCAGCGGGTGGCCCAATGCGATCGCTCCGCCGTTGACATTGACCTTCTCCTCATCAAGACCCAGCTCACGGATGACCTGGATGGATTGGGAAGCAAATGCTTCGTTCAGTTCGAAGACACCAATGTCAGATACCTGCAGTCCAGCAAGCTTCAATGCTTTTGGAATTGCCACGACAGGACCGATTCCCATGATTTCAGGCGGCACTCCGCCAAGTGCGAATGAACGGAATTTAGCAAGTGGTTTCAATCCTAGTGATTCAGCCTTTTCACGGTCCATGACCATGACAGCCGCTGCTCCGTCACTTGTCTGAGAGGAGTTCCCTGCAGTGACTGTGCCGTTGATATTGAATGCCGGACGCAGTTTCGCAAGAGTTTCCATGTTCGTATCAGGGCGTACACCTTCATCATGTTTGAATTGGATTGTCTTTTCGACAAGCTTATTGTCTTTTCCTACGGTACGGAGGGTTACATCGACAGGAACGATTTCATCCTCAAATTTGCCTTCCTGGATTGCTTTTGCCGCGCGCTGATGGCTTCTTACTGCAAAAGCATCCTGGTCTTCACGGGAAATTCCGTATTTCTTTGCTACTTCTTCAGCAGTATGGCCCATTCCCATATAATATTGCGGAGCTGTTTCAGCAAGCTTCGAGTTTGGACGGACGACATGGCCCATCATCGGCACCAGGCTCATTGATTCCGCACCGCCGGCAATGATTGTGTCTGCATGGCCAAGCATGATGCGCTCGGATGCATTCGCAATCGCCTGCAGTCCTGATGAGCAATAACGGTTGATGGTGATCGCCGGCACTTCATGTGACAATCCAGCTAAGGCACCGATATTACGCGCCATATTCAATCCTTGCTCTGCTTCTGGCATAGCACAGCCGATGATCAAATCATCAATATTCCCTTCATAATTGCCTGCACGCTTTAGAGTTTCTCTTACTACAAGAGCTCCAAGATCATCAGGCCGGACGTTAGCAAGAGTTCCTTTTTTCGCTTTTCCGACCGGTGTCCGTGCTCCGGCTACGATTACCGCTTCTCTCATCTCATTCCCTCTCTTTCCTTGGATGTTAAAATATATTTCACTGTCAAACTATCAATCTATTAATTGCGCAACGGTTTTCCTTTTACGAGCATATGCTGCATGCGCTGCTGTGATTTCGGTTCTGCCACCAGACTCAGGAACGCTTCCCTTTCAAGATCAAGCAAGTATTGCTCATCGACTTCGGTTCCGTACGGCACTTTTCCGCCGGAGATGACATACGCGAGCTTCTTTGCGATCTTCAGGTCATGTTCTGAAATGTATCCGGACAGGTGCATCGTTTGAGCACCCAGCAGCAGGGTTGCATATCCCGGCTCACCAGTTACAGGTACTTTCTTTCTTACCGGTGCTTTATAACCGGTTTCATATAAATTCAATGCAGCCTGTTTCGCATCGTATAATAAGTGATCGCTATTGACACTGATGCCGTCTGCTTCATTCAGGAAGTTATTTTCACGAGCTTCCTCTCCTGAAGTGGAGACCTTAGCCATCGCAATTGTTTCAAATACCTTATTCGCAACCTTTTGAAGATCAAAATCGACGCCTTTTGGCAGGCCTTCAAGGTGCTTGATATAAAGCTCCTTGTTTCCGCCTCCGCCAGGGATGAGGCCAACTCCCGCTTCAACAAGTCCCATGTATGTTTCCATGGACGCCTGGATATGCGCGGCCGGCAAGCACATTTCGGCTCCGCCTCCGAGCGTCATTCCGAACGGAGCAGCAACAATCGGCTTGGAGCTGTATTTGATTTTCATCGTCGTCTGCTGGAACTGGCGAACGACCATATCAAGGTCCCAAATGTTATCGTCCTGTGCTTCCATCAGGATCATCGCCAGATTAGCTCCAACAGAGAAGTTTTTGCCCTGGTTGCCGATGACAAGTCCTTTGTAATTCTTTTCTACTTCATCGATTGCGAAATTGATCATCTGGAGGATATCAGGTCCAATCGAATTGCTGTGTGAATGGAACTCCAGCAATGCGATGCCATCGCCAAGGTCGATCAGGCTTGCGCCGCCATTCTTTTTAATGACACCATTTTGCTTCTTTAAAAGCTTCAGGTTGATTGACTTTGGGTTTTCCTCAACAGTTACGTATTCACCATTGTTGTAATAGCTCAGTCTGCCATCCTCTTCCTTATAGAAAGAAGTAAAGCCTTTTTCGACCATTTCTTTAACCCATGCAGGAACAGTCTTACCTTCAGACTCCATTTTACTGACTGCTTTTTCGACACCCAGTGCATCCCATGCTTCGAAAGGTCCCATTTCCCAGCCGAATCCCCACTTCATCGCACGGTCAATCGCAACGATATCGTCAGCAATCGTACCGAGCAAATCAGCTGAGTAAACAAGCACTGGACTGAAGATATTCCATAAAAGCTCTCCAGCACGGTCCTTAGCATAAACAAGCGCTTTCATTTTATTGGCAAGGCCTTTTTCTTGCTTAGCCATTTCTGTAGAGGCTGTTTTCAGTTTCTTGCGCGTTCCGTACTCCAATGTCTGCGGATCCAGTTCCAGGATTTCCTTGCCCTGCTTCAGGAAGAATCCCTGTCCTGACTTGCTTCCAAGCCAGCCGTTCTCAAGCATCTTCTTCATGAATCCAGGTACTTCAAAGACTTCCTTCTCTTCACCTTCAACCTGGTCGTACACGTTTTTCGCAACATGCGCGAAAGTATCGAGACCAACTACATCAAGTGTGCGGAATGTTGCGCTCTTAGGACGGCCAATCATTGGACCAGTCACTGAGTCAACCTCACCTACACTGTATCCGCCTTTGACCATTTCCCTTACTGTCACAAGCAATCCGTAAGTGCCGATTCGGTTGGCGATGAAGTTAGGCGTATCCTTTGCTTCTACAACACCTTTACCAAGCTGGTCTTCACCGAACGCCTTCATGAAAGAAAGGACTTCAGGATCCGTATCTTTGGTAGGAATCACTTCAAGCAGCTTCAAGTAACGAGGCGGGTTGAAGAAGTGAGTGCCAAGGAAATGCTTCCTGAAATCTTCGGACCTCCCTTCAGCCATTGCCTCTACAGAAATTCCCGAAGTGTTGGAACTGATGATGCTTCCCTGCTTGCGGTATTTATCTACATCCGTAAAAACTTTCTTTTTAATATCAAGGTTTTCAACGACTACTTCGATTACCCAGTCTACATCCTTGAGTTTTTCCATATCATCTTCAAAGTTGCCCGCTTCAATTAGAGCAAGATTCTTTTTGGAGGCCAAAGGTGCCGGTTTTTGCTTCAATAACTTCTGCAGTGATCCTGCACTGATTCGGTTGCGCACCTGCTTATCTTCAAGTGTCAGGCCTTTCACTTTTTCCTGTTCCGTTAATTCCCGAGGTACAATGTCCAGCAGCAATGTCGGAATCCCGATGTTGGCCAGATGTGCGGCAATTCCTGATCCCATGACACCTGAACCAAGCACCGCTGCCTTTTGAATTTGTCGCATCAAATTTGTCTCCCCCTTTGACTCTTTTTGAATGAATACTCATTCATTTTTGCACCAAAAAAAATATGCATATAAATGAGCTCTGTTAATTACTACTATAAAATATTTAAAAAATTTCCGCAATAATAAGGTGCGGAAAAAATAAAATTTTTTGAATCTTTAATCCATATGCTTATTCTTAAACACTTGGGCAATCTATAAAAGCGTTACTTTTATCACTTAAAACACGGAGGTATGATTATGGCAAGAATGAAAAAAGATCCGTCCAAAGCTGGTGTAAGTGCAGCAAGCGTCAAAGGCGATGCAGGCCCGTCAATGAGTAAGGGCGGAGAAAGAAAGCAGAACAGCCAGAACAGCCAATATAAAAAATAGCCGGACCAGCTCGACCCAAATAAAAACAAGGCTGACAAGTTTGTCAGCCTGCTGCTCATTATTTCTTCAGCATTCCTTTTAAAACAAATGCTACGTTTGCCGGGCGTTCTGCAAGGCGGCGCATGAAATAACCGTACCAGTCTGTTCCGAAAGGCACATAAACGCGCATTGTATAGCCTTCTTCAGCAAGCTGGAGCTGTCTTTCCGGCATGATCCCGAACAGCATCTGGAATTCGAACTGGGTTTTCGGGATATTGTTCGCCTTCGCGAATTCCTTCGTGAAATTGATGATATTGTCATCATGTGAGGCAACTGCTGTATAATTTCCATTCAGCATATGCATCTTGATGATTTTCTTGAAGTTCTCATCTACATCCTTCTTCTCAGGGAAAGCTACTTCCGGAGACTCTTTGTAAGCTCCCTTCACAAGACGGAGATTTGGTGAGTATTGATTTAAATCCTCGATATCCTTTTCTGTCCTGTATAGATATGCCTGGATGACGGTTCCGATATTATCGTACTCAGACTTCAGCTGTCTGAAAATATCCAGCGTCTTCTGGCAGCGCTCGTAGTCCTCCATATCAATAGTCACGAATACATTATTCTCCTTGGCAGTATCCATGATTCGGCGCATATTGTTCATGACTACTTTCTCAGAGATGTCAAAGCCAAGTGAAGTCATTTTAACGCTCATCTGGGCATTTAATTTTTCTCGGCCAATCGCTATGATCATCGCAATTGAACTTTCCGCTCTCTCGTTCGCTTCTCGTTCATTGTCAACGAATTCGCCAAGATAGTCGACAGTTGCCGCAAGCTTCTTGCTATTCAGTTCCTTGATGACTGCCACTGCCTGCTCGACACTTTCCCCTGATACGAAGCGTTTCGCTCCTAAACGCAGGCCATACTTTTTCGCCATTTTGGTGAAAAATTTATTTTTTGATAGAAAAAGAAAAAAGTTCCTCATTAGTTGTTCCATAGCTTTTCCTCCCCTTAGTGAAAACGATTACATTACCCTTTAAAAAAATTGCTTCATCTATATCTATTTTGCAAAATCATTTTATCACTTTTTGAGAACTTTGAATATTACTTTCGTAGAAAAATGTTCTTTTTTGGCGAATCTTGACCTGCATACTTTATTTCGGCGCGGGAACGATAATATCCGTAGGAATGATCAAAAAACAGGAGGTTCTATTATGCAGCAGCAAAACATGAATTTTCAAAGCCAGCAGCAAGGGATCATGCAGACGCCGCCATCCGTTGTATCCACTAAGGATTCCCTATACTTAACCGATATGCTTTCATGGAATTTACTTGCCATGAAAAAAGCACATTTCTTTGCACAGCAATGCCAGGATCAGGAACTGAAGATGGAAATCGAAAAGTGCGGCCAAATGCACCAGAAACATTACGAGAAAATCCTTACGCACCTGAACAGCCCGCAAAACCAGGCATATTCCCAAACGCCAGGAATGCAATAATCTAACCAGACAGGAGGAAAAGCGGATGAACCAGAATCAGCAGAAAATCCAAAATCCAGAAACACAGGTGCAGAAGACACCACAAATGAATGAGCGTGATTTCATCAATGATATTTTAACGACAGAAAAATACATGACTGACGCTTACACACAGGCACTCCATGAAGCGAGCCACGATCAGCTGTTCCAGGATGTACTTGCAATCTACACAGAAACAGCAAACGCACAGCGCAGCCTTTACAACTTGATGTTCAAAAAGGGCTGGTACGCAGTCGAAGCGGCGGACGCGCAAAAGCTGCAGCAATCACACCAGCAATTCCAGGGGTATACGAATCAATTTCCTTATGGCGGACAGCAGCTTCAGTAATTCCATATGTGTTTCTCACCGAACCGGGCACAACGTCCGGTTCTTATTTTGTTTTTTCGTGCTAAAAAATGACTTTCCTCTTTCCTTTTCACCTTCAATTGGATATTGAAACTCAAGAAGGCCTTTTCCTTATAATAAACCACCTCGCTTAGAGATGGCCCTTGGTTATTTCTGGCGGTTTCGCTCATTCATTTCTTTGATTTCCGCGATCACATTCTTGATCTGCTCCTTTGCCTCTGGATATTCCGCATTCCAATGTTTAGCCAGAGGCGGCATTGACTTGGCGATATGACCGTACAAAATCCACGTTTTTACCTTTTCGATATTTTCAGCTGAGGCTTCGCCAACCAGAAGTTCAGTATACTTTTCCAGCAATCCGTTGATTTGTTCATTCATATTATTCTCCATCATCCTACTCCTTTTTTCCTCCGCCGCATGTGCGGGGACAAGTTTTGCAGAAATCGCCTTTTCCCTTTAGCCTGTAGCTGTAACAGCAGGTTTCTCGTACCCTGATATAAGAATCTGTTACTTCTTGATAGATTGGTTTAGTGTAATATCTTGCAATCGGGTTTTTGTGATACCTTCCGAATAGTCTGCCGGGAGCTGACTCAACCAAAAAAGCAAAGTCCTCTGCTGCCTTCACCCTTACATCTGGGTCACCGGATTCATTCAGGATTTTTTCATAAAGCCAAAAGATATAGACCGCAACATTTTCCCACAGCACCAATTTTGAGATTTTCGCAGATTTTGAGATGGCATCCATGACAGGAAACAGATTGTCGACAAATAAGTGCCTTACTGCTTCCATCCGCCACACTTCCCGTTCCTCGTCCGGACACACATCGGCAATTTTGCTTTTCAGATAAAACTCTGGAAGCCAAAGGCCATCTTTGATAGCATCAGCAAGGATAATATTCTCAGGTGAAACATCAAGCTTTTTGTTAAAAGCGGTCATTGAATATAAGTATAGAACTGCCAGGAAGGCATGTCTTTTCATGAATACTGAAGCAGCCGTTTTCGCATCCGGTGCCTTCAATCCCTCATTGAACCTATCCAGATAAGCTCCCATCATTGATTCATCCATGAATGGCTTGAATTCAATTTGGACCTCCTTATCAGGTTCAGAAACGACAAATCGGTAGTTGGCGAGAATACCGCTTTCCTTTGCTGTCAACTCCGCGTTCATATTGGCGCACCCACATTATCCCTGAGTATGCGGCGGCCTTTACCATGTGGAATGCATAATGGCGTACCGAATAGCGGATCAATCGTCACTTCGCAATCCATTCCGAAAACATGCTTCACAAGACCGCAATTAATAACAATTTCCGGTTTTCCCTGGTCAAAAATCTTCTGGTCTTTGATTGCCACAATATTGTGGGCATACCTGCATGCCAGGTTCAGGTCATGCAAAACCATGACAATCGTTCTGCCTTCATTTTCATTCAACTCATAAAGCAAATCAAGAATGTCGATTTGATGGGTCATGTCCAAATACGTCGTTGGTTCGTCGAGAAGGATGATATCAGTGTCCTGGGCCAGGGTCATCGCAATCCAGGCACGCTGTCGCTGTCCTCCGGACAATGAATCGACTGTCCGATCTTTAAGATGGTTGATGCCTGTTGCCTTCAACGCATTCTCAACACTTTTTTCATCTTCTTCAGACCATTGCTTCAGCCATGTCTGGTATGGATATCTTCCCTGTTTCACAAGCTGCAGGACCGTTAATCCTTCCGGCGAGGAAGGAGATTGCGGAAGGATTGCCATTTTGCGGGCAACTTCCTTTGTTGACAGCTTTGCAATCGATTCGCCTTCAAGCAGAATTGATCCATCCCGAGGCTTGAGCAGTCTCGCGATCGAGCGAAGCAAAGTCGACTTGCCGCAGCCATTCCCTCCTATAAAAACAGTAATCTCGCCTTTGGGAATTTGAAGGTCTAACTCATTTATGATGATCGAATCTCCATAGGAGAGAGTCAGTTTTTCTGTTTCAATTGCCTGGGCCATGTCGGTTCCCCCTTCTGTTAAGAATTTCGTGTCTTGAATAACAGGTAAATAAAATATGGCGCTCCTATGCCTGCGGTGAAAACGCCCGCGGGGACTTCCAATGGCGAAAACATCGTCCGCCCTATCAAATCAGCAAGCATGACAAGAATGCCGCCAATTAAAGCAGATACTGGCAAAAGCGCTCCGAATGCAGAACCGACAAGCCTTCTGGCCATATGTGGTGCCATCAGGCCGACGAAACCAATTCCACCGGCAAAAGCAACTGAGCTGGCTATAAGCGCGGTGCTGACCAGCAAAAGCGCAAAACGCTGACGCTGGACATGTCCCCCGACACCAGTAGCGATATCTTCCCCTAGTTCCTGTACATTTACCTTTCTGGCAAGAATGAAGGAAATCAAAAGCATGATGATTGTCCATGGTACGAGCACAGCTACATTTCCCCATGTTGAGCCATATACCGTACCGGTAATCCAGATGTTCGCCTGGCTGGCCCTGTAAATTGGCCCCATTATCATCATTAGTGTAGTCAAAGCCTGCATCATCGCGGAAATACCGATACCAATCAAGACGAGGCGAATAGGCGAAACACCATTTTTCCAGGAAAGAAAATAAACGAGGAAGGCTACGATCGCAGCACCAGCAAACGCGGCAACCGGCATCCATTCTATACTTACTGTCAAAGCATTATTGTCATCACTGAAAATAGCTAAAAATCCGACTACTGCCACCGATGCTCCCCCGGTGATCCCCAAAATATCAGGTGAAGCAAGCGGATTTCGGATCATGCCCTGCAGAAGTCCTCCGGCAACAGCCAGGCTGATTCCAACCATTAGCGCTACGATTATTCTCGGAAGACGGAAGGATTGCACAACCAATCTCTCCATATCGCTTCCCCCGCCAAAAAACACAGCAAGCACTCTTAGCGGGCTTATTTCCATATCGCCCAATCCAGTACTGATGACAAAGACAGCAAAAGCCGTAACAAGCAGGCCAATCATAACAGCTGCGGCTTTTTTATCGATTAAAAAGGATACTCTATCCTTGAAAAATCTTAAGCTTTTAAACTGGCTCATTTTCCGTTGAACCCCTTTCTCGCGATATAAATGAAAAATGGAGTTCCGATCATCGCGGTCATCACACCTACCGGGATTTCCTGCGGCATTAACACATATCGGGCAGCGATATCCGCCGCCAACAGCAGCATCCCGCCGAAGATCGCCGAGAAAGGAATGACCCAGCGGTGATCAATGCCAACTACTGCCCTTGTCAAATGCGGGATTACAATACCGAGGAACCCAATTGGACCAGCCACAGCCACAGCGCCACCGGATAAGAGGACTATGATCACGCCCGCGCCCAGCTTTACAAATCCGGTATTCAAACCAAGCCCCTTGGCCACATCTTCCCCCATTGACAGTACATTCATTTTCGTGGAAATCAGAATGGCTGCGATCCAGCCAATCGCCAGATATGGGAGGACACCGATGAGTGTTTCCAGCTTACGTCCCTGCACAGAGCCCGCAAGCCAGTAAAGCACCTGTTCGAGTGCTGCTTCATCCAACACGAGCAAACCCTGTGTGAACGATGAAAACATCGCGCTCATCGCAGCGCCGGCAAGTGTCAATTTCATGGGTGTCAATCCTTCACGTCCTGCTGACCCGATTACATAGACGCTGATTGCAGCAAGAGCAGCACCTAAAAAGGAAATCCACGCGAAAGCCTGGAGGCTGCCGACTGAAAAAATCGTCACCGCCACTACCACCGCGAACCCAGCACCTGCATTCACTCCAAATATGCCAGGCGATGCAAGCGGGTTTTTCGTCAATGTCTGCATCAGGACACCCGCGATCGCCAGGCTTGCTCCCACTGCTGCGGCAATCAGCGCACGCGGCAGCCGGACAGATTGAATGATGATATGTTCATTTGATCCGTCATATTTAGTGAAGGCATCGAAAGCAGTTCCCCATGAAGTATCGGTATATCCGTAAACGATGCTTGCACATATTAAAAAAAATATAAAGATGATGGCGGCCAGGAGCCCTGCCAATCTGTGAGCATTGGTTTTCAGCAGCATAATGATTTAACCTTTCTTGTTTACAATGTGGCTTTTTTAAATTAAGTTAGTTGCTTATATTGTTTATTTACTGTACGTGAAATTAGCACTCTTTTCACCATTTGACGAAACATATTCACAAAATTGTCAATGATGATGAAAATCATTATCAATTAGTATTGACAATGTCTCCTCTTGCATTTTATCATAAAGAGGCAGTAATTGAAAATGATTATCAATACCAACACAGGAGGAAATACATATGAAAGTTACCAAACACTTGCTGGTTCTTATCAGCATTTTCACCATCCTGCTTTTGGCAGCATGCGGGACAGATGAGGATCAGGCGAAGGATATAGCTGAAAAGCCTAAAGAAAAAGAAGAAAGCTATACAGTGGAACACGCTATGGGTACAACAACCCTGGAAAAGAGTCCTGAAAAGGTTGTCATCCTGACAAATGAAGGAACGGAAGCACTTCTTGCACTTGGAGTCACACCTGTGGGAGCGGTCCAGTCATGGACAGGAGATCCATGGTATGACCATATTGCAGAGGATATGAAAGATGTAAAAGTCGTTGGCGTTGAAAGCCAGGTTAACGTAGAAGCAATTGCTGCGCTTCAGCCTGATTTGATCATTGGGAATAAGATGCGCCAGGAAGATATTTATGAACAGCTTAAAGCAATCGCACCTACCGTTTTTGCTGAAGATCTTCGCGGAAACTGGAAAAACAACTTTGAACTTTATGCAAAAGCCGTGAACAAAGAGGAAAAAGGCAAGGAAGTACTAGCTGCCTATGACAAGCGCATTGAAGATTTAAAAGAAAAGCTTGGAGATAAAATAAACACTGAAGTATCAATGGTCCGTTTTATGGCCGGCGATGTTCGTATTTACCACAAGGATTCATTCTCAGGAGTGATTCTTGAACAAATTGGCCTGGCCCGTCCAGAAAGCCAGGACCAAGAAGACTTTGCTGAAAAAGGCGTAACGAAGGAAAGAATTCCGGCAATGGACGGAGATATCCTGTTCTACTTCACATATGATGAAGGTGACGGCAAAGCAACTGAAGTCGAAAAAGAATGGATCGAGGATCCGTTATTCCAAAACCTAGAGGCAGCAAAAAAAGGTGAAGTATATAAAGTAGATGATGCCATCTGGAATACAGCAGGCGGAGTCAAGGCTGCCAACCTGATGCTTGATGATCTTGAAAAACATATGTTGAAATAAAATCCCCCCAAGATTTTATTTTTACTAATTCCCTCCCCATATATATATAAAGCAGAAAACCCGCAAAGATATGCGGGTTTTTTTATTCTTCCAAATGAGCACTAGGTTGATGATAGGAGGCATATTTAACAAAATTTCGTAATGACTTCATATTCCTCCCAATTTCGGAAATGATAAGCGTAAACCAAGATTGGCGGAGAGTGCAATGAGAAAGTTATTCAAGAAAAAACTGCTGGAAGACATTGAAAAAGAAGCGGCCAGGCAGGATACAGATGGTCAAAAGCCTGACCAATATCTAAATGACCATGGCTGGGAAAATACGCTTTTCAAGTCGCACGATTATAAAAAAACCTTTTACGTGAACCAGAAATCAGAAAAAAAATTCTGTTTTTCCTTTATTTCCACTCTTGTGGATGAAAGCCTTCTTCAGAATAATGCTCTCCCCGGACTGCTTGAAGGTGATTTTTTCACCATTGAAGATGTCAAAAAGCTGGTCCCCGTCGCAGATGTCCAGGTATCGGACAAGAACGAGGAGATTGAAACGAAGCTCTTTAACGGCTATGTACTGCTGACCCTTGAAAATGAAGAGAAATATTTTGCGTTCATCGCAGCACAGAAGGAAATCGTCCGCGCAGTCGGGATGCCAGAAGTCGAGTTCAGTGTCATCGGTCCAAAAGAGTCTTTTGTCGAGTCAATTGACCAGAATCTTAATATGATCCGGAAAAGGGTTCCTGTTAAAGAGCTAATCGTCGAAAACTACACGGTTGGTTCTCTTTCAAAAAGTGGGGTCGCTGTCCTTTACATTGATGGCATTACAAATAAGGATAATGTCGATACGGTCATTCAGCGAATTAAGGATATCGAGTTTGATGAAATTACGGATAGTTCCTATATTGTGCAATTAATTTCAGATAACCAGAATTCTCCCTTCCCGCAATTGCTCGATACAGAAAGGCCCGACCGGATTGCGGCTGTACTCGCGGAGGGAAAAGTCGCCATCCTTGTTGACGGGTCACCACATGCGCTGATTGGCCCTACGACCCTGGTCGAATTTTTCGGGTCATTCGAAGACTATTTCCTGAATTATTTACTCTCTTCTTTTTTCCGTTTGGTTCGTTTGTTCGCTGTTGCCTTCTCGATTCTGATCACACCGATTTATGTGGCAACTTTGTCGTATCACTATGAATTGATCCCGAAGGACCTGCTAAGCACATTGATTACGTCTAGAAGAGAAATTCCCCTTCCTCCTATCCTGGAAGCATTGTTCCTTGAGCTGACGATCGAACTTCTGCGTGAGGCTGGAGCCCGACTGCCAACCAAGGTTGGCCAGACAATCGGTATCGTGGGCGGTATCGTAATCGGGACAGCTTCCGTTGAAGCCGGCCTGACCAGTAATGTCCTGCTGATTATTGTTGCGTTGGCCGCACTGGCGTCCTTTACAACACCTGTATACCGAATGGGCAACACAATCAGGTTGCTGCGTTTTCCATTCCTGTTGTTCGCGGAGCTCTGGGGCTTGCTCGGAATCGTCGTCTCCTTTTCATTCCTTCTGACCCATTTGCTTAGACTGACATCTTTGGGAAGGCCATTTTTGGAACCTCTTTACCCTCCCAGGGTCACTGATTTCAAGGATGCGATCATCCGTCTGCCGTTTACGATGCAATACAATCGGCCACAATATTTGAGGACGGAAAATCCTGCCCGCTTCAGTGAGAAAAAGGCGAAGGAAAAGAAGGATATTGATGAATGAGCATTGGAGGTTTTGAGTCATGCAGCAGCCAGTACCCGAAAGATTGCAAGTTTCACCCTTTCTCGTTCTCTATTTGATCATGTCCATGCAAATCGGCATCGGGGTACTGGGTTACCAGCGAATCATCGCGAAGGCTGCAGGTTATGACGCCTGGATCTCCGTTCTTGCTGCAGGTTTGAGCATCCACATTATTATCTGGATGATCTATAAAATTTGCGGGACAGTCGAAGGAGATATTGTGGCGGCGAACGCATATGTCTTTGGCAAAAAAATCGGCAATATGATAAGTGCCATTTCCATTATCTACCTTCTCATTTTTGTAATGGCGGTATTACGGACCTATATTGAAGTCATCCAGGTATGGATGTTTCCTGAAATCAGCGCGTTCTGGTACAGCTTTGTTTTTTTGATTCTTTCTATCTACATCGTATTTGGAGGGTTTCGCACAGTAACTGGTGTTGCCTTTTTCTGTATCGTACTGCCAAGTTATCTGCTGCTGACTTTCGGTTTCACATTAAAATATGCAGATTTCACGAACCTTCTGCCGATTTTTGATCACTCTGTTAAAGAACTTGCAACCAGTGCCTATAATATGTCTTTGACCTATATCGGATTCGAGATCCCTCTTTTTTTCTATCCATTCATTAAAGACGCACCCAAATC
This sequence comes from Mesobacillus sp. MER 48, assembly GCF_023714225.1. Lineage (NCBI taxonomy): Bacteria > Bacillati > Bacillota > Bacilli > Caryophanales > Bacillaceae > Mesobacillus > Mesobacillus sp. MER 48. The sequence continues at coordinate 72,178 of NZ_JAMAUR010000003.1, forward strand.
CCAAAAGTGGGCTCATCTAGGCGTCTTTTTGACGACTATAATCTATACTGTCCTGGCAATCATTACATTCAGTTTCTTTTCAGAGGGCCAGCTGGCAAAATCCATTTGGGCGACCCTCGACATGTGGAAGATCGTCACCATGCCCTTCGTTGAAAGGTTTGAATATATTGGGATTGCCAACTGGAATCTGATCATCCTCCCGAATGTATGCATTGCCCTTTGGGGTGGCAGCATGATTTTAAAAAGGGCTTTTAAGCTGCGGCAAAGAAAAGGCGTCATTGGTCTTGCCTTGATATGTTTAGTTGCGATCATGTTCTTTGATACTCGTGCTAGAATCAATCTTCTGAATGATTGGACTGCAAAAATCGGTTTCATCATAACCTATGGTTATATCCCCTTTTTATTTATCGCCACATGGATTGCAAAGAAGGTGAAAAATAAAAATGCGAATTAAAATGCTCTGTCTGATTATCACTGCCTTAATGGTCCTTACCGGCTGTGTCGAAAAAGAAATCATCGATGATGTCAATATTGAAATGGGCGTGGGTTATGACGTGGCTGAGGATGGAAAAATCGAAGGAACCGTCATGATTCCCATCTTCAACCCTGATAAAAAGATCGGCAATTTCACCTATTCTGCCACGGCCTTAAGCAGTATGGATCTCATCCAGGAGGTACAGCGGAAATCAGCGCAGCCAATTGTTACAGGCTCACTGGAAATTGCCTTGTTCGGAGAGGATATTGCCAAAAAAGGCATCAGCGAGTATACAGATGCTTTTCAGCGCGATGCGAGTATCGGCGCAGGGGTTTATTTTGCCGTAGCTGATGAGTCAGCAAAAAGTATTTTATCCGGGACATATGGAGACCGTGGGAACGCCGTACACTTATCCCAACTGATCGAGCACAATATGAAAAACCGGAATCTCCCTGAAACAAATATGCATCTGTTTACCTTTGACCGTTTTCAGGAAGGAAAGGATCCCTACCTCCCCATCTTAAAAAAGGTAGAGCCGGAGATCGTGGATATCGTAGGGATTGCATTATTCAAAGATGATCAGCTTGTAAGCGAACTCCCTCCTGAAAAAATGTTCTTTTTCAAACTGCTGACAGATAAGTTCAGCGAAGGGTCTTTTAAGCTTTCCGTAGATAATAAGAAAGCTGTTATAAAAGACCTGGATTCCAAACATAAACTAAAACTGACAAAACGGGACCCTTACACCATCACAGTGGATATCAAAATTAAAGGCCTGATACGGGAATATACCGGGAATATCGTAACACCAGCGATTATCAAAGATATCGAAAAGCAATTCGAAACACAGGTCAACAAAGAGGCCACCGCAATGATCAAAGATTTTCAGGAAAAGGGCACCGACCCGGTAGGATTCGGCCACTTCATTAAAACCAAAACGAGAGGCTTTGATTTTAAAAAATGGGAAGATGAATACAAAAACCTGACCGTGCATGTTAACACTGATGTGGTCATTACTGAGGTAGGAATCATTGAATAAGAATTGGGTCTTGAACAGGAAAAAAACGAGCAGGAATCGATTCCTGCTCGTTTTTATGTGGATGTTGAAAACATATATTTTTTGTAATGGTACCGTATCGAGAAGATCAGGCTGACAGCAAGCATATTCCCCATCAGGGAGCTGCCTCCGTAGCTGATGAATGGCAGCGGAATTCCGGTGATTGGCAGAAGGCCGATCGTCATGCCGATGTTCTGGAAAACGTGGAAGGTGATCATGCTGATAACACCTACACAAATATAGGTATAAAAATCGTTTTTTGTTTCCATTCCGATTTTCGTGATCTGATAAATCAGCAAGAAAAACAAGCTGACAAGAACACTTGCACCAACAAATCCAAATTCCTCACCGATTATGCTGAAAATGAAATCGGTATGGCTCTCCGGAAGGTAAACTTCCCTTGTTCCATAGCCTTTACCTACTGTTTCACCGGAGCCAATTGCCAGCAGCGATCTCGTCAGCTGGAAGCCGGTCGAACTCTGATAATTATATGGATCCAGCCAGGAATAGATCCGGCCGAATTGATACTCTTTTACGCCAAGGTATTTCTCAAGAATTTCTGGTTTCCAGATGACAAAATAAAAGATAATCGAGATTAATGTTAGACCTGTGCCAAAAATCGGTACTAGCAGCTTCCATGTGATGCCGGAGATGAAAATCATCCCGAGCATGATCGCAATATACACAAGCGAAGTCCCAAGGTCAGGCTGCTGCATGACAAGCATGAGCGGCGCCATTGTCACCAAGCCGATTTTAATCAAAAGCCATAAGTCTGTTTGGATCGTTTTTAAGCGGTATTTCTGATGATGATCGACTATCACTCTCGCCAGAGCCAGGATGATGAACACTTTGACTAGTTCAGACGGCTGCAGCGTCCCCATTGCCGGCACCTTGTACCAGCTTTTTGCTCCATTGATGACCGGAGCGATACCTGAGGGAGCAACAATCAACCCTGCCAGCAGCACCAGCCCAAAGCCGTAAGCATACCAGCTCAGTTTTTGCAGCTGGTCGGAATCCAGTGTGATGACCGCGGTAATGATGCCGGCACCGATGACGTACCAGATAATCTGTTTGATCAGGAAGTTTTCAGAGCCATACTGCCCCGTTGTCTGGGCGCTGTAAATGGCAATGCAGCTTGCAAGAAATAAAAGGATCAGTATCGTAACCAGCCCATAGTCGAGCCGGGAATTATTTTTTTGATTCGATGTCATGTTTATTCCCCTTTTTAAATGAAGGACGTTTTCTGCAAAAATATCAGAAGAACTGTTCAATACTTCATTATATTTTTTTCGACAATAAATCACAACTTCTGACTCTGAAATGGTTATTATTACATATCCATATTCACTGTAATCAGGCATATTGACACAGGCGGTGGCTGGTGGCATTTTGGTGGCGTCCGCAACATGAGAACATGGCACTCTATGATGTCATCAAATTGGAGCACAGTCCAACGGTAAAATTCATATGAGGCTCACATTCCGATGATGTCACCAAATTGAAGTACAGTCCAACGGTAACACTCATATGAGGCTTACATTCCAATGGTGTCACCAAAAGGAAGCTGGCCTTCCATTGGAGTCATCAAAAAATAGCTTGCATACCACCGGGACATGTTTCATAGCTTTGTAATGGACAAAGTCTTTGAAAAAGTGGGGATTCTTCATGCTATCTAAAATTGAAGCTTTTATTCTTGGGCTGATTCAGGGACTGACCGAGTTCTTGCCGATCAGCTCGACCGGGCACCTTTATCTCGGCAGGAACCTGTTTGGGCTCGAGGAAGCTGGCCTTCTGCTCGACACGATGCTCCATGTTGGTACGCTTCTGGCCGTATTTGTGTTTTATAGGTATGAATTCATCAAGATGTTGAAAAATCCATTCGGGAAGCTGACCTTCCTGCTTGTTGTCGGTACGCTTCCCGCTGTCGTTGTCGGTTTGCTGTTTGAGGATTATTTTGATGAAATCTCCAAAACAGGCGTGACAATCGGCTGGGAATTCCTGATCACTGGAACATTGATGTGGTTCGCGGATTCGATTAAAAATGGGCGTAAAAAGATGGATGACATCAGTTATACAGATGCCCTTGTAATCGGGAGCTTCCAGGCTGCTGCGATCTTCCCGGCTATTTCCCGTTCAGGGCTGACCATCGTCGCTGCGCTTTGGAGGAAGCTTGACCGCGAGACAGCAGCTTACTTCTCTTTTCTGCTTTCGACGCCAGCCATTCTCGGGGCAATCGTCCTTCAGGGAAAGGACCTCTTCAGCGGCGGGAGCGAGACGATTTCACTTCAGGCTTTGCTGATTGGCATCATTTCGGCTGCGATTTTCGGTTATATCGCCGTAAAATGGATGATTGGCTATTTAAAAAAGCGCTCATTAAAACCTTTTGCGATTTATGTATGGGTAATCGGGCTGATCGTGCTGTATTTTCAGTTCACCGGGCAGTTCTGAAATTTTTTATAGCGAGTTTTTCATTTTTATAGCGAGTTTTTACTTTTTATAGCGACTTTTATTTTTTTATAGCGACTTTTTACTTTATATAGCGAATTGGAAATTCCACGCGTTTTTTTCCAGTAATCAACTACGAAAAAATGCACACCATTCACAAGATGGTGTGCATTTTTTGATGTCAGGCGTGTGCAAATAGATGTGCGCCATTTATGTCAGGCATGCACATGAGGTGTGCACATTTATCAGCAGCCGCCGTCGCCGCCCATGAGGACGAGGCCTTCACGGTATTCGTCATATTCGAGGGCCATGCCTTCTGTATAGTCGACGATATTGGATTCAATCGCAACTTGGATTTCATTGATTACTGTTACATGATCATCTTCTTCCGGCTCTTCCAGAGCCAGACCAATCTGCGGGCCTCCTCAGCCAAAGCCGCCAAAGTAGACGCGGATACCTTCCGCATTGCGCTCTGCGAGGATTTCTTTTAAAATGTCGCGCGCTTTATCTGAAATCTGCATTCTCCCGTATTCCTTTCTGCATCAAATATTTCTAGAGTTTAGTTTACCATGTATTGAATCAGAAATACACGATACTGCCTGGAGTATTTTGTGAAGGTTTTATTTGGTAATCTAATTCCTAAATTGTGAACAAAATATGATAAACCACAAACAAAACTTAACAAAAATAAACAAAACCAAACAAAAACTCTACCTAACTATTAAATATTTTATTATATTTAGATTAGGAAGAAAAGGAGGGAAGCCTTTTGCAAATTTACACTCCCGATGAAATCGCCTCCATGCTGAAGATTTCAAAGCATACCGTCTATGAAATGATCAAGCGCGGAGACCTTGCCGCTTTCAAAGTGGGCAATAAGATGCGCATCGAAGAAAGCGAGTTTGAAAGATACAAAACCAGCATGTCCGCAACTCCTGCCAGAGCTCAGGAAGCAAAGGGAAATTCCCAGCATTCTGTGCAGCTCGCTGGCAGCCATGATTTCCTGGTCGAACAGCTGGTAAAGTACATAGCCTCTGAAGGAACGGGACTCAGCATCACTCCCTCCTACATCGGCAGTCTCGAAGGTCTGATGATGCTGTATCGCGGCAGCGCCGATATCGCGGCCGTCCATCTGCTCGACCCGACATCGCAGCAATACAATCTACCCTTCATCCGGCAGCTGTTTGTCCACGAGCCTATTACCGTTATGAGGCTTGCTTCAAGGGAGCAGGGTATGATTGTCGCGAAGGGCAATCCAAAGGATATTACCGGGGTCAAAGATTTGGCAAGGACTGACGTCACTATTGTCAATCGCCAAAAAGGAGCCGGCACCCGTTTCCTGCTCGATTCCTTCCTTGCCAATGAAAAACTTGAGCCGACAAATGTGAAGGGTTATGAAAATGAAGAGTGGACACACCTGGGGGCTGCAGCTCATATCAGCAGGGGTACAGCAGATGCAGCATTTGGAATCAGGTGCGCAGCAAGCCAGCTAGGTCTCGATTTCATCCCGCTCACGAGGGAACAGTTTGACTTAGTGTTCCGCTGGACTCCTGGAAACAAAGAAGCCCTCCAGCACTTGATCGACCTGATCCAGCTCACCAATTTCAAAGATAGCATTGCAGACCTTGATGGCTATGATGCTGAAGAATTCGCAAACATCATTTATGGAAACCACTCAACGGAGGAATAAGGAATGAAATTCAAACATTTAATTTCACTATTGCTTGTACTTATGTTCGCTTTTGTTACAGGCTGTTCTGACTCCTCGACAAAGGAAGCTGAAAATCAGCAAGAGACAAAAACGGAAAAAACAGAAAAAACGGATTTGATCCTAGCGACAACTACCAGTACTCAGGATAGCGGCCTTCTTGATGTTCTGAAGCCTGATTTTGAAGAAAAAAACAATTATAATCTGAAAATCATTGCCGTTGGTACCGGACAGGCTCTTGAAATGGGAACACGCGGTGAAGCGGACGTCCTTCTTGTGCACGCACCTGCAGCGGAGGAAGAAATCGTAAAAAGCGGCGATGCCATCAACCGACAGAAGGTCATGTACAATGACTTCATCATTGTTGGACCAGCTGAAGACCCAGCAAAAGTAATAGGCTTAACAGTACCTGAAACATTGAAAAAAATCATTGATACAAAAGCTTCATTCGTGTCTCGTGGTGATGATTCCGGCACTCATAAAAAAGAGCTCGAGCTTTGGAAGAAATCTTCTCTTGATCCGAAAAGCCTTGGTGATGCATATATCGAAGCTGGACAAGGGATGGGTGCAACACTGCAGATCGCTTCCGAAAAACAAGCTTATACTTTGACAGACCGTGCTACATTCCTGGCTCAGAAAAAGAACATGCCTGACACCGGAATTTTGGTTGAAGGTGACGAAAGCCTGCTGAATATTTATCACGTTATGCAAGTTAACGAGGAAAAACATGATAAAGTAAATGCAGAAGGTGCGAAAGCATTTGTCGACTATATGACCTCAGAAGAGACAAAGAAGATTATCAAGGAATTTGGCACCGATGAGTACGGCGAGCCATTATTCTTCCTTTTTGAATAAGAAAATCGGAACAGTCTTGATTATCCCGACAAGAAATGAAGCCGTTCTTTGGCTTCATTGGCAGGTACGAAGCATCTCCAGGGCTAAGGCGCTGGAGATGGACAATTCTTGAAGTGTAATACTTCAATTCTCAGAAATTTTGCAAGTACAAATTCAAAAGAAAGTCTGATTGCGCATGGAACTTTTATTAGAAGGATTGAAAAAAGCGATAGAAATGATCCTGTCAGGAGACCGGGAAATCCTCGAGATTACCCTGCTGACGCTGAGGGTATCGATTACAGCTGTGCTGATCAGCACAATGATCGGTATTCCAGCGGGAATGTTCCTTGGGCTTGCCCGATTTCCGGGAAGGAAGCTGCTCCTTGCCATCATCAATATCGGCATGGGCCTCCCTCCTGTCGTCGCTGGTCTATGGATCACTCTTTTCCTGTGGCGCTCTGGTCCGCTTGGCGATCTGGCCTGGCTGTACACGCCAACCGCGATCATCATGGCACAGATTCTCGTTTCACTGCCGATTGTCACAGCGCTTACAAGCACGGCATTCCAGCAAATCAATCCTAAACTGATCCTTCAGGTCAAAGCGCTTGGAGCGACGAAGTTCCAGCTATATTGGATTTTGATGAAAGAAGTAAAGCTTGCGATTCTTGCCGCCATCATAGCCGGATTTGGACGAGTCATTGCCGAGGTCGGCGCCGCAATGATGGTCGGCGGCAATCTCAGCGGCGAGACCCGGATCCTCACGACTTCGATTGTCATGGAAGTATCGAAAGGCAATTTCGATATCGCCCTGGCACTTTCATTCATCCTGATGACATTGGCGTTCATTATCACATTTAGCCTGACTTACTTACAGCAAAGGAAGCGGAGCCTATGACCCCACTGATTACTGTAAAAAATTTAGAAGTGAGAGCCGGGAAGAAAAACCTGCTGTCCATCCCCCACTTTGAGATACAAGACGGAGAAATCCTAGGGATCATGGGTCCGAATGGTGCTGGAAAAAGCACTTTTATAAAAGCTTTGTCCCTGCTGGAAAAACCAGCTCAGGGCTCGATTTTTTTCAAAGGTCAGGATATCTCTGACGATCTCTCTCTTAAGATGCGAAGAAAATTCGCTGTCGCGATGCAACAGCCGCTGCTTCTTGATACAACCGTTTTTCAAAATGTTGCGATTGGCTTGAAGCTAAGGAATCTTCCCCGCCAGGAAGTAAAACAAAAGGTTGCCTACTGGCTGGAAAAATTCCAGATTAGCCATCTTGCCAAAAAACACGCAGCATACCTGTCCGGCGGCGAGGCCCAGCGTGTCAACCTTGCCCGGGCAATGGTGCTTGAGCCGGAAGTCCTGTTCCTCGATGAACCCTTCTCTGCACTTGACTTCCCCACGAAGGTGCAGTTATTGAAGGATATTAAGTCGATCATCGGGCAGACGAAAACGACAACAGTTTTTGTCAGCCACGATCTTATGGAACTGAAATACCTTGCTGGAACGCTTGCGATCCTGATGGATGGTGAGCTGAAACAGACTGGTCCCACAGAGGAAGTGTTGTCATCCCCCAACGCATCTGCTTCCACTTTTATAAATGATTGGAAAAGCCTTCTCAATTAGTTGCTTAACAGCATGGCTGTAAGATGCCATGCTGTTTTTTCAAATAGAGGAAGGATATAAATTCAAGGAAAGCGGAGAGCCCTGCTCCTCCGCTTTTTTGCTACTGCATATTCGTTTCCTTTTCCTGGTCAACAAGCTCATTCTCGTCCGCTTCAATGAAGAAGGGGACTTTCATTTCAAGCAGGAAATCGATGAGCCCCTGCTTGTCTTTAATATTGCTCAGGCCTATATTGAAAGCCGGAAATCCTGTTTTGACATTCAGCCTGGCGAGACGCTGACCTCCCTTTGGCATTGCATTCAGGTAGTATTCCTCATCCTTAAGGATAATGCCCAGTGTCGCATTATTATGTACCTCATATGGCAGAATCCCCTCAATGTCTTCCCAGGGAATGAAGCCAGGTCCTGCCTTCCCTCTTAATGTGAGACCGCGGTCACTGATTGTTACATTGGCCTCTTTTTGGAAAAAAGTTTTTCCGAGAAAGACCAGACTCCATCCAAGAATCAGGATGATTGCCCCAAACAATACAAGTCCTCCCCCATTTCCCTCTGGTTCTGACATCATGCTGAGGAATCCCCAACTAAATCCGATGGTCACGAGACTGATAAAAAAGAACAGGACCACTATCCTCAGCTTGGAAAAATAAAAATCTTTCTCCATGTTTTCCCTCCTCCTTTTTGTACACTTGGATAAATTACCCATTATCGAAATAAATAAACCAGTTTATTCCATTTATCAAACACTTATTATCACTCTTCTTTTTTAGTATGATGAACGTAAAGATATCCTTTGGAGTGAGCAATTATGGATCGCATTTCACTTAAAATAGGCATTGTATTTTTCATAACAATATTGATGGTTGAGGGCTTCCTGTTTTACTTTCTTCACTCATCAATCATCCATTCACGAATTGATGAAGAACTGGATTCCCTGCTGACACGCGGGAATAACCATCGAGATATTCTGGAAACTTCCTATACTGCGGAAACGATTCACCACATTACAACGATGGAATCCAGGACGGAAACTCATGTTGTCATCACCGGCCAGAATGGTGAAGTGGTTGCTTCCTCCATTCCGGTTGACCAATACATACAAAATATTATTACCGCAGCACCGGACGTTCCGCGAACCGGCTTGATCCTTGAGGATGACTGGCAGGACAAGAAGTACATTGCTTCGGTCAGCCCTTTAGAGGCAAATGGAAACGTCTATATGTTCAAGAACACGCAGCGTGTCCAGGGGCTGATCGCCAGGCTTAACAGGCATTTCTGGCTTGCGGGAATCCTGCTGCTTTCTTCAATGGTAGTCATCACACTTTTCCTTTCCAGATTCATTACAAAGCCAGTGATCAAAATGAATGAGGCAACCTTGAAGATCCGCCAGGGCGACTATTCTGTCGCTTTGCCCCGCCTTGGGAACGATGAGCTGGGAGAACTGGGGGAATCGATCAAAGTGCTGGCGGATGACCTCAACCATATCAAGCAGCAGCGCAGTGAGTTTCTCGCAAGCATTTCGCATGAACTAAGGACACCGCTGACTTATATAAAAGGTTATGCAGACATTGCTGGAAGGGAATCAACGAGTCCAGAGGACAAAAGCAAATACCTGCAAATTATCAATGAAGAAGCAGCCAGGCTGTCCGATCTCGTCAAGAGTTTATTCGATCTAGCCAAAATGGATGAGAATACTTTTCCCATCCAAAAAGAGCCTTTGGAGCTTTGCGGATTTTTGCATAGCATCCAGATGAAGATGCTTCCCTCTTTCCAGGAGAAAAATATCATGCTTAACTTAATCTGTGACGAGGAAAGCTATATCGAGGCCGATCCAGTCCGTTTTGAGCAGATCGTCATCAACCTGCTGGATAATGCCCGGAAGTATTCTGCTGCAGGCACAACAACTACAATTCATGCATTTAAAAAGAGCGGCCGCACACATCTTACGATTGAAGATGAAGGGAAAGGCATCCCTAAAGAGGACCAGGCATGGGTTTTCGACCGTTTTTACCGCGTCGACAAGTCGCGGTCATCATCCCTTGGCGGCTCTGGCCTCGGGCTAGCCATCGTAAAGGAGCTTGTGGAGGCGCATGGCGGCAAAATCAGACTTAAAAGCGAGCCCGGCAAAGGGACAATTTTCGAAATTATTCTTTGACTGGTTTTAAAATCATCAAATATGGAATACATAATAGAGGGGTGATGTCATTGAAACGAGTTCATTCGTTGGCGGAAATTGTTGAAGCTGTAAAAGAAGATCAAAATCCAAAGAAAATTTTGCTCAGCCAGCATGAGACCTCCCGCTCTGCAGTCACACTTGGCGACGAGGACACGGAGTCCGGTACAAGGCTGCGGGTAAAGGCCGTGCTGGAAGATTCCTTGTACTTTTCCGAGGAATTCACCGATGACACGCTTTATGAGGAAGCAAATGAGCTGATTCAGGAATTGAAGGAAACCGCTCAAGTAACGAATGTGAGCGAAAAAGAAATCGAACAAGCGATCAAAGAGTAAGCAGAAGGGGCAGCTGTCAGACAGCTGCTTCTTTTTTTCATACTAAGAAAACAGTACATATTGCTCCCTGCTTTCCGGGAAAACTAAACTGAACTTACTACTAGGGGGGCTTAAAATGACCAAAAAGAACAATAAAGGCAGCAAAAACCAGAATTCACCGAGGCTCGGCAACCAGATGGCTGAGTTTTCCGGCGAGTTGGCCAGCGGGGATAACAGCAAAGGCAACAAACGCAACAAAGACCAGAACGATAAAACGGACCGCCATCAATAAAACCAAGGCAAAAGCCGGCACTCGTCTGCCGGCTTTAGTCCATTTCCGTTAGTATGGCTGATTGGTTATTAAGGTTTGCGGGGTCAACTCCGTCGCTTTTGTTTTCGTCATAAAAAGCATCCTGAAGCTTCTGATTCGCCTCCGTCGTCTTTAAATGTTCTTCCATCTCACGTTGATTCCCAGGCTTTGCGTTTGGATCAATGTCCACAAGTTTATCCTTATCCATGTTGAATCCCTCCTTAAGTTAGTATCAGCGGCCGTGTTTGTTTTTACCCGGATAAATGCTGAAACGAGCTTACAAAATTAGGGAATACATATGGAATAGGCGCTTCCGGTGGACGGCAATAAAAGAGAAGACACAGTAAACCGCGGTGGACTGCCGCCTCCTTATTTTCGTTTCATTTCATTTGCCAGGTACTCGACATCTGTACCAACAATAACCTGCAAGTCTGTTTTGTTGAGTTTCAATACCCCTTTTGCGCCAAGCCGTTTCAGGTCTGCTTCATTCACTTGTGACATATCATCGACTTTTAAACGGAGGCGTGTGACGCAATTATCGAGTTCCCTAAGATTGTTTTTGCCTCCCAATGCAGCAAGATAATGATCTGCAAGCTCAGCATAATTGCCTTGTGAAGCACCGCTATCTGTAAACTCTCCCTCGACTTCGTCCTCACGTCCTGGTGTCTTCAGGTCAAGCTTGATGATCAAAAAGTAGAAAAGCACGAAATATAGCACACCGTATACGAGACCGACACCCAGCAGCAATAGTGGCTTTTGAGCAATTCCATAGTTCAGGACATAATCAATCGCACCTGCTGAGAATCCAAAACCATGGTGGATATCCAGCATGTAGGTGATCGACATAGCGAGGCCGGTCATGACAGCGTGGATTCCATATAATAAAGGAGAAAGGAACATGAACAAAAATTCGATCGGTTCAGTGATCCCTGTCAGGAATGAAGTGAATGCAACTCCGGCCAGAGCGCCTGTTACAGCTTTCTTCCGCTCTTTTTTCGCCGCCGCAATCATCGCGAACGCAGCAGCTGGAAGACCGAACATCATCACTGGGAAGAAGCCGTTCATGAAGATTCCAGCCTTAGGGTCACCTGCGAAGAAACGGTTCAGGTCACCTTTTACTATTTCTCCTGCAGCATTCGTGAATTCACCAAATTCAAACCATACAAGTGCGTTCAGAACATGGTGAAGACCCAATGGGATCAATAAGCGGTTTAGGAAACCGAATACCCCGACACCTAGTGCGCCGGCTCCAACGATCCACTCACCGATATTGTTGATGCCAGCCTGGATCGGCGGCCATACATAACCAAAGATTCCTGCTAAAATAATCATCACCAGAGAAGTAATGATGGGGACGAAGCGTCTGCCCCCGAAAAAACCAAGATAGTCTGGCAGCTTGATATCGTGATATCGGTTATAAAGCAATCCTGCGATCACGCCGGATAAAATACCTCCAAGCACCGCCATATTGATATCTTCATTAATCGCACCTGCACCTTTAGTCAAAACGAAATAGCCAATTGCACCAGCAAGACCCGCAGCGCCATTCCCGTCCTTCGCAATACCAACAGCCACACCAATTGCGAATAGCAGCGCAAGATTCGCAAAAATCGCGTCACCTGCTGCAGATATAAAAGGAATATTGAATAAGTCCGGCTGCCCAAGACGCAGCAATAAAGCCGCTGCAGGCAAAACAGCGATTGGAAGCATCAAAGCCTTCCCGATTCTTTGTAAAAATCCCAGCACTGTCAACACCTCTTCCTTAAAAATTGTAAGTGTTTACATTTTTCCAGAAATATTGTTGATATTTGTAAACACATAACCAAATTAACATTTCCTCCCGCTAAAAACATCCTGTAAAAAGACTATTTACATCCTCTTGACTACTGAAAAAGTATGCTCCCCTCTTGAGTTGGTCACCCTGTACATCGGACAGGGCTGATACTAATAGCTTATTCGCTGAGTTCCCTAAAATTCCATTAAGGACTGGTTAACAAGAACAAAAAGCGCAAGCGCCTTGCTCAGCCCCGACAAGCGCTGGAGGGCCTGACAGTGAAGTCGTTCTTTGACTTCATTGGCAGGACCGAAGCGTCTCGAGGGGCTAGGCGCTGGAGCTGGATTAAGACTCCCATATGTAGTTATCCACACAAAAATACTTTTATAATTTCCTAAACAACAAAGAAAAAAACCTGCACGGGTGCAGGTTTTCTTTAATCTCACAAGGCACTTGCCTTTGTACTCCTTGAACAGCGGTCCAACCGTGAATGCTTCACGATTCCCATCACTGCCCCGGCAATCTCGACAACTTCCCCGTTGTTCAAAACAGGCATAAGCGAAATGGCATAGGTGTTCCCGCCTATTTCGATATCAAAGACGATTTTCTCATTATTTTTCCAGACACATTCATAATACTTCTCAACTCTTCCCGCTTTTTCGGGCAAAAACTCCTTCAGCGTCTTGCCGTTGATTTCATTCGGGGTGAAGCCGAGATCCTCCAGCAATCCACCGCCGACAATCTTATGGATGAAGTCATTTCCCTGCTTCGTCAGCCTGAAGATGATTCCGTAGTGACTCTGGATCATTTCTTCAGGCTGAGACCAAACCTTTTCCCGGGGACCTGTAAAAAAGCTGTCATCGGCAATGGTCGAGAAGTAGAAGCCTCTCATGATGAAAAAGTAGCCTGCTGCCTTGTATAAATGGCCGGTGAAATTATCGATGTCGTAGACGCTCTGATAGATGGTAAAAACAAGCTCCGACAGGAATAAAAACGTAAATGCGAGAGCCACATACAGATGCTGGCCATCCTTGCCTTCATGATAAAAATAAAGCGAAATCACGATGGAAATAAAGTGCAGGAAACCGACACCATATTCGATGACATTTTTTAAAAGCGTCGTTCCTTCTCCTTCAATGACGAGAAGAGGCAGACTTTGTTCATACCTGAAAATCATATACATAATGGTACCGAGAACAATGGTACATAAAGCAAGGCAGATTCGCCTTGAATCCATCTTCAGCTGGCGTTCCGGCAGAATGAGAACAAGGACTATCAACAACGACTCGGCCACCCTGGCGGCAACCCAAAACCATGTCGCCTTTGCGATCGAGCTTTCGGTTATAAAAAACGGCATGCCTTTGAACGTCACCGTGTGTAATAAATCGAGTACACCGACAATGAAGAACAAAAACGAAAGCATCAGGATCTTTCTTGACTTAGTGAAACCGAACAATTTCCAGCCATATGAAAAAATCGAAAAGGAAACTGCAATACTGAAAAATTCCAAAATAGTATGGATGGCAATATAGTTTTCAGGATTCAAGTAGGGTGAAAGATCGGAGTGATAAAGATGAATCAGCATAAAGAACATCACCGCAGCAATGGTATAGATTAGGAATCTTCCCTCCGACATGCTTCTCTCCATTTTTTCTCACCTGCTTTTGGAGGTCGTATAGTTACTTTCATTATAATCACCATCCAGGTGCAAAACTTAGCCCACATATATCCGTTTTGTGAATATTGACAATTCGGGATTGAATACATACATGGGTTTTGCTATTTTTCTTTTATTCGATAAAGTGGTAGATAGATTGATTCAGAGGAAGTGTAATGATGAAAATGAATGAACTTTTGCCTCGTTTTAGCGTGCCGGTGTTCAAAGGGATTGCTTTAACGTTGGTACTGGCACTGGCTGCGCGCCTGATCGCAGGACTGCCCTTCTTCGCGATCATGGGCCAGCTTGTCATCGCCATCATGCTCGGAATGATGTGGCGTGCTGCCGTTGGAGTGGATAACGGTTTGTTGGAGGGTGCCTCTTATTCCAGCAAAAAGCTCCTTCGGCTCGGTATTATTTTGCTGGGTTTCAGGCTGAATCTTTATGATATATACAATGCAGGGGCGACTGTCTTTTTCATCGCATTTGCGAATCTGACGTTTGCCTTGCTGGTGGTTTATGGTCTGAGCAGGCTTTTCAAGGTTGAAAAGCGACTCGGCATCCTGACTGCCTGTGGCACGGCGATATGCGGAGCTGCAGCAGTCGTCGCCATCGCACCAGTCATCAAGGCGAATGAAAAAGAAACAGCCGTCGGTGCAGCAAATGTTGCGGTGCTCGGAACGATATTTACTATCCTTTATACGTTGATTTTTTCTTATCTTGGGTTGAATGCACTGGACTATGGCGTTTTCGCCGGAGGCACCTTGCATGAGATCGCCCACGTCGTCGCAGCTGCCGATCCGGCTGGACAGGCAGCGCTTGACCTCGCCATCATCGTAAAATTGACGAGAGTAGCACTGCTTGTCCCTGTCGCCATTTTAATCGGCATCCTGATTAAACGGAAGGAAACCGGAGCAACGGGAGAGAAAATGACGTTCGCCTCCCTTCCGATTCCCTGGTTCATCCTTGGTTTCCTCGCCGTCAGTGCCTTCAATACGACAGGACTGGTCAGCGAAGGCGCCGCTTCGGCAATCGTCAGCTTCGCCTATCTGCTGATCGGGATGGCAATGGCCGGATTAGGATTGAATGTTGATTTCAAATCATTCCGCCAAATGGGCGGAAAGGCATTGACAGCCGGACTTGCCGGGTCTGTGCTGCTTTCGGGGTTTGGGTACTTGCTTGTCAGACTGTTTTATTAAGGCGTGGTTCCTACTTTTTGGAAATTGTAGAGATTATGGGGTAAATCGTAGAGATTATTAAACTTTTCGTAGAGATTATGGGGTAAATTGTAGAGATTACCCCTTTTACCGTAGAGATTAATGTGCAAACCGTAGAGATTGTCTCATATTTTTTGCTTATCTTATCCCCCAATAATGAAAAGAAAGCGGCATAATGGCCGCTTTCTTTTTCGTTAATCTATAAAAATCTTCCCAGGGTTCAGTATCCCATTCGGATCAAGGCTTTTTTTAATGGTTTTCATCACTTCATAGGCAGCTCCGTGCTCGAGGCGCTGGTATTTTGCTTTTCCCAATCCTACTCCGTGCTCGCCGGTGCAGGTTCCGCCGCGGTTCAGCGCATAGTGGACAATTTCTTCATTGATCCGTTCAGCTTCGGTTACTTTTTCAGGATTTTCTTTATCAAGCAGCAGCAAAACATGATAATTGCCGTCACCGACATGGCCGACAATCGAGCCTTCAATCAATGAAGCGTCAATTAATTCCCGGGTGTGGAGAATCGCTCCGGTCAATTCTGAGACCGGGACACTGACATCTGTCAGCATGATGCTTTTGTTTCCGGCGGTGTGTTTGTAGGCGTAAAGCAGATTATGCCTTGCTTCCCACAGCTGGTTTCGCGCTTTGGAATCAGCCTCGAATTGGAAGTTCGAACAGCCGTGGTCCTTCAATATTTCCGTGGCGAACTCGACATCCTGAGCGAGCCCTGCTTCGTTGCCGTGGAACTCCATGAATAACGTTGTGTCTTCTTCGTACTGAGTTTCCATGTATTCATTTACTTTTTTGACAGATTCCCCATCGACAAACTCAATCCGGGCGACAGGAATGCCGCCTGCCAGAATGCCGACTACGGCATCGACAGCTTTTCTTACAGAAGGAAAAACCGCCCTTGCTGCAGTAATCGCCTCCGGAATTCCGTACACTTTCAACGTGAGCTCTGTTATGACCCCAAGCGTTCCTTCCGAGCCAACAAACATGCCGTTCAGATGGATTCCTGAAGAAGACTTGGCAGACAGACTGCCGGTATGGATGATATCACCATTGGCGAGTACTACTTCCAGATCCCGGACCTGGTCCCTCATGATGCCATACCTGACAGAAGTCGTGCCGCTCGCATTCGTTGCCGCCATCCCGCCAAGTGTCGCGTCTGCACCTGGATCGACAGTGAAGAACAAGCCGTATTTCTTCAGTTCTTTATTCAATACGGACCTGGTCACGCCGGGCTGGACTTTAACCAGAAAGTCATTTTCCTTCACTTCGAGGATCGCATTCATCTGCGACATGTCGAGGGAGATCCCTCCATTCACCGGAATGACATGGCCTTCAAGACTGGTTCCCAAACCGAATGGCACGACCGGAATCCTTCTTTCGTCCGCAAATTTCAGGACCTTGCTGACATCTGTTTTATCCCTCGGAAAAACGACGACATCAGGCAGGCGCGGTTCATGGTACGACTCATCGCGGCCATGAAGCTCCAAAATCGTTTCATTCACACTTACACATTCTTCTCCGATCACTCTTTTCAGCTCATCAATATAGCCTGCCAAATCCCTCTCCCCTTTATCGTTAAATTTATCTTGCTGTAATCCTATGTAGTTTTCAAATTAGGACCCCATGTATCTCGCATAATAGGTTCTAGCTTTTACCAGATCATTCGTTCCGTGGACAAGTACACGTCCATCCTGGAAGATGACCATGGTGATTTCCTCATCAGGCATAAAACGTAACAGGAATGGGTTGCCTTTTACTTCGCCATTATTTTTCAAACGGCCTGCCAGTTTTTCAAGGTCTAATTTTGCCTTTTGTCGAGGATTGATTTGGATTGTGTTGCGTCCGCAAAGTGATGCATAGTTAATCTGCTGCTCTGATGAGCGATCGAGAAATTCATAATGATGATGGACACATGCCGGGCATTCCGGGTTGCGCCCCTGGCTGACATCCATTTGCAAAAACGAGTTATACCAGATATCCATCTGTTCAAGATTGGGATTCGACTCCGCTCCGACAAGCAGCTTCAAAGCTTCGACCGCTTCGAACGAACCGATGATATCCGTGATTGGTGATAGCACACCGATGCTGTCACAAGTATCCCCAAGTCCTGCGGGGACGGACGGGAAAAGACAGCGATAGCACGGAGTCTCACCTGGTTTTATGACAGCGAACATGCCCCTTGAGCTCACCGCCCCGCCGTAGACCCATGGAATTCCATGTTTCACAGCGACATCGTTGATGAGATACCGTGCCATGAAATTATCGGTCCCATCGACGATCACATCAAAACCAGCAAGCAGGTCCTCCGTGTTATCCAGCGTCAGGTCGGCAATGATCGGTTCCAATCTCACTTCGGAATTGATTTTCCTCAGTTTTTTTTCAGCAGCAATCACCTTTGGCAGGTTCTCGCGGGCATCTTCTTCATCATAGAGAGTCTGGCGCTGGAGATTGGACAGCTCGACCAGGTCACGGTCGATGAAGCGCACATGCCCCACACCCGAGCGAACCAGATGATTCGAGATCACTGTCCCCAGCGCCCCCATGCCGACGATGACTGCAGAACTAGTCAGCAGTTTCTTCTGTCCGTCACGGCCAATTTGCTTGAATAAAATTTGTCTAGAATAACGCTCCATTTCATTCATGGATATCCCCTCACTTCTATTTAGATTATATCTTTAAATAAAGCTTTTTTTTAGGGAAAATTTTCACTATACTAAATATTAAGAGGGTTTACCCTCTTAGGGACTTTTTACTACTAAAAGTGAAAGAGGTGGATTAGTTAAGATGAATCTTGGGGGATTTAAAAACAAAGAAGTCGTAGTTGACTTAACCAATGGCACTGTCGGTTACCGTGGCATCAATGAAGAAGATGTAAGGAAGTATATCGGCGGCCGCGGCCTTGGAGTCAAGTATGTACTGGACAACGGACCAGAAGTTGAGCCTCTATCAGAAGAAAACATTCTATGTATCATGACTGGCCCTGTAACAGGTTCTCGTTCTTCAATGAGCGGACGTCTTGCTGTCGTAACAAAGTCACCGCTTACCGGTACGGTTACTGACTCTCATATGGGCGGATGGACAGCTGCCCGTCTAAAGTGGTCTGGAATCGACAACGTGATTTTCAAAGGCAAGAGCGACAAGCCTGTCTACCTGTATATCGAGGATGGCCAGGCAGAAATCCGCGACGCTTCTCAATTGTGGGGATTGAGCACGCGCGCGACTGTACAGGCTTTGAAAGATGCTCATGGAGAAGAAAACCTCAGCGTTATGACAATCGGCCAGGCTGGTGAGAATGGCGTGCGTTTTGCCGGTTTCATGAACGAGCATGACCGTGCGGCTGGACGCGGCGGTACTGGTGCGGTTGCAGGTTACAAAAAACTGAAGGCAATCGTGATCAAGGCAGCTCAAAAGGGCAACATGCCTGAGCCTGCTCAAAAAGATGATTACAATCAGGCGAACAAGAAAGCTGTTAAAGCGATTCTTGAAGGCGGCCTGACTGCTCCTAACAAAGGCGGCTTGTCCGTATACGGAACAAACGTCCTTACCAACTTGATCAATGAAGTGGGAGCGCTTCCAACACGCAACTCTCAATTGACACACTGGGATGAGGCTGAAAAGCACTCAGGCGAGTGGGTAAACGAGCACCTTCTCGTTGCCAACAACACATGCCACGCTTGCCCTGTTGGCTGTAAGATCGAGGTTGAAGTCAAGGAAGGCAAATATAAGACTCGCGTAGAAAGCTTTGAGTTTGAATCTGCATGGGCGCTTGGTGCGAACAGCGGTTTGAGCAACTCTGAAGCAATCGCATACTTAATCGATATCTGTAACGAATATGGAATGGATACAATCGAGCTTGGCCACGCCATCTCTGTCACAATGGAAGCCTATGAAAAAGGCATCGTTGAAGAGAAGCTTGACTGGGGCGATGCTGACGGCATGATCGAGATTGCTCGCAAAATCGCGTTCCGTGAAGGTTTCGGCGGAATCCTTGCTGAAGGTCCTGCACGCGCGACTGCTGCATGGGGAGTTCCTGAACTGTCCATGTCCGTTAAAGGCCAGTCCATCCCAGCTTACGATCCGCGCGGAATCCAGGGAATCGGCCTTGGCTATGCGACGAGTAACCGTGGTGCCTGCCACCTTCGCGGCTACACAATCGCATCTGAAATCGCCGGTATTCCAGAGCCAACTGACCGTACAGTAGCAGAAGGAAAAGCTGAGCTTCTGAACGTATTCCAGAACCTGCTTTCATTCTCTGACTCTATGAATATCTGTAAGTTCTCTTCTTTCTCTGAAAACGCCGAGCACTACGCTGAGCAATACAGCACAATGACAGGCATCCCAATGACAGCGGATGACGTCATGCTTGCAGGAGAAAGAATTTACAATCTTGAGCGTTACTACAATAACCTTGCCGGATTCAACAAGCGTGAGGATGACTTCCTTCCAAAACGCTTTACTGAAGAAGGTGCTTCCGGCAACAGTGAAGGACTTGTCTCACGCATGGATATCATGCTGGAAGACTATTACAATGTCCGCGGCTGGAAGGATGGCGTCGTTACCGAAGAAAAACTTCGCGAACTGGGCATCATTGACGAAGAAACAACTCCGGCTACAGAAGAAGTTTAATAGTTTGAGAGTAACCAGGTGACTTTCTCGCCTGGTTTTTTGTTTAAGGGTGCAGATATTGCGGATGAAGCAACTTGGTCGAATTAATAGGAAATGTGGTCGAATTATTTTAAAATCCGCCAAAAAAACTTGAAATGTGATCGAATTATCTTGAAATCCGCCAAATAAATCTGAAATGTGGTCGAATTAATCAAAAGTGCCATCTTACAGGGTGTAGATTCGCTTCTTATTAGCGTAATCCACGATTACGATCCTCGATATCAGTCGGGAATATGAATTACATATAGATTTTTTGCAAAAATAAAAAGGCCCCGGCAAAAAGTTGCCGAAACCTTTGCTACCCGCCTACCCGGGTTGTTTTATAACGGTAATTTTTGATCAGGTGTTCGAGCTCATCCATGCTTTCCGCCGCAAAGCGGATATGAACAGCATTAACGATGAATGTTTTTGTAAAAGCAAGTTCATCCTCGCTCAAAATTTCCGCTCTCCATCCTTCCGCTTCATACACGTACGGGAAGGAATCGGTTACGAGTCGGCCGCCCAGTTCTTCAAAATACATGCCGAGATGATCCCTGTTGATTCCGCGGAATTCTAGTATTCTATCTACCATATCAGCCACCGGCAACAGGAGGGAACAATGCGAACTGGTCGCTTTCTTTTACATTCGTTTCGAGTTCCTGGTCATGGACGATGTTACGGCCATTGATATAAACGTGTACAAATGGCTTGAGCGTCTTTTCTTCTGTGAAAATTTCTTCGTGCAAATCCGGGAACATTTCGCACATTTTATCAAGCACATCCATTACCCGTTCCCCATCAGGCTTCACTTCGACCGTCACGCCTCCGCAAATATCTCTGAGATTAGCAAATACTTTAACCTGCATCCAAAACGCCCCTTTCTCCTACCCCTAATAATAATGTGAAAATTATAAATTGTCATCCGCACTTTCTATTTAAAAGGGAATCGTTTATCTTACAAACTAGAATCCATGACTGCGTCGGTGAACTGCTTGATCAGCGGGCGATTTTCGGCATCCGATTGTGCCACAAGGTAAAACTCCCTGTCGTACGGAGCAAAGCTATCAATGATGGCTATACGTCCTGCTTTCACAGCAGGCATTGCCGCGAGTCTGGAAACGAAGCTGATGCCGAGTCCGGCTTCCACGGCTGCGATCACGGATTCAGTGCTTCCGATCGAGACAGCTACGTTCAGATCATCAAGCGACAGACCATTTTCCACCAAGTAATGCTCCATCATTTTCCGTGTTCCTGATCCTTCTTCACGGAGGACGAAATCATATTGCTGTATTTGGGGAAAATCCGGTGATTCTGCAAGGGTTAATGGGTGCTCCACAGGTGTGACCAAAACCAGTGAATCTGAGACAATCGGCTTGCTCGTCACCAGGCGTGAGTCGACTTTCATCCCAATAATGCCTGCGTCAATCTGATGATTCTGCAATTGATCGAGCACTTTCTTCGAATCGCCAATATCAATCTTTACATCCACCTTCGGAAACAGAATCCGAAATTTCTTGATCCAGCCTGGAAGCAGGTATGTGCCCGGTATCGTGCTCGCACCAATGGTAAGAGTCCCTGTCAACGTACCGTGAAATTCCCCGAGTTCATCTTCGAGTGTCTTCCACCTGCTCTTAATGTCCTTTGCAGCACTGTACACCAGCATTCCTGCAGACGTCGGCCTGATTCCAGCCGCCCCCCTGTCGAGCAGTTCGAATCCAAGTTCATCTTCCAGACTTTTGATTTTCAGGCTAACCGATGGCTGGGAACTTTTAAGCGCAGCTGCAGCCTCTGAAAAACTGTTCTTCTCTACAACCATAATGAACGCATCAAGCTTTTTAAGATTCATGGCATTTCTCCATTTTCAGACTTATATAACCCCATTTTAATATGGATTGTACTGTTAAAGACACTATATTTTATATAGAGTTTAAAGAATAGTTAAGTTCGGCAAGTCCATTCAAGTCATTTCTTAGACATTTCGGCGTATGACGAGAGTTAAAATATCTATTAAACGTGACTTCTTGGACATTTCGGGGCGTGAGGAGCTTCAAAATGTCTTTTAAACAACACTTCTTGGACATTTCGGGGCGTGTTGGGCCTCAAATTGTCTATTAAACAACACTTCTTGGACATTTCGGGGTGTGATGAGCTTCAAAATGTCTATTAAACACCTCTTCTTGGACATTTCGGGGTGTGATGGGCGTCAAAATGTCTATTAAACGCGGTTTCTTAGACATTTCGGAACGTGTTGGGCCTCAAAATGTCTTTTAAACACCTCTTCTTGGACATTTCGTTACGTGAGAAGCTTCAAAATGTCTATTAAACACTACTTCTTGGACATTTCGGGGAGTGTACAGCCTCAAAATGTCTTTTAAACAACACTTCTTGGACATTTCGGGTGATGGGCGTCAAAATGTCTATAAAATACCACTTCCTGGATTTTCAATTGAATCTCCAGTGTTCAAGTGCCTAACTGAAAAACTTTCCTTTGCGAATAGTATTGACATATTATTATCTGAATATTATTATAGTTCATGTTAATATATTTCAAAATAATAAAATCGATGACGAGAACACGTCCTTCATGGAACTGATCTACAGAGAGCCGGTGATTTGCTGCAAACCGGTGTTCAGGTTATAGAGGGGCATCATCTCTGAGATGCAATGCTGAACCTTATTGGCAGTAAGCTTTGCCGGATTGTCCGCCGTTAAAGGGAACACGTATGATGGTACGTTGATGAGGGCCGCTTTTGTTTTTGCGGAATCAGGGTGGTAACGCGAGGATAACTCGTCCCTAGTTTTAGGGGCGGGTTTTTATTTTTCAACATATAACATTCCGTTCCGAAATTCCTATACTCTCAGTGCCAAAACATTATATTAGGAGGAGAAAAAGGATGGGAAGCTTAAAAGGTAAAGATACACTCACAATCGGTTTAATGTTATTTGCATTATTTTTTGGAGCAGGGAATCTGATTTTCCCGCCATTTTTAGGGCAGGAAGCAGGAGCGAACTTCTGGCCGGCCATGCTTGGTTTTGTCGTGACCGGGGTTGGGCTGCCGTTGTTGACGGTCGTTGTCATTTCAATGGCAAAGGGCGGCGTAAAAGAAATCGGGTCAAGGGTCCATCCTGTTTTTGCAGTTGTTTTCAGCGCTGCAGTATACTTGTCGATTGGACCGTTTTTCGGGATTCCGCGAAGCGCCAATGTTGCTTTTGAAATGTCCGTCAAGCCATTCCTGGCAGAGGGCGGTTCGCATACGACTGTCCTCTTGCTTTTCACAGTTGCGTTTTTTGCACTTGTTTACTGGGTGACATTGAATCCATCAAAAATGGTTGAGCGGATTGGGAGCATTTTAACGCCTGTTTTGCTCGCTGCCATCGTTCTGCTGGTACTCGGCAGCTTTTTCAAACTGGACGGATCATTTGGAGCTGTCTCTGAAAAATACACCGCTGCACCATTTGCCACAGGTTTCCTTGAAGGGTACCTGACAATGGATACCATTGCGGCGCTGGCATTCGGCATCATTGTCGTAGGAGCTGTCCAGCAGAAAAAGGCGCTGGAACGCAAACAGATTGTAAGGGAAACATTAAAAGCAGGCATCATTGCCGGAATTGGCCTGGCTTTTGTCTATGTAACAGTCGGCCTGATGGGAGCAAAGATGGCTTCGGGAGGTCAATTCGAAAATGGCAGTGAGATTTTAACAGCTTCTGCGAAGTTGATGTTCGGTGTACCGGGCATGCTGCTGTTAGGATTGATTGTGACTCTTGCCTGCTTTACGACTGCTGTTGGTCTTGTAGCGGCAACCAGCCAATTTTTCAACAAGATGATGCCACAGGTGCCTTATAAGGTGTTCGCCTTGTCTGTGACATTGGTCAGCTTGCTAATCGCAAACCTTGGCTTAAACCAGATCATTTCGATTTCAGTACCTGTTTTGATCGTTCTATATCCAATCACGATCGTTCTAGTCATCCTTTCTTTCCTTGACCGCTTTTTCAAAGGAGCGCGAGGGGTCTATGTCGGAGCTGTTTTTGCCGCTGGAATGGTCAGTGTCATAGATGGATTGAAAACATTTGGCGTTAAATCAGAAGCACTGATGGCTCTTCTTCAATCGCTTCCGCTTTATGCAGAAGGTCTGGGCTGGCTTCTGCCTGCTCTGGTCGGCGGCCTGGCTGGATGGATATTGGACAAGCTTCTTCCTTCCAAAGGTTTAAATCCCGCATCTGAGTAACCTGATGACTGGCAGGTAAATTGTATATGAAGGCACAAAAGCTGTACAGATTTAACTCTGTACAGCTTTTTTTACGGCTTAGATTCGACTTTCTTCCTGACCGCAATATTCCCATGTTGATCCCGTCATGAATCTTCCCATCTCTATGAACTCCTGCATCATCCTGCCTTCGAACTGAATTGATTTTAGCAATGAAAAACCTGCTGCAAGTTTAGCCAGAGAGTATAAAGGTATAATCCAAACAAACCCTAACACTTTTAAGAATATGGAGGAGGCTGCTATGACACTGAAAATCAAAATTTATTCAGACTATGTTTGACCATTCTGTTTTTTGGCGGAGTTTCCGCTGAAGGAAGCCATCGATGGGAAGGATGTCGAACTTGAATGGATGCCTTTTGAATTAAGGCCCTATCCGAACAAAACGTTAAAGCCCGAGGAACATTACCTGCAAAGCACCTGGAAGCAATCTGTTTATCCTATGGCTGAGCGGATGGGGGTGGAGATTGTCCTTCCCGATGTATCTCCCCAGCCGTACACACACCTTGCATTTGAGGGATATCAGTATGCGAAGGAGCATGGAAAAGGAAACGAGTATAATGACCATATGCTCAGGGCATTTTTCCAGAGGGGGTTAGATATTGGGAACCTTAAGGTTTTGACAATGCTTGCCGGTGAAGTTGGTCTCGATCAAGATGAATATCGTCACGCGCTCGAAACCCGTAAGTATAAAGAGGCTCATCAACAAGCACTGGACCATGCTTATAACGAGGTGGACATCACTGCTGTTCCGACGTTCATCGTTGGAGACAGGGTCGTTCCGGGGATGAGGTCGAAAGAAGCACTGGAACAAATTATCCTCTCAGAAATGGACGACCCCAATGAAGGAATGTCCTGTGGAGTGGATAGGTGTTAATGCAAAAAGAGGCAGCTGATCGGCTGCCTCTTTTCCATTATGCTCTTTTAAACGGCCACCAGTTTGCTTCGCCAAAGTTCTTCACAAGAACCGGGATGAACAGCGGCAGCATGATGAACGCGTACAGGAATAATCCCGCAAGGAGGATTGATGCGATTTGCAGCAACGACATCATTCCCGAAGGCATCATCGCGGCGAAAGTTCCGCCGAGAATGACGGCTGCCGAGATGATGACCGTTCCCATCTTTTTCATCGAAAGCAGCATTGCCTCTGAGATGGACAAATCCTTATATTCATTGAAACGGTCCATCAGGAAGATACTGTAGTCGACTCCAAGGGCAACTAGGATGACAAAGGCGAAAAACGGTACCGCCCAGCTGATGCCTGAGTATCCGAGAATATCGACATAGATCACTTCATTGATCGCCATTGAAGTATAATACGTTAATATCAATGAGCCGATAATGTAAATCGGCATGATGATGGAGCGGAACAGGAATACAAGGATGATACCGATGCCAAGCAGCATCAAAATCACTGTGCGTGTATAATCCTGGCCAGACATCGTGTCGAGGTCCGCATTCGTGCTTGTGATCCCGCCGACGGCTACATCTGCATTTTCAAGCTTCGTCCCTTTCGTTGCGCGCTCAACGGCTTCCTTAAGTTCAGGAATCTGTGCCATCGCTTTGTTTGAGTAAGGATTTGCTTCAAAAATGACATCCATCGTCATGACTTTTCGGTCTTTTGAAAAATAGACATCAAATACCTGGGCAAAATCCTCACTTTCAAGCACCTCCTCAGGCAGGTAAAAGCCATTGGAATCAGATTTGGCCAGACCGTTCAGGTACTCCTGAGCGGAACCAAGTCCTTCAGAAACCTGATCCAGCCCATCCGTGCTCTGGCTTAGTCCGTCCGTGAGCTGATCCAACTGAGTACCCAATCCGCCAAAACCAGCCAGAAGCTGCTGTTGGCCCGCATTGATTCCAGTCAAGCCATTTGTCAGCTTAGGGAAATTATCGACGATTTTCCCCTGTCCGTCAGCAAGCTGATTCAATCCTGTCTGCTGCTGTTCGATACCGTCGATCAGCTGTTGGAGTCCCGGGCCGAAATTTGCTTGTTGTGCCAAGGCTCCGGCAAAGGCTTCGTTTGCTTTTGCCATTCCGCCTGTAAGCTGCGGCATTACCTCATTAAGTTGATCCAGACCTGCTGAAGCTTTTGCCAGTTCAGTCTGCATGTATTGAAGCTGGCCTTTAATTTGCTGATAGTTTTGGTCTGCTTTCAATGTCTGGTCTCTATTTTCCAAATAGCCGAATAGCTGGCCGTTTGCTTGTGATATGCCGCCAGACAGTTTTGAAATTCCGCCCCCGGCCTCTGTATATCCCGCCTCAACCTGTGCCAGGCCAGCCTGCATCTCCACATACTTGGATTGCAGCTGTTTATAGCCGGCGAGCAATTCTTCAGCCCCGGACTTTGCTTCTGTTAATCCTGCCTGAATCTGATCAGACCCCGCAGAACCCTTGCGAATGCCATCCTCAATTTTGCCAAGGTTGGTCTGGATTTCGCCAAGACCTGACTTAATTGCAGTTGTTCCATTGATCAATTCGTTTATGCCGTCAGCAGCCCCTTCCAATTCGGGTGCTGACTTTGACAATTCAGTTTCAGCCTCATTGAGGCCATCGCTGATTTTATCCAGGCCTTCCTTTCCTTCACCCAGTCCTGAACCGAGTGTTTCGGCCTGTTTGGAGACGAAGAAGTCTTCGATTGGCTCTCCTGTTGGCCTTGTGACCGAACGAACTGTATCGACCATGTCGACTTTTTTCAGCTCGGTGCTGATTTTTTCAGCGAGTTCAATGTATTCAGCCGAGTCCATTCTTTCGTCATTTTTCAAGATAATTTGTGTTGGCATCGATTCGCCTGGGCCGAAACTGCCGGCAATCGCATTAAACGCCTTAATCGAGTTTACATCTCCGCTGATTTCATCCAGTGAGTTGTAACTCAGATCCCCATCATAAGCCACCAAAAACGGCACACATACTGCAGCAACAATCAGCAGGCTCAGGAATGGGCGTGCCAGTGAGAATCTTCCGACAGTGCCCCATAACTTGCTTTCACCATGCTCTGCGCTCTGCTTTGAAGGCCAGAATATCTTTTGGCCTAATAACGCCATGAAAAACGGGACAATAGTGAATAATCCAACCAAAAGCATGGCGACTCCGATTGCTACGGCAGCCGCGGACTGATATAAAATGAATTGTGAGAAGCCAATGGCGGCAAAGCCGATCATAACTGCTATCCCGCTAAAAAATACTGTGCGCCCTGCATTTTTATA
Source organism: Mesobacillus sp. MER 48 (assembly GCF_023714225.1). Classification (NCBI taxonomy): domain Bacteria; kingdom Bacillati; phylum Bacillota; class Bacilli; order Caryophanales; family Bacillaceae; genus Mesobacillus; species Mesobacillus sp. MER 48. Next base: position 99,874 of record NZ_JAMAUR010000003.1, read on the forward strand.
GGTAGCGACAATCGCAGCAGGGACACTTTCTTGATGCGTGAGCTCTTCCTTAAAACGGCTGAGCAGCAAAATACAGTAGTCCGTTCCAATCCCGAACAATACGGCCACAAGGAAAATCTGCGTATAGTTTGAGAGCGGAAAATCAAATTGGTCAACTAACACCGATACAATCGACTGTGAAACCAGGTATGCCATACCGACTGTAAGCAATGGAATGACCGGAGCGATGACGGACCTGAATACAAGGAGAAGGACGACAAGAATAAAGACGACCGTAATTCCTTCCGTCTTTTTCAATCCTTCTTCCGAACTGGTCATTAAATCTTCGTTGATCAGCCACTGGCTCGTATAGTAGTGGTCGACGTCAACATCCTCAATTGTGTCATAGAGCAGCTTCCTTACTTCAGCCGGTTCGCGGTCATTCCAGCTGACCGTTACCGAGGACAGGATTGACTTTCCATCTTCAGAGACAAGCTGTTCTTTCAGGCTTTCCTCATTGAAGTGTGTCAGGATATCCGTGATCCCGATTTCCTCGCGATTCTTTTCAAGTTCACGGATTGCGTTTTCCGCTTCCTTGATTTCTGCTGCTGTCAATTTTTTCTCGCTGTGGAAGACAAGTGCGACCTGTGTCTCATCGCCTCCGCCCTCCTGCTCCCTGACCTCATCCATAATTTTGCCAGCCAGTGTCGAGGAGTATTCGTCAGGCACGGTGATCTGCCCTTTTTCCCGGACAAGTTCTGCCATATTCGGTGCAGCCATGAACAGACCTGCAGCCACCAGAATCCATGCAATAATGACTAACCATTTCTGCTTGATAATGAAGTTCACTTTATTCCACCCTGCTCTTTCTTTCTATTAAAATTTCATTTAGTTTGTCGTACGTCTTAAGGAACTGGATGATTTCATCCTGATCGAACTTGGTAATAATCGATTCCACCAGGGCCTGGATCCGCTCCTCCGTTTTTTGGAACAGTTCATTTCCCTTGTCAGTCAAAGTCAGATAGACCAATCGACGGTCATTTTCATCCCTTGTTCTTAGGATAAGCCCCTTTTCCCACAAACGCGTGATGATGGCGGTGATCGCACTTTTTTTGACATCGAAAACTTCAGCCAGCTCCGATGATGTACATGAACCCACTTTGTTGATGTAGCGCAATGTATAGTGCTGATCGTTCGTCAGGTCCGAACCGATTTCTTCCTTGACCATCCCCTCGGCAATCTTGTTCACCGAAAAGGAAACATGGATATAGTGATCCACTAAATCCTTGACAGATTTATCATACATATTTATGTAGACACCTCGCCTTAAAGTCATTCTATTATTTAATAGTTAAACTGTTTAACTATTAAGCTATTTAACTTTAATCCCATTTCATTTTGCTGTCAAGAACAAAAAGCGCAAGCGCCTTGGTCAGCCCCGACAAGCGCTGGAGGGCCTGACAGTGAAGTCGTTCTTTGACTTCATTGGCAGGACCGAAATCGAAAAGTATAGCCGACTGCCCAGAAACGCAGAAACTGGAGACTCCGACAAAGAAGCGCTTTTTGCTTCTGCCGGCGGAGTTGAAGTTTCGGAGTTTCTAGGAGGCGACACTAGACAAGCGTCTCGAGGGGCTAGGCGCTGGAGCTGGATTATTCTCAAAGTGAATTTTATACTTTCTTATCTCACAAAAAAATGACTGCCAAAATAAAATTGGCAGAACATCAAAATGTATTATAGATGTTTTCACACTCTTCTCCTGTCGGCTCATAGAAACAGTGCAGCTTAAAACGGCCGGCGAGCGGCTGGTTGTACCAGGTAGAAGGACAATCGCCCGGCGGCCGGAAATACCAGAGTGCGAATTTGGACGGCCATAGACGTTCGCCTTTCACTGCCCGCCTCGCAAGCCTCTTTTCCACTTCCCTGGCTCTCTGGTAAAAATAGCCCTTCTGGACAGCTTCAAATGCGTGCTCCTGATAAATCATCTGCGGAATCGTCCTTAATCCGATAAAGTCAGAACAATTCCCCCGGATTCGGTTGATTCCTACGTTTCCGATCATCAGCATTCCCTGCTGGCCTTCCCCCTCACCCTCTGCCCTCAGAAGTCTCGCCAACAAACTGATATCCGCCTCTGTATGCTTCACAACTGCCATGGCAAAACCTCCGCTGTTTAATATTACATCTTATTTTCGGAAGGCTTGTGCTATCACATAATATTGTTTATCTCTGTCACCAAAAATATGGAGCATAGTATGGGTATGGCGCATAATATGGGTAACCAAATCCATATCCATACCCATAGAACGGACTGAACAGTGCTGCACCAAGCAATCCAGTGGCTAAACCTCCGAAAAATGGTCCCCCGAAAAATGGCCTCCCAAAAAATGGCCTTCCGAAGCCAAACGGCCTGCCAAAGCCAAATCGGCCAAACCTTAGGTCATTTTGATTGAATGGCACCTGGCTGATTACACTTGAATACTGATTAGAAGCATCCATTGTATTACCTCCTCTTTATTTCATGAATAGCTAAAATATCCCTTTTCCCAAAAGGTTACTAAAGATTATGCAGAAGCACAGAAATTTCCTGGGTATTTATCCATATCCAAAAGAATTTCATAGGTATTTGTCCATTATTCGAGAAGAGCAGCCTCCCGTAATATCAAAGAACATTTGGGCCAAAGACTGCATATAGTACCTCAAAGACGGAATAAGGATGAAAAGCTATGCCAGTCACGATTAACCTCTTTTATTTCAAAGTTAACAGCGTTTCGGGAAATGGCTCCATCACTATTGGATCAGCCATCCATAACAGCCATACAGCCAATGATAAGTCCCAGGGAATGAACTCTTCTTTTGGTGATGCGTCACCAACGGAAGCATTGATGGATAATGTCTATATTGATCCGGATTTAAATGATCAAGCTGCGATTGCGACAGCTGACTCCACCTATCAGGGCGTCCCTCTGGCCCCAGTTGATGAACCCATCATTTAGTCTCTTTTTTACTAAAATGGTGGGTTCGTGTAAAAAAAGAATTTCAAAATGCAACATTTTAGTACTGATAAGGAGGTTTTCGATGCCTTACCAAATTAATATTTTTAATATCAAAGTCAATGGAATCACTCAAAACGGAAACCTGGATGTTGGACCAACAGTCCATAATAGCCACACGGCAAACAGCAAGAACTTCGGTGTCAATTTTTCTCTCGGTGATTTCTCACCATCATCTTCTTTACAGAATACCGGGATTTTTGATCCGGATGTCAGCGATCAGGATCAGATTGCCAACCCTTCTGCTCCGATTGCGAATCAAATTTAAAAACCTTCATTGGGAGGGCCATGACATGGATATGGAGAAAGTGAAAATGTGGCTCGAGCTGACGAATAAATACCAAAAAGATGACTTTTGGCGTGGGTTATTCAATCATGGTATCCCGGAGAGAATGGTTCATGCTGATGATTTCCCTCTTTATGATATTTATAAAAATGATTCCGCCATCTGCCTGATCCTTGAGGTTCCCGGTTTAAGCAGGAGCGATCTCTCCGTGGCTCTAAGACAAGGAGATACTCTGGTGGTGAAGGGTATTTCAAGAACCTTGTTCCCTGCTGATATGGAGGTGAAAAGGGAAAGATTTTATGGTGAATTCGAGCGCCTGATCCCGCTTCCCGAACCCACCGAGACAAGGTTCATTCAATCTACCTTCCAAGATGGGATTTTACAGGTGACCTACCCACGGCAGACTGCTGGAACGGCAGACAGACAGGAAGATAACAGGATCCTCTGAGGATGATTCACCAAAAATATCCATACTGTCCAGGCGCGTTTTTGATCGTTTTTTGCGGGTAAAGTCTTAATACCTTTTCCAGGTGCAAACAAAAAGCCAAGGAGGGATTAAGATGGCTCAAAACAAGAATGATGATATGGAACGTGATGAATATTTCGAGGACCGAGCCGGAACAGATGAAGCAAGATTCCATGCCGTGCCCCATGACAAAGAGGGGTGGGCTGTCAAAAAAGAGGGACAAGATGACCCTGAACTTACCACTGGTTCAAGATCAGAGGCTGTGAATGAAGCCAAGCGTATGGCTGAGGAGGCCGGCACAATGGCATATATTCACAATGAAGACGGGAAGATCGAGGATCAGTTTAATTATAGCAACTAGAGTTGCTGAACCTTTACCAGAATAAAAGCCTTGCAGATTCCTGCAAGGCTTCAACTATTTATGCTTTCAGAACATCATGGTCTACATAGCGCTCGCCATTCAGCTCGCTGATGACGTTGATGGCTACCTTCGCGCCGTCGCCAGCTGTGATGATTGTGTGCATGCTGACCCCTGCGCAAGTGCCTGCAGCCCAAACACCTTCAACATTTGTTTTTCCGGCAGCATCGACGTCAAAAATCGTCTTGATTCTTGGCTCTGTGCCATCTTTTGTTGCAAGGCCAGATGCTTCAGCTACATCAGTCATCATGCCAGAAGCGATAATGACATGCTTTGCTTCATACTCGCCGTTTTCAGTCACGACTTTAACGCCGCTGTCTGTTTTGCTTACAGAAGTCACAGTCGTTTCAACAAACTCAGCACCGAATTTTTTGGCTTGCTTGATGCCTGTCTCTACCAAGTCAGGACCTGCAATTTCAGGTGCGCCATAGTGGTTCTCCATCCATGCACGCTTCGTTACGCTTTTATTGTTGTCCAGCACAACTGTTTTCTTGCCAGCCTTTGCTGCGAAAATCGCTGCGCTTCCGCCTGCAGGACCCGCGCCGATAATTGCTACATCATACATAGGAAAATTCCTCCTTTTCTTTATTTCAACATAATCATAACAGACTTCTTTCTATTAGCGAAAGTTTTAAAACTAGGAGGTTGGTCTCAGCATTTTATAAACAATGAGAGATAAAAAATCAGCCATTCACTGGCTGATTTTAGATATGCTATTAAGTTGTCTGCTGATACAGAAGTGCCTGGGCAATCCCCACAAAATATTCTGACTCACGGATGATATGATCCAATACCACTTTTGCTGTTGGATTCCTTTTAACAGCTTCACTTTCTGTTTTGATTTGTTCACACAATCGAATGAATTCGAGGCTTTGCTGTAAATAGAAGGAGGTTAGTTTCAGTACATGCTGATGCAGCTGGGCAGGTATGTAATTGCCCGTCCTCGTCACCGTCTCTATGAATCTCAAAACTTGATGGCGGGTCTCCCCCAATACCTTTTCCCATTCTTTCAGGGCATCCACATACTCCTGTTCTAAATCAGGTGTCAGCTCGCGGATTACGACGGTATGCTCCTCCTCCTGATGCTTCCAGAACTCGGCTTCATCCAAGATCCTCAAGGGCATCTGTTGTCCATAGTAAAATTGCATAAACCCACCTCCTCAAACTGTAATCGTATGAAATGTATGTTTTTCAACTGATATATATGTCATCTGATAATATGATAAAGTAAGGATATGGAAATCTTTTTTCGAAGGGCGGCAGAATTATGAAGGGGTTTTTTGAACCGGGAACGGAAACTGTTTTTCAGTTGTTTTCAAGCGTCCACCTTTTGACACTCACTGCTTTCTTTATAATGATCATACTGCTCTTCTTGTTCCGGGAGCCTTTACGGAAACACGGGATCAACCGTGCTGCCCGTATCGGATTATTCGTGGTGCTTATAGCCTCCGAAGTAAGCCTGCAAATATGGCTTTGGTGGAGCGGACACTGGAACTATCAGTATTCATTGCCACTTCACTTAAGCAGTATCTCCCTCATCCTCTCTGCCATATTGCTATTAAACAAGAGATATGCACTGTTTGAATTCACTTATTTTGTCGGCGTCGGCAGTGCATTGCAGGCCATGATCACACCAGACATCAGCCTATACACCTTTCCCCATTACCGATATATCCATTTCTTCGTTTCACACGGGGGAACGGTCGTAGCCAATCTGTTCATGGTATTTGTGGCAGGTTACCGGCCGACTGGAAAGTCCATTTGGAAAGCATTTCTCTGGTTGAACGTCTATACGCTCATAATTTTCGTCGTCAACTTCCTGATTGAAGGCAACTATATGTACATCTCCGAAAAGCCAGTCAATCCATCGATCATTGATTTTCTTGGACCATGGCCATGGTATATCCTTTCCCTGGAGATTATTGCACTGATCACCTTCGTGATTTTGTATTTCCCGTTCTGGGTTGCCAGACGCATGAATCAGGAAAAACAGCATAATTGACTTTGGGAACATTATTGCATTCTGCACCAAGATTTTTTTAAGATGAAGGCTCTGTTAAACAAGACTGTTGATTTTCGTTCCAGGCGCTTCGCTTTCCGCGGGGGAAGAATTATGAAAAAGCTCAAGTGCCAGCTTTTTCAAAGACCAAATTCTTCTTGGCTGGCGCTGAGCCTCCTCGTCGCTTTGCTCCTGCGGGGTCTCACCTGACCAGCTGCGCCCGCAGGAGTCTACGCGCCCTCCACTACAATCAACAGGTGTGTAAAAACAACATTGGGCTTCAACAGAGCCAAGATGAAAGAAATGTTATTTACAAAAGCCAATCCATGCCAAAAACAGCAAAAAGCCCGGAGAATAATCTCCGGACTTTACATTTTCTATCATTCAACTTTTCAATAAATCATTCACCAAATCCACCGCTGGTTTCTTGTCATACTGATTGTACAACCCGACTGAAATCCGGGCCGGATCGCCGAAAAAGAATCGCTCGTAGATGGTTTCTCTTCCCGCAAAAGCGCTTGAGCACATATCCCATGCCAATCTGAACAATTGAACTCTTTCCTTCGCTTCGGTATCTGCTCCCTGCAAATACAGGTCCAGGTCACTTCTTAGATCCGATTTAAAATCATTGCTTGTCGGAATGGTGATGGTTCCACTGGCCCCCAGCAGCTGAAGGATTTCTACGAATCTTGGATAAAACTTTGGAAACATAAGACTTGCAACAGTAAGAGGGCTCGCATCCGGTACCATCAAGCCGGAACTATTTTCCCTCGCCTGCATTTCTGAGGATAATAGCAGCCCTTTCATCATTTCCACACCACATATAATTTCACTGATTTTTTCTTTTACATGCTGATATTCGCCAATCCCGATCGTTTCCGTAATTAATTGGGCAGTTCCCAGGAACAGCCTGGATTTCGTAAGCTGCCTTGATAATGTCTGATGAACCAGGAAGGTATTGAAATTGGTTTCGTTGAACAGATTCATGGCTGCATTAATATCTTTATATAAAAAAACTCTTTCCCACGGCACAAAGGTGTTATCGAAAATCACAATCGTATCCATTTCTTCAAATCGTGACCCCAGTGGATGGTCAAAGTGGGAGTCGTTATAGACAAAAGATTCCCTGCAGACAAACTTTAAGTTTTCTGTGCTGCTCGGAATCGAAAAGGCATATACATAATCCTCTTCGATGAATTTCCCGCCGGCCGGCAAAACCATCAGTTCATCTGTGATGCCTCCTTGTGTAGCCAATAACCTGGCACCCTTAATGAAAATCCCGTCAGCTGTCTCCTTGACAACTCGGGCAGAAATTGGCTGCTCCTTCTCTTCAAAATACGCGAGCGAACGATTCACCTGCGGCGTGACATACGTATGGGAAAAGGTAAGGTCATTCTCTCTTGCCTTTTCATAAAGACACGTCACATTCCTGCCTAATTTATTTTTCCCTTCAAAGACATGTGCTGAAGCACCAAGAGCCATTAAGGCTGTATTCATGTAATCAGGGGTCCTCCCCATCATTCCGCCAGTCAGCTTTGCCCACTCCCCGGCAGCAAGCCTCCTGAGTTCCAGGTCTTCTTTTTTGAGGGGGGGATGAAAAGACCGGCCAACCCGGTTTCCCGTTGTAGGCGATTTATAGGTCATCAGCGGCAAATTTTCCTCTTCCAGCTGAAAATCATACAAGCGGGCCTTACTATTGATCACTCCCTTAAAGGCAGGATGTGCTACGATGTCTCCCGTGACTTTCTGTCCATCAAACCAAATATTGCTTTGCAAATTACCGATTCTTTCTTTCAACTGTGTTCCATTGATTGCAGGCATATCCCCACTCCTGACTTTTCCTTGCTTTTTACCGTCATGCCTATATCTATTCAAGTTTTTCTGCAGTATTGCATGGTTTATTTTAAAGAAGTTCATGAGGTTATACGCAAAGTATCAAGCAATGTGAAAAAGGCCATGAAAAAAGACCTCCTTTGAGGCCTTTTTTCACTAGTTAGAATTTAGAGAGAGCTTTATTAGCATTTTCCGGATAGCCAGAGCCGAATGAATCTAAATTTGAATTTCCGTAGAATGGATAGCCATCTGCTTGGTATCCAACGCCGCCTGGTGCTATTGGGTAGCCGGTTCCAGCCGGACCTGGATAGCCTGCTGCCCCCACTCCTGGATAACCGCCATAACCACCTGGGTAGCCACCGAATCCTGGTCCAGGATATCCACCAGGGGGGAAGTAGCCTCCTCCTGGAAATCCTGCTCCCGGATATCCGAATGGTGGGGGCGGCAAGGGACGGGGAGCTGCCAAAGCGCCGCCAAGGAATCCACCCGCTAAACCGCCTAAAAACGGCAACCAGCCAAGACCAGCGCCAAATCTATAATCATTTCGTTGATAACCATTTACATATGGATGCATATTTAAAAACCTCCTCTTTTCCATGTTTATGCATGTTCCGCCGATTTTGTCTGGGCCCAGCTCTGCCAAACCTTGATTCTAAACGGCAATGATGGAACAGTAGGAGATCAATCCTATGACCAGATGCTGCATGGATTATTGGATGTTCAATTCCATTACCGTCGAAATAGGTTTAAACCCTAAGCTTTCACAAAGTATTCTGGATGGATTTCCGTTGAACACATTAAGCTGGATCGTCCTGATTCCAAGCGCCTTAAACTCATTAATCGCGGCTACCGTAAGTTCCCGGGCGACACCGGACTTTCTGTACTTTGGGAATACGTATACACTTAGCAAATTTCCCATGACCTGGCTCTTCGCAGGATTCAAGTCTGTAACCAGGAGAATCCATCCCCTCAGCTGGCTTTGTTCTATATCGATGAGAAAATAGCCTCCATTTTGAATTACGGGCATAAATAGGTTATACGCATTCTGCACACTATTTTCAGCATATCCCATCGAGCTTTCCTTCATCACTTTCCCGGACAGCTGAATAAGATGGTTCGCCTCTTCCTGAGTTGCTCTTCTGATTGCCATTCAACATACCTCGATTCAAAAATATTATGTTTTAATATATAGCAAAACCACGAAACGAGTGTTTGTCATGGTGTACAGAAAATAAAAAGACAAGCTATAGTGGGAGTTTGAAACGGCCTATTAATTTACAAAAGCCCGCTATCGAAGCAGAACAGCAAAAAGCCTAACTTTCCCCTTAAGGAAAAGTCAGGCTTAGGGTTTTGAAAGATTTATAGGTCTTAAGGAAGTTTCCAGGCTACATTATAGTCATTTTCCCCGCCATAATACTGCCAGATTTGTGCCTTTTCGGTTGTTCCCGGGAAATTGCCCCAGTCTGGATTGCTGATTGTTAAATCTTCAGGAATGTCACCCGGGTAATAGGCCACCCAGTAAGCTCCCGGAGTGCTTGGCGAAAATTCCCCCATTGAAACTTCCCAGCTCCATTTTGAGGAATAGGTACCAGGCTTAACGCCTTCCCCATATTGATTCAGATAATTGACAAAAGCGGTATAGATCGCCTGATTGTTCGCATAGTCATATTCTTTCGTACCAGTTGATGCTGGTTCAACATCAATAAAGATAACAGGTCTTACTTTCGAACCATAGACGCTTTTCATAGCTTCATAGGTTTCAAGTGCCAATTTTGCCTGCTGCGCTCCCCATTCACTTGCAGAGATACCCGCAGGTGCCTGTTGCATACCAGTTAAAAACCAGTAACCATAAACATATGCAGCTTCCTCTGCTCTGGCACTGCTGAAGAATTTCCCGCTGCCTGTGCCTGCGTCAAATTGAACGACGCTTCCATATCCCAACTTTCCAAGATAAAAATCATTGCCAGCAGGATTAGGTATAGACGTAGCTGAATCAGTTCCATAATAATATTCCGTTTGAACTTCAGGTTCGGTCTTTTCTTCTGATGGGCTGTTAGAGAAAATCGCTGAATTTGCGGCAGCATGCGATCTTGCCGTTTCACTTGCATGCAAACCTGCCTGCGATTTGCTGATTTTATTTTCTTTCTTTAGCTGGGCTTCAGCGTTATTAGACTGTGAAGGCTCTACAATCTTTTCTTCTGTTTCAGGCTGGGTATCAGCTTCAGGCTTTGCTTCTGCCTCTGGCGCAGTTACCTCTGGTTTGGCTTCTGCTTTAGATGCAGTTACCTCCGGCTTTGTTTCTTCTTTAGGCTGGACAGTAAGCTCGGCCTTTTTAGGAGTTGCTGAAGTCACAGAGGTTGCTTTTTCACGTCCCTGGAGATTCTGTGGACCGTCTGCTTGAACAGCTTTTACAGGTTCTGTTCTTGCATGATCAGGTGCAGCAGCTTCAGTGAAATTGCCTCCAGAAATAATACCAAATGACAATACTGTGGTTGCGACGAAAGTTTTTACCAGTTTCTTTATATTTTTCATTCTCATTTTGCTCCCTTTTACTATGTTTTTTTAGCTAATTAAGCAGTAAACATTAAGAAAAAAGGAGCTGCCTTCGGCGGTGGTGAAGGTGGAGCATTAATCCATTGATGAAAGTAATAAGCATGGCAGGAATTATGGATACGGGCATGATTTCCACCAAAGTAATCATTCCATTCAAGCAAACCTGCAATGAAGCTTATAGTGCCTGACCCCGAGCTTATTTGCTCATTTGATTGTCCTCCAGGCGTTTGCGTTCGTTGTGGAGAATTACTTATGATTTCAATGAATCTAGGATTCTTTTTATCTCCAGAAGGAGTTTCGTGTTTGCCCTCTATTAAAGGTTCCTTCGCCAAACGAAGAGTACTGCGTTTTTTTTTTGAAAAAGAAGGCTTTACATTTTTTGAAGAAATCTCTGGCTTGGCATCGGTTCCGCCTTGAATGTGGCTGTATTCATCTGCCTCGTAAAACCTTTTACTTGGAGCTTGAACCTTTGACGCTTTAGCAGACTCAGCAGTGACAACTTTTGGCTTTGCCTGAATCGGTGCCTGGCCTTTCCGCATTACAGCAGATTCAGGAGGTTTCCCAGCCTTTATCTTGTTTTTAATAGAAGGAATAACCTTTTCATTACTCCTATCCGTCTTGTCCGGTAACTTTTGAACAGATTTAATCGATTGGGTTGGCTGGGAATCAGGCTTCTGAACTGGTTTCTGGACAGGTTTCTGACCCGCCTGTTCCGGCTTCTTTTTTACTCTATCAGGATTAACGGGGATTTCTTTATTCGTGGCCTCTGGAGAATCTGCTTTACGTATAACTTGAGTATGTACTTCAGATTTTTGAGTCACCGGCTGACCGGCTGAACCATTTTTCTCAGCAAATGCATTATCCGGAAAGAAAGAGGCCGCCCCTAAAAATACACCCATTAGAATAACATGCCGGATGCGCACTATCTCACCCCCTTTCAGAAGCAGGGATTCATCACTTCCATGGAGAGGATTCGACATTAACTTTGGATTTTCGACGGTTGCTTTTCCTTTAAACTAAAAGAGTTCTTTTAACCCAATTAATCCCTATGATTGACTAAGTCTAATTACCTTTAATCAAAGAGTTCGTTTTTCGACTATTTTTTTTAAAAAATAAAAAAGCAGATTTTCGAGTTGGAAAATCTGCTCATAGGACCCCTTTAAAATAAATTATCTTTTTCAGGAAATTAAGGCTGCCCATTATTAGACAGCCTTATTGTTATTTGATTTTATCGTTGGATTTCATTTTTTCATCCAGTTCTTTTAATTCTTTATCTGACTTTTTCTTTAATAGATAGATAACGCCAATAGCCAAAATGGACAAAATAGAATACACAATAATTGTTGGCATAAGCTCCATCAAGTTAAAACCTAATATAAATTGCATGTATATCACTCCCGAATTGTTTTCTTAGCGCCTATTCACGCCAGGTCTTTTATTACCTGTCTATTTTTTCGGTACCAAATAAACATTCCTGCACGAAGTAAACTTTATAAAATCCAATCGCTGGCAAGGCAATATTAAATACTCTTTTGGCTTTTATTGGAATTTGCAAAGCTTTATCTTCTTTCAGGAACAGTTTAATATGTCTGGTACTGTTTGCAAGCGACCTATATAATTTACTAGGAATGGCTATTACCCATTACATGTTCATGAATTCATATATTAAAAATCTTATATTCTCATTGAATCTCTGTCAAATTTCCACTTTTTAGAATTGATTTCTTACGAGTTTGTCCAGTACTCATAAAAACAAAAGAAGCCCTTCTGAATTCAGAAAGGCTGCCCTTATGCCTAGGAGGAGTCAATTAAAATTAAACTCTCAACACTAAATAATCTCCACTTTTCATCTGAACGACATCAGCTTTCATTGCTTTGGCCACGTCCTGAACCATCAACTTCTGCTGTTCTTCATTCTCAGCTAACAGGGTAAGCTGGCTGCCCCCCAGTATTCTTTCCTTGTTTAAAGTGACAAATGCCAGGATCTCATAGCCTGGTCTCTCTGAAGATTCTCTTCCCATTGTTTATTCCTTTCCGACAAGGTTTGTTTTCATGACTGTATGGCTTTTTTTCGTACTTTCAAGCAAAGGAGTCTTTTTGACAGCTTCAATCAGCTTATCCTTGTCTTTAATGATTGGAACGAGTGTCACAACAATCCTTCCTTTTTCATATTCCTTCCTTGTAAAATGATATCTCTTTACCCCCAGGGCCCTTGTTGCTTCAAAAAGTGCAGCCTGCCTTTGTCCATAGTTGTCCAAAGCGATCCGAAAATGTTCCTCGTGAGGATAAATGACCACAGCCATACCTTCGTTTTCAAACATTTTAGCGGCATTTTCCGTTCCAAGCTGATTTGTCACATATATACCATCCACAAACAATTCCGATCCTTTCACTTCAATCTTTCCTTCTTCTACTTCAGCAACATCACCAATTGTTTTTCCTTTTGAAAATCTTTTTAATATGTAAAATCCTATTGCACCGACAATTGTACCCGAAATGATATTGACCAATTTCGACTCACTGTCCACAATTTGAATAGTGAGAGCCGTCAAAAAAGAAACAATCAGAGAAAAATAATTTCTTGCTTCGAATGTCTTTGCTATTCCGTCGATATACGCATCTCCACGATAAGCATACTCGGTGTGTTCTACATCTTTCAAACTTTCCCTTTCAGACTTCCTTACATCCCGGAACTGTTGGATGGCAAGTGTCAGGAATGTAACTGCGACAAAGTTTTTGGTCATTAACGCCGGAATGGCAACTGCACCAAGGGCAGCAGCAACAAACCCAGTAACCAGATGGATCATATAGCCATTCGGATAGCTGGGGTATTGTCTGAAGTCTTCTTTAATTGCCAGAACCCGAGCCAATGTTCCAACGCAAATAGCCGTAATAATCATAACGATATGCTCTGATGATATCATACCTTCTTTCATGGCTACCTCCTTCATTTATCAGCAGTCATTCCCATTTAGTTTTAGAAAAATACATAAGCAAGTCCAGGTTGAGAGAGATAAATCAAACACAGACCTATAGCATAAGAGGAAGGAAAGGATATATGGAAAACCCGAGCTTCTTTAACGTCATGGGTAAGAAACTAAATCCTATTCTATAAATGAAATGCAAATCAAAAACTTTCGATATGGGCAATTAAAGTTTATAATCAACACAAGAACATACGTTCCTTAAAAGGAGGAAGGAGGAAGGAGGAAGGAGGAAGGAGGAAGGAGGAAGGAGGAAGGAGGAAGGAGGAAGGAGAATGGAGATTTGGGAAGCTAGCTATATTGCTGGCATTATAGATGGAGAAGGCAGCATAACATTAACAAGAATGCACCAGCACGAACATCGTCGGCCGATGATCACCATTCCATCAACAGATAAAGAACTTTTGGTGTATATCCATTCTATAATTGGAGGAGTTATTAGTAATAAGAAAAATTATAAACCTGATACCCATAAGAACTCTTATACATTGAGCATAAAGAATAAAATTGACGTATTGTCCACTTTAAGACACATCTACCCCTTTTTAAGAATTGAACGGAAACGGCTCCGTGCTCAATGGATATTGGAGCATTATGAGTCGGTTACACCCCGAAACGGAAAGTATAAACCGGAAATGTTAGTAGCTAAAAAGGCATTCGAGGATTCTTTCTTTACTATTTAAGCAATAATTTATGATTGTTAGTAATTCGCTTAGTTTACTATTAATGATTCATTATTAACTCCCAAATAAAAAACATCAGCCGAAAGCTGATGTTATACAGTCAAAATAAAAATCCACCAACATATGTATTGGTGGAGACGGTGGGACGTGCTATTCCATGCTTTCGTCATGGCACTGACTATATCTTGAACCTGCATCTGCAGGTCCTCCGGCGTCTTATGCGAGATGTAGTTTTATCCGGATTCCCGGATCGATCACGCATCCTAGTACTGCCAGGATGGCAGCCTATAAGTCGATACATGGCTGTTGGATTGCTCCACATACCACTCGGCATTGCCTTATCGCTATTCACGACTTAGGTTTCACCGATAAAGCCGGATTTTCACTTGCATGTTGCCACGCAAGGCGACTAATTACTAATCGAACCCACGTCCAAAGATATTGGCACTTAAGCTTCTACGAGTGTAGTCGGCATATTGGCGATTCGCTGGTCCTTTTGCCTACCGACAGGCGGCCGGCCAGCTAGCCTGGTTGTTCTCTTCCTTCATCCTCAGGCGGTGGAATCCGGCGTAGCCCACTTAGAGTGAGTCCGCTACCCTACCACATGGGCGATGGAGGGGCGAACCGCTATGCAGTATTAAGCTGCGAAAGCGAAGTTGTTGTTTTGTTTGCCAGTTATAGGCGTTGACGTTTTTACGAGGCCGATCCCCTCGACTCGCCACTTAAGCTCAAACTACCCCTGTCGAATCCGTAACGTCCCCATATAAAAGGTTGCTGTATCTGTGATACAGACGTTAGGAGAACTCGGTTAAGCCGAGCAAAAGTTATGTTGTCACTCGCTGGTGACAGTTATTATTATAACACACTGAGGACTTTTTTCAACTGGTACACTCTTCCTCAGCTGACAAGCTTACATTTTCTGGCGCTCACGGAATGCACGCTCAATGTCGCGGCCTGCTTCCTTCTTCTTCAGTGTTTCACGCTTGTCGTAGTTCTTTTTACCCTTACCAAGACCGATTAAAACCTTCGCGAAACCATTCTTCAGATAAATCTTCAATGGCACAAGCGCATAGCCTGCTTCCTTTGTTTCCCCAATTAGCTGGTTGATCTGGCGTTTATGGAGCAGAAGCTTCCTTGTGCGAAGCGGATCATGGTTATAACGGTTTCCCTGTTCATATGGGCTGATATGCAGATTGTATAAGAAAAGCTCACCATTATGGACTTTTGCGTAAGAATCCTTCAGCTGGACGCGTCCGTTGCGGATTGATTTGATCTCTGTTCCCTGGAGGACGACTCCGGCCTCATACGTTTCTTCGATGAAATAGTCATGGTTCGCTTTTTTATTTTGCGCGACGACTTTCCCCTCACCTTTTGGCATAAAAACTTCCCCCTTTTCTGTTCTCTCATTTTAGCAAATTAAGCCTTCGCCCACAACGAAAAGCGGAAGCGCCTTGGTCAGCCCCGACAAGCGCTGGAGGGCCGATCATTGAAGTCGTTCTTTGACTTCATTGGGCGGACCGAAGCGACTCGAACTGCTCAAAGCTAACGCTTCTCGCAAGATACTCGAAGAAGCCATCTCAAGGATGAAAACTGGCTAGGCGCTGGAGCTAGACAATTCTCAAAGTGAAAATTTATCCTTTAATATACTAGGACAACAGAGAGCCCCTTCGTCAGGAGCTCTCCAATAAGAGTTGCCTATTTTCTCTTTTTCGATTTACGTTTTGCAGCTGGTGCGTTCTCGAAGAATTTCTTTTTCTTGCTCTTTGGCTTTGAACCGGTGCTTGAGCCTGAGCCGTTTCTTCCGCCACCTGAACCTCTGCCTCCAGAGCTTCTGCCTCCGCGCTTGCCTTCTTCCTCTTTTCCGCGGCGCGGTTTTTTCTCGCTGCTGCCTGTCTTGAAGATCTTTGGCTGTGCCGGGCGCTCACGTCTTGGTGTACCCTTCATGCCGACGATTTCAAAATCAATGGAGCGTTCATCCTTGTTTACCTTGATGACTCGGACAGTAATTTCATCGCCGATTCGGAAGACATTGCCCGTTCGCTCACCGATCATCGCCAGGTGGCGTTCATCATAGCGGTAATAATCATCCGTCATGTAGCTGACATGAACAAGGCCCTCGATGGTGTTAGGCAGCTCGACAAACATACCAAAATTCGTAACGGAGCTGATGATTCCATCATATTCAGTTCCAACCTTGTCTTCCATGTACTCCGCTTTCTTCAGCTCATCTGTTTCACGTTCCGCTTCGACCGCCCGGCGTTCCATATTGGAAGAGTGCTCGGCAATATCCGGCAGCATCGCATTCCATTTTTCCTTCGTTGCCTGATCGAGTTTGCCTTCGATTAAATAAGTCCTGATCAAACGGTGGACAATTAAGTCAGGATAACGGCGGATCGGCGATGTGAAGTGCGTGTAATAGTCTGTAGAAAGTCCAAAGTGTCCGAGGCTTTCAGGATAATATTTGGCCTGCTGCATCGAACGGAGCATGACAGTTGATACAACCATTTCCTCGGGTTTTCCCTGAACCTCTTCAATGATTTCCTGGAGCGCCCTTGGATGTACTCCATTTGCAGAACCTCTTACAAGGTAACCAAAGTTGGTAATGAAATCGAAAAATTTTCTCAACTTATCCTCTTTCGGATCTTCGTGGATACGATAGATGAATGGCACTTCAAGCCAGTGGAAATGCTCTGCAACCGTTTCGTTCGCAGCAAGCATGAATTCCTCGATCAGCTTTTCAGCAACCGAGCGTTCGCGTATCACAACATCAGTTGGATGGCCTTCTTCATCGACCAGTACCTTCGATTCTTTAAAATCAAAGTCGATTGCCCCGCGAGCCATCCTCTTTTTACGAAGTATAGCTGCCAGTTCTTCCATCAATTCGAACATCGGTACCAAAGACTCATAACGTGAGCGGGTTTCTTCGTCCTTATCAACGAAGATACGATTTACATCAAAATACGTCATCCGCTCAGTCGTCTTAATGACACTTTGATAGATTTCATGGTCTACGACCTGGCCTTCAGGTGTGATTTCCATATTACATGACAAGGTCAGACGATCCACTTTCGGATTCAGCGAGCAAATACCATTTGATAAACGGTGCGGAATCATCGGGATTACCCGGTCGACCAAATAAACGCTCGTCGCACGGTCTTCTGCTTCACGGTCAATTGGTGAATCCTCGGTTACATAGTACGTAACATCTGCGATATGAACGCCAAGTTTATAGTTGCCGTTTTCAAGCCTTGTTACCTGGACTGCATCGTCAAGGTCCTTGGCATCTGCGCCATCTATCGTAACAATGACTTCATTGCGAAGGTCACGCCGGTTTGCGATTTCACTCTCATTGATTTGGTCTGGAGCATTATTCGCCTGCTCCAGAACTTCGTCTGGGAATTCCATCGGCAGTCCATGTTTGTGGATGACAGAAAGGATATCGACACCGGGGTCATTTTTATGGCCAAGAATCGCGGTGACTTCTCCCTCTGCACTTTTGCGTCCTTCAGGGTAGCTCGTCAGTTTTACGACAACCTTATGCCCTTCGACTGCCCCCATGCCGGCTTCCTTAGGAATAAAGATATCACTTGTGAATTTCTTATCGTCAGGAATGACAAAACCAAAGTGTTTGCTTTCTGTATAAGTGCCGACAATTTGCGATACTCCTCTTTCAAGGATGCGCACTACTGTCCCTTCACGGCGCTGACCAGAACTGTCTGACGATACGCGGACAAGGACTGTGTCACCGTTCATCGCATTACTCGTTTCATTCGGGGGAATGAAGATGTCATCCATTCCTTGCTCTTCTGTTATAACAAAAGCAAATCCCTTGGCATGTGCGCTGAAACGGCCGCGCACTAGATTCATTTTTTCCGGAAGGCCGTACCGGTCACTTCGGGTCCTGACTACGAGGCCCTTTTCTTCCATGACCACAAGCGCTTTGACAAAATCCTTGAATGTCGAGGAGTCCTCGATTCCAAAGGCATTCTCAAGCTCCTGTACGGTAAGCGGCTTGTAGGCTTCATCCTTCATATAATGCAACAGCCTGTCTATATGGCCTTTAATATTCTCATCCATATGAATCCCTCCTTCTATTTAGGGTTCTTTTCCTTTATTCTTTCCAATCTAACGACTCAAGAAACTCATAAACATCTTCATGCAGCTGGTCACGTTCTTTATCAAGCGTGATGACATGTCCTGATTCTTCATACCACTTGAGTTTTTTATGTTCAGACTCGATGCTATCGTGAATGATGTTCGCGCTGTCAGGATCGATGATTACGTCATTGCGCGCCTGGACAACAAATGTCGGAGCATAAATCAAGTCGATGCTTCCGCGGACCTCTTTGATCAATTCCTGAAGGTCTTTCAAGGTGGACATGGATTTTTGTTCGAGTTCCTTTACCTCCGCCTCGATTTGCTCTTCCGGCTTGCCTTCCATCCGCTTGTATTCCCGCGCATACTCAAGCACGCCCCGGTACATCAACTCTTCTGTCTTAAGATGCATCGGTGCGCACATTGGCACGATTCCCTTTAGCGGCTTTGTATATCCAAGCTTCAGGGACAGGACGCCTCCCAGTGATAATCCGGCAACCGCTATTTCCTCATATCCTTCACTCTTGAGGAATTCATATCCGTCAAGCGCGTCCTGCCACCAATCTGCAGGTCCAGTATGTATAAGTTCTTCAGGCGGTACCCCATGTCCTTTAAAAACTGGTGCATGGCTCGTATAACCTTTTCCTTCTAAAAATCGTCCCAGCATCCTGACGTCCGCTGAGTTGCCGGTAAATCCATGGAGCAGCAATACCGCTCTTTTTCCAGCTTTAAATGTAAATGGTCTTGGCACTAACTTTCTCATTTTCCTACTCCCTCTATCTGATTTCTTCCTTAGTTTTAACAAACATGCGTGTAACATTCAATTAAAAGCCTTTATATATGTAAATACCCATATTCAGTATAAATATGTGAGGTTTTTTGCACACAATAAAACCCGGCCTCTTGTGGAAGCCGGGTCATTGTTTGTATTATAGTTTGAAATAAGTAACGGCAATAGTCAGGACAAAAAATAGTACAGATAGAACAACCGTGACTCGGTGAAGGACTAAATCCAGACCCCTTGCCTTCTGCTTACCAAACAATTGCTCAGCGCCGCCGGAAATCGCACCAGATAGACCAGCACTCTTGCCTGACTGAAGAAGAACAACCGCAATTAGCCCAAGGCTCACAATCACTAAAAGAACGGTTAAAAATGTATGCATGACGTACCTCCCGATAAAACTGCTAACAGTATTTTAAATTTATCACATTTTCGGGAATGAAACAATACTTGTCCGAATTGTTGTGAATTTTATTGGGCACGTACATGTCACACTTGTCCATTCCGGCTAGTTTATTGAAGCTGGAAGCAGCGAATTCGATCTGTACAGCAGATCGGAAACGGTCGTGCATTGGTATCCATTCTTATATAAAATCTCGAGGATGTCCTCAACCGCCTTCACCGTTTGTGAACGGTCTCCGCCAGCATCATGAAAAATAATCACATCACCTGGCCGAGCATCGGAAACGACATTCTGCGTGATCTTCGCTGCTCCCGGCCTGCTCCAATCCCGGGTTTCCTGATGCCATGACCAAAGGATGACATTGTAGCCGCCCTTAATCGCCGTATCGACGATTTCCTTGTCATAATAGCCGGCAATCGGCCTGAACAGAGTGGGCGATGTTCCAGTCAGGCTTTCGATGATTTCCGAGTTTTTAGCGAGTTCTTTTTTCAACATTGCCGGGGAATAGCCGTCCCGGAAATGATGCCGATAGGTGTGATTGCCGATTTCGTGCCCCTCTGCAGCCTGGCGTTTCACGATCTCCGGATATCTTTCCGCCTCCTCGCCAATCACGAAAAACGTCGCCTTGGCCTTGTATTTTTTCAGAGCATCAAGGATTTGCGGAGTATAGGTAGGATCCGGCCCGTCATCAAACGTAAATGCCACAAGCTTCTCCTCTACCGGGATATCCCAGAATACGTGACCCGTCTTTTCGAACTTCTCTCTTTTTATAGAGGATGGAGTGGCAGATGCAGGCATGACATTATATAGTGTAAAAACCATCAACAAGACAGCAGCCAGGGTAACCCTCTTCATATGAATCCGCTCCAATCATCATTTAATGAGTTTTTATCTATTATTGTGCGGATTTACTAGCGAGTTTATTTCCTGAGAATTATTCCATGTTTTGTCTATCCATTCAATTAGACCTCTACGGGAAACTTTTCCAGGTTCTCCTCTTCTATTTGTCCGTTAGAGCCCTTCTATCGGACACTTTTTCGGGGTTCTCTTCTTCTATTTGTCCATTAGAGACCTTCTATCGGACACTTTTCGCGTTTCTTCTCTTCTAATTGTCCATTAGCGGCTCAAAAAAAAACGCCGGCAGCATCGTCATGCTACCGGCGTTCGGTTTTAGGGGGAATGAATCCCTCGTTAGATTACTTCTTTAGGTTGTAGAAAGATTTGATTCCATTGAAACGAGCTGTTTCACCAAGCTGGTCTTCGATGCGAAGAAGCTGGTTGTACTTCGCTACGCGGTCTGTACGTGATGGAGCACCAGTCTTGATTTGGCCAGCGTTTGTTGCAACAGCGATGTCAGCGATTGTTGAATCTTCTGTTTCACCAGAACGGTGAGAGATAACTGCAGTGTAGCCTGCGCGCTTAGCCATTTCGATTGCATCGAAAGTTTCTGTCAAAGTACCTATTTGGTTAACTTTGATCAGGATTGAGTTTCCAACGCCCTGCTCGATACCTTGAGCAAGCTTTTTAGTGTTTGTAACGAACAGGTCGTCACCAACAAGCTGAACTTTTCCGCCAAGGCGCTCAGTCAATAGCTTGTGGCCTTCCCAGTCGTTTTCATCCAAACCGTCTTCGATTGAGATGATTGGATATTTAGAAGCCATTTCTTCGTACCAATCAACCATTTCTGCAGAAGTTTTAACAACGCCTTCTCCAGAAAGGTGGTATTTGCCGTCTTCTTTGTTGTAGAACTCAGAAGATGCAGCATCCATAGCAAGCATTACTTGCTCGCCTGGCTTGTAGCCTGCTTTTTCGATAGCTGTCACGATTGTTTGAAGAGCTTCTTCGTTTGAACCAAGGTTTGGAGCAAATCCGCCTTCGTCACCAACAGCTGTGTTCAAGCCTTTTTCCTTAAGTACAGACTTCAGGCTATGGAAAATTTCAGCACCCATGCGAAGTGCTTCACGGAAGTTTTCAGCGCCAACAGGCATTACCATGAATTCCTGGATGTCCACGTTGTTGTCAGCGTGCTCGCCGCCGTTCACGATGTTCATCATTGGAACTGGAAGCTGCTTGGAGTTGAATCCGCCAAGATATTGATACAAAGGAAGGTCAAGATAGTCTGCAGCAGCGTGTGCAACAGCCATGGACACGCCAAGGATTGCGTTAGCGCCTAGCTTGCCTTTGTTTTCAGTACCATCTAATTCGATCAGAGCCTCGTCGATACCGATTTGGTCAAGAACGTTGAATTCTTCTCCAACAAGGAAAGGAGCGATGATTTCGTTCACATTTTCAACTGCTTTCAGAACACCTTTTCCAAGGTAGCGGCCTTTGTCGCCGTCACGAAGTTCAACTGCTTCGTATTCACCAGTTGAAGCACCACTTGGAACTAGTGCGCGTCCGAAAGCACCTGATTCTGTAAAAACTTCTACCTCAACTGTTGGGTTTCCTCGGGAATCCAATACTTCACGTGCGTATACGTCTGTAATAAATGGCATAAGTATCTCTCCTTATAATTAAAGTTTTTTGATTAAAGTTTTTCCAGTCATTTCAGCTGGCTGGTTCAGTCCCAGTAATTCAAGCATTGTCGGAGCAAGGTCGCCCAGAATTCCGTCTTCACGAAGCTCCACGCCTTCCTTGGTCACAATGACTGGAACCGGGTTAGTAGTATGAGCGGTCATCGGATTGCCTTCAAGGGTAACAACCTCATCAGCGTTTCCGTGGTCAGCAGTGATGATCGCTGTTCCGCCTTTAGAAACAATCAGGTCAACGATGCGTCCGAGGCACTCGTCAACTGTTTCAACTGCCTTTATGGTTGGCTCAAGCATGCCAGAATGTCCTACCATGTCCGGGTTCGCAAAGTTCAAGAGAATCGCATCGAAGTTATCTGCTTCGATTTCTTTGATCAATGCATCTGTCACTTCGTAGGCACTCATTTCAGGCTTAAGGTCATATGTCGCAACCTTTGGCGAGTTGATCAGGATCCGCTGCTCGCCCGGGAATTCCTTCTCACGGCCGCCGCTCATGAAGAACGTTACATGCGGATACTTTTCTGTTTCAGCGATGCGAAGCTGAGTCATGCCAGCCTGGGAAATCACTTCACCAATAGTGTTATCCAAGTTGGTAGGCTCGAACGCCACATAACCGTCAACCGACTCACTGAAGTGTGTCAAGCACACAAAGTGAAGGTTCTCAGGATGGCCTTCGCCGCGATCGAATGAACGGAAGTCTTTATTTGTAAAAGTGTTCGAAATCTGGATTGCACGGTCCGGACGGAAGTTGTAAAAAATCACAGCATCGTCGTTTTTAACCGTCGCAACTGGTGAGCCATCTTTCTTAACAAGGACAGATGGAACAACGAATTCATCAAAGATTCCATTTTGATAGTTATCTTCAATGAGTTCCATTGGGTTCGAATACGTAGGTCCGTCGCCATACACCATTGAGCGGTAAGATTTCTCCACACGCTCCCAGCGCTTGTCGCGGTCCATTGAATAGTATCGCCCGGAAATCGTTGCAAATTCACCTACTCCGATTTCACTCATTTTTTCAAGAGTTTGTTTGATATAGCCTGGTGCAGTTTGCGGTCCAACATCACGGCCGTCAAGGAATCCGTGTACATAAACCTTTGTCAGGCCTTCATCAGCCGCAAGCTTTAAAAGAGCAAACATATGCTCAATATGGCTGTGCACGCCGCCGTCAGACAGCAGCCCCATCAGGTGAAGGGCAGTGCCTTTTTCCTTTGCATGCTTGATCGCTGCAAGGAAGGTTTCATTTTTTTCAAATTCACCTTCACGGATGGAAATGTTCACACGTGTAAGGCTCTGGTAAACGATTCGGCCGGCACCGATGTTCAGGTGGCCTACCTCAGAGTTTCCCATTTGGCCCTCTGGAAGACCGACCGCTTCACCGCTTGCCGTTAAGTTCGCGTGCGGGAAACTGTTCCAATAGCGGTCAAAATTTGGCTTTTTCGCTTGTGCAACGGCATTGCCTTTAGACTCAGGCCGGCATGCAAAGCCATCCAGAATGATTAATGCTGTTGGTGACTTTTTACTCATTCGTACCTGCCTCCAATAGCTGCAAGAAGGAATCTGTCTCAAGGCTTGCTCCGCCGACCAATGCGCCGTCGATGTCAGGCTGGGACATGTATTCCTTGATGTTAGCTGGCTTTACGCTTCCGCCGTACTGAATACGGACCGCTTCAGCCACTTCTGGTGAAAATTGCTCTGCAACCACTTTGCGGATGTGCGAGCAAGTTTCGTTCGCATCTTCAGCTGTGGAAGATTTGCCTGTTCCGATTGCCCAGATAGGCTCGTAGGCGATGACCGTTTGTTTAACCTGCTCCTCAGTAAGTCCGTTAAGCGCAGCTTTGATCTGGCCGCCGACAAACTCATTTGTTTCGCCGTTCTCACGCTGTTCAAGCGTTTCGCCACAGCAGACGATTGGAGTCAGATTATATTTGAATGCAGACAATGTCTTCTTGTTAACTGTGTCATCAGTCTCGTTGAACATTTCACGGCGTTCAGAGTGTCCGATAATCACGTATTTCGCACCGATATCCTGCAATGCTTTCGGGCTGACTTCGCCTGTAAAAGCACCGTTTTCTTCAAAGTGCATGTTTTGTGCGCCAATTTCAAGATCTGATTCCTGTGTTAATTCAACGAGCTGTCCAAGGAACAGAGCAGGAGCACATACAACGGATTCTACCTTGTCCTTTGAAGGAACAAGTCCGCTTACTTTTTCGATGAAATCTTTAGCTTCAGGCAGCGTTTTATGCATTTTCCAGTTACCTGCAATGATTGGTTTTCGCATGCTGACACTTCCTTTCATGATTGCTGTTTACACAGCGTTTGCAACTTTAAAATTACCCTCTGGATGTTGGGTCTTACATTGCGGGCGGGGCATCAGTCATCAGGATCCGCACCCTTACACTTCTGCAGCACCGCTCCGAAATAAAATTTTACTTATCGTTCAATGCGACTACTCCTGGCAGCTGCTTGCCTTCCATGAATTCAAGTGAAGCGCCGCCGCCTGTGGAGATGTGGCTCATTTTTTCAGCCAGTCCGAACTTCTCGACTGCTGCTGCAGAGTCGCCCCCGCCGATGACTGAATATGTATCGCTTGCATCGGCTAATGCTTGTGCTACTGCTTTTGTTCCTTCTGCGAACTTATCGATTTCGAATACACCCATTGGTCCGTTCCAGATAACCAGTTTGGACTTCTGGATGACATCGCGGTAAGTTTCAGCTGTCTTCGGTCCGATATCAAGAGCTTCCCAGTCTGCAGGAATTTCTTCGATTGCTACGACCTTTGTATTTGCATCCGCAGAAAAATCATCGGCAACGATTGCGTCAACCGGCATGTAGAAGTTCACGCCTTTTGCCTTTGCTTTTTCCATGAAGCTTTTAGCCAATTCAATTTTATCTTCTTCTAAAAGAGATTTGCCGATTTCGTGGCCCTGTGCTTTTACGAATGTATAAGCAAGTCCGCCCCCGATGATCAGGTTATCTACTTTTTCCAACAGGTTATCGATGACGCCGATTTTGTCTTTTACCTTCGCGCCGCCAATGATCGCTGTGAAAGGACGCTCTGGGTTTGACAATGCTTTTCCAAGTACTTCAAGCTCTTTTTCCATCAGGAAGCCAGAGACAGCTGGAATGTACTTTGCGATGCCTTCTGTTGAAGCATGTGCACGGTGTGCAGCTCCGAATGCATCGTTTACGTATACATCTGCAAGCTCTGCAAATGCTTTTGCAAGTTCAGGATCATTCTTCTCTTCGCCTGGATAGAAACGGACATTCTCAAGAAGCAGGACATCGCCCTCGTTCATGCTGTCGATTTCAGATTTTACAGAGTCGCCGTAAGCTTCATCTGTTTTCTTTACATCCTTGCCTAGCAGCTCAGACAAACGCTTTGCTACTGGAGTCAAACGCAATTCTTCAACAGCCTGCCCTTTTGGACGGCCAAGGTGGCTTGCAAGAAGGACTTTTGCACCCTGATCAACAAGGTACTTGATTGTTGGCAGCGCTGCACGGATCCTTGTTTCATCCGTAACCTGTCCATCCTTCATCGGCACGTTGAAATCAACGCGGCAAAAAACTCGTTTTCCTTTTACATCCACATCTTTTACTGTCTTTTTGTTCAAGGCTAGAGACCTCCTTTAAAATAGCGCATATGCGCGATTAAGCAGAAAAAGAGGAGAGGGAATTTACCCCGCTCCCCTTTTCATCCCACTACATTATAGTCGTAAATGGATGGTTAATCCAATATTTGCTTACAGACCTTTTTTAGCGATGAAATCAACCAGGTCAACTACACGGTTAGAGTAGCCAGACTCGTTGTCATACCAAGAGATAACTTTTACCATGCTGCCTTCCATAACCATTGTTGAAAGTGCATCGATTGTAGAAGAGTTTGCACAGCCATTGTAGTCGCTAGATACTAGTGGCTCTTCGCTGTATCCAAGGATACCTTTAAGCTCGTTTTCAGATGCTTTCTTGAATGCAGCATTGATTTCTTCAACTGTTACGTCTTTTTCAAGCTCAGCAACAAGGTCAACTAGTGAAACGTTTGGAGTTGGAACACGCATTGCTCCACCGTTCAATTTGCCTTTAAGTTCAGGCAATACTAGTGAAACTGCTTTTGCAGCACCAGTTGTTGTAGGAATGATGTTTTCCGCAGCTGCACGCGCACGACGGTAGTCTTTGTGCGGAAGGTCAAGAATTTGCTGGTCATTTGTGTATGAGTGAACAGTTGTCATCATACCGCGCTTGATTCCGAAGTTGTCGTTCAGAACTTTCGCAAATGGAGCCAGGCAGTTTGTTGTACAAGATGCATTAGAGATTACGTGGTGGTTAGCTGCATCGTACTTGTCGTCGTTAACACCCATAACGATTGTGATATCTTCGTCAGATGCCGGAGCAGAAATGATGACTTTCTTTGCGCCTGCTTCAAGGTGTTTAGCAGCGTCTGCACGCTTTGTGAAACGGCCAGTAGATTCTACTACTACTTCTACGCCAAGGTCGCCCCAGCCAAGTTGAGCTGGATCTCTTTCAGCAAGTACTTTCACTTTGTGGCCGTCAACTACAAGGTAGTCACCGTCAACTGTGATTTCTTCGTTCAATGTTCCGTGAACAGTATCATATTTTAAAAGGTGAGCAAGCATGTTTGCATCAGTTAAATCGTTAACTGCAACTACTTCCACATTAGGGTTCTTCAATGCCGCGCGGAAAACTACGCGTCCAATACGTCCAAATCCGTTAATACCAACTTTTACTGCCATGAGTATTTCCTCCTTTGATTCCTATAAAAGGTGTTGTTTATATTAAGGTGTTACCCTTGTAACAATGTTTTAGCGGCTCCTTCATCCGTGACCAGGATGGTCGAGGAAGGCGCCTGTTTCATATAGGACCTGATCGCCTTTGCCTTTGACTGTCCGCCGGCAACCGCAATGATATTGCCTATATTTGCGAGATCATCCAGCTGAAGGCCAATCGTCAGCACTTTGTGGACGATTTCACCCTCTTCATTGAAATAATAGCCAAAAGCCTCGCCGACTGCTTTTCCATCAAGGATTTTCTGCAAATCCTCAGGGCTGGTATTACGGCGTTCCGCCATTGTAATAGCGTCTCCAATACCATGTAAAACCATGCTCGCTGATTTAACCAAATTCCATACTTCATAAATCAGCGGTTCTTTGATGAAGGACTTGTAAACTTCGGTGCTGACTTGGTCCGGTACATAAAATACCCGATTGCGGGAATTCGTATTATCCGCCATGATCGCGCAAACCGTGTTGGCCTGATTCTTGACGTCCTCGCCGATTCCGCCCCTTGCCGGCACGAAAACTAAATCCTTTTCGCCAAAGTCGGGAGTAAGGCTTTCCGCCACAGCCGCCATAGTCGATCCTCCGGTTACCGCAATGACATCATTGCTTTTTAGGAGCTCTTTCATACTATTGGCTGTCGCACGCCCCAGCTCACTTTTCACCCATGGCGACTTGTCGCTGTCCCCCGGGACAACTATGACCCTTCGAATGCCCATGCGCTTTTCGAGCTGATACTCTAATGTGTTTATACCCATTATGTCCCGCATTACTCTATCAAGACTTTCCAGTATATCTTTTCCCTCTTTGGTCAGCGTCATTCCCGAAACCGACATCGAGATCAGATCCTGGTCTTTCAAAAACTCCACCTCAGAACGCAAAACCCGTTCAGTCAAATTCAGGCTGACCGAAAGATTTCTCCTGCCAACAGGCTGCATCACATTTATGTATTGGAGGATGAGGTATCGTTTTTGCATAACTTGCAATAAATCGGGCAATATTCTTTTTTGAATATCAATGAGCGAAAAGTCCATGTTGATATTCTCCTTTATAAGTGATGGACGTTAAATGTCCCGCCAAGACATATTATGTCCCACTCGCGGTAAAAAAAATCACCCCTGCTACAGATTTCATTCTAACAGGAGTGAAAACCTTAATCAACCAATAAACTCAAGGTTTTTTCGTGAAAACGCTTCACTTATGAATTTTTTGTTAATAATCCCGTATTGAAGCTCCTCGCCGTCCAATTCGATGACCGGAATCATGATTCCATACTTCTCGACAAGCTCATCATCGAGGTCGATATTGATCTCTTCTATTGTAAAATTCCAGTTTTGCTGCAGTTCTTCTAGTATTTCCCGTGCAGTCTCACATAAATGGCAGCGCGGTCGGGAATAAAGTTTGACTGTTTTTTTCATTTCTGGCTCCTTTGACTGAGTGGAATCTTATTTAATCGCAAACATTTGGTTTTATTAGGAAATACAGAAGCTTTATTCGCAAATTACGGGGCTTTATTCGCAAAACGGAAATATCATCCATATCACCAACAGGTTCAACGTGAATTTGCTATACCCTAATCAAATCGTTTCCGTTTCGAAGAGGATGGAATCCCCAGCTGGTCGCGGTATTTCGCGACGGTTCTCCGCGACACGACCATCCCTTCACGATCCTCGAGCATTTCAACGATAGCCTGGTCGGAAATCGGCTTTCTTTTATCTTCTTCCTTTATATAGTTCTCGATTGCCGCCTTTACAGTTTGCGATGAGGCCTGGTCGTTCTCGGTGGTGGCAACCCCACTTGTAAAGAACGATTTCAATTCATAGGTTCCGCATGGTGTCTGCATGTATTTTTCACGTACAGTCCGGCTGACGGTTGATTCGTGGATCTCCAGCTCATCCGCCACCTCCCTCATCGTCATCGGATTCAGGTGGGAAGGACCTTTCATGAAAAAGTCCGGCTGTTTTTCGATGATCTTTGCGGACACCTTCACCAGCGTTTCCTTGCGTTGTTCGAGGCTGCGGCGGATCCACTGATAATCCCCCTGCTTTTCCTGGAGGAATTTATTGACTTCCTGATCCTTATGCTGTGATAGCTGTCGGTAATAGCCATCGTTAAAAGAGACTTTCGGAATCAAAGCATCATATACGCTTACGGAAAGTTCATCACCTTCACGTTTCACCACTACATCCGGAACAATATAGGCTGGCTTTCCACGCTGGAAAGCTGCCCCTGGTTTCGGATTAAGCTTTTGGATCTCGTCATGGACCTTCTGGATATCCTTCAATTCTATATTCAGCATTTTCGAGAGTGCTTTCCACTTTTTTTCAGCAAAGAGAAGGAAATGGTCACGGATGATCGTGATCGCCAGTTGATTGGCTGAGGTCCGCTTCTGCCTTGTCAACTGGAGCAGCAGGCACTCCTGAAGGTCTCCTGCCGCAATACCGGCAGGATCCAATGATTGCAGCTTGAAATAGGCGGAATCAATGATTTCCTCATCCACAGCAAACCTTTTTGCAAGATCATTGCGATCCATTTTCAAGTAACCGTTTTCATCTATATTTTCAATCAACACTGGTAATATCAGTTTTTCCTCTGGCGATGCTTTTAAGGAGTTTAGCTGGGCATGAAGATATTCTTCAAGCGTCTCACTCTCGCCAGAACCAATCTGTTCAATCAAATTTTTCTGGTCACGTTCGAATGTCCTTTTTGTACTTTTTCTCTTACGATCCATATTCGAATCAAAGTTAGTGATATTTTTAAAGTCTACTTGCAGCAGGGGATTTTCCATCGATTTAGCTTCAAGAAAAGCCGCAAGCTCATGGGCTGAGTACTGCAAAAGCGCAATTGCCTGAGTCAGCTCCTGAGTCATCGCCAATTTTAACGTCTGTTTTTGAAACAATCCAGCTTTCAGATCCATCTAAATCACCCCTGCACTCATTTTACATGATAAACGGGGTTTGGTGTATGGAAAGAATTTGGCTTGACAAGAAAACCCTCATGTTTTACCAGTGTCAATAGTATTAACGAAAAAAGATAAATATGTAAGGCGGTTTTACTTTATTATCTGAAATTTCAGTTGACTCAGTGATATTAATTATAAGATAATACTACTGAGTAATATATTTTAGAAGGTGTTATTAAATGAGTAAAAGAGGCAGGAAGAAAGGGGCTAGCGGTGAACAAAGCCGGGCTTTGCTGCTTACAATCGCAGCAGAAGAGTTTGCCCAAAAAGGATATTACGAAACCAAAATCAGCACAATCGTTCAAAGGGCAGGCTTAACCCAGCCAACATTCTACCTTTACTTTAAAAGTAAAGAGGCAATTTTTAAGGAATTAATCGACTCGTTTCGCAAAAGGCTTTTTCATCTCACAAAAGAAAGTCGATTAGAACCCGGAATTAATCCTGACTCCTTATCAACGACGATCAGTAAAGGCTTAACAGGAATCTTTACTTTCTTTATTGAGAATCAAGATTTAACACTCATTGGTTTCTATCATCCTCAAGAGTCTAAAGAATTGAAAAAACAGTTAGCGGTCCAAATAAGAGAAAACTTAATGTTTGAAGCTGAAAATGGTATTTTTCAGTCTGAACTCGACATGGATTTGGTGTCAGATATTTTGATTGGCATTATCGAGCGCCTCACGATGACCAAATTATTTCCCGGCATAAAAACTCCTGAAGAACTTTCTTCTGAGATTGTTCAACTTCTTCTAAACGGAATGTTACCGAAAAGCGTCTGATCATTTTTCGCTATTGGAATTGACCCTTGCATCGCCATAATTACATCTCCTTGAATACCACTGGATTGGCGAACGCCAAAAATCACTGAATACCTTTGGAAAAATCAAATCGATTTGGAAAAGACCTAATTTGAGTGGAGGAGAATGAATCATGGAAAGAGAGTTAGAACAAGAGTGGTTGTACTTAATGATGCAGGCTAAACAAATGGGGATTCCTATAGAGGAGGTCCGGCAGTTTCTCCAGCAGGGTTCTTTAGAAGACGTCTCATACCAAAAATCTAAATCGGAGTTTTTACGGCCGAGTCCTTAAAACACATGCGATTTCGCATGTATGGGTAAAACAAAAATCCCTTTCCTCAGGGATTGTACCCATAGGGTTAGCAGCAGTTGAATGAATACCAAAACAAAAAAAGTTCCCATGCTTGTATATAAAACATACAAACATAGGAACTCATTTTTTTGTAACGCCCTCGGCAGGAATCGAACCCACATCTCAAGAACCGGAATCTTACGTGCTATCCGTTGCACCACGAGGGCATGTTTGAAGTTAGCGTTACGCTTACCTATTATAGGATAAGTCTTCACGGTTTGCAAGAATGATTTTTTGCCAGC
Organism: Mesobacillus sp. MER 48; assembly: GCF_023714225.1. Classification (NCBI taxonomy): domain Bacteria; kingdom Bacillati; phylum Bacillota; class Bacilli; order Caryophanales; family Bacillaceae; genus Mesobacillus; species Mesobacillus sp. MER 48. Next base: position 131,076 of record NZ_JAMAUR010000003.1, read on the forward strand.
AGTGCAAGCCCTTTGTTTAAAAATGACAATCTTGGGTAAGATGGATACGGTACAGTAAATTGGAATATAAATATTGTCGAACAGTTTATGCAGGCTTTAAAAGCGATTCGTTTGACCTTTATTGACCATGCGTGTATCATTAAACTACATAGGTGTTCTGGCAAACGAACCAGTTTATGCCAGCCTGCAATCTGTCTATTTAAGGGCAGTCATTTGCTTTAAAAAGGGACTATAAAACCTATTTTAAAGCGGTGAAATGATTTTACGTTAAAGGAGGAAAACAAACATGAACTTGATTCCTACAGTTATTGAACAAACGAATCGGGGCGAAAGGGCATATGATATTTATTCCCGCCTTTTAAAGGATCGCATCATTATGCTGGGAAGCGGCATTGATGACAATGTTGCTAACTCAATCGTAGCCCAGCTGCTTTTCCTGGAAGCTGAAAATCCGGAAAAAGACATTTCCATCTACATCAATAGCCCGGGCGGCAGCATCACTGCCGGTATGGCAATCTACGATACTATGCAGTTCATCAAGCCGGATGTACAGACAATCTGCATCGGTATGGCTGCATCCATGGGTGCATTCCTTCTGGCTGCCGGAACAAAAGGCAAGCGTTATGCACTTCCAAACGCCGAAGTCATGATCCACCAGCCACTTGGCGGTGCACAGGGACAGGCGACTGAAATCGAAATCGCTGCGAAGCGTATCCTTTTCCTTCGTGAAAAGCTGAATGGCATCCTTTCCGAGCGTACTGGCCAGCCGCTTGAAGTCATCGCGAAAGATACTGACCGCGACAACTTCATGACAGCTGAGCGTGCGAAGGAATACGGTCTTGTCGACCAGATCATCAGTCGCAACGTATTGGAAGAAAAAAAGGATAAATAATCAAAACCAAAACTCGCTCTTTAAACGGAGCGAGTTTTTTATGGTTCTTTTCAGCTTAATTTTCGTTCTGGATGTATTCAGCCAATTTCGACACGGCTTCTTCTTCGTCATTTCCATCCGCGATCAGGTTCACTGATGCGCCGGCACTTACTGCAAGACTCATCAAGCCCATGATGCTTTTTGCGTTTACCTTTTTCCCATCCTTCTCTAGAAAAATATCGGATGAGAACCTGTTTGCTTCCTGCACGAATAATGCAGCGGGACGTGCTTGCAGCCCAGTTTTCAATTTGACTTCCACTTGTTTTTCAACCATTGCTTTTCCTCCTCTATCCCTATTTATTTATAGTTTGCCCGGCACGCAGTTTATCTGCTATCTCATCAATTTTTCGCAGCCGGTGATTGATTCCTGATTTGCTGATACTTCCCCCGCTGACCATTTCGCCCAGCTCTTTCAGGGTGACATCCTGGTAATCGACACGGAGCTGAGCAATCTCCCTCAGCTTATCCGGTAAAATTTGCAGGCCGACTGTATCCCGTATGTAGCGGATATTCTCTACCTGTCTTAGGGCAGCCCCAATTGTTTTATTCAAGTTAGCCGTTTCACAATTTACGAGACGGTTAACCGAATTTCTCATATCACGGACAATCCGGATATCCTCAAAACGCAGCAGCGCATTATGGGCGCCAACGATGTTCAAGAACTCAGTGATTTTTTCCGCTTCCTTCAAGTAGGTGATAAATCCTTTTTTCCGTTCCAGCGTTTTGCTGTTGAGTCCAAACGTGTTCATCAACTCACATAATGAATCATTATGCTCCTGATACATCGAGGCAATCTCAAGATGGTAGGAGGAAGTTTCCGGGTTATTTACCGAACCTCCTGCAAGGAAAGCTCCTCTTAAATAAGAACGCTTACAACATTTCTTTTTCACCAATTCAGGTGAAATTTCATAGTTAATTTCAAAGCCTTCTCCTAAAATCTTTAAATCCTCCAAAATTTCTCTGGCTGATTCCTTCAGGCGGACAATATAAACATTATTTTTTTTCAGCCGCATCTTCTTTCGCACCAAAAGCTCTACCTGTACCTGATAGCTTTTCTTGATCAGGGTATAGATCCGCCTGGCAATCGCGGCATTTTCAGTCTGTACGTCTACGATGAGTTTGCGATTAGAGAAGGAAAGGGAACCATTCATCCGGATCAAAGCGGACAGTTCCGCATTGGCGCAGCAGCCCTTCACGTCAATATTCGTGAGTTCTTTTTTTGTTTCCGAAGCGAACGACACCTCTTCACCCCCTGGTTATTTGGTGCTGGCGCCCTTGTTCACGCAAGCGCAGCAGTTGTCTTTTTTAAAATCTTCTTTTCTCGAGACAAACGCTTGCATCCTATATCTACGCGTTATACCTCTTTTTGGTTTCATCTATTATCATAGAATATAAAATTTCTGAAACTTTTTTTGTATCATGCCTGATGACATTGCCATCCAGCTCTGCGATTTCATCCTGTACGACCTCGACTCCTAAAGAATTCAGCCGGTCCAGATCAAAAACGACAGGCTGGGCAAGCTCTTCCTTATATCGCAGCTCGACATCAGGAGGGATGGTCTCACTGTTTACCAAAATCGTATCGATAAAAGCACAATCCATATGATCATAAATCGCTTTAATATGGTCACTTGCCGCAAAATCATGCGTCTCTCCCGCCTGGGTCATCAGGTTGCAGATATACACCTTGCGCGCCTTCGCTTTGCATACTTCCTTGCCAAGCCTTTTCACGAGCAGGTTTGGCAGGATGCTTGTATATAAGCTGCCTGGTCCGATGACAATCAAATCTGCTTCCCTGATCGCCTGGAGCGTCTCAGGCAATGGCTTTACGCCTTCAGGATTCAGGAAAACCCGCTTGATTCTTTTCCCTGAGTAAGGAATTTTCGATTCGCCCCTGACAATGCTGTTATCCTCCATCACCGCATTCAGCATGACACTCCTGTTTGCTGCCGGCAGGACTTTTCCGCGCACATTCAGCACCTTGCTCATCTCCTGGATTGCATGGACGAAATTGCCGGTAATCGACGTCATCGCCGCCAGGATCAGGTTGCCGAGTGAGTGGCCAGATAATTCATTGGATGTATTGAAGCGATGCTGGAACATTTCTTCAATCAGCGGCTCCACATCCGAAAGGGCAGCCAGGACATTCCTGATATCGCCTGGAGGGGGAATCTGCATATCTTCCCGCAGGCGGCCCGAACTTCCGCCATCATCAGCCACTGTGACAATCGCAGTGATGTCGACCGGATGCTTTTTCAAGCCCCGGAGCAGGACTGGGAGGCCTGTTCCGCCTCCAATGATGACGATTCTTGGCAATCCATCTGTCATCATGTCGTAAGTCCCTTCCTTTTATCGATATCACGGTGTGTCACGCGGGTATGATAGTCTTTCTCGAAATATTTGGCGATATGTTCAGCCAGCGCTACTGAACGATGCTGGCCTCCCGTGCAGCCGATGGCGATGACCAGCTGCGCCTTGCCTTCCCGCTTATAATGCGGAAGCATGAAGCTCAAGAGGTCTAGCACCTTTTCAAGGAACTTGGATGTCTCGTTCCATTTTAAAACGTATGTCGATACATCTTCATCAAGACCAGTTTTTGGACGCATATGTTCAATATAATGCGGGTTCGGCAAGAAGCGGACATCGAAAACGAGGTCGGCATCTATCGGTAATCCATGCTTGAACCCAAAGGACATCACATTCACGGTAAAAATCGTCTTTTTGTTCACCGAGAACTCTTCAAGGATTTTTTCGCGGAGGTCCTTTGGTTTCATGCCGGTTGTTTTATAAATAAGCTGTGCTCGGCCCTTCAGTTCTTCCAGCAGCTCGCGTTCAAGCTGGATGCCTTCAAGCGGCAAGCCTGATGGAGCAAGTGGATGCGAACGTCTCGTTTCTTTATAACGGCGGACGAGTGTAGAGTCATCTGCATCCAGGAACAGCACCTGTGGCGTCACCCATGAAGTTTCCGCAAGTTCATCAAGCGCCTTGAACAGGGAATCAAAGAATTCGCGCCCGCGCAAATCCATGACCAATGCCACCTTATTCATTTTTGTGCCAGATTCCTTCATCAACTCAAGGAATTTCGGCAGCAATGTCGGCGGCAGATTGTCGACACAGAAAAAGCCAAGGTCCTCAAAACTCTGGATTGCGACCGTTTTCCCCGCGCCAGACATACCTGTTATGATGACCAGTTGGGTATCAGTAGTTGAACCGGTACTCATTTCTCTTCCCCCTGAAAATTAGTTATTAAGGCCTTTTCGTTGAAAGGCAGCCGCCAATACGAAAACAGCCATTTTTTATCGTATCAATTCGGATCGAGCCTGTAGCTGATCAGCTCAAAATCCGGTGTATAAGTAAAGTTGCCATAAATGATTCCTTGTCCATGAATCATATATTCAAGAATATGATAATCTCCTGCTGCCATTGGCAAATCCTTAATATCATCAAGCTCGTGCCAGGAAATGGTGCCTTCGTCGGAAACATCAAGATTGATCCCGTCTGCCTCAGTGGCATAAAAAGTGAACATCATCCACTCAGAAACTACCTGATCATCTTCCTTGATGACGAATGTGAAGATCCCTTTGATTTGGGGATTACGCAGGTAAATCCCTGTTTCTTCACGGAATTCCCTGACACAGGAATCCTTGACAGTCTCACCAGGTTCCATCTTTCCGCCAGGAGCCACCCACCAATTGCGGCGCGGCTTCTGCAAAAGCAAAATTTTATCCTCTTTCACTAAAACACAATTCGTGACGCGCTGCATCAAATCCACCTCTTCATCTATATGCGCAAGAAAAGTCCCGCCGCAAAAAGGGCGGTTCGTCTGCTTGTTTCTCATTTTAATGGATTCCGGACATATAAGCCTTTTAGCAAAATTTTCTATGAAACCACAGTCATTCGTCATTTGCCGGACATTTTATTCTTTCCATTATACTATTTTTAGTTTTTACCCACAATGAATAGAAAGATGATATTTTTGACAAGAAAAGTTCTTTTTATAAAGCGGGATAATTTTTATGAAGTGTAAAGACAATGACCCGCGAAAATTTCCCAATATAAAAAGTGTTATATTCGCTTGCAAATGCCTGTTTCATTTTTATGTATAAAAAAAGAGCACAGGATAACCTGTGCCGTCAAAGGATTATATTTTTAAAAGGGGGTCAATTTCTACTCCTATAATACCCCATGATTGTTTCACTACTGTTACAGAAGAATTAATAAATAATTACTTTTTGTTAATTTATGCCGCGGTGTGATGTTTTTTCCAGTTCTAATTAAATTAAAAGCCCGCCAAATCATTGCGGCGGGCCGGACATTTGTATATTAAGCGTTTGCTTTCAATTCCTCGATCAATTCCTCAACATAATGCTGGGCGTTTTGAGCAGCGATACTTCCGTCGCCTGTCGCGGTCACGATTTGGCGCAGCGTTTTTTCACGGATGTCACCAGCTGCAAAAATGCCGGGAACCTTTGTTTCCATTTGTTCATTCGTTTCGATGTAGCCGTTGCTGTTCGTGATGCCAAGGCTTTCGAATGGCTTAGTCAAAGGAACCATTCCGATGTAGATGAATACGCCATCAGCCGGGAACTCCTGTTCAGCACCATCCAGTGTGGATACAAGCGTCACGCTGCCGACTTTGCCATCTTTGTCATTGATTTGCTTGACTGTATGATTCCAGATGAAATCAATTTTGTCATTGGCAAATGCGCGGTCTTGAAGGATTTTTTGCGCACGAAGCTCATCACGGCGGTGAACGATCGTCACTTTTGAAGCGAAGCGAGTTAGGTAAACACCCTCTTCAACTGCGGAGTCTCCTCCACCGACAACGACAAGTTCCCTGTTTTTGAAGAATGCGCCGTCACAAACCGCACAGTAAGATACACCGCGCCCGCCAAGCTCCTGCTCGCCAGGAACGCCAAGCTTCTTGTACTCCGCACCAGCAGAGATGATGATGGAGCGGGCTTTGTATTCCTTGCTGCCAGCCTTGATGGTTTTATATTCTTTGCCGTCGATGACTTCTTTTACATCACCGTAAGCATATTCTGCACCGAATTTTTTCGCATGGTCAAACATTTTGGTTGAAAGCTCTGGGCCAAGAATGTGGTCAAAGCCTGGATAGTTTTCAACCTCTTCTGTATTCGCCATCTGGCCGCCTGGAACGCCGCGCTCAAGCATCAGTGTCGACAAGTTCGCGCGTGAAGTATAAACAGCAGCGGTCATCCCTGCCGGTCCGGCACCAATGATGATGACGTCGTAAATTTTCTCTTCTGACATGGTGTACAACTCCTTTGAATATCATAGTCCGCTAATTTCCGTAATCCATTCGGAAATAGTATTTCCTGCATAAACATATCCTATAAAACAAGTGCTGCATAGTCCAAAAATATGCTTAAGTTCACGGAATTGACATATATAGTTTCTAATACCCTTGATTGTATACTTTAAAAAGAAAAAAAGGATAAACTTTGCCTGCAGTTGCAGACTCAGTTTATCCTTCATATGCTGTCTTCTTCATGAAGAAACTCACTAGCCAAATTGATGTATTTGGACAGAGTGGATACGGATAATCCGTATTTCTTCGCGACTGCCGCTTTCGTCGTGCTGATATTTCTCAGCTTATCCCAGAGATAATCGACAGCTGCTGCCCATGCTTTCTTGTTTTTAAAATCGTAGCCGGCCTTTGCCGCCTGCTCGAATACCGAAAACCACATGATGTAGACGCCGGCTTCATTTTTGCTGATCGGCTGATGGTGGTCGTACAATAGCTTCGCCGTTTCATGCGCTCCCTTGACTTCTTCTTCCCTGCTGCTCAGTTTGCCGGAGGTTACATAGGCAAAATATGATTTTTCCATCTCCGTCATTTTATCCGTTGATGTATCCGCTGCGAGAATTTCTTTCTTCTTCGCTGATACAGATGTGAGGAATAGCGCAAAAAGGCGTTCCTCCGGATAATCACTGTTCAACTGGTTCAGTATCGCCGAAACCTGAGCTTCGAACTTCACGCCTTGCTTTTCTGCCCAGGGCTCCATTCCGTCCTTTTCCGGATTGTACTCGAGAACCTTTTTCCACGCTGTCCGTGCCGTATTTTCCCTGCCGGTAAAATATGACGCATGCGCCAGCCAGTAATAGAAAGCACCGTCGCCTTCAAAACCTGACTTTTGCAGCTTTTTCAGCCAGCGGTAAGCAAGTTCATATTCCCCGACCAGCGCGAACGTGGCACCAAGCTTGAACTGGTGCTCAACATGAATCGGATGGATTTTTTCCAGTGAATCCTTAAGATCCTGGCCTTCCTTCTCCTCGCCCTGGTAATGCGCAAATACAAGCGCATTGCAGAGCGCGTGCATGTTCCCGGGATTCTGCTCGAGCACATCATTCAGAATGTCACGGGCCTTGACCGTTTCCCCAAGGTAAAAATACGCCAGCGCCAAGTTATTGTATGCCGACCAATACTCCGGATACTCCTCGATGACCTCCTGGAAAATCTCGATCGCTCGCGGAAACTCCCCTGACTCGAGATGATTGCGCGCTTCCTCCTGCTTGACGATCAGGTCATCCTCTTCATAATAATCCTCATCCATTTCTTCCGCTTCCATAGTCAGAAGCTCCAGAAGGTCATTCGCATCCTCCGCGAACTCGCCGTCTTCATTCACTTCCAGGTATAAATTCGCATGCCTGAACGCATCGCGGAATAAACCCATATGAGCGTAATTATTCGCCAGGAAGTAATGGCACTCCGCCATGTTTTCATCCAGTTCTTCGAGGACCAAGTGCAAAAGACGGTTAGATTGCTGATAATCACCCAATTCCGACTGCACGATCGCCAGCTGGCAAACAATCATCGGCTCGCCCGGCTCAAGATGCATCGCACGCTCGAAATACTTCTCAGCCTTCTTCAGATCCCGCTTGTGGAAAGCCTTGACCCCTTTGGCGAAATAATACTCACCAGTAGGAACGAAAGACAGCAATTGGCCTTTTTGCTTCGTTGCTTTAGAGTCTTTTCCCATGTGATCCTCCTATTTTAGTAAAGCTATATCCGTTGAACCCTTTTAGTAAAATTAAATCCATTGTGCCTAGTGGTTTGTATAAGAATACACATACAGTGTTTTATCGAAGCAACTTTAACTAATGTAGTATAACATAAGGACAGATGGTTCGAGAAGGTGTGGGAGTGAAATTGTGGGTGGGGAGATTGATTTCTGGATTTGCGCGGATTATTGTGAATTCGACTCCATTTGGTGTGGAGACTATTTTAGAATGCGATTCCAATAGCGAGCCGTTTCACGGGAGTTGGTCGAATTAATGAGAAAAGTGGTCGAATTATCGTTAAATGTGGTCGAATAAATTAAAAATCCGCCAAATTAATCAAAAAAGTGGTCGAATAAATTTATTTTTCGCCAATAAGTTTATATCCCTCTTAATAAAGAAGGTGTTTTCGAGGATGGTATCGAATATAGAAGTAAAAATTTTAAGGAGTGATAGACTTTGATTGGCAAAACAAGAGAATATCCTAGAGAAATCATGATTTTAGAAGCCATAGTAAGGCGTTTTCCTTCAGATGACTTCAGAAAAACAGAATTCGAGAGGAAGCTCTACCGAAAAAGGGCAGGTTACAAAGGCGAAAAGGTGCTGGATTACTTCTTAGAGCAAATTGACCATACTGAAATGGTGATTTTAAACGATTTAAGAATCCAATTTAACAGTACCCACTTCCAAATCGATACCCTCATAATCACTCCTTATTTTCTCCTCATCATTGATTCCAAGAATTACGCAGGAACACTCATTTTCCTTCCAGAATTCAATCAGCTGATCAGAATCCAAAACGATATAGAAGAAGTTTTTCCTGATCCGATACTCCAGACAAAAAACCAGGCATATCAGTTAAAGGCTTTTCTTAATAAGCATCACTTTACGCCTCCGCCAATTGAATTTCTTGTAGCGATTAGCAATACGCAAGCCATCATTAAAAATCCCACCAATGACAAGGAAGTCAGTTACAGAGTCTTCAGGTCATCGAATGTTGCCTTCAAGCTTCCTCCTTTCTACCAAAAGCATACCCAGTCTCTCCTCACTAAAAATGACATGAAGAAAATCGCCAGACAATTAGTGAAGGCGCATGAACCATTGGTTCCCGACCCCAAAACAATGAATCTTCCATTTGAGAAAATGGTTAAGGGTGTGCAATGCCCTGCCTGCGAGACATTCGGCATGGATTACCATCAAGGGAAGTGGACTTGTAAAAATTGCGGACATAAAACTGGGGATGCGCATATTCAGGCATTGAGGGATTACTTCCTCATATACGGCCCTTCAATTAATAGTAAGCAATTCCGCGACTTCACGAATGTAAAATCATCTTCAACGGCAAAGCGACTTTTAACGAATATGGATTTGAACTTTCTTGGCACGACCAAAGGCCGGACATACTCTCCACGAAAAAGCTTCTTTGATTAATTGTTCACAGCAAAAAACCAGCGCATCACTCTCCTGCGCTGGGCTTCTTCCTTTTATTCAATACACCGAGTACTTCTTTCAGTGGAAGCTTTTGTTCCTGCAGCAGGACCATCAGGTGGTAAAGCAGGTCGGCGGCTTCCCACTTCAGTTCTTCGGGGTCGCGGTTTTTGGCGGCGATGATGACTTCAGCGGCTTCTTCTCCGACTTTCTTTAAAATCTTGTCGACGCCTTTTTCGAAAAGATAGGTGGTGTAGGCGCCTTCTGGCATGTCTTGTTCACGTTCGCGGATTGTTTTTTCCAGTTCAAGCATGACGGCGAAATCAGTTAAAGCTGTGTTTTCTGTGACAGTCTTATCGAGGAGGTTCTCCGAGAAACAGCTTTCCGCGCCTGTATGGCATGATGGACCAGCCGGTTCAACGAGAACGACCAATGCATCACCGTCGCAATCGTATTTGATTTCGACGATTTTCTGGGTATTCCCGCTTGTTGCGCCTTTATGCCAGAGCTCCTGGCGTGAACGGCTGTAGAACCAGGTCTCGCGTGTTTCGAGCGACTTGCCTAGCGATTCTTCATTCATATATGCAACAGTCAGCACTTCGCGGGTGGAAGCATCCTGAACAACTGCGGGAATCAATCCATTGTCACCGAACTTCAAGTCTTCTATCTTCATCGTACAGTCACTCCTTTTTCGCGCAGATGGAATTTCACTTCTTTTACAGATGTTTCACGGTAGTGGAAAATCGAAGCAGCGAGTGCAGCATCTGCTTTCCCTTCAACAAATGCATCGACAAAATGGTCCGCATTTCCTGCACCGCCTGAGGCAATCACCGGAACGGTTACCGCTTCACTGACCGCTCTCGTCAATGCGAGGTCAAAACCATTCTTTTCGCCATCGCTGTCCATGCTCGTCAGCAGGATTTCACCTGCACCAAGGCGAACGGCTTCCTTCGCCCAGTCGATAACTTTCCATTCTGTTGGCGTGCGTCCGCCATGGGTATACACTCGCCATGTACCGAGCTCCGGGTCATATTTCGCGTCGATTGCAACGACGATGCACTGGGCTCCGAAGAAATCAGAGCCTTCCGAAATCAGTTTCGGATTGTTCACAGCTGCCGTATTCAGTGACACTTTATCGGCACCAGAGCGGAGCATTCTCTTCATGTCCTCAAGGGTATTTATTCCCCCTCCTACTGTAAAAGGAATCGCCAGTTCGGAGGCTACTTCCCTGACAACCTCGACCATCGTCTTCCTGCCTTCGACAGACGCGGAAATATCAAGGAATACAAGCTCGTCTGCGCCCTGCTCATCATAGAATCTTGCAAGCTCAACCGGATCGCCGGCATCACGAAGCTGGACGAATTGGATTCCTTTTACGACACGGCCTTCTTTAACATCTAAACAGGGAATGATTCGCTTGCTCAGCATCAGGCATTCCCCATTTCCAGCGCAGCTTTTACCGAGAAACGGCCTTCATAGATGGCTTTGCCGACAATTGCGCCGCTGATGCCATCTTCGCCAAGCTGGCGGAGGGCCGCCAAATCGTCAAGCGTGCTGACACCGCCGGACGCGATGACACTTTTGCCTGTTTCCATTGCCAGCTGACGGGTTGCCTCGACATTCGGGCCGGCAAGCGTTCCGTCGGTTGCAATATCGGTAAAAATAAAAGTCTCTGCTCCGGCATCAGCGAATCTTTTGCCAAGCTCGACTGCACTTACTTCAGAAGTGTTAAGCCATCCGTGTGTTGCCACGAATCCATTTTTAGCATCAAGGCCGATTGCGATTCTCGCACCATACTTCCGGACCATTTCCTCAGCAAACCCGGGATTTGAAACAGCAATGCTGCCGATGATGACACGAGTGACGCCATTCTCAAGATAGTGGTTGATATCGTTTTCGCTGCGGATCCCGCCGCCGATCTGGACGTTCACGCCAAGCTCCTGAGCGGCCTGGATGACATACTGGTCATTGACACGCTTGCCATCTCTTGCACCGTCGAGGTCGACCATGTGAATCCACTCCGCTCCTTCAGCGGCGAATTTTTTTGCCATTTCAAAAGGGGAATCCCCATAGACAGTTTCTTTATCATAATCGCCCTGCAGCAGTCTTACACATTTTCCGCCGCGCATGTCGATTGCCGGGTAGATCGTGAATTTCATTGCTCAGACTTCCTTTCCGCTGCCAATTCCGTAAAATTACGGAGCAGCCCCATTCCCATGTCACTGCTTTTCTCCGGATGGAATTGCATGCCGTATATATTCCCTCTGCCAACGATTGCAGGCACTTCAATATCGTAATAGTCACCAACGGCAACCAGCACATCCTGCTCATCCGTTTTTACATAATAGGAATGGACGAAGTACACGTAATCCTCCTCAAGTGAAGCGAGCAATGGCGAATCACCGGTAAAACGGAGCTTGTTCCATCCCATATGCGGAACCTTATAGGCCTCGCCATCTGATGTTCGGCCGCTGAAACGCACGACTTTTCCGGGAAGGAGCCTGAGCCCTTTCGTCTTGCCATTCTCTGTGCTTTCTTCAAAAAGCAGCTGCATGCCAAGGCAAATGCCGAGCACAGGCTTGCCGGTCGCTGCGAAATCACGGATCATTTCAGCAAGTCCAGTCCGATTCAACACGTCCATCGCGTCACGGAATGAGCCAACGCCCGGAACGAGCAATGCATCTGCTTCCATTAATCCATCTTTATATTGTGAGATAAAATAGGGCGCATTCAGCCGTTCAAGCGCTTTGCTGACGCTGAACAGATTGCCCATGCCGTAATCGACGATGCCAATCATGGTTTAACTTCCTTCCGTTTGAAGATCTGTTTACAGCTTCCTTCTATTTGAAGACCTCTGTTCAGCTCCCTTTCAATTTATGAGATCTTTACAGCATCCCCTTCGTTGATGGAACGCCTTTTACGCGCGGGTCGATGGTCGTTGCTTCATCTAGCGCACGGCCAAGAGCTTTAAATACCGCCTCGATCATGTGGTGAGTATTTTTACCGTAATGGACGATGACATGCAGGTTCATCCTCGCTTCCAGCGCCAGTTTCCAAAGGAATTCATGGACCAGCTCGACATCGAATGTACCGACTTGCTGCGACGGGAATTCTGCGCGCATTTCAAGGTGCGGGCGGTTGCTTAAATCGATTACTACCTGGGCAAGTGCCTCATCCATTGGGACAAATGCGTTTCCGTAGCGTTTGATTCCCTTTTTATCGCCAAGTGCTTCACGGAGAGCCTGGCCGATGCAGATGCCGATATCTTCGGTTGTGTGGTGGCCATCAACTTCTACATCACCCTTGGCGTCCACAGACAAATCAAATTGCCCGTGCTTCGCGAATAGATCGAGCATGTGGGATAGGAAAGGTACGCCGGTTTCGAGAGAGGATTTCCCTTCCCCATCGATGCCAAACGTTAAATCTATTTTCGTTTCATTTGTATATCTGTTCACTGTTGCAGTCCGTTCCATTACCTTACCTCCGGATTAAAAATTCTTATTTCAGTCGAGATTCTACTGCACGGGCATGGGCTTCAAGCCCCTCAAGCCTTGCAAATTCAGCTATCTTCTCACCATTGGTGTTCATTGCTTGCTCACTGTATAAAATCACGCTTGATTTTTTCTGGAAATCCTCGACGCTGAGTGGACTCGAAAAGCGCGCTGTTCCATTCGTTGGCAGGACGTGGTTTGGTCCGGCAAAATAATCGCCAACAGGCTCCGAACTGTATCTGCCTAGAAAAATCGCTCCTGCATGCTTTATTTTGCCGAGCAATTCGACTGGATTTTCCGTGATGACTTCGAGATGCTCCGGGGCCAGCTGATTGATTGCTGCGATGGCTTCTTCCAAATCAGCGGCAACATAGATCGCTCCAAAGTCCTCAATCGCCGCTGTGGCGATTTCCTTTCGCGGTAAGTGCGACAGCTGTTTATACACCTCGTCCAGCACATCCTCTGCCAGAGTCCGTGATGTTGTCACCAGGACTGCACACGCACGCGGATCATGCTCCGCCTGGGAAAGCAGGTCAGCCGCAATCTCATTTGCACGTGCTGTATCATCAGCCAGGATGCCGATTTCACTTGGGCCGGCGATCATGTCGATTGCGACATCTCCGAACACTTCGCGCTTGGCGAGAGCGACATAAATATTGCCGGGACCGGTGATTTTATCGACCGGCTTGATCGTTTCTGTTCCATAAGCCATAGCTGCAATAGCCTGTGCTCCGCCGACTTTATAGATCTCTTTTACCCCGGCGATGTCGGCCGCAACCAGCACTCCTGCCGGAAGCTTTCCATTCTGTCCGGGTGGCGACACCATGACGATGCGTTCTACACCAGCCGTCTTGGCGGGAATAACGTTCATTAATACAGATGATGGGTATGCTGCAGTTCCTCCCGGGACATAGACACCGACAGAATCGAGCGGTGTCACCTTTTGGCCGAGCATTGTGCCATTTTCCTCTGTCGTCATCCATGAAGGCCGCAGCTGCTTTTCATGGTAATTACGAATATTCGCCGCCGCTTCGGTGATGATGTCCACCAACTGGCCGCTGACCGTTTTATAGGCTTCAGAAACCTCTTCTTCTGTTACTCGAATTTCATCAAGCGTCACTGAGTCGAATTTTTCGGTAAAAGCCCTTAGAGCCTGGTCGCCCGCAGCTCTGACTTCTTCTATGATTGCCTTTACAGCCTTGCGTTGGTCTTCCGTTCCGCCATCCACTGTCCGTTTGAGTGACAAATTGCCGTCTATCTGTAAAATTTCCACCGAAGATCAAATCCTTTCAGTTTCAACGATTAAATTACTTCATTAAGTCTTTTGATCAGTTCGCTGATGCGCTCATCCTTGATTCGGTAGCTGACTGGGTTCACGATCAGTCTTGAGGTCACGCCGGTGATTGTTTCGTATTCGACAAGGCCGTTCTCCTTTAGGGTCCTGCCGGTTGATACGATATCGACAATCCGGTCGGCGAGGCCAATCAGGGGAGCAAGCTCAATCGATCCATTTAATTTAATGATTTCGACCTGCTCACCCTGTTCGCGGAAATAAGCGGCAGCGATGTTTGGATACTTCGTCGCGATTTTCGGGGCGACATCGTTCATTTTTGTATCAGGCAGACCTGCGACAGCGAGGTAGCAGCCGCTGATTTTCAAATCGAGCAGCTCGTACACATCGCGTTCTTCCTCAAGCAGGACGTCCTTCCCGGCAATCCCGAGATCGGCGACACCATGCTCCACATATGTCGCCACATCCATTGGCTTGGCGAGGATAAAGCGGAAATTTTCTTCTTCAACATCGATAATCAGCTTGCGCGAATCATCGAATTCAGGAGGAAGATCGAACCCCGCGTTACGCAGCAGTTCGACTGCTTCGGTAAAAATCCTGCCCTTCGGCATCGCAATCGTCAGCTGTTCATTCATTGCGTTCCCTCCTTCCCTACAAGGAAAACGACATTGGCAAAAACATTCGAACACGCATCCAGATTACGGACTGCGCTGATGTCCTGCAGGACGATCTGTTCACCATCCGCCCTTCTTTGCGCGGCCAACTGGTAGGCTTCCTTTCTTCGTTCCGGACTGAAAAGGATGCAGGTGACAGGTTCTGATTCTCCAAGATCGCCGAGGCTTTCAAGCAGACGGTCCAGCCTGATGGCAAATCCTGTCGCTCCAGTTGTTTTGCCGAATTTCTCGAGTAATTTGTCGTAGCGCCCGCCATTGCCGATCGGAAAACCGACCATTCCGGCATAAACCTCGAATAGGATTCCTGTATAGTAGCTCATATGGCTGACAATTGTTAGATCGAACTTGATTCGGCTGCTTTCTCCAAAGTCCTCGATGACATCCCAGAGCAGCTTCAGTTCGTCAAGCGCCGCCCTGCCTTTCCCGTTCTCGACCAGTTCCAGCGCTTTGCCAATCACTTCAGGGCCGCCGCGCAATTCCAGGAAGGCAAGCAGCCTTTGCGAATCAATCGATGAAAGCGGCAGTGATTTGACATGCTCTCGATAGCCAACATAATTTTTCTCATATAAAAATTTTGTCAATTCCCTGGCGCGTTCTTCGTTGCCAAGGATCTGCACGAATAATTCGTTGACGAAGCCTACATGTCCAACTGAAAGCTGGAATTGTTCCAATCCTGCTTTTTTCAGCGAGGAAATCGCCAAAGCAATCATTTCGCCATCAGCACTGACAGAATCGTCCCCGATACACTCGACCCCGATTTGTTCAAACTCTGCCGGCCTGCCTCCTTCACGCTGCTGGGCACGGTAGACGTTCGCCGAATAAGCCAGTCTTAATGGTATCTGGTCTTTGTAAAGCTTGGACGCCGCAACCCTGGCGATCGGCGCAGTCATATCAGGGCGCAGCACCAGTGTGTGCCCCTGCTGGTCCAGCAGCTTGAACAATTGCTGATCCAATATTGCCGATGCCGTTCCGACCGTTTCGTAATATTCGAGGGCCGGTGTTTCGATGAACTGAAAACCCCAGCGTTTCATCTCCATTTCTATTGAGCTGCGGACCCTTTCCTTCGCTTCATGCAGCTCCGGCAGTGTATCCCGCATGCCAAGCGGTTTTTCAAACATGAATAATCTACTCAATATGGTCACCCTCTTCGTTGCCGATGTGGTTGGTTTATTTATTGGAACTCATTAGTTCGTTGCCTGTGCGGCTAACTTTTAATTTGATCATTTAGTTAACCTTGCTTCAGTCACTTGGTTTACTTTATATTTAACCATTTGTTTTTCTTTGCTTTAGTCACTTGGTTCACTTTTAATTTAATTATCGGAATCCTTTAGTTCGCTAATATGGTAACAAGATGAAGTTATATGTAGTGTACCGTTCATTCTATTATCCGTCAACCATTAGCTCTTCATGTTTATAATTTTTCATAATGGTTTCTAAAAAGGGGTCTGTTTCATAAGAGGATGTAAAAAAGGCACTCATTACAGAAGAAATTTTGGGTTATAGAGATGAAGAATTATACTTTTTTGGCGAAAATCGAAATATATCGACCACTTTTCACGATATATCAGCGGATTTTTGATTTTATCGACCACATTTTGCAATATTTCGGCGGATTTTCAATTATATCGACCAAGTCCCTTTCAGAAACAAAAAAAGCGAAGCGGAATCATTTCCGTTCGCTTTTTGTTCCATAAATTTCATCATCCGCCCAGCGCTCAGCTAGTTCTTCTTTTGTATAGATGACTCGCATCGGGTTGCCGCCGACGAATGCGCCCTCGGGTACGTCTTTGTGGACGAGTGTCCCAGCGGAGACGATGGCGCCGTCGCCGATCTTAATGCCGGGCATGATCGTTGAATTGGCGCCAATCATGACTTCACTGCCGATTTCGACATCGCCAAGACGGTATTCCTTAATCAAATATTCGTGAGCAAGGATGGTGGTGTTATAGCCGATGACGGTATTGCGTCCAACCGAAATTTTTTCCGGGAACATGACATCCAGCATGACCATCAGCGCAAAAGAAGTCTGTTCACCGATTTTCATCCGCAAAAATGTACGGTACAGCCAGTTTTTTATCCCGAGGAATGGCGTGTAGCGTGCGACCTGGATGACGACAAAATTCTTGACGACCTTCCAGAACGGGACGGTTTTATAAACATGCCAGAGTGAATTGGCGCCTTCTACACGATAACGTGTCGTACGTCTCATCCTACACCCCGAGAATCGGCAGGATATCAGCCATTTTTTCCAGCATATAATCCGGATTGTATTGCTCCAGATGTTCTCTGCCCTTGATAGACCAGGCAACGGCAGCTGTCTTTGTGCCGGCATTTTTGCCGCCAAGAATGTCATGGTGGTTATCGCCGACCATGATTGCTCGGTCCGGGGAAGAACCAAGCATGTCCAATGCTTTTAAAAGCGGCTCTGGATCTGGCTTTGCTTTTTCGACATGATCCAGTGCGACGACGACGTCGAAAAATTCATCAAGCCCCGTCAGCTTCAGGCCCATCTGGACGACATCAGAAAGCTTTGTCGTGACGATTCCAAGGTGGAAACCATTCTCTTTCAGAGTCCTTACAGTTTCGTACACACCTTCGAAACCTTTTACCAGCAGGTCATGGTTTGCCAGATTGTAGGTGCGGTAGGTTTTGATCATTTCCTCGTAGCCTTCAGGATCCATCGGCTCGAATGTATCCTTGAGCGATGGCCCTAAAAACGGAAGGACATCCTCCCGTTTGTACTGGCCCGGAAAATAAGTTTCCATTGTATGGAGGAAAGACGAAATAATCAATTCATTCGTATCAATCAAAGTCCCGTCGAGATCGAACAAGACCGTATCTATTTTATTGCTCATATACTGCTTCCTTTCTTTTGGCAAGGTCAGCCCGGTTCCAGATGAACGCTACTGCTGTCGTCAATAATATCGCCACTCCAAGGCGAATCAATAACAACGGCAGCACCGGGATTCCAAGCGGAACAAAAATTAGTGTATCTTCAACGACTGCGTGGCAGGCCACAAGAAAAATGAACGCTAGTGTGACATCCTTTTTGCTGACTCCATCCTCTTGGACTGCCTGGATCATCACACCCGCACCGTATGCGAGGCCGATCAGCAGGCCGGCTGCCATGGTCGTCGAGGTGTTTTCCTTCATGCCCAGCGCTTTTGTCGCCGGCGCCATCCATTTTGAAAAAACGGCAAGCCATTGCTTATCCTTCATGATCTGAACGATGACCATCAGCGGGATGACGATGAGCGCCAGCTGGAAAATGCCGATACCGGCTTTGGTGACACTTTCAAGAAGAATTGATCCCCAGCCAGAAACCTCTTCCCCTTTGGCAGGAACCATGCCATATTTTGCGATTTCGGAACCGCCATTCCAGACAAGGTTGATGATGATCGCCGATAAGAACGCTAGCCCCAGCCGGACAAGGACAATGATCCAAAGCTTGACGCCGACCTTGACGGCCACACTTGATTCGACAAGCATATTGTGCGAAAAGCTCAGCATCACGGCGATGATGAACACTTCTTTTACCGTCAAATCAAGAGTCAGTATTGCTCCGATTGCCGCATACAGATTGAGGAAGTTCCCTATGACAAGCGGTATCGCCGCATCTCCCGACAAGCCGAACAACGACATCAGCGGTGTGATCAAGTCGATGAGCCACGGCAGGACAGGAGTATATTTAAGGATTGAAACAATCAGGGTCACCGGAAAAATCACTTTCCCCAGTGCCCATGTTGTATTCAAGCCAACCATCAACCCTCTTTTCAATGAAGAACCCATTGAAGCATCTCTCCCACTTTTTCAGCCTATATTTAATGTATTGAGTTGGTCCGTAATTTTTCTAGTTATCTAAATATCTTACTTTTGAATAACCCTTGGCTCTCCTGTAAATCCATAAACCAATCGCAAAAGCAATCAGTGCGATTGAGATAGTCTGGGCAATCCTTAGCGTGTCTGTCAGCATCAGGCTGTCTGTGCGCATGCCTTCGACAAAGAAGCGTCCGATTGAATACCAGATGACATAACTGAGGAAAATTTCCCCGCGGCCCAGGTTGACCCTGCGCAACGACATAAGCAGGATAAAACCAAGCAGATTCCAGATAGATTCATACAGGAACGTTGGGTGATAGTATGTGCCATTGATATACATCTGGTTGATGATGAATTCAGGAAGATGCAGGTTCTCCAAAAATGCCCGGGTGACTTCTCCGCCATGTGCCTCCTGGTTCATGAAATTGCCCCAGCGGCCGATTGCCTGGCCAAGGATGATACTCGGAGCGGCGATATCCGCAAGCTTCCAGAATGAAACATTCCTTGACTTCGTAAAGAAATAAGTAGTGGCTACAGCTCCGATCAACGCGCCATGAATCGCAATCCCGCCATTCCAGATTTTAAAAATCTCGCCCGGATACTGTACGTAATAATCCCACTGGAAGATAACATAATAAATCCTTGCTGAGATGATGGCGATTGGAATCGCCCAGAGCATCAAGTCTGCAAATATATCTTTTGGCAATCCGCGCCGTTCGGCTTCGCGCATGGCAATCCATAAAGCGAGCGCAATTCCAAGCCCGATGATGACGCCGTACCAGTGCACCTGGATCGGGCCAAGCGAAAAGGCAATCGGGTCGATCGGCTGAATATTCTTTTCCATATCATTTCCCCTTTTTCACAAGAAAAGCGCAAGCGCCTTGTCCAGCCCCGACAAGCGCTGGAGGGCCGCCCATTGAAGTCGTTCTTTGACTTCATTGGGCGGACCGAAGCGACTCGAGGGGCTAGGCGCTGGAGCTGGACAATTCTCGAAGTGAATTTTTATATATTAAAAAATGAAAAAACCATTTATACCAGCACTTTAGCCGTGTTTAATCAAACGTTTGATTAAGGCTCTTTTTGTAAACTTTATTGCTTTACAATGCATTATTTTCTTGCGTTCTACTATAGAAATACCTATCTAAAATTCATGGTTGTGTCAATTTACCGTTCATCATGGTCGCCGTCTTCGATGACGTCAGAAAGCCTGTTGGTGAATTGCTCTGCTGCGTTCATCCCCATGCGCTTCAGCCTGAAGTTCATTGCGGCTACCTCAATGATGACAGCGAGGTTACGGCCTGGACGGACCGGAATCGTCAGCTTCGTGATATCGGTGTCGAGGATTCTCATTTTTTCTTCATCAAGGCCCAATCTATCATATGATTTTTTCTGGTCCCAGATTTCGAGATCAATAATCAGGGAAATCCGTTTATGTGAGCGTACCGCTCCTGCCCCGAACAGGGTCATGACATTGATGATGCCCACGCCGCGGATTTCGAGCAGATGTTCAATTAGATCTGGCGAGTTACCGACGAGTGTTCCGATATCTTCCTGGCGGATTTCGACGCAATCATCCGCTACCAGCCGGTGTCCGCGTTTGACCAGTTCAAGCGCAGTTTCACTTTTACCGACACCGCTTTTGCCTGTGATCAGAACGCCAATCCCATATAGATCGACCAGTACACCATGTACGGCAGTAGTTGGTGCAAGCTTGCTCTCCAGGTAGTTTGTCAGATGACTCGAAAGCCTTGTTGTCTTTTGCTTCGATCTCATGACCGGAACAGATTCTCGTTCGGCCGCTTCAATCAGTTCAGCCGGAACTTCCATGTCCCTTGTAACAATGATGCCTGGCGTAATATCTGTACAGAGCTTTTCCATCCGCTCTGTCTTTTCGCGAGGGTTCAGTTTTTCAAAGAAGGTCAATTCTGTTTTACCAAGCAACTGCAGGCGCTCCGCAGGATAATATTCAAAGTAACCGGCAATCTCGAGTCCCGGCCTTGAGATATCAGTCGTCGTAATCGGACGGTTGATGCCTTCCTCTCCACTTAACAATTCCATGTCGAATTTCTCGATGATGTCTTTAGTGCGGACTTTTGGCAAAGAAACTTCCTCCTTTATTAGGATACTTTTTTCCACATGATCACAATACTTTATATTTTAGCACTTTTTCAGGCAGAACCAAATATAAGGAGTCAAAAAACACCATTGTTGTTTTTTAAATTGCATACTTCTCAATATATGTCTATACCAGTTGAAGACTTAATTAAATTATGTATAGTGGTATAGACAACCTAAAGGTGAGATTTGTATAATAGAAAGAAATAAGACACAATTTTCGGGTGATAGGATGAAAGAATTATTGCTGGTTAACGCCAGGATTTTAACCGAAGAGACGTTGATTCAAAAAGGATATCTTTATATAAAAGACGGGATAATTGCTGATATTGGGTCTGTTTCCTCACTCTCCCAGCATCATGCAGACCTGGTGGAGCTGCCCGAGGACAGCACCATTGTCCCCGGGTTCATTGATGTGCACATCCATGGAGCCGGCGGAGCCGATACGATGGACGCAACCATTGAAGCCCTGACCACCATGGCCTCGGTCCTGCCTGAGGAAGGAACGACCAGTTTTCTTGCTACAACGATCACACAGGAACAATCCGCCATTTTCCAAGCTTTGAAAAATGCCGAAGACTATATGGGCAGTCATAATCATCCAGGAAAAGCGGAGATGCTCGGGATCCATCTGGAAGGACCCTTCATCAATGAAGTACGTAAAGGGGCCCAGCCAGAGAAATACATCAACAAACCCGATATCGAGCTATTCAAGAACATGCAGCAAGTATCAGGGAACAATATCAGGCTTGTCACGCTGGCGCCGGAAAAAGAGAACGGCAATGAACTTATAGCTCATTTAGCCAAAAATGGTGTCATTGCTTCGGTTGGCCATTCAGACGCTACATACGCCCAGATGTCTGAAGCTGTAAAATCCGGCGCGAGCCATGTGACCCATTTATTCAATGGTATGCGCGGGATACACCATCGGGATCCAGGAGTCGCAGGAGCTGCGCTGCTTTTGGATGAGTTAAAAATCGAGCTGATTGCGGATGGAATCCATGTCGTTCCAGAAATGCTTGATTTAGCGATACGGACAAAGGGAAAAGAGGGTGTCATTCTGATTACCGATTCCATGAGAGCGAAATGCCTTAAGAATGGCATATACGACCTTGGCGGGCAAGCAGTGAGTGTTGCGGACGGAAAGGCACTTTTAGAAGATGGAACGCTTGCTGGCAGTATTTTAAAAATGAAGGATTCCCTGAAGAATATGATGGAATTCACTGGCATCAGTCTTAAGGATGCAGTAAAGCTATCCAGTGTGAATCCTGCCAGACAGCTTAAAGTTTTCAATCGAAAAGGAAGCATTGCTGCCGGAAAGGATGCGGATCTTGTTGTGCTGGACAGCAACAACGATGTTGCCATGACTTTTTGCCGGGGTATCACAAGCTATACCCGCTTATAACCATTTTGAAAGAGGTGATGATGTGAAACTGATCCAAACATTGAATTACGCAGAGCTTAGCCAGCAGGCAGCAGCGCAAGTCATCTCCCGCCTCAAAGGGAATCCAGCGCTTAATCTAGGCCTTGCTACCGGAAGTACACCGACCGGACTTTATCAGGAACTTATCAAAGACCACCAGCTGACCGGGACTTCCTACCAACAAGTAAACACATTCAACCTGGATGAATACATTGGCGTTCCGAAAAAGGATCATCACAGCTACCACTACTTCATGTGTGAGAAGCTATTTGAACACATCGATATCCCGCTTGACCAAACCCATATACCTGATGGGACAGCAAAAGATTTTGCCAAAGAATGCACACGTTATGAACAGTTCATCCGTGAGCATGGAGGCATCGATCTGCAGGTTCTCGGGATTGGACAGAATGGGCATATCGGTTTTAATGAACCAGGAACATCATTCGACAGCAGGACGCACATCATCGACCTGGCGGAAAGCACACGCAAGGCAAATTCGCGTTTTTTCGCTTCTCTTGATGATGTCCCGAGGCAGGCGATCACTATGGGAATTGCCACGATCTTGGATAGCAGGGAAATCTTCTTGCTTGTTTCCGGCACTGCAAAAGCTGAGGCACTTGCCCGCTTGATGAATAGCGAAGTCAGCGAAGAGTTTCCTGCTTCTGTCCTGAAAAAGCACGAGAATGTTACGATTTTTGCCGATAAAGAAGCGGCAGCAATGCTTTGATTCCGCTATAACGGAAACGATATGCAGTCAGGAGAATGACCTATGATTGATAAAAATTCACCTATACCGATTTATCATCAGCTTGAAGAATATATTAAAAGCCAGATTGAAAGCGGCGAGCTCAAGCCTGATGAAGCCATTCCCTCGGAACGCGTTTATGCCGACCTCTTCAAAATCAGCCGAATGACCATCAGGCAGGCGTTGACGAATCTTGTGAATGATGGATACCTGTACCGCCAAAAAGGGAAAGGCACCTTCGTCAATCAAAAGAAAGTCGAAAATCGCCTGGAGGGAATGACAAGCTTTACAGAAGACATGAAGGAGCGCGGGCTTACTCCTGGCAGCAGGCTGGTGTCATTCGAAATCATTCCCGCCAGCCGGCAAATTGCCGATATGCTTCATCTTGGTGAACATACACCTGTATTTGAAATCACGCGTGTCAGACTTGCCGATGATGCCCCGCTGGCTCTTGAAACCACCTATCTACCTGCCAATCTGGTGAAAGGATTGACAGAGGAAATCATTAATCATTCCCTTTACGAGTACATCGAGGAAAAACTATCGCTGACGATCCATGAAGCGACACAGCAAATCGAGGCGACAATTGCGAAGGAACACGAATTGCCCTTGCTGGAAATCGACAGAGGCTCGCCAGTCCTGCTGATACACAGGACTTCATATCTAAAGGATGGCACCCCCTTCGAATACGTAAAATCAGCCTATCGTGCCGACCGCTACAAATTCATTCATACTATGCAGAGGTAATGACTATTATTTCAGAGACCCCCAGCCGGGTCTTTTTTCGTGACTTTTTCACACTGAACCCCCCCCCTGCCTGGTAAGTAATCATTCAAAGGCTAAACGAGCTTTTCATTACTGTCGCTCCCTCTTTATAAATTCCTACAAAAATTTCATGTAATGGCTCTATTGTCGATGTCAAAAGAAAATTTAGCTTATTTCCACGGAAATAATCGAACGCCTTTGTCGAATAGTTTGTCTGATTGCCTTAAAATGGGGGTAATAAACAATAAGGAGTAGATAAGATGCTTAAGAACTTCCAGATTGATGATTTTGCCAGGAATCAAATGACCGCTGAGATCAAGCAATATTTCCTTGAAGAACGGGGTGAGGAACTGGGAGATTTGGCTGCCATGCTGATTCTTGAATTTTTTGCGAATAAGCTCGCACCTCACTTTTATAATAAAGGAATCCAGGACGGCCACGATTTCATATCACAGCGTCTTGATGACATATTTGAACTGAACAAATAAGAAACAACGTATGGATAACCGCCTTTATCTGATCTCAATATGTCCTTTTCCTGGATTTAGTCATATATATACTGATGAGGAAATCTTTTAACGGAAGGTGTGATAAACTTGAAGATTATGCTTGATGCTGGGCATGGCTACAACACCCCGGGTAAGCGAAGTCCTGATGGATTGAGAGAATATGAGTTTAACAGGGCCGTGGCGAATTATGCGAACCAGCTGCTTGAAAACTACAAGAATGTCACCGTGTATTTTTCTCATTCCGATCAGCGAGATGTGTCATTGACAGCAAGGACAGACAAGGCGAACAGCCTGAATGTGGATATATTTGTATCGATCCATGCCAATGCGTTTGGGAGCGGGGGCTGGAATAATGTCGGCGGTATTGAGACTTATGTCTATCCATCCAGGCCGCCTGTGGCGAATCAGCTGGCCCAAAAAATCCAGCGCAATCTTGTCATCGCTACAGGTTTCGAGAACCGTGGGGTACGAACTGCTGATTTCCATGTCCTGAGGGAAACAAAAATGGATGCTGTCCTGGTGGAGGGCGGATTTATGACAAACCGTAACGAAGTAGAGCTGCTGCGCTCCGAAACGTACCGAAGAACTATAGCAGAAGGCATTGTCAAAGCTTTGGCAGAGCAGTTCAAGCTCGAGCAAAAAGACAATGCGGCACCATCCCCTGCTCCCTCACCTTCGGCTGCAAAATCTGCCGCTTCAGCCAGGAAAGGCGGATTATACAAAGTCCAGGCAGGGGCGTTCGAAGATGAGCGTAACGCTGAAGAACTTGCCGCACGTTTAAGGAACGCGGGCTTTGAAGCTTATATTGAGAAGGAATAGGAAAAGGCCGATACTTTATGTGCCGGCCTTTTCTGTTTTATCTAGATGATGTTACCTGTGTTTTTTATCCGATTCGCGCAACACCGTGTTCTGGATGACCAGGTTGGCGATGGACATGATCACCGCTGTAAGAAGCGCCATGCCAAAACCGGCTATTTCAAATGAACTCCCCATCAGGCTGTCTGTCAGCATCAGCGTGACTGCGTTGATGACAAACAGGAAGAGTCCGAGGCTAAGGACTGTGACAGGAAGTGTCAAAATGATTAAAATCGGCTTAACCAGGATATTCAAGATTGAAAGAATGAAGCTGGCGCCTAATGCAGCACCGAAACCAGACAGATAAATCTCATTCTCGAAATACCCGGCAAGTGCCATGAAAAGGACTGCGTTAATGACGATTCCCAACAGCCATCTCATTTTTAATATTCCTCCCTGTTTGGCAGTGCAAACACAAATACAAGATAAAGGACGGCCATCGGAAAGAATGCCGTACTGAACAGCAGAATCACAAACAGGATTCGCAGCAGGGCTGCCTTCACTCCAAAGGATTCTGCCATCCCGCCGAGCACTCCTGCGAGCATACGGTTCGTCCGGGAACGGGATAATTTCATGGTTAACACCTTCCTACTGCTGTTGTAATAATTTTTTTACTGCAATTGAACCTGTTTTGGTGTCAGCATAGAGCCTGACAGCCTTTTGCCCGCCATCAGCAGGCTTGAAGCGAAGATGTTTCTGGACCATATCACTTTTCTCCTCAACGACCTGTATGCCATCGAGCTCGATGGTAAAGCCGCCAAGATTCGATTTGAGTTCACCACTGGCTGGTGTTTTTTCCGGTAGGGTCACCTCTATGCTTCCTGTCGTGGCCTTCACTTCCACGCTTTCGCAATCCTGGTTCTTTACGGTGCATGTCACATTTCCATTAAAAGATTGAAGATCGACATGATTAAAAAAGCCATCGGCCTTGATTGCGCCATTGATTGTTTCAGCTTCAAGTTCTCTGATTGCACTTCGCTGGATGCTGATTTGGCCACTCACAGTTTCCGTTTCCAGCTTGCCGCACTCAAGGTTTCCGAGCAATACTTTGCCGTTTGCCGTTTTTGCCCGGCAATCCTTTATTGTTAAGTTTTCACCTTCGATGGTTCCATTAAACAAGCGGATCCGGACATTTTCATATTCTTCTTTCGGAATATGGATGACTGCATCCACCTTCATCCACTTTTGCTGCACCGAAAAACGGAGCTTTTGATTTTCAATCGTGAAGATTGCATCCTCTAAAAACTTCTTGCGTGCCTCATCCTGGTTTTCGACCCGATACACTTTCGCACTGCACTCGACTCGCACATCCTTTTGTTCCCATGGCACTATTTTTACCGAACCATTTGCCATATCAATGTCCACCTGGTTCAAATAAGTATCACCCTGCTGGAAAATATGCGTGATATCAACGGAATGGCCAAAGTTCAGGTCCAAATCGAAATCCTTGATCTTTTTGAAAGCAGAATCTACAAAATCAAGCACCTTATCTTTTACAGTGTTGAAATTATACGTATTGTAATCTTCTTTTTTGTATTCAGCTTTTTTGGCTTCTTCAAAATTCACATTTGTTGAAAGAGCGGTTGATTTTTCCTGGTTCTGTGTTTTCCCCTGCTCCAGCTGCTCGATCAGGAACAAAGCTTCTTCCACCGTCATCTTTCCCTCTTCAACAAGCTTCAAAATCCGTTTTCTTTCTTCTTTCATGGTCCATCCTCCTCAATTTGTATTAAGCACCTTTATTCCTTTAACCAAATTCCATATAAGGACAATGAAACTCAATATAACCATTAAAATCGCACTGCTGAACAGGAATACAGGGAATCCCCCTGTTCCTCCGTTAAAATCAATGAACACCGCAATTAAAATAAGCGGCACAGGAATCAGTGGTATAAGATGTGACATTAGCGCTTTCTTCGCATGGAACTTTACATCTCCATCCTCTGAAGCTAAATAAGCAACAAGGGGGAACAAGATCCCGGCGAACATAATACTGAAATAGCACAAAGCTGACAGAATCCTTTTCGTATCCATCCTCTTCATCTCCTTAGCAATTAATACGCAGCGGAGTCTAAGAAGTTTCATTTCTTTATGAAATTAATTCGACAAACTGCCTTCAAACCCTTGTCTACACCCCCATTATTTATCGAATCTTCCGTGAACTCTACAATAGGCAAATTCCACTATTTTCTTATTCAAATAATGTTGATGAACTATTATCCTGTAATTATATAGAAATATTCCTGTAACAAACATGAAATATTACCGTCTAAGTAAGTGAAATTAAATTAGAAATCAGCGAGGGATGCAGAGTGTTCAGCTTGAAAAGTAAAACAGCCAGATGGTGCACTGTTGTTTGTTTAGTTGGGTGGCTAGTCACTTCCTCTTCCGCCGTGGCTAGCCAGGTGAAAAAGCCAGTGGTCCATAGTTCCTGCCAACATCAGGAACTCAAACCAGCTTATCATCGCACTGACCATGTGTTAAAAAAACTTGAAACAAAGCCGCCTAGATTTATAGTAAGTGAAACACGATATAAAGAACAACCGACTCCAGACGTAGTTAACCCTCCCTCTGAAGAACCAGCCAAAGCTCCTTCAAAAACTGTTTACTTAACATTTGACGACGGACCGCACAAGGTATCAGACCAACTTTTATCGATTCTAAATGAGTTTGACGCAAAAGCTACCTTTTTTATGCTGGACGGCAATATGAGGAACTTTCCCGATGCGGTAAAAAGGATGGCAGAAGCCGGCCACAGCCTTGGAGCGCATGGTGTCACCCATGACAAAACGAAAATCTATCAGTCTCCGCAAACCGTTGTCGCTGAAATGGAACAGACACTAAAGACCATCAAAGAAATCACAGGAATCGATTCGACCCTGATCCGCACACCATATGGGAGCGCCCCTTACATGAAGGATCCTTATAAAAAAGCCGTCAGTGACAAAGGATACCAGTTGTGGGACTGGAACGTAGACAGCAAAGACTGGTATTACCGCGATAACCGGCTGGTTGCCAATACAATCGCCCAGGTAGCAGACAAAGCCAAGAAGGATGAGCCGCTCGTGATCCTTCTGCATGAAAGAGAAGAAACCCTTATCCAGCTGCCTCAATTGCTGGAATTCCTGAAAAAGCAGAATTATGATTTTAAAGCGCTCGATGCACAGATGACACCGATTCAGTTGAAATAGTGTAGTATGATTCTTTACGCAAAAAATCTCTTCCCGAAAAGGAAGAGATTTTTTCATATAGATTACGCATTGCTAGTACTTTTTTCTTTTTCCTCGACCTGCTCTTTCATCCGCAGTCTATCGCGTTCCAATATCGGCTTGAGGTACCGGCCGGTATAAGATTCTTCCACTTCGGCGATTTTTTCCGGAGTGCCGGTAGCGACGATGGTGCCGCCGCGGTCTCCTCCTTCCGGGCCAAGGTCGACGATATAGTCAGCGGCTTTGATGACATCGAGATTATGTTCGATGACCAGCACGGTGTCGCCATTTTCGACGAGACGCTGGAGGACGACAAGCAGGCGGGATATATCATCGACGTGCAGACCGGTTGTCGGCTCATCCAGGATATAAAGCGAACGTCCTGTTGAGCGTCGGTGCAGCTCGGATGCCAACTTGACGCGCTGGGCTTCCCCGCCGGAAAGAGTCGTCGCCGGCTGGCCGAGTTTGATATAACCAAGGCCGACATCGTAAATCGTCTGCAATTTGCGGGCGATCTTCGGAATATTAGCAAAGAATTCAACCCCTGCCTCAACCGTCATATCAAGGATATCTGAAATATTCTTTCCTTTGTATTTCACTTCCAAAGTCTCGCGGTTGTAACGCTTGCCATGGCATACTTCACATGGGACGTATACGTCAGGCAGGAAGTGCATCTCGATTTTGATGATGCCGTCTCCGCGGCAGGCTTCACAGCGGCCGCCTTTTACATTGAAGCTGAAGCGGCCCTTTTTATAGCCGCGGACTTTTGCTTCATTCGTCGACGCAAACACATCACGGATGTCATCGAACACACCCGTATAGGTTGCCGGGTTTGATCTTGGCGTACGGCCGATTGGCGACTGATCGATATCGATGACCTTGTCGAGGTGATCGATACCTTTTATTTCCTTGAACTCGCCTGGCTTGCTTTTTGCTCTGTGCAGCTTCATCGCCAGCGATTTATGAAGGATTTCATTGATCAGGGTACTTTTGCCGGAACCGGATACACCTGTGACGGCCATGAAGGTTCCGAGCGGGAACTTCACATTGACATTTTTCAGGTTGTTTTCCTTTGCGCCTTTGATTTCAATATAGCGGCCGTCTGGTTTGCGGCGCTCGATTGGCAGCGGAATGAATTTTTTGCCTGAGAGATACTGGCCCGTAAGCGAATTTGGATCATCCATCACCTCTGCCGGCGTACCCTGGGAGATAATTTCCCCGCCATGGATGCCAGCACCAGGACCGATATCGATCAGGTGGTCAGCCGCTAACATCGTATCTTCATCATGTTCGACGACAATCAAGGTATTGCCGATGTCACGCATATTTTTCAGCGTATCAATCAGCCTGTCATTGTCGCGCTGATGCAAACCGATGGACGGCTCATCAAGGATATAAAGCACTCCGGTTAGACGCGAACCAATCTGGGTTGCCAGCCTGATCCGCTGAGCTTCCCCGCCGGATAGCGTTCCGGCAGCGCGGCTCAACGTCAGATAATCCAGACCCACATTTATCAGGAAGCCAAGCCGCTCAGTGATTTCACGGAAAATCATGTTGGCAATTTTCATTTCTTTTTCAGAAAGTTCAAGGCCCTCGAAAAATTGATGTGCTTCCTCAACCGATAATGCTGTTACTTCACCGATATGGCGGCCGTCAACCAGTACCGCCAGGGTTTCACGCTTCAGCCTATAGCCTTTGCATGTCGGGCAGGCGTGCTCGCCCATATACTTCTCCATCTGCTCGCGGATATAGTCAGAGCTAGTTTCCTTATAACGGCGCTCCACATTCTTCAATACGCCTTCGAAAACAATATAATTTTCCCTGACCTGTCCCCAGTCGTTCTCGTAACGGAAGTAAATCCTGTCTTTAGTGGAACCATAGAGAATCTTCTCCATCTGGTTGTCTGGGAGATCCTTTACCGGCATATCCATATCGATTCCATAGTGATTGCAGATTGCCTCAAGCAGCTGCGGATAGTATTGCGAGCTCGTCGGTTCCCACGGGGCAATGGCATGCTGCTTTAATGAAAGCTCCTTATTCGGGATGACCAGGTCGACATCGACCTCCAGCTTTGCGCCGAGTCCGTCACATTCCGGGCAGGCACCGAACGGGCTGTTGAATGAGAACATCCGCGGCTCCAGCTCACCGATTGAAAAACCGCAAATCGGGCAGGCATGGTTTTCGCTGAACATCAATTCTTCCTCGCCCATCACGTCAATCAGCACATTGCCTTCACCAAGCTTGAGTGCAGATTCAAGTGAGTCCGCCAAGCGTGCAGCAATGCCTTCCTTGATGACAATCCGGTCGATGACGACTTCGATCGAATGCTTCTTGTTCTTTTCAAGCTCGATTTCGTCACCCAGGTCGAACATTTCCCCATCAACGCGGACACGGACATAGCCCTGCTTTTTTACATCCTCGAGGACTTTTGCATGGGTGCCCTTACGGCCGGAAACGAGCGGAGCCATGATTTGCAGCTTCGTTCTCTCCGGATATTCCAGCACGCGATCGACCATCTGTTCAATCGTCTGTGAGGTAATCTCTATATTGTGCACCGGGCAGGTTGGTCTTCCCACCCTTGCGAATAACAGTCGCAAATAATCATAAATCTCGGTCACCGTTCCCACTGTTGAACGCGGGTTCCGGCTTGTTGTTTTCTGGTCGATGGAAATCGCCGGAGACAATCCTTCGATTGAATCGACATCCGGCTTGTCCATCTGGCCGAGGAACTGGCGCGCGTATGCAGACAATGATTCCACATAGCGGCGCTGCCCTTCAGCGTAAATCGTATCGAACGCCAGCGAGGACTTCCCTGAACCGGAAAGTCCTGTCAGCACAACAAGCTTGTCTCTCGGAATGGTGACATCTATATTTTTCAAATTATGGGCCCTGGCGCCTTTGACAATCAGTTTATCCATAGCCATGTTATCGTCATCCTTCCGCTTTCAACTCAAGAATGAGGTCACGCAGCTCGGCTGCCCGTTCGAAGTTGAGGGCCTTTGCTGCTTCCTTCATTTCCTTTTCCATATTTAAAATTACTTGTTCGCGATCTTTCTTTGTCAGCTTCTTCAGACCTTCTGCCGGGCTGTACGCTTCCTGATCTTCGGCAGCAATCGTCGCACGGATCACGTCGCGGATACTCTTCTGGATCGTCTGCGGTGTGATGCCATGCTTTTTGTTATATTCCTCCTGGATTTCACGGCGGCGCTTCGTTTCACTGATCGCCTTTGTCATCGAATCGGTCATCTTGTCCGCATACATGATGACATGACCGTTTTCATTCCTCGCTGCACGTCCGATCGTCTGGATGAGCGATCTTTCTGAACGGAGGAAGCCTTCCTTATCGGCATCCAGAATCGTCACCAGCGATACCTCCGGAATATCCAATCCTTCCCTCAAAAGGTTGATTCCGATAAGGACATCATATTTACCAAGCCGCAGCTCGCGGATGATTTCAATCCGCTCAAGCGTCTTGACCTCTGAGTGCAGGTACTGGACCTTGATGCCGATTTCCTTCAGGTAATCGGTCAGATCCTCTGACATTTTCTTCGTCAAGGTTGTTACCAGTACACGCTCATTCCGCTTCGTCCGCTCCTGGATTTCGCCGATCAGGTCATCGATCTGGCCTTCAATCGGCCTTACATCGATTGTCGGATCAAGTAATCCAGTAGGACGGATGATCTGCTGGACCATTTCCGGTGTATGCTCCAGTTCGTACGGCCCTGGAGTCGCCGAGACGAACACCGCCTGTTTGACATGCTTCTCGAATTCGGCAAATGTCAGCGGACGGTTATCCATCGCTGACGGCAAGCGGAACCCATGGTCAACAAGCACTTGTTTACGTGCCTGGTCACCATTAAACATTCCCCGTATTTGCGGCAATGTAACATGCGACTCATCGACGACAATCAAAAAGTCATCGGGGAAGTAATCAAGCAATGTATAAGGAGTCGCACCCGCCGGCCTTAAAGTCAGGTGGCGCGAGTAGTTTTCGATTCCTGAACAGAAGCCCATCTCGCGCATCATCTCAAGGTCATACCTTGTCCGCTGCTCAAGCCTTTGAGCCTCAAGCAATTTCTCCTCGGCACGAAGCACTTCAAGGCGCTCTTCCAGTTCTTTTTCAATATTCTCGATCGCGATCTTCATCTTTTCTTCGCGGGTTACGAAGTGGGATGCCGGGAAAATCGCGACATGATCACGTTCACCGATGATCTCGCCAGTGAGCGCATCGACCTCGCGAATCCGGTCAATCTCATCACCGAAAAACTCAATCCTCATGCAATGCTCATCACGTGATGCAGGGAAGATCTCGACAACATCACCGCGGACACGGAACGTCCCGCGCTTGAAGTCAATATCATTCCGTTCGTACTGGATATCAACCAGCTTGTGGAGCAGTTTGTTCCGCTCAATCTCCATCCCAGTCCGGAGCGACACGACCATGTCACGGTATTCATCCGGATTACCGAGACCATAGATGCAGGATACACTGGCAATGATGATGACATCCTTGCGCTCGAACAAAGACGAAGTAGCTGAGTGGCGCAGCTTGTCGATCTCATCATTGATGCTCGCATCTTTTTCAATGAATGTATCCGTCTGAGGCACATAGGCCTCCGGCTGATAGTAATCGTAGTAACTGACAAAATACTCAACCGCATTATTCGGGAAAAATTCCTTGAACTCGCTGTAGAGCTGCCCTGCCAATGTCTTATTGTGGGCAATGACAAGCGTCGGCTTGTTCACTTCCTTGATGACATTCGAAATCGTGAACGTCTTCCCTGTTCCTGTCGCCCCAAGGAGCGTCTGGTGCTTCTTGTTATCGCGAATGCCTTTCACCAGCTCTGTTATTGCCGCAGGCTGGTCTCCCTGCGGGGAATACTTCGAGACTAATTCAAATTGGTCCTTCACAGAAAAGCCTCCTGTAATTTAATTTCTGTCGGGTTCATTTCGCAGTGGAATATGAACCTTCCTATATATAAGCCTTACACGGTTGTCAAAAAAGTCATATCCTCATTCTACCACAAAGCAGGTAAAACAAACCAACAAAAAGCGAACAAACATTCGAATTACTATTCTTCTTTTAAAAGACACTGTTGAGCAATGTCGAATGATTGTTAATCAAATGTTTGATTGAACTTCGGTTTTGCCTGCTGTAATAGGAAAAACCTGCCGAACAGAATTCGACAGGCTTGATTTAACTTTTTTCAGCTATTTCTTGTTCCGACTCCTCATCTGATTGGCCAGAAAGAAGCCAAACGTCAACGAGAAAGCATCAACGACGATCAGCAGAAAGGTATCCGTATACCCTTTATAAACAGAAGCCGCGATCAATGCGACCGTCAATAC
The DNA here is from genome assembly GCF_023714225.1 of Mesobacillus sp. MER 48. Taxonomy (NCBI): domain Bacteria; kingdom Bacillati; phylum Bacillota; class Bacilli; order Caryophanales; family Bacillaceae; genus Mesobacillus; species Mesobacillus sp. MER 48. Next base: position 164,703 of record NZ_JAMAUR010000003.1, read on the forward strand.
AAGCGCAAGGACATGATTATAGGCAACCCGGGAAAAAAACACGACCATGAAACCAGGCAGGAGCAGTGCGGACAAATATTTCAGCACCAATGGAAAAACACCTCATTCAGAGAGAATTTCGAACTTTTTCAAAACGACTTTATCTATGTAAAAAATATAGCTTTTTTAGCGGCAGGTTACAAGAATTTACTTTGCAAATGAAGGTTGTTTCCGAAAGATGTTGTTAAAATCTTAAAGCCGATTTTAACGTGCTATAAAGCCATTTTGCAGTTCGTTTTTAAGTGTGCAAGCTCTTTTCTCATGATAAGCTTTTTTTTTATGAAGAAAACTATCATTCAATCCCATTTAGTAGTCAATAGCAACAAAGTTTGAGAAAAGAGCCTAAAAGAAAAAGCATGCAGCAGCATGCTTTAAAGATTATGGATTCACTTCAGTCAATACCTTGGCTGCCCAGTCACTCGCCTCTCCATAAAGCCTGAAGAGCTCTTCCTTGCTCATCGTGGTCGGGTTGAAAGCAAGCTCAAGATTTTCGTGGAAGGCATGCTCAATATCTATTAAAAATTGAAGCATGACGTATTCATCATTCTTTTCACCCGATAAGGCATCCTTCAATTCATTGCTGAGAGGCAAGTCTTGAAGCAAGTCCTCCATCGGATGGTGCAGCAGGGAATCCATCAGGGAAAACATTCCGAGAAGGAAATACTTAGAGGCCAATACCTCTCTTCCTACCTTCCTGCCAATCAGTTCCCCCAGCTTTCCCCGCTTAAGGGACAATTCAATGATTTCCCTTTCCTTGGAATTGCCGGTACCTGTGACTGCTCCCCTGATGGCCAGTACATAGATCCATTTTTTTATTTCATTAAGCCCTAAAAGGATAATGGCTTGCTTGATCGAGGAAATCTCGTTCCGCGGCCTGAAAACCGGGTTATTGATCAATCTTAACAGTTTGTAGGAAAGGGATATATCCTTTTCAATGACATCCTTTATTTTTTCCAGGTCTGGTTCCGGGCTCTCGGTTTCTTTCAGAATCTGAAAATAGGAATGATAATAAGATGGGATATCATAGCTGTTCAGGATAACCGGCTTGCTAAAGTAAAAACCCTGAAAGAATACGAACCCATCTTCCTTCGCTTCAAGATATTCATCGATCGTTTCGACCTTTTCAGCAAGAAACCGGATGTCCCTTCCCTTTAAAAAGCGAATCATTTCCTGCCTGTCCGTTCGGCTGGTCGTCCTGAAATCGATTTTGATAATATCAATAAAGTCCAATAATCGGACCGTCAGTTCGTTCCACTGGGAAACAAAAAAATCATCCAGCGCAATAGTGTATCCATGCGATTTCAATTCCTGGCAAATTTTCAGGATCTCATCATTCAATTCAACGGTTTCAAGAATTTCCACCACAATTGATAATGGATTGAAATAAGAAGGAACACCCAGTTTTAATAGATTATCAGTAAAATTAATGAAACAAGGTTTGCCATTCGATAAGTCTTTGACCCCGATATTCAAGAAGCTATTCACAATAACGTCCGTTGTAGCCTGGTCCCCATCTGTATGCTGATAAGTATTAACTGCGCTGCTCCTGTAAAGCAATTCATACGCAACAGTCTTCTCATTCAAATCAAATATAGGCTGCCTGGCAACATAAATATCCATACTGAATCCTCCCGGGGACGTTCACAACTAATCTGTTACTATTTAACAATAGTTCGATAGGAAAAATATACTATTATTTTACAAGTATTACAAGATTAATGTTGAGTCGCCAGGATTTTCAATTTTTCTCATTGCTTATTATGAATAACTCTATTGATTTTTTTGCGAATGGATTCTCGCGTCCTCCCGAGCAATTCAGAGATTTCGCCCAACGACTTGCCGCAGCAGTAGAATTCCATCAGGAGCTTCTCTTCTTTTTTCGTCCATGCTTTATAATTCGTGACTTGCCGAACGGTTTTACGCTCTTCTGCCACCCACTCCGGTTCAGGAGGGAGTGCATCAAGCTCTAGTTTGGAAAAGTCAATTTTATGGCGCTTACTTTCAGCCCACGCCCAAAAATCATCAATGTTGATGAAGGTAAATTTCTTCTTATTGCGGGTAATCCGCTGATGGGAATCCAATTCATGATTAAGGATCCATTGCATCACGGTATTTCGGTCTATCTTGAGGATGTTTGCCAGTTCTCCTGCGGTCAGCATTCCCGTGTAGGATTTCGTGTGGGACAGTCCCAATCTGGTGATCTTTACTTCAAGGGCTGTGAGACTGCGATTAAGCCTTCTGGCAATGCTAGGTAATGATTGGCTGCCAAGCTGGTCTTTAATTAGCTGTATATCTTCAGGCGCGTATTTCATCTTAGATCTCAACCATCCTTCAATCTAAAATTACTGCTGCTTTATTTTTCACTTTGCTAATTAAAACACATTTAGAATCCAAGAAGAATACCACATGGGGTAAAAAACCAATTTTCCCAACAATTATTAGCGCAGGATTTTCCTTCCATTACCACTTGTTAGTACTTACGATACATTCCATAGGAAGCAGGATAAGTATAGTCAAAACCAAATTTTTCATACAGCTTATTTGCCGGTGAATCCGCAATCAAGCTGACATAAGAACCTTCGTATGTATGTTGTTCAAGGTATGTGCAAAGCTCCTCCATCACAAGTCTTCCCAATCCCTTACCCTGATAAGCCGGCTTGACGGCGATATCTACTACTTGAAAAAACGCCCCGCCATCGCCAATGATCCTTCCCATCGCCACTAGCGTGGTATGTTCATAAACAGTGACAGCAAATAATGAATTTTTCAGTCCGATTCGCACGGCTTCCTCCGATTTCGCGCTCAAACCTGCTTCGAGACGAAGATTGATATAGTCTGAAATGCTTGGGGGATGATATGTAACCTTAAAATCAGTCATGATTTTCAGCTCCTTTTTCGATGATCCCTAACAACTCTTCTAATTCTTTAATGATAAAATCAGCTTCCGCGCTGTGCCAATAGTCATTACGCTTCAAAATCCCAATCATCCCGGCACATTTGGAGGCAGCCACATCATATTCTGGATGGTCACCTACAAATATACTGCCAAATGCTGATACACCAAGAGCGTCAATCCCCTTCCTGAAGATTCGTAAGTCAGGTTTCCTCAATCCCACTGCTTCAGAGATGAGAATGGTATCAAAGTAACCCTCAATTCCTAAAGCCTTTATATTGTCCATCTGGAAATTAGCCTTGCCATTCGAAATGATGCCCAGCCCCAGATCCATTTGCTTAAGTTTCCCAACTACCTCGTTCAGGTTATTAAATCCTGTGCACGAATGCTTGAAATTCATTATGTAATCTTCCATCAACTCTTCCCATGTCAGTGACGCTATGTTGAATTCTTGTAAGAGCTGGCTGTAGACTTTATCCTTCCATACATATCCGCGGGCATCCAATTCAATGAATCTCTCTTTATAAATCTGTTTGTCTATCACTTGCAATTCAATTGAAAGCGGTCGTACTGGGCTTCAATAAATTTTACGAGAGATGTTTCACGGTCCAGGAGGGTACCGTCCAAATCAAAAAAGACAGCCTCAATATTCCGCAACTGAATTCCTCCTCTTTCAAAAGAATCGTATTTGTTTAATGACTTTCTGAACTATGGACGCTGCCAGGGATTAGCCCATGCGAAAAAGAACAGACCATTTTAGGCCTGTTCACATTTTACCCTATTTCAGAAATGCATTATAGTAACGTGTCATCGCAACTGCAAAGTCTCCGCGTGTGTTTTTTGCAGTTGGGCTGAAGCTTGCTGTTACTTTTGGTTTTAAATCGTATGGACCCTGTGTTACAGCGAAGTTCGCATTTAGGATGTTCAGGTCCAGCGCCATCTGAACATAGCCTTTCAGATGTTCCGGAACTTCTGCTGCATCTGAAATGGCAATTCTCTCATCATTATACTGTACGGTCAGCTGGCCATCGAATTCTTCCGCCTCTTTTTGCATGCCCAATGCCTGGACGAGTGAGTATGCCAATTCTGCGCGAGTCACGCCATCCTTTGGCGCAAATTTGCCTGTTGCTTTAGGAAGAATGACTCCGTTCTGGATATGCTGCTGATCCCGGAAGGAGGCTCCTTTGGCAGTTGCTGCTTCAATGAATGGAATGTCTGAGCTTGAAACATCCGTGAAACTTGGGGCTGCTGGGAGTGATTGCTTGATTTCTGCTCCCATTACCAGGTATTTTGCCAGCTCAGCTCTTGTTAAAAGTGCATCAGGTTTGAAGGCGCCATTCGAGAAGCCATCAAATAAACGCTCGCCCACCCCCATTTTAATTGCTTCAGCTGCTGGGTGTCCGGCAATATCATTCAATCCGGAGAAACCGCTGACCTTCGTGAACGCCATCTCTCCTTTTACCGTTTCTGGAAGAGCCAGGCCTAGCGGATTGGCATCTGCCCCGCGAAGCCCGCGGATTTCAGCCTTCCATGCACCAGGTACAGGTGATGTGACCGATACGGTGCGGTCATAGTAGAGCGGGAACAGCAGGCTTACACCCGAGCTGTATTCCTTGCCGTCCGGAGCAATCAGCACCAGGTTGATTGGATTGCCCGTTTGCTCCATCAGACCCGCTCCGTCTACTTTTGCCACAATGCTGGACATGCCTTCTTCGACAGTGAATTCATATTTGTTATCCGAAATAAATGTGAGCGGATTATAATCAACTGAAAATTCCTTTCGCTCCGTTGATGAATCAACATTGCTATAGAATGTCTGGGTTGAGTTCAGGGTTGATCCATAGGCAGTATCATTGAATGCCTGATCGATGGCTGCATAGGCATTCACATAACCTGCACCGACCTCCCATGTTTCATAGCCTGGCATATTCGTAGCGGTCTGTTCAAGGATGGATTTGATTTCATCCGGTGACAACTGTGGATTCGCATCGAGCATCAAAGCGACGATCCCGGCAACATGTGGCGTCGCCATTGAGGTCCCGCTCATGGTTGTGTAATAAGGCAGGTAAGCAGTCTCGATTGTTTGCGCATCCTGGTCGGCTGACAGGCTTGATACCGGCGCGAGGACACGGGTTGAAACGATATCTACCCCCGGAGCCGTCACTGTCGGTTCATCCTTCCATGTCCATTCCTTGCCATCCATTGTAAAAGTACCGCCGACACCCTTTGTTCCCCTTGAAGAAAAATCAGCCAGTGTGCCATCTTTGACTCCGGCCGCAACGGAAATGACCCATGGAGCTTTAGCGTACGGATTATGAGTGTTCTCCCCGGGACCTTCATTTCCTGCCGCAAAGAGAACTGTGATGCCGCGGTCGTGCGCTTTTTTGCTGGCAATATTGATCGGATCATTTGGATCGAAGTCACCTGATGAACCCCATGAATTCGTGATGACACGGATATTGTACTGTGATTGATGAGTAATCGCGTAGTCAAAACCGCCGATTCCATCAAGGACGAATAATGCCGCTCCTGAGCCATAGCCAATCAAGTCAGCGCCAGGTGCTGCACCTTCATATTTGCCGCCTGACATCGCCCCCGTTCCGCCAACCGTTCCGGCAACATGTGTACCATGTCCTGAGTTCGAGTCAGTGTTGGGGACATTTTCCTGGTAGCTGATTGGCAGCAATCCCGGAGCCAGTGCATTCAGATTTGTCTGGGCCATTACATTCTGGACCAGATTTTTACCCAATTCGTGGTCCTTATGCGTTCCGTCAATGCCACTGTCGTTCACGACGACACCTACTCCTTTTCCTGAAACCGGCAGTCCTCCATTTGCTTTCCGGAAGCTGTCGTCTGTCCTCGCTTTATCGACGCCGGTGATCGCTGTGGCATCTGCGTTGAAGTAAGAGAGCTTCTTGTTCACATAGATTGATTGAACTTCCGGATTTGCCGCCAGCTGCTCAATCTGATCCTTTGTCGCGATGACCCCGGCAATCGGCAGGGACTTCATGATTACTCCCGTTTCAATTCCGAGCGTTTTTAACAGAGATAGCTGGGAGCTTGTTGGTGCGCTGTCCCCCTTGAAAGTGACAATGACTTGCAGTGAACTTGCCATGTCAAACGCCTTGGTGACAAGCGGGTCAATTACCGCAAGACTGCTCGCCTTCCCCTGTGGAACGGCAAAAAACGGCATAAACAGCAGGAATGCCAGCAACAGATACATAAAACGTTTCATCATATTCTCCTCTCACTATATTAAAATTTTGAATATTCCTAACTTAATTATCATGAAATCCCTGCTGCAAAACTATTCTTCTAAGGTTATAAACTTTATTTCCGGAATGTCTATTTTGGCATCGTACAAAAGTTGTAGATGGAGTAGTGCTGATGTATTTATGGTTTTCCAAAATTTGGATTACGGTGTAGTTTTCAGGTTAATCTTGATTTCCTATTCCATTGAGATGCGCGTCATTTGCTAGTTTTTTTCTCACTTCAGCATTGCAAAAATCTCCCTCGCAACGGCAAGGGAGATCAACTAATCATCACTTTTTCATTTTAAAAGCTGCATCTACCGCTTTATAAGCATTCACATAACCGGCGCCGACTTCCCACTCAGCGTAATCCGGCATTGCTGTGGCGGTGTTTTCAAGGATTGATTTTACCTCGGAAGGTGACAGCAACGGGTTTGCCTCCAGCATAAGAGCAATGATGCCGGCGACGTGCGGTGCGGCCATCGATGTTCCGCTCATCGTTGTGTAATAAGGCAGGTATGCCGGCTCTATATATTCAGCGTCAGAGGTTGCTCCAAGCGCCACGAGGGGGCTGATGACCCTGGTTGAAATGATGTCGACTCCTGGTGATGTCACTGTCGGCTGATCGACCCATTTCCATGTCTTGCCGTCGACAGTGACGGTTCCTCCCCGGCCCTCTTCACCGCGTGATGAAAAGTCGGCGAGCTTTCCTGATTTATCCCCGGCTGCAACGGTCACTGCCCATGGTGCCTTCTTGTAATTCCCGGAAATCGTTTTTGCGTCCGGACCAGAATTCCCTGCAGAGAAAACCGTCACGATTCCTCTGTCGTACAGTTTTTTTGTTGCGATATTAATAGGATTGTAGGGATCAAAGTCAGTTCCGGCGTCACCCGTGTCTCCCCAGGAATTCGTGATGACGCGTATATTGTATTGCTGCTGATGGGTCAGCGCATAATCAAATCCGCCAAGAGTATCAAGCATTGCGACCGCTGCGCCTGATCCGTAGCCAATCAGGTTCGCGCCAGGAGCAACCCCTTCATATTTCCCGCCAGACATTTCGCCAGTTCCGCCTACAATACCAGCTACATGTGTGCCATGGCCGGAACTTGAATCAGTGTTCGGCACATTTTCAACATATGAAACAGGCAAAAGCGTGCTTAGTGCATTCAGGTTGGTGGATCCAAGCACATTCTGGACGAGATGGCTGCCGAATTCCAGATCCTGATGCGTTCCGTCGACCCCGCTGTCATTGATGACGACGCCAATTCCCTTTCCAGTGACCGGCAAGCCGCCGTTAAGCTTTCTCATTGTGTCATCTGTCCGAACCTGGTCCACACCGGTGAGATCCGTAGCTTTGGCGTTTTCGTACTCCAGCTTTTTGTTCAAATAGATGGATACCACCTGGTCACTTTGAGCAAGCTGATCAACCTGCGATTTTGTCGCGAGAATTCCCGCGATCGGCAATTTGTTCAGCGTCAGGCCCTTCGTGATGCCAAGCTTCTCCAAAAGATTCACCTGCTCCGGCAGGACCCCTTCATCACTATTAAAAGTGACGATTGCTTCGACCGGCGTGATGCTCTTCAGCAGGGTTTCCGCCAGTTCAGAGTCCACAACTGCTGTACCAGGCTCAACTGCCTTAGTCGCCGTCCCTGGAACCATCGCAGCAAAGACTGTCGCGGCCGTGAGAATAAATGATAAAAATGCAGCTTTTAACTTCATTAATTTTTCAGCCCCTTATTTTTTTCTTAATATTCCCACAATATTTACACGAAAACCATTCTGCATTGGGTTTAAAAAATGATATCTTCTGTACTAATCTTCGATACTACCAAAGTAGTATCTAAAGAACAAAAAGCGCAAGCGCCTTGTTCAGCCCCGACAAGCGCTGGAGGGCCTGACAGTGAAGTCGTTCTTTGACTTCATTGGCAGGACCGAAGCGTCTCGAGGGGCTAGGCGCTGGAGCTGGATTAAAACACCCATATGCAGTTATCCACACAAAAATGCTTTTATAATTTCCTATACAAAGAAAAAGAGCCCCGTCATGAGGACTCTCTTTATACTCCGCTCGATGTCGGCGGGATTGGTACGAGCTGATGCTGGACAGCATGGATGACAACCTGTGAACGGCTCTTGACGTTCAGCTTTTTGAAAATTTTGCTGACGTGGATTTTCACCGTTTTGTCGCTGATGAACAGGCGGTCGGCAATTTCTTTGTTGCTGAGGCCTTCCACCAGGCAAAGAAGCACCTCTTTTTCGCGCTCAGTCAGGGTCGTGTCCTCCTGCTCTGTTTGTTTTTGCTGGTGAAAGGCGAGCAGTTTCCTGGTCATCGAGGGATGAATGACCGATTCGCCGCGGGCGACGGTCCTGATCGCTTCGACGACCTGGTCGGATGGCGCGTCCTTCAATAAATATCCATCCGCTCCTTCGCGGATTGCGGACATGAAGTATTCCTCGTGGCTATGCATCGTCAGCACAAGAATTTTGATATTCGGGTATTTCTTTTTTAAAATGCCAGTGACTTCGACACCATTTTTCATCGGCATGTTGATATCCATCAAAATCATATCCGGCTGACAATTTTCCACCTTCAAAAGGGCATCATCCCCGGAAACAGCTTCACCGACGACTTCGATATCTTCTTCAACGGACAGGATGTTTCGCAGCCCATCGCGCAGTACAGCATGGTCATCCACTAGCATGAGCCTGATCATGTATGTTTTCCCCCTCGATTCCCATTCTAGGAACGGTGATGCTCACTTCCGTTCCCGAGCCTTCCTTGCTGTCGATCTGCAGGGAAGCGTTGATTTTTTCAGCAGCATCGTTCATCTGCAGGATGCCGAAATGCGGCTGGTTCCTCGCCTTGAGCATTGCCTGGAACAGCGAGAATCCTTTTCCTTCATCCTTGATTTTCAAAAGGATATGCTCCGTTTGATAGCTTAAGAGAACCTGTGCCTTCATTGCCTGTGAGTGCTTGATGGCATTGTGCAGGCTCTCCTGGAAGGTGTCGAACAGAACCTTTTCGACCATCGGGCTAAGCTCCTGCTCCTTGCCTCTGATCTCGAATTCGATATCCATCTTGTATTCCTTCTGGACAGCTTCGATTTTCCGCAAAATCGCTTCTGCCAGGGTCGCTTTCTGCGTCGGATATGGACGCAATGCATAAATCGACTCGCGGACCTCCTTCAGGCTTTCCCTGAGGCCGCTGACACTTTCGTCCACAAGCTTCCTTGTTTCTTCTGGATTTTTCGTGAACTTCTTACCCGCGGTCTCAAGCTTCATGACCGCCCCGGCAAGAGTCTGAGCCACACCGTCATGGATATCGCGGGCAATCCGGTTCCGTTCTTCAAGGACAATCCGCTTTTCCTTTTCAGTAAAAAGCATCCTTGTTTTGATAATGACAGCAAGCTGGTTGGCCAGTGTCGCAATTGATTGGACATCATGGTCCTCAAAGCTTTTCGTCCGGCTCCTCGCGACGATGAACATCCCGATTGTTTCATTCTCGATGACAAGCGGTGAGTAGACGAACGCCTTCACGTCATCTTCAAAACACGCAGCTGCCACACCGCCATCTTTTTTGCGGTCATTATAGACAACAGGACTGCGCATGCCGTCAAATTCAGCAAACGCCTCTGATGGCAGCTCGCAATTCAATATGGTCCTCCCATCTTTGAAGCTAAGCTCCCATTCGCCATCCCGTTTAATCCATAATGAACTTGCCTCTGCTCCAATCAATTCGTTGAAGCTGCCGCTTAATGCCGACAGCCAGTCCTGTGAAGGAAGCATCTGGTTCAACTCGGAGGTGATCGAAAAAAGCAGCTTCAATCGGTTCTTCTCCCTTTTCAGCCTCGCAACCGTCGCGCTCAAAAGGGAAATCCCGACAAGCGGCGAGAAAAAGAAGAAGTAGGCAAAGACATCGATTTCATCGCGGTTTTGGCTGCCGACCACATAAAGGGTAATGCCGTAAATCAATGAAATTGCCGCACTATTCATTTCTGTGATCGTTTTTTGCTTCCAAACTTTAAACGAATAATGCTGCGGCCTGATGAAAAGGACGAGGTCGACAATCACATTGTTTACCAGTACATAGACTGCCAACAGGAAAAGATAACCCAGCATTCCCTGGAAAATCGGTGCGGGTGCAATTATCGCAAGCAAAGGCTCCATTACAGGCAAAAGCATGGCGGCAGAGTAAAAGCTCAGCACCAGCTGGGCGGGATTGAACAAAACCGTCCGAAGCGGTCTTCTATGGATGATGTTCACGATCAGGACGGCAGCTGCATAAGCAATCGCAGTATACGAAAATCCATACAGCAAGAACAACACGTAGACCACGGGAAATGTGATGGCTGTATGGCCCCTCCACACCGGCATTGGGTAGTACTCGCTAATAAGCAGGAATAAGAACAGAAGTGCAAAAACAACCGGTTCAGCAGGCAATTCTATTTTTACAAATGAATAAAGGATGAGTACCCAGCCAAGCAGTGTAACTGAATTCATGAACAGCTTCGCATACCACTCCCTTTTTTGTTTCACTTGTTTCACCCCTATCGCGTTTAGAATTTTCAGTTAATTAATTTTATAACGACAGGTTCCAGATTACAAATAAAACCCATTCACTGGCCGAATGGGGGTGCCACTAGCCAATGAATGGGCCAAACTCATATAGAGTTTCGTTGAACACTATTATGACAAAAGCTTTGGAAAATGACTATTCATCAAACGGGGTATTTTTATAGTACAAAAGTGTTATACTCCCTTGTTCTTCCTTACCATATCCTTATGGCTGAAAAAGTCGCTCAGGGCCTTGTTAATCATTGCCACACTCAGGGCGGTCATGGCGAAAAACAGGATTGGCACATAGACAATCCATTCATATGCAAGCATAAAGCGCTTGTTCAGGCCGATCAATCCAGACCATTCATGGGTGACCGAGGAAGGCGGCCCTTCGCCCAAGATCGTCCCGCCGAAGAGGACGAGCATGACACCAAGGTGGACAAGCAGCGTAAGCACCTGCAGGAATTGCTGGCCAAACATCAATATCCATTCTTCATAAAGCTGCGGAAGGATGTGCTTGAAATAGATATGGCGCTTGCTTCCTCCCAGTGTAATGGCTGACTCGATGAATTCCTCCTTCCAAATGCGGCGCTTTTGCTCAATCAGCTGGACAGTCAAGGCCGGCAGCGCGATCAATACCAAAATGATGAATTCATAGACCACCCTGACCCATAAAGGGTGATTGAAGCCGTTGATCGTATACATGACGACCGTGGCCAGCAGGAAGTAGGCAATCAGCGTCTGTGGGAAAAATGACAAAGGCTCGGCAATCGCTTTTAGCAGCTTGAAGATCCGTTCCGGGACCCTGAAAAGGAAATAACTGAGCACAACCGATAAAACCATCCTTAAAAAAGCGACAATCAAGACGATGCCGATTGAATATTTCGCTCCCTCAATGACCGTATGGAGCATATCATAGCCATACATGTCCGACCCCAAAACAAAAACATCAAATGGCGGATACGGCGGAGCCTTGTCCAGGCTTCCATCTTCATTGTAGACGAAAGGAACCTGCCTGATTTTCCCGTCGTTCACAACGGTGTTCAAAATGCTCAGGACCAGAAGAATCGTCAAAAAGGATACTCCAAATATGAATTTCTTCGTTTTCAGCAATTTGCTCATAAGGTTAACCTTCTAAAATCTATTAGTCTGTAAATCAGGAAAAACGGCGTGAAAAATAGAATGCAGCTAAACACGAATAGTTCGACGGATATATGCTTGATATTGAACAGCATCAAACCGTCCAGGTTAAATATGTATTCAACCATGACAAGCGTTGAAAGCATCATCCAGACAATCGTCTTGAAGTGACCCTGCAAATCCTGGCTGATATTGCGGAGCACATGGACATTCAGCATATAAAAATACGACAGGCCTTTTGCTTTTGCCAGCAAAATGTACTGCTGATCCAATTCTTCAAAGATTTTAAGGACGATAATCTGCGTCAGGAACAGAAAAAGCGGCAGGCTCAGGCTGATCAGCGGCAGCAGGAAAGCCTGGTGATCGGTTCCAAGCGAAGTCGTCTGGACGAATTTCACGCCAAAGGTCTTAAAAACCCAGATCACTACCGCCTGCAGCAGGAACATCCATAGCACATCAGGAACGGACCGGATGATTTCTATGAAGCTTAGAATATAGTCTTTTTGCTTTTCAAAAAAGAGAACGAGCAAATAGGACAGCAGGAACGCCGCAGCTGTGGCCGCGATAAGAGCCGTGCCCAATGTCGTCATCGAATAGAAAAAGCGGCCCATCACGGCCGGCAGCATCTCATGCTGGCCATTGTATGTCAGGCCAGTCAATGTGAAAATCTTGATGGCAAGGTCCTTTATGCTTTTGAAATATCCTTCCGTATCAAAGGTCAAATCCCTCAGGAGGACTGGCAGACTGCCGATGAAGATGAAAATGAGCACACCTGTTATGTATTGGATCAGAAGGCGGAGCAAACGTGTGGTACTTGTCTTAATCATCGAAATATTTCCCCTTTATTTGAGTTCCTCCCTAATTATATGAAATTTTTAAAAAATATGACAGTAACTTCCATCAGGTGCGCTCCTTTTTAATAAGGAGGTAAAAAGCCAGCAGCAGCGTTTGAACAAAAAGATAGATCGGGAAAGACCAATACATCTTATAGCCCTTGTCATAATGAAGCAAGCCAATCTGGAGCCCAATCCACTCCATCAGCATTGAAAATGCCGACCAGATCAAAACGTAAAAAATCACCTTAACACCAGAAATCTTGTATTTTTCATAGAAGTAAACAAAGAAATAACTGTATGGCCCATAGGATATGTAACTAAGGAAGTCCATGAACTGAAAGGCGGAGCGATCATTCACATCATAAAAATCCCACGGCTTGACACTGATGGTATGGTCGAAAAACAAGACAACATTGACCCCATAAAAGTAGTAGGCAATCGTTTCCAGCTTATTGAAAAGCTTCGGCGCAAACCAAAGGGCGCCATGCAGCACAATGAGGCTGCCAATGATGAACCACTCATTCTGGTTAAAAGCATCCTCATAAATTTTCATCTTTATTGCTCTCCTGGACGTTGATATTCAGCAGCATCCTCAAGACTCCAAGGGCGATCAACAAGTATATGGCATTAATAATACCACTGTAAAAAAGATTCCAGCGGATAAACTTAATGATTCCAAAATAGTCGTTAAACCAATCCATTCCAACCAGGATGAATAAAAAGGCTGGTAAAAGCAAAGCTATGTTTTTTCCCGATTCCTTCAGGAGGTAATAATTGATAAAAATTACGACGACAGCTGGCAGCAAAAGGTTTCGATAAAGCAGAAATGACAGGTAATCCAGATTGCCACTCGACTTTTCCATTAAATGCAGTTCCATCCGTACTATTGTGATGAAAAGGGTCGCTAAAAACACAATGACCATATATATAATGGAATTCTGCAAGAGGTTCAGCGGTCTCCGCATGGAAAATAAATGAAGAATGGCCAGGATTGCCAATGAAAGATAAAGTGGGAGAGGCATAATAAACATCCTTTAATAAATTTCAATTCATCACTCTTTACTTTGTCCATCTTCAAACATCCTAATCACCTGAATTAAAAACAGCATACAGCCGGAACCGTATGCTTGTTTTCAGTAGTTATTGGCGCAGGCGGACATGTTTTCTTTTGCAGTTTGCGGGTGGCAGTGTGATTCTGGATCTGGTGCTTTTTCGAGCGCCATCCATTTCCCTCTTTTGAACTGAATCGCCAGGACCACCGCACGAAATGCGATATCGGCGCCAATTGCGATCCAGACTCCTGCTAGTCCCCAGCCCAGTTTGATTCCAAGGATATAGACAAGCACCGTGCGCACTGCCCACATGCCAAAGCCTGTCAGGTACATCGGGAACTTGGTATTATTCGCACCTTGAAATGCCCCTGTCAGCACCATCAATACGGCCAGGAATGGCTGGAAAACTCCCGAGATTTTCAGGGCTGTACCGATATTGTCAATAACCTGCTGATCTTCGGTGAAAAAGCTGCCTGCCCAGTCACCAAGAAAGAAGAGCAACGCACCGAGTACGGTCATGAAGCCAACAGTAAGATAGGTCGAAAGCCTCGCGTAATGCTTGGCCTCTTCAATATTTCCGGCTCCGATCTGCTGCCCGACAAGGATGGTTGCCGCTGTCGCAAAACCATAGCCAATCATATAAGAAAAGACCTCTACATTCCCGGCAATCTGGTGGGCTGCAAATGCATTCGTCCCGAGCGCAACGACGAAGCCGAAATAGACGATTTGTCCTGCGCGCATGACCAGCCTTTCACCTGCCGCCGGTGCTCCCAGGGTTGTCAGCTCCTTAAGGTGAGTCTTGTCAATACTCCAGTAATCCTTGCGGAAGGCAAGGGTTTCTGTACGATTCACATAGTAGAATAATGCAATGCTGCCGATCAGCCTCGAGAATACCGTTGCCAGCGCGGCACCGACAATCCCCATTTCAGGTATGAATAAAAATCCGAAAATAAGGACGTAATCCAAAACGGCATTGATGATATTGATGACAATACTGACCTTCATCGGAGACTTTGTATCCCCTGCTCCCCTCAAAATGGCACTTAACACAAACATAAAGCTAATCACGATTGACGGAATCCCGACAATCCTGAAATAGAGGGCTCCAGCCTCGAGAACTTCTGCTTCTATCCCCATCAATTTGAGAAGAGGCTCTGCAAAAATCAATGTGATGATACCCGTTATGATTCCAAAAGCAGCAGCAAGAACGATCGATTGCTGTGATATATGCCTTGCTTTTTCCGGCAAGTTTGCACCGAGAAAGTTCGCAATCCTGACATTGGCTGCTACCCCAATTGCCATGAATAACGCAAAATAAATGGCAAGGACCGCATTGGTCACCCCTACAGCTGAAACTTCGGCAAGGCCAATTTTAGATACAAAGTATGTATCAACAAAGCCAAGGATCGTCTGAAAAAAATTCTCGATGACTGCCGGTATTGCCAGTACAGTAATGATTTTCAGCCGGCCTTTATCCGTTTGCGGCATGGTGATTTTCCCCTCAATGACCTTATCCTTCAATACATTAACCTCCTTTGCTGAGGGATGAAAACAAAAGCACACTATCAAAGTGTGCGCATCGTTTTTAGTATGGCTTACTCCTGTACCTCTATCACAAAAGAAACGGTATAGAGCTTGCCTTTATACTTGAACTGCCCCCAAATCTTGAACAATCCTTCCCTTGGGAAGCTTGTCATATACTCCACCCTGGGGCCCTTCGTGTTTTCATCGGCTGGATGGACATGAAGGAATTCGTTCATATCCTCGCTGACAATCACGACATGCCCTGCAGAACCAAGATATGGCTCGAGTTCCGTAACAGGATCTCCTGTACGATCGCTAAGTTCGAAAATTAACTTTACCGGTTCATCCACCCTGGCCTTTGGAAGGATCAGTTCGATTTCAAGGTCATCTACCGTTTTTCTCATGACTTTATCGGCGTTGATTTCTTCATCGCCTTCCTGTCCAGCAACCACAAGCTCATGAGTTGCCAGCTGCTGATTTGCCCCTTCCGGCAGGAAATCGGCATACAGTTTATATCTGCCGGCTTTAGGGAAGGTTGTTTTAATCTGGAATCTCCCCTTTCCCAGATAAGCAGGGTGAAGATGCTGGAATACCGATAGATCCTTTTTAATAGCCAGGAGATGCATTTCTTTATCATGGACAGTGGTAAACACCTCATGCGCTTTGCCAGATGCATCTTTAATATCAAGGACAATCTCCGTTTCCTGATTGCTTTCAATCGGTTCAGGATTTGACTTCCACTCCACCTCGACCTTCAATGCACGCTGCTCACCTAAAAGCTGGCCGTGTCCGTGATCCCCTGGGTGGCCTGCATGGGAATCATGCATGCTATGGTCCTGATGTGGGTTGGCAGAGTGATCGGCGGCCGATCTGTTTTCTCCCGTTAAGCCATCCTGCTGCATAGAGCTGTGGCGGCTATCATGGTCATGTTCACGATTCATCCTCTCAACCTCCATTCTAAAAATTTATTCTTCCATAATATGACTGAAATGATTCACTACCTTCTTTTGTTCATCCACAGTACCGAGAGGTGTTACGTCCGCTTCATTCTCTTTAAGGAACTCTGTAATCATTTCGAGGAGCGTTACTTGCTGCAGTGCCATTTCAATATGTGCTTCCTTCACTTTAAGATCCTTCATCTTTAGAGCGGAGACGAAATTATCCTTTGCCATCGCCTCGGCAGATGTCTTGATTTCCATCGCGATATGCCTGTCCATCTTTTTGCTGCCTCTCGTTGTCGTTTCAAACTGATTCTGGGGAAGCTCATCGAAATCTGGAATCTTCTCGAAGTCGCTTTTATCCGGATCAAGCATATCCATCATAATGCGCACATGGCTGCGTATGATACCTGCCTTCAAATTTAGCAAATTTATCAGTTTTTCATCCTTTGCTTCTTTTGCCAAAAGCTTCATTTTCATAAGCATGCCGTCGTGGGCAGGTAAGTGGGATGTGATCAATCCTAAATCAGACGCTGGAAGTAACAAAAGAATATTCCTCCTTACTTTTTTCATTGCCTCAAATAACCACTACCACTTTCAGGGAAGGATAAACTCCATAGAAAATGCATATTTAGCTGATACGGTTTATTTTGTTTGCAATTGAAAAATAGCGCTTATAAAATACTACACTAGGTATACCAAAGGTATAATGTCAGAATCAACGATGGCCAAGGCTACAAAGGAGGCGCAAAAAAAGTGAAAAAGTTTGGTATAGCAGCACTGATCATCCTTGTCTTAGTCCTAGTAGGCGGCTGGTTATTCATGAGGATGATGGGCGGAGGCATGGGAGGGAATATGCCCGGCCAAGGCGGCGGAATGATGAACGGTGGCGGAATGGGAAATGGCGGAATGATGGGCGGCGGTTCCGGCCAGGTTGAGGATATGAAGAATGAATCTTTTGCCGAGGGAGAAAAGCCACTCCCGATTCCTCCGATTCTTGAAGATGAGAATCCCGACCCGGGCAAAGCAGAATTCACTCTTGTTGCCCAAAAAGGTTCGATGGAGTTTTTAAAAGGAAAAGCTACAGATACATTCGGGTATAATGGCGATTACCTTGGCCCAGTCATTCGCGTCAAAAAGGGCGATGACGTTTCTGTCAAAGTGAAAAATGAGATTGGTGAAGCAACCACACTACACTGGCATGGTCTCGAAGTGGATGGTGAGGATGATGGCGGTCCTCACAACGGAATCCAGCCAGATACTACCTGGAACCCGCAATTTAAAATCGAACAAAACGCGGCAACATTATGGTACCATCCGCACCTGCTCCATGAAACAGGAGAACATGTTTATAAAGGGCTTGCCGGGTTATTTTTAATCGATGATGAAGAAAGTGAAAAACTGGACCTGCCAGATGAATATGGTGTGAATGATATACCATTGATTGTCCAGGACAAACAGCTGGATGAAAATGGACAGTTTGATTATGATTTGAGCATGCACGACGTGATGATGGGTCTCCAGGGTGACACCATTATGGTCAACGGAGCCATCAATCCGTATGTTGAGGTTCCGAAAGGAAAGGTTCGTTTCCGGCTGCTCAATGGGTCGAATGCGCGGATCTATCAATTCGCATTGAGCAATGGACAGGAATTTTACCAGATAGGTACGGATGGCGGTCTGATGGAAGAGCCTGTGAAGCTGAACAGCCTCATTTTAAGCTCCGCCGAGCGGGCAGAGCTGATTGTGGATTTTTCCGAATATGAAGAGGGCCAGACAGTCGAGTTGTCAGACCAGGGCACCTCATTCATGAAATTCGTCGTAACTGGCGAGGAAAAAGGGCCAAAAGAACTTCCCTCCCAATTGGCTGACATTCCGCAAGTCGATGAATCCATGGCTTCCAGGACAAGAGAGTTTGTCATGTCAGGAATGGGAAGCAATGTTACGATCAACGGCAAACAGATGGATATGGATCGGATTGACGAGCAGCTCAAACTTCATGATACAGAGATATGGGAAATTTCGAACGAGGGCATGGGCATGATGGGCAATAATATGGGAATGGCTCACCCATTCCATGGCCATGGCACTCAGTTCCTGATTTTGGACCGGGATGGAAATCCGCCACCTGCAAACGAACGGGGCTGGAAAGATACGATTTTGGTCGCACCTGGAGAAAAAGTGCGTGCGATTGCGACATTCGACCATAAAGGTTTGTTCATGTACCACTGTCACATCCTGGAGCACGAGGACGCCGGGATGATGGGACAATTCACGGTAGAAGAGTAATACTCCGGACATCCCCGGAGTCTTTTTTTTGTGGCATTAACCGATCAGGAGATGGACCCCTAAGGCAATCCCAAAAACAATCGCGATTGCCCGGTGGATTTTTTTATACGCGAGATACTTCTTCCCCTTTGCCCACTTGTCCAGGATCAAGCCAAAGGTTACAAGGAAAGCAAATCCTATCAATGTCGCTAATCCGCTGTAGATGCTTTCCCATTCTTCATTAGTCTGCAGGAAAAAATAAGAGCCATGCGCAATCGCTCCTGAAAAAGCAGCCCAGCCAATCAGTGTATGATGCTCCCTCAAAAGCTTGTATGCTATCTGGGCCCACTTCAAAAATCCAACTTTCCGTTTTTTTAATTGCAGGAATAAGAGTCTGGCCAGCCAGAGTGCAAAGGCTGCGATCGCTCCTATTTCGGCTGCTGTTCCGAACTTCTCGTAAAGCTCGCTCAACAAATCAGTTTCACCAGCGAAGAAACCGAGGATCAACATACCAGCAAATGCTGCAGTAACTATGTAGCCACCCAGCTTAATCCATTTTGACAAAGCATCTTGGGACATACGCTTCACTCCTTGTCTAATTATTCTATCCTATACCCTGAAACCCATTCTATATTAGGCAAAGAACAAATTCGCAAGCGTCTGGTTCATGCCAACAACAAACGCTGCCAACTTAAAAATAACGGTGTCGCTTGCTGGTCGGGCCTTGGATAAAACAAAAAGCATAAGGACCAACCCACTTATTTGGCCCTTATGCTTATTTTCACACCCAGCCTAATAACTTTGCCAGTTGGGCGATCACAAATGTTACAAGTAAGGCGATGACAGTCGGGATCATGAATGCCATAAAAGTCCATTTCTTGCTCTTTGTCTCCTTATAAATATTGATCAGTGTGGTTCCGCAAGGATAATGAAGGAGTGAAAACAACATCATGTTGAGAGCTGTCAGCCAGGTCCAGCCCTGATCAAGGAAGATTTGCTTCAAATCCCCGATTCCTTCCACATCGATCAGTTCCCCTGTGGATAAATAACCCATCAACAGTACCGGCAATACAATTTCATTTGCCGGCAGGCCAATCAAGAAAGCCATAAGGATATATCCATCCAGCCCCAGCGATTGCCCAAGAGGATCTAAAAATTGCACAATATGCAGGAGGATGCTGGTTCCGCCTATATCGATGTTGGCGAAAACCCATGTCAGGACTGCTGCTGGTGCCGCGACTTTTACCGCCCTGTTTAGTACGGATAGCGATTTTGTAAGAGAAGCCCTGATCACAGTATCGAATATTTTCGGTTTGCGATATGGAGGCAGCTCCAATGTATAATGTGTAGGAACTCCTTTAAGCATTGTTTTTGAAAGAATCCATGATACAAAGAATGTCACGATGATGCCAAACAATACAATCCCCACGATGACCGACGTCGTCACAACCATTGCCATTCCGCCCGTAAAACCTGAAGCCATGAATAGTGAAGCAAGGACAATCAGTGTTCCCCATCTTCCGTTGCAAGGTACAAAGTTATTCGTAAGGATCGCCAGCATTCTTTCCCGCGGCGACTCGATGATTCTCGTTGACATCATCGCCGCCGCATTGCACCCAAAACCCATCGCCATTGTCAGTGACTGCTTTCCATGTGCGCCAACAGACTTAAAAAGTCGGTCCATATTAAAGGCAACACGCGGGAGATAGCCATAGTTTTCAAGGAGGGCAAATGTCGGGAAGAAAATCGCCATCGGCGGGAGCATGACACTGATCACCCATGTTGTGCCACGATAGAAACCTAGAACAAGTACACCATGAAGCCATTCAGGAGCATGGATCATTTCAAAAAACAAAGTGAGGTATCCTTCAATCCAGCCAAAAAATTCAGCCAGCATGGCAGATGGAACATTTGCGCCGGCAATCGTTAAATAAAAGACCACCCCGAGCATCACCAGCATGATCGGGAAACCAAGGATGGGCGAGGTGAAAATCGCATCTAATTTTTCAGTGCGCTGAGAGTGTTTATTTTTCGTGTAAGTAACTCCGGCCTGAACCAATTGACTGCTATTCTGATAGAGCTTCTCAACGATGCGGTCACGAGAGTCGGAGGTTGATAGTTTTTCAGCTTGATGAAGAATTTCTTCCAAAAGCTGATTTTGATCCAATGATTGAGATTCCATTACTGCAACACCTCCTCTGACGGTTGCCGCTTGCTGATTTCCTCAAGCAGCGCTTTATCTCCATCAAGTAAGCGCAAAGCAAGCCATCTGGATGGAATTCGGTTATTCCGAAGCTGTTTTACCAGCGGAATGAGGACTGCAATTTTTTCTTCGGTTTCTTCATCATAGGTGACCGGTACAGGATTACATGTGATCTTACCGCTCATCAGCCGGTCCATGGCATCGAGCAGCGCCGAAATGCCCGTTTTATTCCTGGCAGAGATTTTGATGACCGGTACCCCTAGCCGCCTCATTAAGATCTTTTCATTAATTTTAATCCCCATCTTCTCAGCCTCATCAATCAAATTGATGCAGATGATTACCTGGCCGGTCATCTCAAGAACTTGTAAAGCCAGGTTAAAATTCCGTTCCAGTGCAGTAGCGTCCAATACGACGAGTGTGAGATCAGGTTTTTCGAACACAATATAATTGCGGGCCACTTCTTCATCAAGAGAATTGGAGTAAAGCGAATAGGTACCAGGCAAATCGACTAGTTTAAAAGTGTTGCCTTTATATTGAAAGGAACCTTCCTTTAATTCAACCGTCTTTCCCGCCCAGTTTCCCGTATGCTGCTTCAATCCAGTCAAAACATTGAACAATGTACTTTTCCCCGTATTAGGGTTTCCAGCCAGCGCGACACGAAATTGCCTGCTCATCAGTCCATCAGCTCCCCTTCGATTTTTATGCTTTCATCTTTCCTTAAAGCGATCGTAGTATTGCTTACGCGAAAAGCAATTGGATCACCCAAAGGACTTTTCCTGATTACTTCCACGATCGCCCCAGGCACAAATCCTAAATCAAGCAGCCTTCTCCGCATGACCCCTTCAACTGATATGCACGTCAGCTTAATGACGTTTCCTTTTTCACCATCGGATAAACGGACTTTTTTTGATTCGCTCATTAATATTTCCTCCACCTTAAAAAGTTTCCTTAGTGCAACTTTTGTTTTTTATTATATGTAAGTGTGGAGAAAGTGTCAAAATTATTTTTATAAAACAAAAAAAGCATATGGACAAATCCAGAAAATTGGATATGTCCATATGCTCTCCAGCCTTGGATAGCAGAATATGAAATCATCTTATTTTTACTTTTGACACGCTGTATTAATCATCTCCAACAGCTCTTCTTTTCCAAACCGGACAATGAATTTATGGACCGGCTCGCGCTTTTTCCCATTCTCATTATATATGTCTATGAGACTCTCAACGCTTTGATAAAGCTCATCCGGAGTAAGCTGTTCATATAACAGGCTTCCCGGTGCAGCATCCTGCCCCTTTGATTTTCCCCCGGCATATAGATTGTAGCCGTCTTTCACTTTCATTATGCCGATATCGTTAATGAGCGGTTCACCGCAGCCGACCGGGCAGCCCGTATACGCTGGCTTCAGGGTAAAAGGGACAGCTTTGCCGGCGATCCTTTTGTTCAGTTCAATGGCAACGGGCATCCCTTCCTCCTCCGCTCCTTTGCAAAAATTACATGTGCGGAGACTTTTCACAAAGCTCCCAACTGGATAACAGCTGAGGCCAGCCTGTTCAAACTCTGCGATTGCCTCTTCTTTTCGGCTTTCCGGTATTTCGATATACAGCTGCTGAAACGTCGTCAGCTCCAGCTCCTGGTCCTCTCCCAGATATTTCGCCAGGGCCAGCAGCTGCCTGGCATTCAGTTTGGAGCCAAAATCAATGCCGCCATTAACGGCCAGCTTTATGGTTTTCTCAGTTGTTTCCAATTAATCTCCATCCTCCTTCACGCTTATTTAGAATGAATTTATTTCCATCATACCGTGAAAAAGTGGAAAATGTGTGGATTTTTCGAATCAATTCATGATCGTGATTCCGTTAGGTATTTCCCCGACCTCGATTGTTTCTGCTTGTTTGCTATCCAAGTCAATGATACTAACTGTGTTATCGAACATATTGGTGACATAGGCGAATTTTCCGTCACTGCTTACCGTTACACCATGGGCGCCATTTCCTGTCTTGATCTCATCGACAACCGTTTTTGCTTCCAAATCGACTATTGACATGGAACTTGAAGGGGATTCCTCGGTGCCCTGGTTCGCGACATACGCATACTTGCTGTCAGGACCAATATAGACCTGTGCCGGGCCTGTACCAACTTCCACCTTGGCCACTTGCTTCGTTTCTAGATCGACTATGGCTAGTGAGTTTTCTGAGAAAAGGGTTACTGCCAGGGTCTTTCCGTCCTTGGTCACTCCTGTTGTCACAGGTGTACTTCCTATATTCATTCTTTCTTCCTGGAATGTTTCCAGATTGATTACACTTACTGTGTCCTCACCCATATTGGCGATATAGGCGAATTGGCTGTCTGGAGAAATCCTGAAACCATGTGGGCCATCGCCTGTCGGAACGGTTTTGATCACTTTATAGGTTGCCGCGTCAATGACTGAAACGGTGTCATCCTCGTTGTTTGTTGCCAATACGTATTTGCCATCCCCTGAATACACAATATGCGCCGGATGATTCCCAACTTCCACTTCTTTTAACAGTTCATTTGTAAAGGCATCATAGAATACTACTTTTCCAGAAGTTCCTCCTTCGTGACCGCCATGCCCGTGCCCAGATTCAGGAATTAGTGTTGCGGCAACCACTTTTCCATCAGGCGAAAGCTGGATATTATGAACAACTCCATCTGCCTTGATGGTATCGGCCACCTTATTATCTTTGACATTGACCTTGCTGATGGTCCCGCCCTCATTGGCGGTGAAATAATATTTTCCTGAAACTTGTTCTTGTTTGGCCGCTTTCACTTCAGGTTTCTTTTCAACCTTAGTAGCAGCACCCGTCCCACATCCTGCAAGAACAAGTCCAACAGAAGCAAACAGGCTAATCATTTTTACATTTAAACGACTCATTTTGAGCCCTCCTTTTCGGAAATCTACCACCATGATAATCCCGCCCATTCCTGCGAAAATGTTAAGTTCATCACAAACCAAAATATAAAGCTGAGAAATTTTACAGCTTTTTGAAATTGATAAAATCTGCAAATTTCCGGAGTAGAATTTACTATTTGTTTTCATTAGGGAAGGATAGTAGCAAAATAATTGATTTATTTTCTTGATAAGTTAAAATGATATCGAGTTTCGTTATTGGATTTCGATATCAGGGAAAGAAGGAATTTTACATGGAGGATAAAGTTCTCAGGAAACTTTTTCTCGGGTTCATCCAGATCCATATTTTGCATCATGCAAAAGAGCAAGAGATTTTTGGGTTGTGGATGCTGGAAGAGCTTAAAGAACACGGCTACAGTTTGAGCGCCGGGACTCTCTACCCGATTTTGCACAGTATGGAATCAGATGGATTGCTGATAAAAGAAGAAAGAAAGGTCGAAGGGAAAATACGCAAATACTATCGGACAACGGACAAAGGAAACAGGGTGCTTGAGGAAGCCCAAAAGAAAGCGTATGAGCTTTTTAAGGAAATCAAGGATTGACCAGGAATGTATCTGAATTCAGCGGATGATGGGAGTGAAGCAGTTTGTTTAAACTTCAGAATGTGACTGTAAACGGAATTTTACAAATCGACCAGCTGACGATTCCGGAAAATCAATTCACCTGCATTCTTGGACCGAGCGGAAGCGGGAAGTCGACGCTCTTGAGGCTTTTGAATGATCTGTCCAGCCCTGATGAAGGGAAGATTCTTTATAAAAACAAACCAATCAACGAATTCGATCCGCTTCAGCTCAGAAGAACGGTTGTTATGGTGTCGCAGGCGCCGGTTATTTTTCAGGGCAGTATTGAAGATAATTTGCAGATTGGCCTTTCTTTTTCCGGAAAAGAAGCAGCAAGTGTTAAGGAAATGGAGACAATGCTCGAATTATTCATGCTTGATAAAAAGCTGGGCGATGAAGCGGAGAACCTGTCTGGCGGCGAAAAACAGCGTCTTTCCTGGGCCAGGGCGATGCTGCTGGATCCCGAGGTGTTTTTGCTGGACGAGCCGACCTCCGCGCTGGATGAAGAAACAGCCCGTACTGTGCTAACAAGATTTTACGAGTATGCAAAAAAGCATTCGAAAACAGTCATTATGATCACTCATTCAAAGGAACTGGCAGAGCTCGCAGCCGAGAATACGATTGACTTGTCCCAATACTCCCTTGGAAGCGAGGGGCTCTGATGGATGGTGTAATGGATCTATCGTTACTGCAGCTTGCTGCTGCCTATATCTTCATCCTGATATTAATCATCATTGTCAGGGTTCGCGGAATCCGCCGGGAAAAAGAAATCCTGCTGGCTACTGTGCGAATGTCCATCCAGCTTGTACTGGTCGGGTACCTTCTCGTCTATCTGTTTGATAATCCTAACCCCTGGTATACCTTGCTGATCATTGCCATCATGCAGATTTTTGCCATTTATAATGTGTACAAACGTACAAAGCACCCTCTTGGAAGCGGGATGAAAAAGTATATTGCCTATGCTATGGCAATCGGCATCCATTCGAGTTTGTTCTTTTTCATTCTCGTTATCCTGGATGTTACTCCATGGTACGAACCGCGTTATTTCATCCCGATTGCCGGAATGATCATCGGAAATTCGATGACTGGTGTTTCGCTAGGGGTGAATCATTTAATTTCGGGATTCACTTCGCACAAGGATGAGATTGAAGGCGCCTTAATGCTTGGCGCCACCCCGAAGGACGCCGCAAGGAAAGTCGTCAACGAGGCTTTTGACTCTGCGATGCTGCCAACGATCAACTCAATGGTCGGGATGGGAATCATATTCCTGCCGGGAATGATGACGGGTCAAATTCTTTCCGGCACCTCCCCCATCGTTGCCGTGGAATACCAGATCGCCATCATGCTTGGGATTGTCGGAAGTGTGTCACTGACGGTGATTTTGTATTTGCAGATGGCCTATAAATCTTTTTTCAATGAGCGTTTTCAATTAGTTATGAAGGAGAATAAGAAATGACAGAGAAAAAAAGTGTAACTTTCCAGTCGCTGCTGGAAATCTTGATGGTTTCGACCAGGCTCGGCCTGACATCTTTCGGCGGGCCTGTCGCCCATCTAGGCTATTTCCATGAAGAATATGTCCGCCGCAGGAAGTGGATGGACGAAAAAAGCTATGCGGATCTCGTGGCATTATGCCAGTTCCTGCCTGGCCCGGCAAGCAGCCAGGTCGGGATCGGCGTGGGGCTGATGCGCGGCGGATTACTCGGAGGATTGTTCGCATTCCTTGGATTCACCCTGCCTTCTGTTCTGGCACTTATCGTCTTCGCTTTGATTTTACAGGGATTCGATATTGGAGACGCAGGCTGGATTCATGGTTTGAAAATCGTCGCTGTCGCGGTGGTGGCACATGCTATCCTCGGAATGGCACAGAAGCTCACTCCCGATCTGCCGCGGAAGACGATTGCTTTATTTGCGCTCGCTGCAACTCTGCTGTGGCAAACAGCGTTCACGCAAATTGGCGTGATTATCATCGCTGGAATTTTAGGATATGTTTTATTCAAGTCCCATACTGCATCTGCAGACGATCGGATGACTTTCCCGATTTCCAAAGGTGTTGGGTATGTCAGCTTGGGACTCTTTTTCGGTTTGCTCATCCTCCTGCCGATTTTACGGGAAGCCACTTCACTAAACTGGATTGCGATGTTCGATAGCTTTTATCGATCAGGTTCACTTGTTTTTGGCGGAGGACATGTAGTTTTGCCTCTGCTTGAACGCGAATTCGTGCCGACAGGCTGGCTGAGTGAGGAAGCCTTCCTCGCTGGATATGGCGCTGCCCAGGCAGTACCCGGACCCTTGTTTACCTTCGCTGCCTATATCGGAGCAGTCATCAGCGGCTGGAAGGGCGGACTGCTCGCGACAGCGGCAATTTTTCTTCCGGCATTCCTGCTGATCCTTGGGACACTGCCTTTCTGGGATGCATTGAGACGGAACAGCAAGATCAGCAGAGCGCTTATGGGCGTTAATGCCGCTGTTGTCGGCATCCTGATTGCGGCGTTCTATCATCCTATCTGGACAAGTTCCATTCTCGTGCCTGTTGATTTCGTGTTTGCAGCAGTTTTGTTCAGCATGCTAGTGTATTGGAAGCTCGCACCGTGGATTGTCGTTGTTACTGGTGCGGTTGGCGGAATGATTTTGTCGATGATTTTTTAAAAAATGCGGGTTTTTGCCCGTTTTTTTGCTGTTTGGGTAAGGTTTCATTGATTTCGCACCCATATTCCTGCTTCCGAATTCCGGTAAAATGGGTTTATTGGCGAAAAATCTGATTTTATCGACCACATTTTTGATTATTTCGGCGGATTTTCAAATATATCGACCACTTTTCCGAATATATCGACCACATTTACAGATATATCGACCAAGTCAAAAAGAACCTTGACCGCTTATGGTCAAGGTTCTTCTAATCATTCAAATGTCCCTCTCACTAGCGGAACTTTGTTTTCTACCATTACTTTTCCCATTGCGATGACCGTATCAATCTCAAGGTCCTTATCCAGCAGCACCAGGTCTGCATCACGTCCTGTTTCGATCCGGCCTTTTTGTGAAAGCTTTAAAACGGCTGCCGGGTTCGCCGTGATCACTCGGATGGCGACCTCAAGCGGAATCCCCTCCGAAACTACGGCTTCCTTAACAGCATCGTACAAAGACGAAACCTGGCCAATCTGCAAACCAATCAGTTCACCATTTTGATCAAAATCAGGCAGGCTCGCCTGTCCATCGGAAGTGAAGGTAATCTGGCTGATGTCGACGCCCGCTTCAAGCATCCGCTTGAGACCGACACTGCATTTGACCTCCCCTTCCTCCAAAAACTTCGGGATGGAGCTGGTGGTGAAATCAACCCAGCCGCCTTTTTTCGCGTACTCAATGCCTGCTTCAAACAGGTGGGGATTGCGGTTGATATGGGTCGGATAAAATTGCCGGATCGGGATGTCGGTATTCTCGACGACCTCCTCGATCAGCTTCAGATGGTCTAGGCTGTCGCCGACATGGATATTGACGATGCCGCTTTTTCCAGCGAGCATCCCGCCGATCCTCGCTGCCGAAACGATTTTGGCCAGCTCCTCGGCAGTTGGCTGGGATGAACGATGATCGGCAATCGCAATTTCGCCCGCCCCGATTACTTTATCAATCAAAATGATGTCGTCCTCAATTTTGCCGGTAAGCGTTTTGACAGGGACCTGATAGGAGCCCGTTTGCACATAGGTCGTGATGCCTTCTTCTTCTAACGCTCGTGCCTTGGCAATCAAGCTCGGCATCGTTCGTGTCGTGCCGTCAGTGCCGAGAACACCGACCAGCGTCGTGATGCCGGCAGTTGTCGCCTGGGTCAGCTGGATTTCCGGTGTCCTGGTTCGGAACCCGCCTTCTCCGCCGCCGCCAATCAGGTGGACATGGGAATCGATGAAGCCTGGTACAACCGTCTTGCCCTCAGCATCAATAACTTTCACATCGACGAACTGTTCAGGAACTTCGATTTCATCCTGGATGAATCCGATTTTTCGATCGACAATTAAAATATCTTTTTTACCAAGGTGATCTGGTGCGTAAATCTCGCCATTCTTAATAAGTGTCAGCATGCACTCTCCTCCAACTTCCTGCTGTTTCCTCAATTATAGCTTGTTTCAATTCTCTGAAAAAGAAGCTTGACAGTATATTCTTATCATACTATAATTTCGAGTATTACATTTTAATAAGTTGAAGCATTGAAGAGAGTTTATTAAGCCGGTCTCCCTGTTACTAGAGAATCAGTGGTTGGTGAAAACTGATACAAAGTCCTGGTGAATTTCGTTCTTGGAGCTTTTCCTTTAATACACATTGTAAAAAAGGAACGGACTTGGCCGTTATCCAATTAACTTGAGCGGGAAGCGTATTTTTGCTTCCAAATAGGGTGGTACCGCGTGTTCAGCCACGTCCCTATCCAGATCGTTGGATAGCGGCGTGGCTTTTTATTTTGCCCTGACGTCCAGCGGCTCAGCTGAAATAGAGAGAAAAGGGAGAATCAACATGGAGAAAGAGCAATGGTCATCAAAGATTGGATTTATCCTTGCCGCAGCCGGTTCGGCAATCGGAATCGGGGCAATCTGGAAGCTTCCGTATGTGACGGGGGTCAGCGGCGGCGGAGCGTTTTTCCTCATGTTCATTTTATTTTCGCTGTTCATCGGCCTGCCGCTCCTGCTTGCGGAATTCGTGATCGGCCGCAGTACTGGAAAAGAAGCGATTCGTGCTTATCTAGAAATCGCGCCTAAAAGCAAATGGTATTTGATCGGGATACTCGGTGTCGTTACCAGCTTCGTGCTGCTTAGCTTTTACAGTGTGGTTGGCGGCTGGATCAGTGTTTATTTTATAAAGGGGCTTGCTGGCGGGGTGATTCAGGAAGGCACCGATTATGGTGAGCTGTTCGGGAAGACGATCAGCGATCCGTGGAGCGTACTCGCCGCGCAGGCTGCGTTCTTGCTGATCACCATCGTGGTAGTCGCAAAAGGCGTCCAGTCTGGCATTGAAAAAGCGAGTAAAATCCTCATGCCTGCCCTGTTCCTGCTTTTCATCATCTTGATCGTCCGTTCACTCACGCTCGATAACGCGTTAACTGGAGTAAAGTTCTTCCTCGCTCCGGATTTTTCAAGCATCACCTCCGAAAGCATCTTATTCGCGATGGGACAATCCTTTTTCTCCCTGAGCATCGGGGTCTCGGTGATGGTGACATACAGTTCGTACCTGCCGAAAAAAGGCAGCCTTGTACAGCCGGCCCTGTCGGTTGTCGGGATGAACCTGTTCATCGCACTGCTTGCCGGACTGGCAATCTTTCCGGCGGTATTCTCACTCGGATTTGAAGCTGCTGAAGGTCCGGGACTGCTGTTCGTCGTCCTGCCAGCGGTTTTTGAAAAAATGGTTTTCGGTGAGCTGTTCCTGCTGCTGTTTTTAGCCTTATTCTTGTTCGCGACACTGACCTCGGCATTCTCGATGCTTGAAATTGTCGTCGCCACTCTTGCAAAAGGCGATCGTAAAAAGCGCGCCAGATTCGCATGGATTGCCGGCGGATTGATCTTCCTGCTCGGCATCCCATCTGCCCTGTCTTTTGGAACTTTGGCGGAGGCAACGGTTTTCGGAAAAAACATCTTTGACACAGCCGACTTCCTGGTAAGCAATATCCTGATGCCGCTTGGAGTCCTGCTGATTTCGATTTTCGTTCCGCTGAAAATCAGGAAAGAAGTTTTAAGGCAGGAGCTTCTCCAACATTCCAAAACAGGCAGCTGGCTTTTTAATCTCTGGTACAATGTCATGAGGTTCATCGTTCCAATCGTCATCATCATTGTATTCCTTGATTCACTAGGCCTCATATAAAAGGAAGCTGGCATTACGCCAGCTTCTTTTTTTAGTTGATACATACAATCACAAAATCTATCATCAGTATAATTTTTCCCTATAATGCAAAACCTTTTGTGTAGATGACTGGCATCGGAGGGATTTTTTATGTTCTTCAAGAAACAGAAACGTGAAGCTCCTGACAGCATGAATGAAAAAAATCTCGACGACAAGGAGTTAATCCCCGTATCCAAAGATGAATTCATCAACATTATGAAAGAGCGTCTTCATCATAGTGCCGACCTAAACACAAAAGAATTGGCCAATGGTTTCACCCTTGTTTTCCTCGACACTTTGACTGATAAGAAAATGTTGAATGAGGATATTTTATCGCGTTTGGCTGGCACCTCTGCTACACCGGATGAAGCTTTAAAGAGCATAACGGTTTCGAGCACTTCGAAGCATAAGTACGTTGAAGATGGTGTCGATTCGATACTGAAAGGTGCCGTACTGGTCCATTCTACTGGATACCCTGTCATTATCAGCGCAGTTGTGGCTACCCAGGAAAACCGCTCATTGACCAGGCCGGAAAATGAATCCCAGGTGATGGGACCGCAAATCGCCTTCAATGAGAGTCTGGCAACGAATATATCACTGCTTCGCCGTTTTCTTACAAATGCCAATCTATGCAATGAAAGTTTTAAAGTAGGAAAACAAACGAATTCTGCGGTTGCGCTGCTTTATTTAAAAGATATTGCCGATGAAGAGATGGTTGACAGAATGCGTGAACGGATTCAGAGCATCGACATCGATTCAGTCCTTGATAGCTCTTTCTTGATCCAGCTTATCGAAGACAATTCCCTGGCGATTTTCCCGCAAATGCTGCTGACGGAAAGACCAGATCGTGCCTGTGCATGGCTTTTGAACGGAAAAGTAGTGGTACTGGTGGATGGCAGTGTCCAGGTCATCGGAGCACCGCAAACCTTCATCGAATTTTTTCAGAGCATGGAGGATGAAAGTGTCAGATGGCAAATTGCCACTTTTATCAGGATCCTGCGCGTTTTTTCCATGATAGTCTCGATTTTTTTCACCGCCATTTATGTTGCGTCTTTGACATTCCATTACGAAATCATTCCGCAGACATTGCTGGTCCCTCTCGGTGAATCAAGATCGCGTGTTCCTTTTCCGCCCATTATTGAGGCATTATTGCTCGAAACAATGATTGAGCTCCTCCGGGAAGCAGGAGCCCGGCTGCCAACGAAAGTCGGCCAGACAATGGGTATCGTAGGCGGTATCGTTGTTGGCACAGCTGCAGTAGATGCCGGATTCACAAGCAACATCCTGATCATCATCATTGCCGTTAGCGCCCTTGCCTCTTTTACAACACCAAACTATACGATGGGCAATGTCATACGGATCCTGCGCTTTCCCTTAATTATTTTAGCTGGTTTTTGGGGTTTTTACGGGCTGATGTTCGGCTTTTGTTTCCTGCTGATCCACCTGATCCGCCAATCCAGTCTTGGAAGCCCATTTCTGGCTCCTTTTTACCCGCCGAGATTTGCAGACTGGCGGGACAGCATCATCCGTCTCCCGATTGGCTGGACCAATAGACGTCCAAAACAGGCAAGACCAGATGACAAAATGAAATTCAGAGCCCAAAAAACCAAAGAATAAAGATGTGGTGTTATGAATGAAAATCCTGATCGAGGTAAAACCGCAGAGTATGGTCAATACCATGCTGCTCGTATTCGTGATTTTTTCCATGCAGGTAGGCGTAGGCATCCAGGGATTCCAGAGGGTCATTTATATGGAAGCAAAGCATGATGCCTGGATTTCCGTTATTTTGAGTGGTGTTGCAACTGCAATCGTTGGGTTCATCATGGTCAAGACTTTGAAAGCCTATGAGAATACGGACCTCTATGGAATTCAATATGATGTACTTGGAAAATGGTTCGGGAACATGCTCAATATCTTATTTGTCATTTATTTTCTTGGAGGATTCCACATCATTGTCCGAAATTATATTGAAGTTATCCAGGCGTGGATTTTCCCTGAAGTACCGGACTGGCTGATCTCCCTTACTCTTCTCTACCTTGTCTACTACGGACTAAATGGAGGACTGAGGACAGTGGTAGGAGTATGCTTCTTTAGTGTAGGTCTGTCCTTCTGGCTAATTCTCCTGCTTGCCTATCCCTTCCAGTTCGCCAATTTGGATTACTTATTTCCGATGTTCGAAGCGAGCATTCCGGAAATTTTAAGGGGTACAAAACAAATGACATTCACTGTCGTCGGCTTTGAGATCATCTATGTAATCTATCCTTTTTTAAAAGAAAAAGACAAGGTCCACAAATATATGCAAGTAGGCCTTTTTTTTACCACCATCCTTTACCTCACGATTATGGTGGTCTCCCTGGCCTATTTTAGCGGAGGACAGTTGGAACGGACGATTTGGGGAACTCTCTCTCTCTTAACAATCGTCCGCTTTCCTTTCATAGAAAGATTTGAATACGTGGCTATTACCTTCTGGGTGTTGCTGATCATGCCGAACTTGATGCTCTATATGTGGGCGGCTACCCGAGGTATTTCAAGGGTTTTTGGTAAAAAGGAACAGAAAGTCAGTTGGAAGTTGCTGATATTTTTATTCTTGACCCTGCTTTATCCACTCACCAGGGTACAAATCAATATGATGAACGATTATTTCGCAAAAGGTGCCTTCTATATCGTGTTTATCTATCCATTCCTGCTATTCGGTGCAGTTCTAGTCAAAAAGAAATTTTTCCGAAAAAAGGATGAGGCCAATGTACAGAAAAATGAATAAAATCATCATTGCGATCCTTGCCATCATCATTTCCGGCTGTGCTGATCCGAAAACATTGGAGCGAATGGGTTTGGTCACAACAATCGGATATGATACGACAGAAGATAAAAATGTTCTTGTAACAATGGTACTGTTGCAAATTGATCCAGAGGCAGCTCAGAATTCCATTATCCTTTCCGCAAAATCAGAGACTAGCAAAGGGGCGAAAAACAAAGCTGATTTAAAAAGCCCTAAAAAGCTGCAATCAGGTCAACTCCGGGTAGCACTAGTCAGCGAAGAGTTCGCACAGCTAGGTATCATCAATCTCGTAGACACCCTGGCACGGGATCCGGCTATCAGCAATCTCACCTATCTTGCAGTCGTTGAAGGCAGTACACATAAACTGCTCAAACAGAAAAACGCGGGGTTTTCCGATATCAGCCAGCTCATTTATAAGGAACTAGATCAAAATATAAAAGGGGAAAAAATCCCCTCGTCAACTCTGCAGGAAGTCATGCAAGATTATTATGCTGCAGGAACTGACCCGGTTTTGCCCACTATAAGGGGGGAAAACGGAGAAATTATCATTACCGGCATGGCGTTGTTCAAGAATGATAAAATGGTCAGCAAGGCCAATCCCGATGAAGCATTTTTTCTGAAATTGGTCAATGACCGATATAAAACAGGAGCAATAGAAATAACCATCCCAAAAGGCGGTTTTGGTATTCCGGAGTCAATTGAAGCTCCTGACCAAATGTCCGTGGTCCTGGATACGATCACAAGCAAAAGTGATATCAACCTGCTCAACAAAGACAACCTCCAGTTCGAAATGAAAATCAAATTAACAACAAGATTGCTTGAGGTCAATCAAGTAATGGACATTAAGAACCCAGTACTACTAAAAAAACTGGAAGACAGACTTAGTGAAAAAATCACCTCCGAAATTGAGAACCTGGTTGAAAAGGCGCGCGTGGCCGGAGCAGATCCATTCGGGTTTGGCGAAATTTACCGTAAAAGCGTCAGAGGCACAAACCTGACTGCATCGAAATGGCACAAGATGTATCCGGATAGCAAGGTTAATGTAAAGGTGGACTTCGAGATTCTGCGGACAGGGGTTGTGGAATAATACGAAAAAAGCGGGAGTCTCGTGTGATGGCTCCCGCTTTGGTTTCTTATCCAACTTCACTGTCCCACTTTTTCTCATCCTGAACAAAAAGGATACCAAGTTCGTGATGATCGCCTTCATATAACGCCCGTTGCACAAAACGGATTTGCGCATTCGTATCAAGCACTTCCAGCTTGCAATGTGCCCTGTTTCGCGAAAGAGCCTCGTAAAATGTTTTTTCGTCATTGACGTTCGTGCCATTGACTTTTGTGACAAGCTCCCCTACTTCCAGGGCCATTTTATCGGCTGGCGATCCTGGCAGGATGCCGAGAATCATTACGCCATGATTCTTTTTGGAAAAATAGAACGGACGGCTTTCTTCCTGCATCCGCTGGGTATAAGTCAAAGCTTCGCGGCCAATGATCGCGATAGACACGGCTGCGATGGCCGCGATGGGGTACCAGTACCCGGCTGCAGCAATCAGTACGGCCAGGATGCCAAGTCCAATCACCCGGCTGCCCTGCTGCTGAATGGCCTCCCTCGGCAGCATGCCCTGGATTTGCTGATGCATGCCGATCGCGAATGGAACGAGAAGCAATGAATATGTATTGTCGCCAAGCGTGAACACCGGCCACCACTCGAACGGCATGGTCAGGATGTTTCCTGGAATGAGCATGAATGCCGGAACCAGCCACAGCCGTTTCACCTCATGAACACCGACCGTCTGGCCGCGCTTGCTTTTAACTAATTTTGGAGAAGTTCCCTTTTTGCCATTCTTTAAAATAAGGAATCCTTCACCGATTGTCAGCAGTGCCAGCAAAATCGCGATGGAAGGATATATTTTTTCATCCAAATTTGAAAATAAATCGCCGGCCAGCGGAAGCTCGATGTTTTTGCCCGACAGAAAAGCTAGAGCAAAAAAAGCAGCGCCAACCGTATAGGCAGGAGCCAGCAGCCTCACTCTCGCGGTAAAGCTCAATAGCAATGTCGCCGCCGCAATTAAAACAATCGCCGCGAATGGTATCGTAAGCCCTGCTCCAATAGTGATTGCGGAAATCAGCAGACCGACAAGCAGACCAAGCGGAAACAGCTGCCTTAGCTCAAAATAAGCATCTTCCGACCGGACCGTGAAGTTTTTCCGCTCCCGCTTCACGCGCGCAACCCCAAGGACCGCAGCTATAATAAAAGAATAATAGAACACAGGGTGAAGCAGAAGCCTGCCCGTCCCCTTCAAAAGCTCAATGAACCAATCCTGTGCCACCCCTATGTCACCATCCCCGTAAAATTACATATTATTAAGCTTATTCTATCAAATCTAGGGGGTAAAACCTATTAATACTTGCGGAAATGGGATGGGATTTTTTTCTTGTGGAGGTTTATTTCGGTCGATAGCAACTAATCTCTATGGAATCCGGGTTATTCTCTACGGTTTGGTCTGGAATCTCTACGGAATGCTGCTTATTCTCTACGGAAGAGGCTATAATCTCTACGAAATGAAGCATATTCTCTACGTTTACCATAAACTAACAAAAAAAACACTGCACCCCTGACTAAGGTACAGCGTCTTCTAAAAATGGAGTTGTAGTTGATTACCTTGCCAGCAGCCTCAACGCAGTCTGCAGCTGCAAATCGTTCTCTTCCTGCTTCATCGCTTCCCTGGCAGCTTCCTCAAGAGCACTGGCCGTTTTGGCGTTGATTACACCTGTTACGTTCATACTCTTGTTACGCTGGAATGCCTTGACAGCGATTTCGGTCTTATCGCTAAAGTAGCCGTCCGTGCGCCCCGGCTCGAATCCAAGACCTGCAAGAATCTCTTGGGCGTTCTTGACCTGCTCGTTATTCATATCCAGCTTCAGCGGTTTTTCAGCCTGAATCGGATGGGTGTGATACAAAGCTGGCTGGTTGACTTCGACGGTTGGCTCGATGCCTTTCTTATGGATCCAGTTGCCATCCGGCGTCAGCCATTTGAACAGCGTCAGCTTGATATTGCTTCCATCGCCCATCGGCACAGCCTGCTGGACTGTTCCCTTTCCGAAGGTCTTTTCGCCGATAATAGGATAGCCGCCCGCTTCCTTCAATGCCCCGGCCAGGATTTCCGCTGCTGATGCACTTCCGTCATTTGTCAACACGCCAATCGGGTAGTCTTTCGCTTTAGCCAAATTTGAAAAATAACGTGTCTTATCTCCGCTGCGTTCCTCTATCTGATAAAGCGGCTTATCTTTAGGAATCAGCTCTCGCAAAACCTCTTCGACACTCGATAGCAGCCCGCCAGGATTTCCGCGAACATCAATCAGCAGCGCATCCAATCCCTCTTTTTCCAGTATCTTCAGTTCTTTATTGAATTCCTTGGATGTTTCCTCAGAAAATGAGGTTATCTCCAGGTATCCGATTTTTTCGCCATTTACCTTTTTCATATCACTATAAACCGTAATCTGTGGGATTTCATCACGGATCACTTTTACCTGAAGCGGATCCTTCAAGCCTTTCCGCCCAATCTCGAGTACCACAGGGGTCCCCTTTTTCCCGCGGATTTTCGTTGTCGCTTCAAACAAGTCCAGCCCATCGATACTTTCACCATCAACCTTCAGAATCTGGTCGTTCGGCTTCAAACCCGCTTTTTCTGCAGGCGAATTTTTAAAAGGCGAAACAATCACGATCTTTCCATCAACTGAACTGACTTCAGCGCCAATCCCCTCAAATGATGACTCCAGTGTCTGATTGAATTGCTTAGCAGTTTCCTTGTCCATATAGACCGAATAAGGATCCTCCAAAGTCGACAGCATGCCCTTGATGGCACCCTCAACCAGCTTTTTTCCCTCTACTTTTTCCACATAACTATTAAAAATCAAACTGTAGGCCTGCTCAACTTTTTCAATACTGCCCTGCTCGCCTGATTCTGCCCTCGCACTATCCTTAAAAGGGACAATCTGACGGTCCAGCACCCCAGCCTTACTCTCGTACCATTGCATCCCGGCGTATGTACTCCCCGCCCCAGTCAGCAGCGAGCCCGCCATCAAAATGGCAATCCACTTACGCTCCATTGCCAAACTCCTCCCTGTTTACCGCATCAACTGCTTCTCTGCCGTAAAAATTTATATGATTCCCATTATATGACGAAGAGGGACAGGGTATGAAGGAATGCACAAAAAACCTGTTAAAAGCAACATCTAGCTTTTAACAGGTTCCCTATCAATAATAGCATCACATTTAACAATCATTGTATTTAATGAGTTCATAAGATCAATATCGTAAAATTGATTTAATTTCCGGCCGTATTGGTCTTTAAACACTCTCACAACTGGACGCTGAGGATATTGATTATTATAGGCAATCACTACCCCGCTTTCTCCTGTATTCAGATCGACTGTTACCCCTATCGGATAGATAGCGACCGCAGTTTTAAACGCTTCTACCACTTGATAGTCATACCTCGTAAAGGTACGTGCCACTATAATCTCCATGGCTTCGTGAGGAAGCAGACTTTGGCTATTAATCAAATGATCGAAGGCTTCAGCGACTGATATGATCTTTGCGTATAAATGAATATCTTTCCCCTTTAATTCTCTTGGAAATCCAGAGCCATCTACATGCTCATGATGCTGATAGGCACAATGTGCAACTAGCAGGTGCAGGCTAGGTTCTTTCCTGAGAGCCTGGAAAGCCAGCTCAGGGTGTTTTTTCCAATCCGCCTGCTCGTTTTTTGTTTCACCTTCAAGCTGAAGCTTTCCAATATCATGGAATAGAGCACCAAGACCTAAAATATTTAACTCTTTTTCCTTAAGACCAAGTTGCCTCCCCATCGTTAATGAATAAAGGCTCGTATTAATAGAATGATCAAATATTGTATCAATAGAGGATTGCATATGACTTAATAAATTTAGAAGATGTTTGGATGAATTCATTTCTTTTATAATTTGACTAAAAACATCCGACATGCTCCGGATTGACTTTACCCGACCCAAAGTATCATTCTTCCCCGGTTTCCCCTCTTGGAGTGAACTAAAGACCTCACTTAACTTCTGGACCGCTTCAAACCTTAGCCTGGGATTTAAATCATCATCCACTTCCACATCTTCCGTTATATCGGACTTTACATAAATATGATGAACATTTTTATCTTTTAGCCTTTTAATAAAGCTATTAGTCAATCCACTCCCTGCACTTAACAAAATACGGTTGCTTTGATCAAATATTGGTTTTGCAAGGATAAGTCCCTCTTCACAATTATGTATCGATACCAATCTCAAAATGCCCACCCCGAACTCGTTAGGAAAATATACCTATTAAAATTATCACCCTCTGCATTTGGATTGTCAATACACTACTTTTTTAACTATATTTACAAGTTTTATAGATTTTTTATCAGGGAAAATAAAAAAGGAAGAGACATCATGTCTCTTCCTGATAGGTTTTACCAATATGCCGCTGGGTTTACAGCGTTTGATTTAGCTTGGTTCCACGATCCTCTGTGCAGTTCAAAGTGCAAGTGCTGTCCATAAGATTGTCCAGTATTGCCCATTGTGCCGATTCTCTGGCCTCTGGAAACCACTTGACCATTGCTGGCCATCCGCGCACTCATATGTGCATAAACAGTTGTCCATGTTTGTCCATCAATAGAGTGTGCAACAAAGATAACATTCCCGTAGCTTGAAGAATAATAAGACTTAATGACAACACCATCTGCTGCAGCATGAATT
This sequence comes from Mesobacillus sp. MER 48, assembly GCF_023714225.1. Lineage (NCBI taxonomy): Bacteria > Bacillati > Bacillota > Bacilli > Caryophanales > Bacillaceae > Mesobacillus > Mesobacillus sp. MER 48. The sequence goes on from NZ_JAMAUR010000003.1 coordinate 203,279, forward strand.
GGTACGTTTGATCCACTGTTGGCAATATCAATCCCTGCATGGAATGTGCCCCAACGACTGCCAAGACCAGACGAAATACGTCCGTTTGCCGGCCTGATGATCATGCCGCCTGATGATGGTGCTGCCACCACTGGTTCAGGATCTGGAGCTGAAGTGCTTCCGCCACCACTGCTCTTCGCTTTTGCAGCTGCCGCTGCCGCTGCCCTTTGTCTTGCAAGTTCAGCTTGTCTAGCTTTTTCGGCTGCGATTTCCGCCTGGCGCTTCTTTTCAAGTTGAATTGCCTGAGCCATTGCAGCTTCCTGTGCCGCCAAAACATCCGCGGCTTCTGACATTTCCATATTCTCCGCATGCATCTGCTCTTCTTCATGCTTAAGAGTGCTCATAAGCTTGTTCTTTTCTTTAATTTGAGCGTTCAGCTTCACTTTTAATGCTTCTAGTTCCTTTTTCATTCCCTGAAGGTTATTAAGCTTTGTTTCTACTTGATTCTGCTTCGTTTCAAGCTCTTCCTTATCCAATCTGTGCTGTTCAAGAATATCTTTATCGGCCTGGACGATTGTCGTTACCGCACTAACACGGTCAACGAAGTCACTGAAGCTTTGTGCCCCAAGAAGGACATCTATATAGTTGACAGTACCGCCATTTTCCTGGAAAGAGCGTGCCTTGTCCTTAAGCAATTCATTGCGTTTTTCGATACGCTTGATCAATTCAGCGATTTCTACTTTTAATTGCTCGATTTCAGCAGTAGTCTGTGCGATTTCTGCATTTTTTACTTCAATTTTCTTTTCTGCGTCTTCAACGCCTAAATCTAGCTTTTTGATCTGGTCATTCAGGCTTTGCTGCTCAGTTTGCAGCTCACCGATTTTAGATTGATTTTTATTGATTTCAGCATTGATGCCTGAACGTTTATTTTGCAATGCATTCTTTTCTTTTTGCATTTCCGAAATGCTTGCTGCTTTTGCTTCATTCACTGATAATGGGCTAACTAAAGAACCCAGGCTTAAAGTACTGACTACTGCTAGTGAGAGTATCTGCTTTTTCACTAGATCTTTTCCCCTCTCTTACTCATGATAGTTTCGTAACTTTGTCTTTCTATCTATCGTCTATTGGTTATGTAGTGTTTAGGAGAAATTTCCGGCAGATACCGGAAATCTGCTCCTTTACACCTTCAAGAACTTGCGGACGGACATAAGACTTCCCCAGATTCCAATTGCCGCACCCATGATAATTAGGATCGCAGACAGCTGGTAAACAAACGGGTTGAATTCAAGCAATCTTATGAAATGATCTTTTAGCTTTTCGTTCAAGAAGTCGTAAGCGTAATAATACGCTGCTGATACGACGCCAATCGGCACCACTGCCCCAAGGATACCCAACCATAGGCCTTCCAGGAAGAATGGCCATCTGATAAAACCATTTGTGGCCCCAACGAGTCTCATAATCTCAATCTCTCGTTTACGTGCCATGATCGTGATCTTAATCGTATTAGAAATCAGGAACATTGCAGTAAAAAGAAGTCCGACAATCAAGACGAGTCCGACATTACGGCTTACTTTTATAAAACCGAAAAGTTTCTCCACCTTGCCCTGACCATATTTTACAGTTGCTACATACTCCAGCTTCTCTAACTGCTTTGCGACTTTCATTGTATCAGTAGGATTTTTCGTCTTTACGACGAACACATCGTTCAAAGGATTGTCCTGCTCAAATAACTGGAAGGCTTCCCCTTCATCTCCGAGACTGTTAATCAGGCTTTCGAGTTCTTTTTCCTTCGGAGAATAGGTCACTTTCTTAATTCCAGATACCTGGTTGATCCGCTGTTCCAATACCTTTTTATCTTTGTCGTTCGCCGCTACATCCACATGGACTCGGATTTCTACATCCTCCTCGATTGTGGTTGCGACTTTATTTAAATTCATCATAATGACGAAAAAGACACCGACCAAAAGCAAGGTAACCGTTACGGCACTTACGGATGCGAACGTCATCCAGCCATTCCGGCCTAAGCTTTTAAAGCTTTCACGAATGTGGCGGCGGAATGTTCTAGCTTTCATATCCGTAATCACCTTTCATTTCATCACGCGCAATCCGGCCGTTCTCAATCGCGATGACGCGATGCTTGATTGTGTTGACGATTTCTTTGTTGTGGGTGGCCATGACAATCGTGGTTCCCCTTAAATTAATTTCTTCGAAGATGCTCATGATTTCCCATGAAGTGTCTGGGTCAAGGTTACCAGTTGGCTCATCGGCGATCACCACTTTTGGTGCGTTCACTATTGAACGAGCGATGGCAACACGCTGCTGCTCCCCGCCTGAAAGCTCAGTCGGAAGCGATCTGGCTTTATGCTTCAACCCGACTAGATCCAAAGTTTCCATTACTCGCTTTTTGATATATTGCGGCGATTCCTCAATAACCTCCATCGCGAACGCGACATTTTCATAGACTGAAAGAGTATTGAGCAATTTGAAGTCCTGGAATACGACGCCAATATTCCGGCGCAGCAATGGTACTTTGCTGTCCTTAAGCTTTGCGAGATTAACACCATTTATAATGATGGAACCCTTAGAAGGCTTCACTTCACGATACATCATTTTTATAAAAGTAGATTTCCCAGCACCGCTGGGTCCTACCACGTATAAAAATTCACCAGCATCTATATGAACATTAATTCCGTTTGCGGCCATGATGCCGTTGGAATAAGTCTTGTAAACATCCTGCATATCAATCATTTTTTGTATCACCTTAGATAGTTAGTCTTATCACTCGGCTTTTCTTCGACAATTTGTAACAAACCTATTATAGCATCTAGCTCTATCAAATAAACCCTTTTATATATTACAGTTTCTTTTCAAATTGAACAAAAAGTCCCATTATATTCCTCCGAAGGGTAATATATCTATTAATTTACAAAGCATTTCACTTGCCAATCTAGCTATTTACCAAGTAAAATGCACTATTTACAGCAAGGATATGTTTGTCGAATTTTCAGTTTTATTACAGGGGTATTACAATGTTTTGTCAAAACTTGTATGTACAAATTGTGAAGCTTGCTGAATTGCTAAATAATTTGGCGATTTTACAAAAATGCATAAAGAAAGCATTGCAGCTGACATCAGACTGGAAAAATAAGCGCAAAAAAAAACGCCCTGATGCTGATCAGAACGTTTCCTTTTAAACATTATTTTTTGTTTGCCAGCCATTCAGCTACTGCGGAAGCATCGTCGCCCTCAAGTAATTTTGGAGGCATTGACCCTTTACCATTGGCGATTGTACTTTCAATCTCATCCTGTGATAGACGTGAACCTACATCACTTAATTTTGGTCCTACGCCGCCTTCAAGATTGCCGCCATGGCAGCTTGAACATTTTTGGTTAAAAAGCTTTTCCGGATCTGCCCCCGCTTTGTCGCCGCCAGCTTCATCGCCACCGCCACCGCCGCAGGCTGCCAGTGCCAAGGAGGTTCCCATTAATAGAGCTAATAACTTTTTCTTCAAACTTAACTCCCCCTAAGAAAATTTTGCATACATGACTATTTTATACCAATACTAAGCCCTTTTAAAACCCTCACCCAATACCTCTGAAGCATCCATTACAATCACAAATGCAGCAGGGTCAATGGATTGAACCAATTGTTTCAATTTTGTGAACTCCGTCTGGTCCACTACACACATGATGATTGGCCGTTCTTGATCGGTATAGCCGCCGTATGCTGATAGTTTTGTCACTCCACGGTCAATTTTATTCAAAATCGCTTCACGAACTTCATCCTGGCGGTTCGTGATGACCATCGCCATCTTCGAGCGACCGATACCAACCTGCACAAGGTCGATTGTTTTACTAGTCACATAAAGCCCGATCAAAGCATAAAGACCTCGTTCAATATCAAAGACAATCGCTGCAGACAATACAATCAGCCCATCAATCAACGCCACGCAGGTTCCAAGTGAAAGTCCCGTGTACTTATGGATGATTTGCGCGGCCAAATCCGTACCGCCAGTTGATGCATTTCCTCTGAATACAATCCCAAGGCCCAGACCGACACCAATACCGCCGAACAATGACCCAAGCAAAGGATCAAGAGTCCAGGGCTTCACATCATTCGTCAGGAACACAACAAATGGAAGAAAAATGGTCCCCGCAAGAGTTTTATACCCATATTGTCTTCCAAGTAAAACAACCCCGGCAATAAACAACGGAATATTAAAGGCCCATTGTACATACGCCGGCTCCCAGCCAAGCGTCGCATCCAGGATTGTACTGATCCCGCTCACTCCTCCTGAAGCAACACGGTTTGGCAGCAAGAACACATTAAACGATATAGCCACAATCCCTGAACCTATCAACACATATACATATTCAATCAGCTTGTCCAAAGCTGGATTCATCTTCTGATTTCGCCGTTTTTTCACTGTCCTATCCCCTTTTTCCATTAATGCCGTCAGTGAGTATAGCATGTGTCGAATTTTCTGTAAACGCTAGTAGTGCGCCGTATTAAAGGATGAAAGAATGACTTCGATTATATATGAAGAGGTACGCCGTCTTTTTATAGGCTACCCCGGGTCAATTAGGAATAGAAAGATTTTAAAGCTAATTTTTCGACCTCTCTTGGGGAGTTTGTGAAATTATGAACAATTTTTGACGTTTCTCCAAATACCCTTACCCCTAGTCGTACTTTGTGATATATTTCACGTATAAGGAGGCGGTCATATTGATTAGTCTTTCCTGTAATAAGTTGAAATTATTTTTTTACCAAAGATTGCTCAACACTACACAATAAATTTTTCCAGAAAGAGGGTAATATATATGGCTAAAAAAGTGGTAATCGTAGGTGGAGTTGCTGGCGGAGCTACAACAGCTGCCCGTTTAAGAAGATTGGATGAACAGACAGAAATCGTGATGATCGAACGCGGTGAATACATTTCTTTCGCCAACTGCGGCCTTCCTTATTATATCGGAGGTGCCATCCAGGAGCGCGATGCTTTGCTTGTCCAGACAGTTGAAGGCATGTCTAAAAAATTCAATATGGACATCCGCAACCTGAGCGAGGTGACTCTGATTGACCGTGAACGCAAGGTAGTGGAAATCAAAGATTTAAGAACTGGTAAAACATATGAAGAAACTTATGATGTACTGGTTCTTTCACCTGGAGCGAGCCCTATTAAGCCTCCGATTCCGGGTATCGATGAAGCTGAAGCATTGTTCACGCTTCGCAATATTCCGGACACTGATAAAATCAAGGCGTATGTCGATGAGCGGAAGCCGAAGAAAGCAACAGTCATCGGCGGCGGCTTCATCGGTGTTGAAATGGCCGAAAACCTTTGGGAACGCGGCGTCGAAGTAACACTTGTCGAGATGGCTGACCAGATCATGGCGCCGATCGACTTCGAAATGGCTTCTATTTTACATCAGCATCTCCGTGAAAAAGGCGTGAACCTTGTCCTTGAAGATGGCGTGAAATCTATTGAAAACAACGGCAAACTGATCAACCTAAATAGCGGCAACCAACTCGAGACTGATCTGGTCATCCTTGCCATTGGCGTTGCTCCTGAAAATAAATTGGCTAAGGAAGCAGGCCTGGAGCTTGGACTTCGCGGTGCAATCCGTGTTAATGAAAGATTGCAGACAGCCGACGAAAGCATCTACGCAATCGGTGATGCGATTGAAGTGAAGGACTATATCAACGGCCAGGCGACTCATATTCCGCTTGCATGGCCAGCCAACCGCCAGGGACGCATCGTCGCTGACCATATCAACGGCATCGACTCCAAGTACCAGGGAACACTCGGAACATCCATCGCGAAGGTGTTCGACATGACCGTTGCCGCAACAGGCAATAACGAAAAGACATTGAAGCGTCTTGGCATTGCTTACGATGTTGTGCACGTTCACCCAAGCTCTCATGCCGGCTACTATCCAGGTGCGTTCCCTATCGCTCTGAAATTGATTTTCGACCGCGAGACAGGAAAAATCTTTGGCGCTCAGGCGGTGTCTTATGATGGCGCCGACAAGCGTATCGATGTTTTGGCAACTGCCATCAAGGGCGGTATGACGATTTTTGACCTGCCTGATCTTGAACTAGCCTATGCACCGCCATATTCTTCTGCAAAAGACCCGGTCAATATGGCGGGTTACGCAGCGAAGAATATCGCGGAAGGTCTCGTGGAAACTGTTCAGTGGCATGAAATCAACGACATTCTAGCAGACGGCGGATACCTGATCGACGTCCGCGAACCGATCGAACGTGATATGGGGATGATTGAGGGTTCTGTTAACATCCCGCTTGGAGAGCTACGAGACCGTCTTGGCGAGATTCCGACGAAAGAGGTGTACGTATATTGCCAGGTTGGCCTCCGTGGATACCTAGCATCTCGTATCCTGAAGCAAGCTGGATTCAAGGTTCGCAACCTGGATGGCGGATACAAGACTTACTCTTGCGTGTTCGAGCCGGATGCCAGCGAGAACTGTGGTACACCTATCAGCGATAATGGTGTTGCCCAGCGTAATGCTGCGCTGGAGGAAATTGATGCTGGTGCGGCACAGTACAGTGTTGGATTGGCAGTTGATGCTGCCCCAGTGGCTTCGGCAGCTCCAGTTGCTCCGCCGACTGTTAAAACAACCCTTGATGCATGCGGCCTGTCTTGCCCTGGTCCGATCATGAAGGTGTACAAAACAATCGGTGACATGCAGGACGGCGAGGTAATGGAAGTCCACGCTACTGACCCTGGCTTCGCGAAGGACATCAAGGCATGGTGTGAGAAGACAGGCAACAAGCTGGTCAGCAACAAGTTTGAGAATAAGAAATTCAAGGCCCAGATCATGAAAGGAAACGTCGTGGTACCTTTGAATACGATTGCTGTACCGATGGAAGTGTCAACAGCTCCTCCTGCTAAAAATGGCGCGACGATGGTCGTGTTCAGCGGTGACCTCGATAAGGCCATCGCAACCTTTATCATCGCATCCGGCGCCGCGGCGATGGGTAAGGAGGTAACTTTGTTCTTCACCTTCTGGGGACTGAACATCCTGAAGCGTAACGACGCACCTTCGACTGAAAAAGACATGATGGCAAAAATGTTCAGCATGATGATGCCGAAAGGCGCAAACGACCTGCCGTTATCCAAGATGAACATGGGCGGCATGGGTGCCAAGATGATCAAGACCGTCATGGCCAACAAAAACGTCGACAGCCTCGAAACCCTGATGAAAAACGCCATGGACGCCGGCGTGAAACTCGTCGCCTGCGGCATGAGCATGGACATTATGGGGATTTCCAAAGAAGAGCTGATTGATGGAGTCGAAATCGGCGGCGTTGCAGCTTATCTTGGTGACGCTGAGGATTCTGGATTGAATTTGTTTATCTAATTTGGGAGCGGCCTTCTTCGGGGGCCGCTTTTTTTGGTACAGCATGCGTACGGGCTGGGTGGGGTTGCTAAAAGAAGGTGATTGGCTTTTGTATTTTCCTAGTTAATTGATAAACGTAGAGATTATTGCAGTTTTCGTAGAGAATGTGGGCCATTTCGTAGAGATTATGCTTTTTTCGTAGAGAATAGTTGAGATTCCGTAGAGATTACCTTCGATTATTAGTGAATATTTCTCGTCTCCACCTCTTCTAGCAGGAATTATAGTGTATTTTGTCGAAGAATTTAGGATCAAACACAAGGAGGGAACCAATTTTGATCGTTAAAAGAAGAAAAGTACCATTAAGACTCAAAATAAATGGTGCTATCTTAAGAAGATTGCCTGATCCACATTCCAAACGGGCAGAAGTCATGCAAGACTCTATGAGATTCGGAGCTGGACACAAAGGCGAGGTAACTCTGGACTATTACACCAGCCTGCTCCATGAAGATGCCTTTCACATATTTCAGGGTTTGCGCTTAAAAACAGGTGAAACTCATTTCCAAATGGACTCCCTGCTCCTCTCCCCTTCATTCGCCATTATTATCGAATCTAAGAACATGGCAGGCACCCTCACTTTCAATTCCCAATTCAATCAAATGGACCGAAGCTTTAATGATAAAACAGACACGTTTGATGACCCACTTCTTCAGGCCAAAAGACACCGTATTCTTTTGCTAAAATGGCTGAACCTCCATCATTACCCTATGATTCCTATCGAATACCTGGTCTTCAGCAGTAATCCTTCAACTGCCTTGCGAAACCCCACTAATGACCCAGAGGTATACCTTCGCGTATGTCCACCCGGAAGACTTATTTTTAAAATTGAAGAGTTTCTTTCAAAGTATAAAAAAGACGTGCTTACCTTAAAAGAACATAAGAAGCTAAGCAAGCTTTTACTAAAGAGTGACCAGCCTCCGGAATCCCATCTTCCAAAATTTCAAATTAACCCTGCCGAATATCTTACTGGAGTCCAATGTCCGTCTTGCACTCTTTATGCTATGGAAAGATACAGTGGTACTTGGAATTGTCCCCATTGCGGAGCCACTGCTAAAGATGCCCACTTACAAGCATTAGAAGATTATTTTCTCTTAATTAACCCAACCATCAATAACAAACAGTTTCGGTCATTCGTACATTTACCATCCCAAAAACTAGCATCCAAGCTGCTGGCAAATTCAAATCTCATTGCAACTGGTGCAACCAAAAGTAGAAGTTACAAACGGAAATAAAAAAATCCCCCGCAACCCAGCGGGGGACCACCTTTACATATTACTCACCCAAACTCAACTTAGACCTCAAATAAGCATCAATAAACATATCAATATCCCCGTCCATGACCGCCTGGACGTTGCCGGATTCGGCGCTGGTGCGGTGGTCTTTTACCATGGAGTATGGATGGAAAACATAGGAGCGGATCTGGCTGCCCCAGCCGATTTCTTTTTGCTCGCCGCGGATTTCGTCCAGTTCGGCTTGCTGCTGCTCGATTTCACGCTGGTATAGCTTTGCTTTCAGCATCTTCATCGATGTTTCACGGTTCTTGATCTGTGAACGTTCTGCCTGGGATGATACAACAACACCTGTCGGCAAGTGGGTGATCCGGACGGCTGAGTCAGTGGTGTTGATGTGCTGACCGCCGGCGCCGCTCGCACGGTACGTATCAATTTTCAGGTCTTCAGGACGAATTTCAATTTCGATTTCGTTATTGAATTCCGGCATGACTTCGCAGGATACGAATGAAGTATGACGGCGGCCAGAAGAGTCAAATGGAGAAATACGGACGAGACGGTGTACTCCTTTTTCTGCTTTTAAATATCCATAAGCATTATGACCTTTGATCGCTAATGTGACACTCTTGATTCCCGCTTCATCACCTGGAAGGTAATCCAAAGTCTCAACCTTGAAGCCTCGCTTTTCTGCCCAGCGTGTGTACATACGCAACAGCATCGAACCCCAATCCTGTGACTCGGTTCCGCCAGCACCTGGATGCAATTCAAGGATTGCGTTATTTTTATCGTATTCTTCACTTAACAACAATTGAAGCTCGAACTCACTCATGCGCTCTTTGAACTCGACAAGCTCCTTCTCGAGTTCTTCCCAAAGATCTGCGTCGTTTTCTTCTTTTACAAGCTCATAAGTCAAATCGAGATTTTCGTATGTCTCGCTAAGCTCATTAAAAACATTTACCTGTTCTTTAAGCGCATTGGCTTCGTTGATGACGACCTGTGCCTTCTGCTGGTCATCCCAGAAGTCTGGCGCAAGCATGCCGTCCTCTAGCTCTGCAATTCGCGCTTCCTTATTTTCGAGGTCAAAGAGACCCCCTGAAGTCCGCTAATTTCTTAGCTGTTTTCTCAAGCTCATTCCTGATATCTGCTAATTCCATATCATTCACCTCATAGTATATTATAGCGTCTTGCCAAATGAATTTCACATCTGGTCTACAAAAAGAAACCAGCGGGTTGCCCGCCGGCCTCTTGTATCAGTTTATTCAGCTTTGCCGCAGCAGTTCTTGTATTTCTTGCCGCTGCCGCAAATACATGGATCATTACGGCCTACATCCATTGTTTTGACGACTGGCTTCTTCTTCACTTTTCCGCCTTCGTCTTCTTTTGGATTCACCGCCTGGCCCTTCGCTACTTCCTGACGCTCAAGGTTGCTGCGGATTTCAGCCTTCATGATATATTTCGCAACATCGTCTTCGATGGAAAGGACCATGCTCTCGAACATTGCGAAGCCTTCATGCTGGTATTCGCGCAGTGGATCGATCTGGCCATATGCACGCAGGTGGATACCCTGGCGCAGCTGGTCCATCTGGTCGATGTGGTCCATCCACTTCGAGTCAACCGAACGAAGCACGATGACTTTTTCAAATTCACGCATCTGTTCGTCAGTCAACATTTCTTCTTTTTCATCGTAGCGCACTTTCACCTTCGCCATGATCGCTTCGATGATTTCATCCTGCTCTTTGCCGCGAAGGTCTTCGACAGTAATGTCACCTTCATGAAGCAGGTTGCCGTTCACGTAATCGATGATGCTGTTCAGATCCCATTTTTCCATCTCTTCGCCGGCTGGCGTATGGGCGGAAACATTGCGCTCCAATGAAGATCTGATCATATTTTCAACGATGCTGCGAAGGTTTTCAGATTCAAGAACCTCATCACGCTGCTTGTAGATGATCTCACGCTGCTGACGCAGGACATCATCGTACTGAAGCAATTGCTTACGGGCATCGAAGTTGTTGCCCTCAACACGTTTTTGCGCGGATTCAACGGCTCTTGACACCATCTTGCTCTGGATTGGCTGGGTATCATCCATTCCAAGGCGTTCCATCATTGTTTTCATATTATCAGAACCGAAGCGGCGCATCAGTTCATCTTCCATTGAAAGGTAGAACTGAGTGACACCCGGGTCTCCCTGACGACCAGAACGTCCACGGAGCTGGTTATCGATACGACGACTCTCATGTCGCTCGGTACCAATGACCGCAAGACCGCCAAGCTCTTTAACGCCCTCGCCAAGCTTGATATCTGTACCACGGCCCGCCATGTTTGTCGCAATCGTCACAGCGCCCATCGAACCGGCCTCGGCGATGATATCCGCTTCACGCTCATGGTTCTTCGCGTTCAGGACATTATGCTTGATGCCCTTTTTCGATAAAAACGCAGAAATGATTTCAGATGTTTCAATCGCAACTGTACCAACAAGAACAGGTTGTCCCGCCTGGTGGCGCTCAGCAATGTCATCGGCAACTGCCTTGAACTTGCCCTGCATCGATGCGTAAATCAAATCCGGACGGTCGTCACGAGCAATCGGACGGTTCGTAGGGATGACAACTACGTTCATGTTATAAATATTGCGGAATTCCTCTTCCTCTGTCTTCGCTGTACCGGTCATACCGGACAGTTTTTCATACATACGGAAGTAGTTCTGGAATGTGATCGTCGCAAGCGTCATGCTTTCGTTCTGGATATCAAGGCCTTCCTTCGCCTCGATCGCCTGGTGCAAACCTTCGCTGTAGCGGCGGCCCTTCATCAGACGGCCAGTGAACTGGTCAACGATAACAATCTCGCCGTCCTGGACGACGTAATCAACATCCTTGTGCATGCTCGCCTGTGCTTTCATTGCCTGGTTGATATGGTGCAGCAATGTCACATGCTTTATGTCAAAAAGGTTATCGATGCCGAAAGCCTTTTCGGACTTCGTAATCCCTTCCTCCGTCAGCTGGACACCCTTCGTTTTTTCATCATATGTGTAATCTTCTTCACGCTTCAATGTGCGGACGAATGCATTCGCCTGGATATAAAGCGCAGCCGATTTTTGCGCAGAACCGGAAATGATCAACGGCGTACGCGCTTCATCAATCAAGATGGAGTCTACTTCATCGATGACGCAGAAGTGCAGAGGGCGCTGAACCTTCTGGTCTGAGTAGAGCACCATGTTATCGCGCAGATAGTCGAAGCCAAATTCGTTATTCGTACCATAAGTGATATCAGCACGGTACGCTTCCTGCTTCTCTTCCTTCGTCATGCTGTTCAAGTTAAGGCCAACAGTCAGGCCAAGGAATTCATATAGCTGGCCCATTTCAACAGCGTCACGGCTAGCAAGGTATTCGTTAACTGTGATGACGTGTACACCACGGCCAGTAACAGCATTAAGATAAACCGGCATTGTTGCTGTAAGGGTTTTACCTTCACCAGTCTTCATCTCGGAGATATTCCCCTCATGAAGAGCGATACCACCCATCAGCTGGACTTTATAAGGATACAGGCCAAGAACACGCTTGGCGCCTTCACGGACAACCGCGAATGCTTCAACAAGCAGATCATCAGTCGATTCGCCGTTCTGGTAGCGGCTCTTGAATTCTTCTGTTTTTTCCCTCAACTGGTCATCAGACAGCTTTTCCATATCCCCTGCAAGCGCATCGATCTGATCCGCCATTTTTGTCAATTTCTTAATATCGCGTTTATTCTGGTCGAAAATTTTCGTTAAAATCCCCATACAGACGCTCCTTTTATCTATTGAATCTCGTTGAATTCGAATTGTAAAAAATAATCCCAAAGAAAAAAGATTCGCCCTGAATGCACCGAATCCCTTTTAGAAAAATTCGATTTATTGCTTCTTACTATTTTACCACTTAGGACAAGGGGTGACAACCAAAGGGGAAATGTGAAAAGCCCCCTGCCGGCTGACAGGGGGACTCAAGGATTATTGATTTTTCATAAACTCCAAAACTTCCAGATCGATCTTGCCTTTTTCCTGCTCCCGTTCTTCGAAGTTTTCGGTGTGGATATAGGCAGTGAGCGCTTTATGGAGTTCAGCATCGTCTGCAGGGTCTGTTTTCAGGTAATCAAGGCGCTTCAGATGCTGTACTACTGTTTCCCTGACCTCTCCTTTGATGGCAACTACGTTCTCCGGCTTTGCTTTCGCAAAATAGAGCTGCTGCAAGCCATAGATACGGATCAGCTCTGTGATTGGTTCAGGATGATCATCGACACGCAGATCGATGTAACGGTCGTTGTAGCCGCCATATCCGCCCTGCTCCTTGACGACAAGAAGTGCCGCCGACTGCTGGCCCCTGCTGTCTCCTCCAGCTTGCTGTCCAGCATTAAGGGCCAGGAGCAAGCGGTGTGCAAGCGAGCCTTCCGTTGATTCAAACGTTTCAGCCATTGCTTTTACCGTATTTTCGTCCACTAAAATATTTCCCTGGGCCGCAAAGTGCTTGCCTGTTACTCCTCCTGCCCAGTCATAACAGTATGTACCCGTAAAAGTTGCTGCGTTGCCCTCGGCATCAATCAAGCCGACCTGGCGCATTTTCTTGTCAGGGTCGTCCTTTGTGATCAGTTCCATCGCCTCTTCAGCCGATTTTCCCTGCGCCATCAACTCAAGCGCCTGTGGACCATACGCTGTATTCGCGTAGGACTGGGTAGCCACAGCTCCCACTCCTGCTTTCGCAAACGGTACAACTGCCCCCACACCAAGAAATTTAGATTGTACCGCAATTCCCCACTCTTTTTCCTGAGGATCATAACCTACGATTGAAAATGTCATATGTATCGCCTCCTGTAAAAATATTTCGGCACTCGGTATAATTTTTCCTTCAAAAGAACATATTAAAACCCACAGCCAATTTCTGACTGTGGGTAGAGTGTTAGATTATTATTGAGCTTCAATCAATCCATAGCGGCCGTCGTTACGCTTGTAAACAACGTTTGTCTGATTTGTTTCAGCGTTTGTGAACACATAGAAGCTGTGGCCCAGCATGTTCATTTGCAAGATTGCCTCTTCGCTGTCCATCGGCTTTAGGTCGAAGCTCTTTGTACGGACAACTTCAAGATCCTCATCTTCCTCAACCTGCTCAACATCTGTGAAAATCGGAACGAAATCCTTCAGGCTTTCCTTATCACGGAATTTGCGGTTGACCTTTGTTTTATGCTTGCGGATCTGACGCTCAAGCTTATCCGTGATCAGATCGATCGCAGCATACATATCTTCATGAAGCTCCTCTGCACGAAGCACAAGGTCCTTCATCGGAATCGTAATTTCAACTTTTGATTTTTTATCCTGGTAAACTTTCAGGTTCACGTTCACATTGGCATTGGGTGACTCGGTAAAATACCGGTCAAGCTTCGCAACCTTCTTCTCAACATATTCTCTGATTGCTGGCGTTACCTCAATGTTTTCTCCACGAATGTTGTAGTTCATAGTGGACTCCTCCTTTGGGATATGACTATGTATTACTAATTCTATTTTACCCCAAAGAACTCCTGCAAAAACAGTCTGAAGATTTGACATTTTTATGTCTGTTTTTACTGTCGGAATAGTGGATAATTTGTTGAGGGTTGTCCGAAAATGGGAAAACCGCCCTGGTTTGGGCGGTTAATTAATGTAATAGGGCCTGGATTGTTGAGTGATTTGCCCCGACCATCCAAGGAGAGCAGGATAAATCTTCTCACAGATAAGTACCTCCAGGAATTGATCGTCCTTATCCTAGACCAAATTGAATTGTGAAAATTGTTCGATAACCCCTGGCTGATCGGAAAAATGCTCAGCAAGGACCTTGTTTGATTCATGCATTTGCATCAAAGCCATGGTCACATCTTCCCACAATTGCTCGGAGTCCAGTCCTGACGATTATTCCTTTCAAGACTTACAGGGATATGGCCAAAAGCTTCAGAGATGATATCAAGCAACCCGATATACTCGTTGACCAATAAAAACTTTTCCTCAGTTAACGTGTTTAAACCAGCCACCTATTTCCTCTTGTCGTAAAACATGCCATCTGATGAAATGTTTTGGTATGGGTTGACATATTTGGTGTTCGATTCTTTTTTGTTTTGAAGATACTTGATGTCTTTTTGGACCGCCGCTTTTTCTAACTTTAAAAGCTGAGACAGCCTCCCATTCAACTGATTGAGCTTCCTGCCAATCTCCATTTCTTCAGGAGAATAGGGCGGTTGGATAGCCAAGATTAGCGTTTCACGCTGGTTCAGTAATTCCTCAACCATGGGAATTTTATTATCTCGCTCAACACCAGCGTTCTCAAGTAGCTGGATCAACTCAGTTGTTAGCTGATGAAAATCGATGACCGCACTCACTAGGCCATGCCACCCTGGCTGTGCTGCTTTTGGCGGTTCAGCTGGATGACTTGCTTCCAAGTATCACGGAAGTCGGTGACAAGAACTTCCACTTCCTCCAAAATCGCTGTATCATTCTTAATATTCGCGTCAATCAATCTACGGTTCATATAATCGTACAAAGACATCATATTTTCCGATACTTCGAGGTCCATATTAAGCGTGACCATTAACTCATGAACAATTTTCTGTGCTTTTTGGATGTTCGTATTTTTCGCCTGGATATCTTTCGTCTCAATCGCATGCTTTGCCAGATTGATAAACTTCAGGCAGCCATTATATAACATCAACGTCAACTCGCCTGGAGAAGCGGTATTGACAGAGTTTTGCTGGTAGGATTGATAAGGGTTAGTTAGTGCCATGTTTTACTCTCCTTTTAAAAAGGGCATTTTAATATCCACCGCTAAATTGTTGCATCAAGTAAGCCGACTGGCTATTAGCCTTTTGAATTGCCTTTTCCATCGCTGTAAACTGGCGCCAATAACGGTCTTCGACTTGTGTTAAACGAGTTTCAAAACGATTAATTTGGTTATCCACATTATCAAGCTGGCGACCAAGCGTAAATTGTTTAGTCGTGGAAAAAGAATTTCCAGCACGAGCTTTCAACTTATCCATCGTTCCATTGATGGTGTCATATAAACGATGGACAATACCCTGCTCTTCACTTGATGTACCCGTACTACGGAAAAGATTCTCCACGGATCCTGGGTTGTTTTCAATTGCCTTTTTCAGAGCAGCATCATTAATTTCAAGCTTTCCACCCTCAAGATAGTTAGCCGTTGTTTTAATTCCGATACTTGCTAATTGATTCATAAGAGGATCAACTGCTGAATTTTTGACTGGAGCATAAAAATTGCTGCGCATGCCACCAAGGACTCCAGTCAGGATAGGATCTCTTTTCAGCAGACCACTCATTGCCTTTTCTTCCCACTGCTCTTGCTGTTTTTCAGAAAGAGTTTCCCGCTGCTCATCCGTCAATGGCTTATAGCTGCGGTAATATTCTTCTGATGTCTTTTTTTGGATTTTATCTATCAATTCGTTGTACTTTTCAACAAATACTTTTATATTGTCAAATACCTTGTTGGAATCATTATTTACCGATAAGGAAACCGGTGTCGCAGTAGTATCAAATTTATTTTTTAAAGTAAAAGTTACACCATTCATTTCAAAAGTATTCGTTGCTCGACTTGTATTCAAACCATTGATATTGAATACCGCATTGGTGCCATTCACATTAGTATTATCAATCTTCAATATATTCGAAGCAAACATACCGCCAGCTGCTATCTGGTTAATCTTATTCGTATTATCTGACAAGCTTCCGTTAGTAAGATAATCCCCTGTTTCATTCCTTGTGACGGAAATCTGATCAGAATAAGAATCATAGAACATGGTAACTCCTGCATTAGATATGTTGACCTTATTCATGACTTGATTCAACGACTCAGTAGCGGATATTAGGAAATTTTCTTTTATAGAACCCTTTGATGTCTGGGTAGTTATATTTAATGTTGAATAATTTTGAGTATAGGAAACTTTCACATTCTCATCAGCATTAAGAGCAGCATCAAATTCCACTTTGCCAGTCTCAAGATTGATGGAACCGATGGAATTCCCTCCACCATCAACTAAAGAGCTTTTTCCGGTGACAGGATCAGCTGCTCCTGCTGTATAAACAATTCCGCCCTTTTCCAATTTAAAGCCGGATAATGGTATTGTACCCATCTGAAATTCAGTTGTGCCAACGACAAGTGACTTTGTATCAATTTTTTCTTGCAAAATATAATCAACTTTTATTGTAGCATCCTTAGGGATGATTGAATTAAACTTTAGATTCCCCATATTATCGATGAACACAGTATCTGCTGGTGGCTGTGCATTCGTATCCCCAGCAACGACATTAAGTGTCTTGCCGTTTACCTTAATTGACATATTTTCAGCATGAGATGTATCGACTAACTCTTCCGGATTCAAAGTCAGTTTAAAACTATCTAAGTTGCCATCGCCCTTCAGTGTCTGGCTCCCTAAGGCACCTTTAGACCATTGAAAGGTTCCTATATCAGCCATTTTCGACTTCTGACTGAGAAGGGATTGAGCAGGGTCAATTTTATCCAGTTTCGATGCTGAAATACCTCCACTTACTTTAGTGGCGGCAGATGCTAAGCTGCTCACACTATTTATAGTATAGGAAGCTTGCGAAGCCGCACTACTCGCCGTGGCCGTGAGTAATTCCGAGTTTGTCGAAGTAACCGATCTTGCCCGGTATTGTGTAGTCAGCTTCATGTTCGTCAGTTCCGTCCTGAAATTCAACAGCAGACTATTCATCGAACGGTAGTCATCACGCTGCCATTGCAGAATTTGCTTCTGTTGTTTCAATTTATCAAGCGGTATACGTTCAGCTTTCATTAAATCGCTGACAATCTGGTCGGTGTCCATTCCACTGGCCAAACCGCCTATCCTTAAACTCGCCATTCATAATCACCTTCAGATCTTTTTATCTATCATCAATCCAATGAACTCTGTCATTGCTGCATAAAAATCAAGCATTTTTTTTGGTGGAATTTCTCTGATAACTTCCTTTGTTCTTTCATCAATAATTTTCACATAGTATTCATTTAACTTTTCATGGAACTCGAACTTTAATGCTGTAGGCGATGCATCCATGAATTTGTTCATACCTTCAACAATTTCCTTCACCTTGTCTTCTGGAAAAATGGTATTTTCTTTATTTTCTTCTTTTACTACTGCAGGCGCGTTTACTTCTCTTTCCTGTGTCTGGATGTTTGTATCACCGATTACGGTTGTTGTTCTAAGATGTGAGGAAAATTGATTGGATGATAAGCTCTCGATCATCTCTGGATCCCCCTGAAATATAGAATCTTTTAGTTTTAATATCGGAGGAATGTTAATTTTGTTTAGTTTATTATCTTACTTCGTTGGAATTAGTACATTTTCAAAAAGAGAAAAGAGATCTGCCCGGTGGACAAATCTCTTAATATTTAAAAACAAGATTTTATTAAACCTTCATTGTTAAAATTTCATCTTGTAATTCTTTAAATAGTGGAACCACGACTTGATAGCAGGATTCGCATTCTGCAAGAAAAGAACCGAATAAATAAACAACTTTCTTACCTTTTTTCAATGGATTGATTTCATAACGAACCGATTTGCTCTCTTCGGATAAGAGTTTATTTTGGATTCTGACCATGGGCCCAATAAAAGACTGAAAGAATAGATTTTGTTGAATGTTGCCAAACTCTTTATCAAACTTTGCAAATTTTTGTTCAAGTTTACTTATATTATTCTGTTGAAGAAAAAAGTTAATCTCCTTTAAATCCTTTACTGCAGTCTTCAAATCTTTTTCAAATCTCCCCATCGAAGAGGCCATTGTATCCAATTGTTTTTTTACATAGTCATTATTGTAGCTATTATAACTCTCGCACCAATCAGCTGAAACAATATCCTTTTTCTGCAACTTACTAGAAATTACTTCGAGTAAATCCATAAATGTTGTTCCTTCGATATGGGCGCCACCCTGAGTTGTGTTGATGACTTCTACCTCTTTTGAGTTATTTATGTACATTTCCAGCTGTTTTCGCATCAAAACAAAGGTCTGGTCTGCAAATACATCATTACCATCTACACTTTTCACTCTTATTAAATCTTTGGTTTCCTCATAAGTTAATTCATTACCTACATGATCGTATTTAATTCCCTTTGCATACCGCAGATTATTTTTATAGCTTAAATTTTGGCCTGCCAAAATAATCAGATTGCAGCCAAGCTTTGTTAGCATCTGGAAAGTTACTACAGCTATGGAAGGCGCATCAAGAACAATATCGATATCCTGTGTTGTATCTAATAAAAAGGGTGTAATAGTATCCTGACTAGTAATCATATGAACTAATTTTCCAGGGTAATCGTATAAAGTTTCATAACCTACAGAACTGCCAAATACCAAAGGAATATTGGAGATTTCCAAATCTTTTATTTTTTTTATTACCATCTGATTATTTATGCCTGGATCATAGCTACATGCTGCATCTGGAAATATACCATGTTCGATTAAGGCATTTATGGCCGATCCAACAGAAAAAATATAGGCTAATCCATTTTCTTTTATATACCTTAAATTCTCAAACTCATCGGATAAGGACGGACCTGCCGCTACGAGTATCACCGGCTTACCTTTGAAAAAACTTTTATCTATATCATGTAGTATATTCGGTGTTTGGAGGACAGTCGGAAAATTTTTGATAGAATTAATAGACCATCTTTGTTGAAAGGAAACATTTGTTGCTATGTTACTTCTTTTGTCTTTCAACCGTTCCTTAAAGGCATCCATTAAAATTTTTAATTCATTCGAATAAATACTTTCATATAATGGTAACGTAAAAATATAAGTACTGCTCCCAATTGAATCATCTAAAATATTTATCCCATGGCGAATTTGTTCTTCACTTGCCGATACAAAAATACTTTGTATCTGCTTTACTGGCAAGTCTGTTAACTTTCGATGGGATAAGTATTGTAAAAAAACTTCAAGATTAGGTTCATAAAAAGAAAATTTCATAGAAGGGTACTTTTTTAAGAATTCATCAATTTGATACCCTAATCCAATTCCAAAAAATAAAACTTGATTATACTTTTCCATACCCCCTAGTTTATCTACTAATCTCTTTGCCTCAGTTTCGGGGTCGTATTTACTGTGAATATATTGTATTTTTCCATCTACATTTACTTTTATAGTCTTTGCATTATTTTTACCTGCTTCAACCGTTACTAAGCTTTCTTTTCCAGACTCTTCTATATTACTAATTTTCTCCAAAAGAGCAGGATTGTTCTTTCGTAAAAAATTACGGTTTTCAATTAATATCATGGGTATATCCCTCTAAGTTAGTTGTATTTTCTATGGTTGTTTGCAGGTCCTTGAAAATAGATAAAAACTCATATTGAATAATATCAGCAATTAGAACACTATCACCATTTTCAACAGCTGAATGAAGGTTTTTTATTTCTGTATTCATTAATACTGAGATTTCATTGTATTCTTTCCAATTTCCAGGCTTCTCTTTACTTCTTTCAATTTGGATGATCATCTCACTCAGCCAATCTATCCCGTCAACCAGAGCTTCAAATCCATCCCATTCTTTAGAGGATGGATTATTATAAAAACCATCTGCAAGGTGGGGTAATTCCTGTATCGCCCTTTTCAAATAAGTTCTTGATGTATTTAATAAATCTATGACAAATTCTCTTATAGTTTTACTCTCTATTTCAAGTCTGTTAATATCCATAATATGCTCGGATAGAAAATTTTCGTGACCACCATAAACCGCGACCCCATCAGCGATAAAGTGACTAAAATAATGATTATCACTTAACATTGTATTTATCGTTTCAATTATTTTATCAACAGAAGGCTGACCCTCTAAATAAAAAATTTTATCCTTTAAGATTAATTCCATATTGATTTCCTCCATTCATATATTTTGAAATGGTTATGTATTATATCGGTTTACCAAAAGAATAATTAAGCGCTTTGTTATTTTATACGGGTAAACTAATAATAAAAAATATGAAGTATAGAAATTTAAAAGGGGATAAAAAAATCCTGTTTCTCACTCATGAGAAACAGGATTTTTAATAATTAACGTAGAAGTTGAAGAACTCCCTGCGGCTGCTGGTTTGCTTGTGCCAACATTGCCTGAGCTGCCTGAGAAAGTATAGAGTTCTTAGTTTGATCCATCATTTCTTTCGCCATCGTGCGAACATTTGCTTTCACAAATGACCAGACTATATCTTCACCCTCCAAAAGCTGGTAGGGGTCGGGCACTTCGGATTCACAATGCTGATGTTCATTGTTTCACCTACGGATTTCATCATCGTAGCTTTCGCCTTAGATGGTCTATCCTAGTCGTTGAACCTTCTCCACTCTTTCGAGACAGGAGCTTGGCTGCTGATTGCCCAATCTTCACTTTTTTCAAGCCCTCACGCATGTCGTTTCCAACTTCGTTGTGGCAAGGGAAGCTCTATTAGGGGTTTCCAGCAATTCACCCGATTATTATCACTAGCCGTTACCAGCCAGGACGACTGTACTATTCACTGCCTAGGCAGCTAAAGTATAATCTACGTCACGGACACGAGATTCCGCTGCAGTTAAGTTTTCTGAAGAAGTATTTAAGTTGTTGATAGTGTGCTCTAGACGATTCTGGTGTGCCCCCAACTTAGAACGCTCTGCAGAAACTGTTTCAATGGCATTATTGATAATTGTGATAGCTGCATCTGCTCCTGATTGAGTTAAAAGACCACCTGTTGTTGACGTCGTTGCTCCTGAACCAGAACCGGTAGTTGTTGTTGCTGTCTTTAAACTCTGTACAGAACCACTTCCACTACCAACAACACCCATGCTATCGCTATCCATTGAATTAATAGTTAATGTAAGTTTTTGTCCTTCATTAGCACCAATATGGAATGTGAAAGATTGGCCTGATCCAGTAAAAGTACCTGAAGCATCTTTCTTACCTAATAGATTTTGAGTATTAAATTCAGTATTACCTGCAATACGATCAATTTCATCAACTAATTGATCAAGTTCCTTTTGAAGTTCACCACGATCAGTTGAAGTGTTCGTATCATTTGCTGATTGAACTGCAAGTTCACGCATACGCTGAAGAATTGAGTGAGTTTCGTTCAACGCACCTTCAGCTGTCTGGATTAATGAAATACCGTCTTGAGCGTTACGGGATGCTTGATCCAAGCCACGAATCTGACCACGCATTTTTTCAGAGATTGCAAGACCAGCTGCATCATCACCTGCACGGTTGATACGAAGACCAGATGATAATTTTTCCATAGACTTTGACTGTGCGTTTGTTGCACTGTTTAATTGGCGGTGTGTGTTAAGTGCCGCAATATTATGATTGATTCTCATTGCTTGTTTTCCTCCTTGAATTTGTTGTTCACGTCCTTGTGAACAATGCTTTTATTTGTCTGAGTTAATAAGGTCGGCCGCCCTTATTTCTCTTACAATAGTTTTATCGTCTCTATTAATAGATGTTTAATAGTTTTTTTATTTTTTTTGGTTATTTTTTATAAAATTGATCATGGAGGATATGTCTTGTGAGGCTTGTTCGTTTTCGCTTTGGATTTGTTCCACGATTTCTTTCCTGAAAACATCTATATTCTTCGGCGCTTTTATTCCAATTTTCACCTGATCATTTTTTGAAGAGATGACGGTGATTTCAATATCATCGCCGATTTTTATGCTTTCACCATTTTTTCTTGTAAGTACCAACATCTAAATCACCCCTTTACATTTGTTTTTTCAAAGATTGGGTGTTTTGTACTGTATTGTTCATTGTGCAGGATAACTTGTTTAGCTTTGCGATTTTTTGTATTGATAATCACTGGAGCTTGGAGATTTGCTGTTGTTTTATTAAATGGATCTTGAACAGTCAGTATAGAATGAACAACCACATCTTTCTCAGATTCCAACTCTAGTTCTTCAACTACCGAATCTTCAACCTTAAAATCATATTCTCTAAAAAAGTGAAATGGATTAGTAAGAACAAAGGCAAGTTGTCTATTACAAACTGATTGCATAACATAAAAAGTGTCATCATCAGAAAGAGGAAGAAGGGTAAACTCCTTCTCATTCGGAAAACCAGGAATCCCTTTTTCAAAATTTAGAATTTCTTCTGCACTTATTTCCACATCTCCATGATACTTTGTTGCTATCTTCATTATTCAATCTCCTTTTAAATAGATTGCTCATACTTGATTCCGACATGCTTTAGATTTTCAAAATCAATTTTAAGAGATGGATATTCCTTTAGACTGACTTCTACTTTGCCAGGTGAATAATTCAAAACTGGTTTATTGATCTTACTCTCGATTATTGGCTTGTTTACCTTCCAATTAATATCCACTTTTCCCGGGTCGTATTCTATTTTCACACTGCCTGCAGAAGGAATCCAGCCAATATTGAATTCAAGTATTGGAGACTCACTGTTTCTTTCAGCCTGATCGGCAATGGTGTGCCCCCCATTTTCTATCATCATTAACTCATCTCCATCCTGGGACAGACGAGCGATCCCAGTAAGCCAGTCTTCATTTCCCTGCTGAGAGAATTCTTCAATTCGCTTCGAGATATTTTTAAGATCCATATCCTCTCTTGCCTTTGTCTGATCAATGGTTAATTTTGATGGAGTGCGGTTGATGTCCAATTCAGCAGAAGGCTGCTCTATACTCAATTCAGCTGTTGGTTGTTCATATTCGAGCTTGGCATTATAAGTATTAATCTCAGTTTGAGCAAAAGTGGATTGCAGTCGAATCTGAGGAAATTGCATGTTGTCCCCTCCTAGAAAAAAAAGCTATTCCCATTGAGAATAGCTTATCTTAAAAAGTCTAATAATGTGGGCTGAAGGATACGTGCTCCTACGCCTAATGCAGCACGGTGGACACTTTCCTGGGTCTTCAAATCTGTGATAACCCTCTCGATATCGGCGTCTTCATTATCGGATAGCACACGGTTGGCCATTACTTCTTGCTGGGCAATCCGGTCGTCTATCATTTCTAGACGATTGTATCGTGCTCCAAGCTCTGATCGCTCTGCAGATAGGTTATCCATTGCGTTATCTAGCCTACTGAGCAAATCGTCCAATGCAGAAGGATTGTCATCTTTTAAAGCAGTCTCAATTTCCTGAACCACATTAAACATTTCTTGATTAAAAACATTTGCAGGGTTTATATTCGCTCTTAAAGATACTCCGCGTGAGACTTCCACCTTATAAGTATCAATAGCTGTATCGGTAAGGTTAGCAGCTACAGTTGGCGGATTTTCAGTTGGAACTGGTGGATGGTCAGTGTCCGTACCATGAAAAATATAGCGTCCAGAAACTTGTGTATTCGCTACCTGTACCAAATCATTTTTAATCTGTTCAACTTCTCGGGCAATCGCTTCCCGGTCTGTTGGACTGAGCGTTCCAGTCTTCCCTTGAATCACCAGCTCACGTACACGCTGCAAACCATTATTCGCCTGCTCGATTCCCGCCTCAGAATTCTCCATCCACAAATAAAGTTCAGAAAGATTCCTCTTATACTGCTCAACTTCAGTCAATCCCGAACGATAAAACATACCCTTCATCGCAACAACCGGATCATCAGAAGGCTTGGTTATTTTTTTACCAGTCGAAAGCTGATCCTGATACTGCCCCATCCGTCGATAGCTCTCGCTTAGGTTTCTTAGTGAATTGGAAGAAAGCATTGATTGTGTTATCCGCATTTTATTTCACCTATCTTCCTACGGTTCCCATGCCGTTGATGATTTTGTCGAGCATTTCGTCCTGGAGGGTGATCATCCGGGCTGATGCATTGTAGGCATGCTGGAACTGAATCATATTTGTCATTTCTTCGTCTAATGATACAGAACTCACTGACTTCCGGCGGTTATCCACTGCTTCTCTTAAGGAGCCGCTGTTTTGTGTCAGCCTGACTGCTTCCTGAGAAAGGACAGCCATGCCCCCGATCACACCTTCATAATAATTGCGGAAGTTCGCCATTTCATCATCAGCCATATTATTTGGCGTAAAATCTTCTGCATATTCCAATGGCTTATTGAATACATTGGCTAGCTCCAATGCATTGGAAGAATCACCAACAGTCGCATCGACATATTTGTCACCATTGGCATCGGTTTTTACCTCACCTTGTGCCGTAGCGATATTATCCAGACTGTTATGAATTTCCTGTGCCAATGCGATTCTTCCGGCAAAACCAGCTCGTTCAATTGTTTCATTCTCAGCATCTGCAAAAAATGGATTCCCAGCCTTTTCACCTTTTAAAATATCATTAGGACTAACGCCTGTTTCATGGACTTTATTGAACTCTGTTGCGAATGTATAGGCCAAATCATCTAATTTTGTCATCATTTCTGGATAAACGCCAGCTACCTTGCCATCTTTTTCATATCCATATGAATCAATTAGCGCTTTGAGCTTTCCTGTTGTTTTCAGGTCATTGAAATCAAACTTTGACTGGCCAATCGACACGGTTTTCACGGACTCACCAGCGCCATCAAAATTCACATTCACTTCATTGTAGCGGTCTCCGCTTACAAGGATTCCAAGTTCTTTTCCACTATCGCTGACCATTTTGATGACGGCTTGTCCTTCAGCCATTTTTAGTGAGCCACCGCCAGAATTTGTGTAATCAACTTTAATATTAGCTATAGACGATAACTGATCAATCAGACGATCACGTTCATCGTACAGATCGTTCGGCAAATAACCATGTGGCTCAACTGCTGCAATCTGACCGTTAATCTTACTAATCTGGTAAGTTATCGAATTGATTTCTTTTTCCGCAACTGTAATTTCATTCTTTAAATCTCTCTGAATGGAAGAAAGAGAGTTGTGCAGATAGTTGAACGTCTCTGCCACGGCAATACCCCTCTGACGTACGACCGAACGGGCACCAGGGTTCGTCGGGTTAACAGCCAGATCCTGCAAAGACTGCCAGAACTGGTCCATTGTCTTGGACAGGCCAGATTCAGATGGCTCATTCAGCACTTCTTCCAGCTTGTTATAAGCTTCAGCTCTTGTCTCCCAATAACCCAATTTATTATTCTCACCGCGGTACTGAACATCAAGGAAGCTTTCCCTCACACGCTGGATCGAACCAGCTTTTACTCCAGTACCCACCTGTCCTGGAATCTGTGGACGATTAAGCGAAGCGTTTGGATAAGGCTCTGTCTGCTCAAAGTTAATCCGCTGGCGTGTATAGCCAGGCGTATTGGCATTCGATATATTATGTCCAGTTGTATGCAAAGCGCTTTGCTGCGTGAACATTCCGCGGCGCGCTGTTTCTAATCCCATAAAGGTTGAACGCATGTTTCGTTCCTCCAAATATTATGCTTTTGAGTTGAACATTCCCGGCGATTGACCAGGCTTTGCTTTTTTGCCGGCTGGCGGTTTGTAATTAATCTCTTTTTCCTGAGGCATCACAAGGCTCTTGGAAAAATTGATGAATTGCAGTGATTGATGAATCAGCTGCTGATTCAGTTCGTTGCGCGCCTTGATTTCTATTATGACATTTAATAAATCTTTTTTTATCTGTAAAAGCTGATCTTTTCCTGCAGGATTTGCCTCAGCTATTTCCTGTAAAGAGGCACCCGGTAAAATTACATTTGATACTGCCGTCCGCTCTTGCTCCAGCTTATTGATTGCCGCCATATGTGCCTGCTCATCCTTCAAAAGCTGGTCGAGGGCAGCCGTATCTCCTTTTTTCACAATGCCGGTCTTTTTCACGGTCAATTCGTAAAGGCTTTTATGCATTTTGTTCAATTTATCCATGATGCTAATCAGTGATTCAACAGACATTGACTGCCCTCCTTATTAGGCATAAAGAAACACTCGTCTGCAAGACGAGTATATTCCTTATTTATTACGATAGAAATTGATGATGCTTTTAGCAGTCTCTTTTGAATCCACTTTATACGTGCCGTTCTCCACCTGGATTTTTAATTCCTCAACCTTTTGCTTGCGTTCAACTGATACCTGGGAAAGCTGCTGCATTTCCTTGGCAGTTGTAGAAATCTCAACTTTATCAGCCTTTTTGTTTTGGGCAGTTGCTGCTGCATCCAGTTTGTTCATTTGGCGTTTATATGGATTGATCCCGGATGGGCCAAAATTATTGTTTATTTTCATCGTCTAAACCTCTCTTTCAGAACGATTTGTACTTTTATTATCGGCAATTGTCCGCTGTTATTTAATGATTCTTTTCACCTAATCTCGATGTGTGAAAAAAGTCGCGCGTTTTGCCAAATCTTTCTTCCTCTGTTCCTCATACTCAACACTTTTTAAATCCGCCTTTAAAATGCTTGCACATGAAGCACAAAGCCTTCCTTCACGTATAATACTTCCACATTTGTCACATGGGTAACCGAAGTTTGGGAATTGAGTCAGCTGGAATTTGCCTGCTTTTATAAATTTTAAGATCAAGTCTTCAGAAACTCCTGTTGCTTCTACAACTTGCAAGATCGTTGCTGCTCTATTTTCACGTTTTCTCATGAACTTGGAAACTAAATCATAAGCTTGTTCTTCTTCTTTCCAGCATTTTTCGCATACATCACGAAATTTATTTTTCACATAAAGTGAATCGCATTTTGGGCAATTTTGAAGGTCCACTGTCCTTCCTCCTTCAATAATATCTCATCTAGCGTGCCAAAGTGAATGAATACACCTTCGCCGCCCCGTTGTCTTTTAATATTTTGGCTGCATGCCTCAGCGTTGAGCCTGTAGTATATATATCGTCAATCAGCAAAATTGTTTTACTGTGAAGATTTAGTTCTGTTTCCAATTTGAAGACCTGTTTTAGATGGATTCTTTCTGAACGGGACTTTTTTGACTGTTTTTCGGTGTGGATTCTTGAAAGCAGGTGGGTTGGATTAAAACCAGCAGTGGTGATTAGAGCTTCGGCCTGATTGAAGCCTCTTTCGAAGAGTCGTTCTTCACTGAGAGGAATGGGAACAATATAATCATATTGAAAATCTTGCAAAGCCTGCCGGAAATCTGCAGCAAACACACTGGCCAGAATATAGTCTCCCCGGAATTTAAATTTAGCAATTACGCCTTTTGTAAAATCGGTATACCGGTACAGCGACCGGTTCCGATCAAGACTGCCACTCCAATACTCATCCACCTCCCAGCGCCTACAGTCCAGGCATACATTTGCCGACCGGAATTCAGTCTCCAAAAAGGCAAATGGCCTCCCGCAAATCTCGCACACTTCACCTGTAATCAACTCAAAATCCGCAGAGCACTCTTCACAGATTTTAAGGGGTTCTTTTTCACCAAAAAATGATTGCCACGATAATACCGGTTCCAATTCTCCATGGCATAATAGACAATGATTCATACATCAATCAGCTCCTTTTTGATTCCTTCTTTGTTCATCATCACAATCTGCCTTCGGGCACTTAGCATCGCTTCTGTTTTACCATAATGAAAAAAGGTCACGTCACCTGTCGGATATTCCGCACTTCTCCCTGCCCGGCCAGCAATCTGGACCAGGGCGCTTTCGGTAAAAATTCTATCCTCCGAACCGATGATTGCCACATCAATGTTTGGGATGGTAACACCTCGTTCCAGAATCGTTGTCGTCAGCAAGATGGGAATTTCCTTGTTACGAAACTTCATTACTTTTTCTTTCCTGTCTTGGTCTTCAGCATGAACAGATTCAATAAGAGGATCCATTGCGCGAAGGATAATAAGGATCTTGTCCATAACAGCTATTTTCGGGGCGAAGATCAATGCTTGCTTACCGCTGGCCAGCCTGGATTCCACCCATTTTTTTATTGGAGTGGATAGGCTTCCTTTTTTCAGCTGTTTCTCCCAATTTCCAGACCAGACAAACTCTGGTACCGGCAACGGTTGTCGATGGAAGCGGGCAGGAATCGTGACACAATTTCTTTTTCCAGAGCGGTACTCTTGTTGCCATTGTTTATTGGGTGTTGCCGTTAAGTAAATTAAAGAGGATTCAGTCTTCCTTGATTGCTGGACGGCATATTGGAGGGTTTCATCGATAGAATAGGGAAAGGCGTCGACTTCATCGACAATTATGACATCAAACGCTTTATAAAAGCGGAGCAGCTGATTCGTGGTAGTAATGGTAAGCTGGGTATATTCATGGCGGTCTTCACTGCCGCCATAAAGAGCGGCCACCTTTATTTCTGGAAACACTTTTTGCAGTCGGGGTACCAGTTCTAGGACCACATCTGTCCTTGGAGTAGCTACGCACACCCGCTTGCCTGTTGATATAGCATATGCAATGCCCGCGTATAATACTTCCGTTTTGCCCGCTCCCGCTACAGCCCATACCAGGAGTTCTGCTGAGTTTTCCACAGCATCCGCCACACGTTGAGAAGCAGGTTCCTGACCATCTGATAATTGACCATCCCAAAGTAGCGGTTTATCCACAATTTCAAATTCCAGCTCTCGCCCTGCCCAGCTGATTAGAGGTGTGCACTCGCTAACCCTCCCCATCATCAAGCACTTTCGGCAATAGAATTCTACTTTTCCACACCGGCCACAGGGGAACTCAGCAAACCAGGAAGAATCAGTTGTGCCGCATCTTGTACAGGACATCTCTTTAAGATTAAAACCCTTGCGATATATTAGATAACCATGTTCCTGATGATGCTGGAGTTCCTCCGTTGTAAAAGGCAGTTCATCAGTCAACAACTGTTTACCTATGAGCATTTTTTGCAACTGGGGATTGTATTGGAAAGGGCGGTATGTGGATAACGCAGGATTGTGGGTAATTGGATGAGTTAATGTCCATTCATCAACAGACTTTTTGGTATTGGGGATTATTTTCTCTTCTTTTATCAAAGTTAATCACAACCTTTTGTGGATTAATATGTGGATAATAGTGTTTTTCTGTGGGTAATGTGGGTTAATTTGTTGGTAACTATATGTTTTAGTCGATGTAAGCGTTTTTAGCTGTGGATAATTGCAATTAGGGAGTCAATCTACTGTTGGTAAGTGGAACGTTTTGTTGATAACTACCATTATTATGTGGATAATGAATAAAAGCGCCACCTCCTAATACGGAAATGGCGCTTTGACATGGTTGTAATAACTTCTCCGTGTTTACTTCTTATACCAGCCCATCCCCATGGCACCTTCACCAAGATGAGTTCCGATGACCGGACCGAAATAGCTTAACAGGAATTCCACATTCGGGAACTGGGCCTCGAGCTCGCTTTTCCATTCAAGCGCTTCTTCCTCACGATTAGCATGGATCACAGCCGCGCGGTATTCGCCCCCGCTGTTCGCGTCTTCTGCAAGCATTTCGACGACACGGTTCATCGCCTTTTTACGGGTACGGACCTTTTCGAATGGAACGATCTTTTTATCTTCAAAATGCAGCAGCGGTTTTACCTGCAGGAGGCTTCCAATCAATGCCTGGGCACTGGACAACCGACCGCCACGCTGAAGATGGCTTAAATCATCCACAATAAAATAAGCACGGATAGACTCTTTCATCTTATTCATTCGCTCGATGATTTTCTTAGGTTCAATACCTTGTTCTGCCAGCTCAGCGGCTTCCAGAGCATAAAACCCCTGCACCATCGCACTTATTTCAGAATCAAAAGTATATACTTCAATACCTTCAACCATCTCACCTGCACTCACTGCGCCTTGATAGGTTCCACTGATCCCACTGGATAAATGGATACTGATGACTGAATCGTAGTCTTTGGCCAATTTCTCAAAAAGCTCGACGAACTCGCCAATAGGCGGCATGGACGTAGTCGGTAACTCACGCTGCTTGACTTCCTCGTAAAACTCCTCAGCATTGATGTCTATTTCTTCTCTATATGTCTCATGATCAAATATCACGCTTAACGGAATCATGTGGATATCCCATTGCTCCCGTAACTCCTTTGGGATGTAAGCAGTACTATCCGTAACAACGGCCGTTTTCATTATTATATTACCATCCTTATGTTTTTCTCTACAGTATGTACAATCCCATTTTATATGAACTTCCTTTAAAATGCATTCTTTCAGTAAAACTATTTCGATAAAGAATTGGGAAATGAAAAAGGAATCAGGCAAAGCTTATTATGTTTCCTTTCCCACTTCGCGGAATCCACACCTCATTCTGAACTTTTGCGCTAACCAGTCAGCAATTCAATAACAAAAAAACACCGGCAATCGCTTGCACAGTGTTACAAAATTAAGAAACATATTCAATTTTCAAGCTCTCTATTCCTCGGTTATCGATTTCTTCTATTAGCATTTCAATAAAATTTTCATCTAAGTTTAATAGAGTAGCCTTTTGGTAAGCTTCTATTAACTTTTCATCTGTCAGTTCCCAAAGTGAAGATATTTTGACCACCCCTTCGATTTACTGTTCCTTAATTATATCGGATTTTATTAAGTTTTTGTAAATCTCTGGTGGAGTTTTTGTCGTATTTTTCCAACAATAAACTGCAACAATCGACAAAAAACCACATCTGTCAATTCGACAAATGTGGTTTCTTAAGATTATCTTACCTCTACCCAGCCATTTTTGATCGCAACAACTACAGCCTGAGTACGGTCGTTAACATTCATTTTCTGTAAAATATTACTTACATGGTTCTTTACTGTCTTTTCACTGATAAAAAGTGCTTCCCCAATGCCCCTATTGCTCTTACCATCTGCAAGAAGCTGAAGGACTTCACATTCACGGCGAGTCAGCAAATGTAACGGGCGACGAATTTCTACCTGGGATATGTATTTGTCTGTACTACCTTCATCAGCTGACAGTCGACGATATTCCTTTACCAGGTTGTGAGTCACTCTTGGATGCAAATAGGATCCGCCATCGGCAACTACTTTGACTGCCTCCACTAAAGCATCAGCGTCCATTTCCTTCAGAAGGTACCCAGTCGCTCCTGTTTTAAGAGCGTGTGTGACATAATTCTCATCATCATGAATCGATAAAATGATGACCTTAGAATCAGGATACTCCTCAATCAATTCAGCAGTTGCTTCAACGCCATTTCTGTTAGGCATGTTAATATCCATAATAATGACATCTGGCTGGTACTGTTCTACTAATGCAACAGCTTCACTGCCGTCATCACCTTCTGCGACTACTTCAAACGTTGGTTCGAAATCCAGGATCCTTTTTACCCCTTCTCTGAAAAGTTGATGGTCGTCAATAATGACAATCTTTGTTGTCATAGCATTCGCCTCCCTTATGGCTTCTGTCTCTATTTTTCTCTTTATTGGCAGATCAGCTGCCTCTATCTTTTTATAAGTTCATCGGAACCTGGATAATAACCAGTGTCCCAGTGCCAATTTTTGAATGGATGGATAGCTCACCTTCCAACAGCTCGACTCTCTCCCTGATTCCAAGGAGACCAAATGATTCTGGTTTCTTTTCATTTATGTCAAAGCCTGTGCCATCATCCTTTATGACCGCCATAAC
This sequence comes from Mesobacillus sp. MER 48, assembly GCF_023714225.1. Taxonomy (NCBI): domain Bacteria; kingdom Bacillati; phylum Bacillota; class Bacilli; order Caryophanales; family Bacillaceae; genus Mesobacillus; species Mesobacillus sp. MER 48. The sequence goes on from NZ_JAMAUR010000003.1 coordinate 235,294, forward strand.
GTGGTCTCTCTTTATGTCCAGCTTCACCTGAATTAGCGTCGCTTGCGCGTGCTTTAACGCATTCTGGACAGATTCCTGTATCATCCGGAATAGTGCTACTTCATACTTAGATGGCAGCCTTCTATCCTCACCAATATTAGTGAATTGAATACTGGTAGTCTTATGATACTCTTCGATAGTCTGAAGGTATTTTTTGAGGGTGGGTACTAGACCTAGATCATCAAGAGCCATTGGCCTCAAATCATATATGATTCTTCGCACCTCATACAGAGCGGATCGAACCATCTTTTTCATGCTCTTGATTTCGCGAATTGCCTCATCCGCTCCTCGTTCCTTATAAACCCTCTCGATCAAATCAGACCGCATCATCACATTCGCCATCATCTGAGCTGGTCCATCATGAATTTCACGGGAAAGCCGTTTACGCTCATCCTCCTGGGCTTCAATAATCTTCAGACCGAAATCCTGCTTTTCCTTGGCAGATTCCAGCGCTTGGCCCATTTGGCGAATATCACTCATCATGTAGTTCATGACAACTGATATTTGGGATACAAGGTGTTCTGCTCGTTCAATCGTCTCATTCAGACCAACAAGCCTTCGTTCCAGATCATCCCGCTTTTCACGCAGCTGCTTTTCTAATTGCCTGTTCATTGTTAAATCCATTTGGAGCTTGTGGGCTTTTTCATACGCCTCGCGAACCTGCACTTCGGAATAGTCCTTAAAATGCTTGCTTACTTCCGAAAGTCGCAGCCTCGCTCGTCTTACCTGGGCATCCAGCTTGTCGCCATCATTAATGATTTGTGCGACCTTCCTCTTAATCTCTTTTAATTCGTTGGTGATAGACTCATAATCCGTCCGGCACTGTTCAGCGATCCGAAAGATTTCGTCTTTGCTGTCCCCAACGGTTTCGATCATTTTTTCTAAAATTAGATCGAGGGCTTTCGTGTCGAATTTTTTAATCGCCATGTAAACTCCCCCAAGGGCGGCACTAATGATATTTTAACTTGAAAACTAATTTGTTACTAATTTTCAACAAGAAAATCATGCCAATTTTGCTGAAAATCGATACAAAGACATAGATTTGATTTTTCATTCTAAGTCTTATATCCTATTATTTTAGGAGCTAAACTCCAAAATTAAAATTAAAACATTTTTCCAAAAACAATTCACGGCTTGTCAGACCACTAACTATTATACCATTCGTACCCATTTACAGTATTAAAGTTATATTACAATCATAAGACACCATTGTTCCTCGATTGCCGTCAACTTATAATGAATTGTAGCACTAAGTACCCGTGTCGAACATACAAACGGTGTCGATTATAGGGTTGGGAAATTTTCGAGAGAGGTGAGCCAAATTTGCTTGCTAGTTACTATACGGTAAAAGGTTACGGAGAACATGAAATCGAGATCCAAAGATCACGATTCATCGCATATATACAAAGAGCCGAGACAGAAGAAGAAGCCCAGGAGTTTATCCAGAAAATTAAAAAACAAAATTGGAACGCGACACATAATTGTTCTGCTTATATGATTGGTGAAAACGACCAGATACAAAAAGCGAACGATGATGGAGAGCCAAGCGGGACTGCCGGTGTACCGATTCTTGAGGTTCTGAAAAAGAAACATTTAAAGGACACAGTTGTTGTTATAACCCGTTATTTTGGCGGAATTAAGTTGGGCGCGGGCGGTCTGATACGAGCTTATGGAAAAGCTACGTCAGAAGGACTGACAGCGACAGGGATAGTTGAACGGAAATTAATGCGAGTTATGCACACAACGATTGACTACACTTTACTTGGAAAAGTGGAAAACGAACTTAGATCTTCCATTTATCAACTGAAGGAAATTCATTATCTGGAGAAAGTGGAAATCGAAGCTTATGCAGAAGAGGACCAGACCGATGCATTCAAAGAGTGGATGGTTGAGATGACGAATGGGCAGAGTATTATACGGTCTGGGGAAGTAATCTACATGGAAAAGGATGTCTGACAAAAAATTCAATTTACGAACCAGCTAAAAGGTTGTAAAATGGAGGTTGGGCAATTTTAGTCTTTACAATAAATTCACATTATAATAAAGGAGATTAATATATGGCTTCACTTAGGAGCAATAATAATTTTCATAAAAAGCGTTTAAGAAGGAAGAGAGTCATTCGATGGATCATCCTTCCACTCATGCTGATATCATTAAGTTTTATAACTTACGGGGCATTCTTATTTAATAAAGCAGAGTCAGTAATGGAAGACTCTTATAACCCAATAGAACGTGAGGGGAAAAGAGCGGTAAATCCGTTCGATGAAAATTTCTCCGTATTATTCATTGGAGTAGATGACAGTAACAAACGTCAATTTGAAGGAAGCTCTCGGACTGATGCTTTGATGCTTGCTACATTCAACCAGGAAGACAAATCAATTAAACTATTAAGTATCCCAAGAGACTCATACGTCCACATTCCAGAAAAAAATATCTATACTAAAATCAATCACGCACATGCATACGGCGGCGTAGAGCTTACATTGGAAACGGTGGAAGAATTACTTGATGTTCCAGTTGATTATTATGTAAAAATGAACTTTGATGCATTTATCGATGTAATTGATGCGCTTAATGGCATTGAGGTTAATGTTCCTTATACTTTCACGGAGCAAGATTCCCAAGATCGCAAAGGTGCCATCACATTAAATGAAGGTCTCCAAACTCTTGACGGCGAAGAAGCTCTTGCATTAGCAAGAACAAGAAAACTCGATAACGACATCGAACGCGGAAAACGGCAACAGGAGATTATTAAAGCAATTATCAAAAAGGGTGTCTCTGTAAAATCTATTGGAAACTACTCTGATGTAATGGAAGCTGTCGGGCAGAACATGAAGACGGATTTACGGTTCGACCAGATGAAATCGTTCATTGAATATGCAACAGCAGGAAAAGGCCTAAATACTGAGACATTAAATCTGGCTGGAACAGATTCTAGAATTGACGGTATTTATTATTACCAGCTTGACGAATTGGCATTAGCGGAGACCATAGCTACATTGCAATCCCATCTCAACATTAGCTCTGAAAATTCCGCTGCGACTGATCCAGATACTACTAGTGACAACATGACAACAGACCAAACAGCAGATAATAATGGCCAATCGATGACCCCTTAAATATAAGGGGTTATTTTTTTATACCCAATTATTAATAACGAAAACAAAAAAACCTCGCCTTATAGACGAGGGACAATTATTTATCGATTTTTCTCATATTTAATTCCTCGAACCATATTAAGCAGAGGCTTATAATCTTTATGCACTAAACCTACACTTTCTACAATCAACTCAATCGACAAGATCATAATGGAGAGAATCAATAAAGATCCCCACATCGTTGTAAAGGAGAAGATAAAGCCTGTCAGCCCAAACATTGCGCTAATGGCATATATCAGCAATACTGTTTGCCTGTGCGTAAAGCCAAGGTTAAGAAGGCAATGATGTAAATGCGACTTATCAGGTGCAGCAAGTGGTGCCTTCTTAACAATGCGTCGGATAATGGCAAAGATTGTGTCAGTCATCGGCACTCCAAGCATGATAACAGGAATAATAAAGGAAATAAACGTTACATTTTTAAATCCTAATAAAGAAAGTACAGCAATCATATAGCCCAGGAACAATGCTCCTGTATCACCCATAAAAATCTTCGCTGGATGAAAGTTAAAAATTAAAAACCCTAACGTACTTGCAAGAAGAAGGAAGCCTATTGTCATAACGTATACATCGCCCATAACAATGGCCATCCCCGAGATGGATATTAAAGCAATTGAGGAAACACCAGCTGCAAGTCCGTCTAATCCATCAATTAAATTAATCGCATTTGTAACCCCAACAATCCACAGAAGGGTAATTGGCAAACTAAATGCTCCAAATTCAAGCCTTCCACCAAAAGGAAGATTAATGAAATCAACATCAATGCCACCCCATACCACAACTACCAAGGCAGCTACAATTTGATTAAAAAATTTGACTTTAGCTGAAAGGCTAAAGATATCGTCCATAATTCCAGTTAGCAGGATAATGACACTTCCTGCAATGATCGCCAGGTGGTAAGGACTCTGTGGGTTGAGTATTAATAATCCAACCATAAAACTAATGTAAATCGCAAGTCCGCCCATACGAGGCATTATTTTTTGATGAACCTTTCTTGTATTCGGGTAATCAGTAGCTCCTAAGCGGAAGGCCAATTTTTTTACCATTGGTGTTATAAGAATAGAGCATATAAAACATAATATTAAGGTCAAATAAATCATAATGACCCTCCTCATGTATAGAATGCCCTAATAAAGAAATTATTGCAGGCATTATTTTTACGTAATGTTTTCCAAACGTTCCTATTTTAGCACAAAAAAATGAAATTGTGTTCCTTTTTTCACAACACATTTATTTGACGACATTCTGACCATAAAGTTTCACTGGTTCATTGAAAACATCTACTTTTTGAATCTGGACTTTAATACATCTAGAACAAATAAAGGAAGGAACAACATCCTTTTCCACCTAGATGGCTGTTTTATTAATCTATATAGCCATTCTAGATTGCTCTTCCTCCAAAACAGTGGAGCCCTCTTAACTGTCCCAGCCAGAACATCAATCGTCCCGCCAACTCCAATAAAAACTCCCTTTTCGAACAATCTAAGATGGCTTGCTATCCATTGCTCTTGTTTTGGAAAACCCATAGCAACCAAAATAATGTCTGGCTTTGAAGCTTGTACTGCTTCAATAATTTTCTCTTCATTATTTTGGAAGAAACCATGATGTCTTCCAGCAAGTTTTATTCCAGGATATCTCCTTAACATGTTAGTAGCAGCCTTTTCATTGGTGTCTTCCGTGCCGCCAAGAAGAAAGATTCTCCAACTATTTTCAACTGATAGTTCAAGTAATTTCATGGTTAAATCAAAACCTGTTACCCTCTCTTCTAAAGAAGAGCCTAAAATCCTGGAACCAAGTAGTATCCCGAATCCATCAGGAACTATATAATCCGCAATCAGTAAACTATTCTTATAAAGGTCATTTCGCTTAGCATACATAACGATTTCCGGATTTGCAGTAACTATGAAGGTTTTCCTTGATTCTGTTATTCTCTTTACAGTCTCATTAACCATTTCATCGAAATTTATATTTAAAAAAGGTATTTCTAGGATTTCAACTTTTTCTTTTTTCATGAAAACATCCAATTCCTCTGTTAGTATCTTCATCTTATTAACATTAACATGAAAAACTGCTTGAGGAAATAGTTCTTTTCTATTCTATTATTGGAAACAGAGATAAAAACACCCTGAATTATGCTATCTGCTTACTCTTCTTTTTCTCATTAGATGTGCCTTCTAAACTCAGGATCCATTTAAATGAAGGCTCAACCAATGGTTTAACCAAACTGCGAACAAACGGCAATGATAGAAACCAGCCAATAACAACTGCAACAATAATAGATACAAAAATAAGTGTTAGTGGATTCTCTACAATATAAGGAGGAACAAACTCTCTAAATAAACGAACAATATTGGTATGCAATAAATAAATATACAAAGAATACTCACCCAGTTTACTGATTAGCGGTAGGTTTTTTCTCATCGGAACGAACACAAGTAAGGATAAGGAAAGTATTGTGACGGCAAAGTACATAACGACATGTATAGTCGCTCCTTTAAAAAAACTCCACCCAAAATAACCAAAAGATTCCCTCATAAACAAAACTTCCGTGCCATTGGGCATTGTTGTCAAATATGTCATACCTACCAGAAAAGAAAAAATTGTTAATAAAGCAGTTGAACGAATATACTTCCTCTTAGAAACGTCTGTTAATAATCGTATAATTTTCTTATCTGCTAAGACATACCCTATTAGGAAATAGGGATAAAAGTTAACTAATTTTCTTAGTGAAAACCAACTTGTAACATTTTCAGTATACGTAATCAAAATGGCCATCATCAGACTTATTAATAATGGAGACTTAAGCTTGAGCACATATGGTGTAATAATGCTCCAAACAATAATTCCAAGAAGATACCACAACGTCCAGTAAGGATCAAAAATGGAAAAAATCCTGCTTTCTGGGGTTAGAGATATAAATGATTGATCATGAATGAAGTGGGATATAACTCCATTTAGTATTTGCCATATAATGAAAACCCCTAGCAGTTGCATAATACGTTCCAATTTATTTGGTCGGAAAAAGTAGCCGCTGATCATGATAAATAGTGGCATATGAAAAAAATAAATAACATCATATATATACTTTACTGATTCATTACCCTCTAGCCCCCTATATTCTTCAATAAGATGACCAAATATAACTAAAAAAATTAATAGACCCTTTATATTGTCAAACCAGGGTATACGTTTATTTTTCATATACATATACTCCTCCAAAAAAATTGAGATATTTGTTATAAAAAAGTTTTTCTCAAACATTTACCCAGATGGCATTCTTTTCAAACTCCCATAAAAAGCAAAAGAATCTAAGATATCCATTTGTCATGGATATCTTAGATTCTTGTCAGTTTGAGTGTGCAACCATGCCACTTTGCTTTTTAATTACTTCTTCGCGGAATTTCTTTTGTTCAGCAGGTGTCATCGCTTTATACATTTTTAAGAATTTCTCATACTCTGGAATCACTTCAGAAACGGGTCCATAAGCTTTAATCTCTCCATATTCCAGCCATAAAGCTTTTTCACAGAATTCCTTAATTTGCCCCATTGAGTGGCTGACAAAGAAAATTGTTTTACCTTGTTCCTTGAATTCAAACATCTTATTCTTTGATTTTTGTGCAAAAGCCTGGTCACCTACAGACAATGCTTCATCAATTACTAGAATATCCGGATTAACCGTCACCGATATGGCAAATCCCAGTCTTGACTTCATCCCGCTTGAATACTTTTTGACCGGTTGATCAATGAATTTTCCTATATCAGCAAAGTCAATGATTTCTGGTTCCATTTCCTTGATTTGCTTTTTGTTAAATCCAAGCATCAAGCATTTCAATTCTATATTTTCACGTCCACTTAATTGGTTATTTAGGCCAGAGGCAATCGCAATCAAAGAAGTTTGTCCTATTGTTTCTACAGTTCCGGCTGTAGGAGGTATAACTCCCGAGATGATATTCGAAAGGGTTGATTTTCCTGATCCGTTAACACCGACTAACCCGATAACATCCCCTTTTTTGGCGGTAAAAGAGATATCCTGCAGGGCATAAAAATCTTCACCATACCCTCCAGGTAATATAACATCCAGAAGTTTCTCTGAACTTTTTTTATGCATTTTGTATTTTTTATATACATTTTTAATAATAACTGTATCACTCATGGGAGAAACCTCCTTTTACATATAATCAACAAAATGGTTTCTAAATTTAACATGAAGTGCAGAACCAATCATAAGAAGGATTAAGATAAGACCCCAAAAATATAAAGCTAGGTTAGGGTTTTCGAACATATACCAAGATGTTCCCAATAAAGAAGCTCTATATCCCTCTACTACATAATATAATGGATTAAACATCATAATCTTTCTAATAAACCCAGTAGGCTCCCAGAGCAATGGTGTCAAATACAGCAGCATTCTAACCACGGATGTAACAATCATCTGGACATCTCTGACAATCGTAGCCAGTGTTGAGGTGATGAGGGATATCGCCACCAGCAACATTAATGTGCCAAACATGAAATATGGCAACTGGATAAAGTAAGGGGATATTGTGAAACCCGTGAATTGAAGCCCAAAAGTGATAATTCCTACGAGAATTAAGTGGGAATAAAATTTAGACACGATTACATATGTTGGTATAACACTCATCGGAAAACTCATTTTTGAGATAAAATTGATTCGTGTATAAATTGACTTAGAGCCCTCAAGTAATGATTGGTTAATAAAAAACCATACCGCCATACCAGAGATGAGCCAGTAGACAAATGGTATTCCATTAACATCTTGTCCGCCTCTTATGCCCAGACCGAAAACAAACCAGTAAATGGAAAGCTGAATCATTGGATTAATGACTTCCCAAAGCATACCAAGGTAATTATTGTTGTTTGCACTTTTCAACTCGAATAACGACAATCTTCTAATTAAATAAAAACTGCTAATTTGTTCTTTTATTACTGTAAACATTGACTTCATACAGCTAGTCCTTCCTAAACAAATTGTTCATTTACTATCTAATATTAAATAAAAACTTCGAGTTATGTCCTCGAAGCACCATTACAGTTTATCATATTTTATCTCTAATTTCTAAGCCATAAAATTACTGTGCTCTTCTTTTGACTTTTTTCTCTTCAACTTCTTTATTAAATACATATCTAACAAGCTTTTGGCTTGATTTACCGGTGGAGTATTTATTCCATTTTCCAGCATAATCTTTTAGTTGTTCTAAATTGAATTGATCCTTCTTAATTAATTCAATAATTTCAGAAGTTGTTTTCACAACTGGACCAGGCACTGTTTCTTCGTATCCTTCCATCAAGCCTCTTTCCTGTTTATAAGCCTCCAAATCATACGCAAAAAAGATCATTGGCTTATTAAGCAAGGAAAATTCATACGGAATCGATGAATAATCTGTAATTAGATAGTTTGCTATTAGCAGCAAATCATTTATATCATAAGTGGAAGAGCTATAATCGTATACAAAGCCAGGATATAATTTTTCATAATCCACACTCTTTTTAATCGCTGGGTGTAATCTTAAAAGTACCACATATTCATTACCAAGTTCTTTAAACATTTGGTCCAGTTCAAGTTTTATTTCAAAATGATCTAACTGATTATCTCTATAAGTTGGAGCATACAGTACTTTTTTCTTTCTCTTTAAGTCCTGGTTTTCCTTAATTAATTTGTCTACAATTTGATTTTGTGTTCTTTCATCATAAAAAAAGTCGGTGCGCGGAATTCCCGTCCTCAAAATGTTCTCTTTTGAGAGATTGAAGGACTTCATGAAAATATTCGCCATTATATCCGAACCGACAACAACTTTATGAAATTTTCCATATACCTTAAGGAAGCGCTCATGAGCTCTTCTGTTCCTTTTGGTAATTGACTGATCTTCAAGCCCAAATTTCTTGAGAGCACCAGAGGCATGCCATAATTGAATACATTCAACGCCTTCTTTAAAATCAGTCACTGATAGAAAAGCAAAATAGTTATCTACAAATATAGTTTTGGAAGTTGCCAAGTGATAATTCGTTTTGATAAATGCAATGAGATTAAAAGAGTCCATAGGTATCAATGTTAATTCGTTAAATTCAGTAAAGTGTCTGTTACTCGACCCATGGTAAAGAACCACTACATCTACGGATTTATTTTGCCTTAAAATTTCTTCATACACATATTTACTATTGTCCCCAAAACTGACCACAAAAGTCACCTTTTCCTTCAAAGGCAGGTAATTAAAAAAAGTGAACAATAGCTTATATGCAAGTAAATAAAACTGAATTGCAGCTTCTTTAACCATTATTCACCGAATGTAAATCAGTTTTGATTTTAGATGTAGAAATCCCAATAGTTCTAGGCAAATAAATCACTTCACAATAATCTTTTAGAAAATCAAAGTGGCCTTTCCAATCGTCGCCCATTACAAAAATATCTATATCATTGTCGATAACATCCTGAATTTTTTGGTCCCAGGTATTCTCTGGAATCACCTGGTCGACAAACCGGATTGATTCGAGAATAATTTTGCGGTTCTCAAAGGTGTGATAAGATTCCTTCATCTTCTCTTCGTTAAATTTATCTGTAGACAATCCTACAACAAGAAAGTCGCCAAGTTCTTTTGCTCGACGCAATAAATTTATATGTCCAATATGGATCAAATCAAATGTGCCATATGTTAAAACTTTTTTCATTTCTATCATCTCCTTACCAAGTTTTTTAAACCAGGTAACTGATTAGGCTGAGCAAATTGGGAATAACTATCCCTTTATTTACAGAAACATAACATAAAATTTACTCAACGTTTATTATATAACCATGAGTTAATAAATTCAAACCCAAGTCAAAATATGTCGTTTCCATAAGAAGATATTTATGTAAAATAAAGTAGGCGCTGCAGTTAATACCGCAACGCCAAAATTTTATATATTTCTCAATGTCTTATATAGCCTTCTCAAGCGCGGATATTTTGTACCTAATGGAATGCTTCCATTAATTTTGAAAGATAAGTTCCCATGTGGCTTTGTGTAGTACGGATACACATAGTCCTTGCCGGATGCTTTGATTATACTTTTATTTGCAGCAGCGGCTGCACTTTTATTATAACCGATTCTTTTTTCACTAAAGAAATTATTCCAATTAACCACTATTGATATATCCCAATACACGTTTGGCAAATCTCCATTAGACAACATTGAAAAGATTGGGATTTCCACTTCAATTTCCCATTTATCTTTTTTATTCTTAGTAACTGATGTCGAATCGAGGAAGATATGGTCTCCAGTTTCCCGGTTCTGGACCTTCCATCTGATCTTACAGTCAGATTCGGTGTTTTGAGGATAATCCCCCACAAATGTTAACGTACCGCCGAATGTATAAACCCCATTCTTTTTATCAAGCCACTTAGATTGGTTTAAGAAAAAATCAATCTTTTCAATCTTATTGTTGCTATTTTTTTGTTCCACTACTGTTTGGAACATATTCCCCCACCGCTGTATGAATAAATCATCACTAAAGTTTAGGCTGCTATTATATGCTTCCTTGCTCGATTCCTCTAGTCTAGCAGGGTTTGTAAAGTAATGAATCATCGCTTCTGATAATTTATCAATACTACCATTAGGAATCAATTTACCGTTTACCCCATCGGTGATCATATCACTTGGGCCATATTTTATATCATAGGCAACAACTGGGCATCCTTGTGCCAAGCTCTCCAATATAACTAATCCAAACCCCTCATACTTACTTGTCAATAATGAAAATGCAGCATGAGCAAATACCTGATCTGGTTCTTCAGTTTGACCCTTCAGGAAAACATTTTCATTTAATGATAAGTCATTAATCAGATTAGCTAATTTCGCTTCCTCATCTCCAAATCCATACAGCTCTAATGTTGCGTTCGGTACTTTTTCTATCACCTTTTTGAATGCTTTAATAATATGTGGCAGTTGTTTTTCCTCATGATATCTTGCAACAACAACTGCATTCAGTGGATTTCTGTTTTTAAACGCAGGTAATTCCGCTGGTCGGGATAGCGAATGCGGAATAACAAAATAGTTATTTCTATCGCCAAACCTGACCTCCACATCCCTTTTTTGTGCCTCTGTTAATAACACAATTGCGTCCGCTTTTTCCACATTTGAAAATACTGCTCTATTTCCTAATCTAAGTACGGAATGAGGTTCAAATGGCGGACGCACATGGATACTGTGCTTGACGAAAATCTTATAAACATTTTGTTTATCCAATGATAAGATCAGTGTATCCATTGCTCGTCCATCCACAACCATGTAGGCCGGTATTGAATGTTCTACAGGCAAGAGAGTATTCAGCCAATGCTTTTGCATTTCACTATCTGATTTAAAAACCTTTTTTACAATTCCTTCTCTATCAAACCAGTGGATTCTTTCAACCACGCTTTTCTCTTTCTGGACTTTAAACCATTTGCTTATAAAGCATTTACCATCAGGGTTATAAAACAACTCTTGTCTTGGTATATTTAAGGTTAAGTCCATGAAAGTAACCTTACGCAGCCTACCTAATTTGTCGAACTCTTCGCGCTTTGTTCTGGATCGATGCTCATTAAAATAATCGATGAATTTGAGTCTGCCATCCGGCCTTTCAAAACTCTTATACATAACATACAGCCCATTTTGATAAAGCCGATAGGCATTTTTGTTCTCCACAGGATCGATTGAACACCCTGGTTCTTCAATTTTATGTTCAACTAGAACTTCATTTAAGGATTCTTTTTCGCCAGAATAAAAATCATAGATATTTTTGACTGTAATCCCGTCATTGACTTTCTCAGTTTGAATTAAATAGTTCCGTATATCTCCATAGTCTGGATCAAAATTAAAGGTTAATACATCAACCTTTATCTTCTCCATTTCATAAAATAGCCTGCCCCTTTTAAGCATGGCATTTGTTAACCCACCAAAACCCTCTTTAATCGAAGGAGTCAGGAAAAAATATTTAGCATCTTTAGGCAGATAATTAGATTGCACTGTATTCCCCCCTATTTTAAAGAGTTTTCTTCCTCCAGTTCACCTAAGATTATCTGGTCAACAACTCTGGCACTGGATTTTCCATCATGCTGGTCAAAGAAGTATTCAATAAATGGTTTAATTTTATCCATTTTGAAATCCTTGTCTTTGATTGTCTTGATGATATCATCAGTCGAACGAGCTAGTGGTCCCGGTATGAAGGAAGTATATTCAAAATAAAAATCTCGTGTCTGTACATATTCTTCAACGTCGTAAGCAAAGAATATCATCGGTTTATTAAGCAGAGCATATTCAAAACAAACAGAAGAATAATCAGTAATTAACAAGTCGGTAACAAATAATAAATCGTTGATTTCACGGTATTCCGAGAAATCATAAAAGAAATCTTTATACTGATAAGGGATATTAAAATCATTTTTTACAAATGGATGTATTTTAAATAAAAATACATAGTCATCTTTTAATTCTTTATATAGCTTTTCCAAGTTTAAAACTTCCATCGGATAATGGGCTGACTGCTGTCCATTTCCCCTGAAAGTTGGAGCGAAAGTTATAACCTTTTTACCACGAAGGAATGGAAACTCTTCATACAAACGTGCCTGTACTTCTTTTTTATAGTTTTCATCAAAGAAAATATCGGTCCTAGGTACCCCTGTCGGAATTACTTTATCCTCTTCAATGCCAAAACCTTCTGCATAATACTTCGCTACATGTTTAGAACTGACAATTGCTTTAGTATAATTTCTGTGGTTCCTTGATCTTGGCGAAGGGCCTCCTGGCCGTCCTATTCTACTAAAACCAAATGTTTTAAAGGCCCCAACAGCATGCCATAATTGAATGAGTTCTGCTCCTTCACGTATTGTTAAAGGGTAAACCATAGGATAAAAGTCATCCAGAATAATGAATTTTGATGTTGCTAAGTGATAAGCAAGTTTTTTAATTTCTTTAAAAGTCTTCTTCTCGCCTACCCCGCTTTTTAGCATAAAACGGTAGTCCAAATCCAGATTTCTTTTTAACATTTCTTCATAAACAAATTGGAAGTTGCCACTCATATCCGAACGACTATCAGAAGCAAATAAGACCTTTTTTTCTTTAATCGGACGCAAAGAATACCATTTGTATAAGAGCCTAAAACCTGCTGTTTGGAAGAATCGATGAAAAAGACCAGCTTTATTCTCCTCAGCATCCAAACTCATTTCTCTTGGGTCAAAATCCTTTAATTTAGAAGACGTGATTTTTAGTGTTTTAACTGGTAAATCATAGGTCGCTAACAAGTTGAATTTCATTTCTCTTGTTGCCGTAAAATATTCCATCTTGGAAGAGTGAAAGCCCTTATCCAGGAATGACTGGACATTTCCAAGAGGAAAAATCTTTTTATAACGCTGATCACCTAACACATGAACTTCAGTCTCGATGTATACCTTATATTCCGCTGCAGGCAGTGGACGGTTTTTCTCATCAATAGTCGCAAAGTTAATCTTTCCTTCAAACCCTGCCCAACGGTATTTCTCATCTATTTTATCTTCAATGTTTAGATACTCTACAGGAATATCCCTTAATGGAATAATAATTCTAATACCTGTGTTAGATAGCAAAACCAGTCTTTTCTTGACTAAGTCTTCATCTTTCATGGGAAAATTCTCTAAATAAAAGTAACCCCTCACAGTCATGATCGGTCCATTCCACTTTAAGTAGGTAACTTTACGTCTTGGTATAAGCTTTTCTTCAAGACCTGCCATTTCATTAATGATCGGCAGCGACTCCCCTAAATTCTCTTTTCGGATGATAATTCTTTCTTCATCAACCATTACTGGTAAATCCGTCCCTAATTCACTTTCATAGGTATTAGAAGTGACCACGGGATCCTTTCGAAAAACAACCCTTTTAACTTTCCGCTTAATTCTTGAGATCATTTATAATGCTCCTATCTCTCAAAATTCCTCATTTAAATAGATAATTACAAAAAGGGGATTAAGTTAATCCCCTTTTAAGTTACTTATTTCAATTACTCCTTGAGAGCAAATGGCTCACAATCCGTTCACTAGCTTTTCCATCTAAGTACTCGAAAAAATACTCACTGAAGTTTGCTACTCTGTCTAAATCATGACTTTCCTGTTTAACCCATTTGGCAAGCGCTGCTGTATCAGTAAACTTAGGCCCGGGAATAAAATCGTCGAAGTCATAATAAAAATCTCGTTCGTTAATATATTCTTCCAAATCCGGCACAAAAAATGCAATTGGACGTTTCAATAAACTATAATCAAAAATAATGGATGAATAATCAGTAACAAGATAATCAGTAATGACTAGCAATTCTTCAATCGTCATCTCTCCATGGATTTGACTGGCAAATCTTTGATCTTCATCTTTAATTTTCAACCCTGAACGCATATAGGGATGTAGATGAATCAATAAGGCATATTCCTCTCCGGCATAAGCCTTAAGAGCAGATATATCAATAGGGCAATCAAAAGCTTCCTGATAATGGCTGCTGCCCCTAAATGTTGGGGCATATAAAATCAGCTTTTTATCCAACAGGTGAGGGAAATGATGTGCAAACTTTTTCATCATCTTTTCTTTTACCCCAGCTTTAAAAAAGAAATCCGTTCTAGGAAGTCCAAAAGGAAAAATGTTACCCGCCTCCATATCAAACGCTTCTGCATAATGAGGGATAACATTTTTAGAGCTTACATAGACTTTCGTATAATTGGAATGGATTTCAATATGTTTAAGGTAGTCTTTGCTCGGACCAAAAGACTTGCCAACAGTACTAAAACCAAACTTCTTAAAAGCGCCAGCCGCATGCCATAATTGAACTATATCTGTTCCTTTCCGCGGCTCTATCACATAAACCGGGAAATAATAATCATCAATAATAAAGTATCGAGATGTTGCTAGTAAATAGCTCGCTTTCAGCATATGTAGGACATAGTCCAGTTTCCCATAAATTGAACTATTATATTTTTTAAACAGGAAAACAGTCTGATATTTGTCATCTCTGCTTTTTAATTCGGAATAAAGATAAAGAAGATTGCCCTCTAAGCTCTCCGAACGGTAGGAAGCAAAGGTGATTTTATTTTTATTGACAGGAAGCAAAAAAGAGAACATGAAAAAGGTCATGCGGATTAAGTATTTCACTATTATAGTGGGAATCATCTTTAAACTCACAAGTTTAATCCTGCCTTTCTCATGTTCAGAACACTTATTTAAATCTTCCACTCCATGACTGTCTTACCCCATGAAGAAGTCAAATCTTTCTCAAACGCATCAATAATATCTTGAATCGTTCGAACTTCATGAACATCGCCAACAAGAGTTCCCAAACGGTCCACAAACTCTGAATGCTCCTTCATGAAATCAACTGTATTTTGGAAGTCAATACGGCCACTGCGGCTGCTCCCAATTACCGTAATACCCTTTTCAAGAATCATTCGTGTATTTACTTCAACCGGGTATTCTGAAACACCCATAATAGAGATTGAGCCTTCCGGCTGTATATGGTCAATTATCTGATTAATTGCATACTGGCTACCTTTTCCGCCAACAGCTTCGAATGCATGATCGATCAGCAGGTCCTCAGGAATTTGATCAATTTGGTATGCTTCATCCACAAACGAGAAATGGTCAAGCTTATACTGATTCTTTCCAAAAATAATAACCTTACTGTCTTTATAACGCTTTTTAAGCATAAGAGCTGTGATATATCCGAGATTACCATCACCCCATACACCAAAAACATTTCGACGATGGTGCGCTCTGTTTTCAAAGCGTACAAGCGAGTGCATAGCAATTGTAATTAATTCAATAAAGGCTGATACATAGGGATCTATATCATTTGGCAACTCAACTAACCGGTCACGATTCAGGAATACATAATCCTGCATAAACCCATCATAACCGCTAGATCTGAACTTACTTGATCTTAAATAGTTTTCGGCAATGACCTCATCCGTTTCAGTGGGGGTATTTGGAACCATCACTACATTTGTACCCGTCTTAAATTCCCCCTTAGGATCATAAACCACCTTTCCTATGCCTTCATGAATAAGCGCCATTGGTAATTTCTTCGCCATAGCTTCCTTGCCGCGAGTCCCCGTATAGTAACGTTGGTCAGCTGCGCAGATAGAAAGATGAGTAGGACGAACGACAACATACTCTGACTGCAGGGAACGGTCCTTGTAGGTGACTTCAAACTGCCGCGGAGAGACTAAACGGTAAACTTGATTAATCATTTTGAAATCCGCTCCTGAATTATGGCATTAGCAACTTTTAAATCGTAAGGAGTAGTGACCTTAATATTAAATACTTCTCCTCTTACAAGCTTAACTTTATCTCCGTTAAGCGCACAGATTTTAGCTGCATCCGTTAAAATCGTTTTTTGTTCATCACTTAAAGCATTATAATATTCAACTAATTTTTGAATATTAAAGCTCTGAGGTGTTTGTCCCTGGTACATGGTGTCACGAACGGGAATATTTGAGATAACCTCACCATCTTCAGATTGAATGATCGTATCGATTGCTTCAATAACGGTATCCACAGCCCCAAATTTAAGAGCCGCATCAATATTTTCTTCAATAATTCGGTGTGTAAGGAATGGACGAACAGAATCATGCGTAACAATAACATCATCTTCGTTTAGGCCGAAGTTTTTCTCAATGTATCGAATTCCGCTCATGATGGATTCATTTCGGTCTTTACCGCCTTCAACAACTACGAGACGATCATTTTCACCGATGTGCTTCTTCATAATATCTCTAGTATGGTTAATCCAATCTTTCGGAGAAACGATAATAATCTTGTCAAATCGATCATTTAACAAGAACTTTTCAATTGTATGGATTATAATGGGACGATTATTAAGAGTCAGGAACTGTTTAGGCATATTAATATTGCCCATTCTTGTTCCTTTACCTCCAGCAAGAATTTCCGCGTAGATCACCAATACCCACTCCTTTTTGTTAATCTAACTGAATATTTAAAGCAAGATCTTGTCAATTTGTGTTGTATTTCAAGTTAATTTGTATATGGATGTAGTAAAACACATTATACAATATACACCCTTTTATTTCTATTATCAAGTTAGCACAGTGCTAGTCCGACTTTTGAATTTTGGTATATTCATAGGGTTTTCTGACTTACAGAATTATAAAAAACGGACTCCTTAATAGGAGCCCGAAAAAACCAGTTTTAACAATTACTTCGACTTTAGATATGAACTATGAATCCATACTACCTTTCCATTTAAACTTCCTTTATACCAGATATTATTTCCTACTTTCTCAGCCAAATGAACTTTAAACACTTTATTTTTATAAGATGATAATCTTTTGTAAACTAAATCCCTGGACCCACCCCACGCTTTTTTATATGCACTGCCGGAACCTTTCATGTAGAACACTTTATTATTTTTAGAATATCCAGAGTGTGAGTGAGTTGACAGATCTTTTGAATTTACCCAGCCGACTACCCCTTTAATACTGCTTGGTTCTCTGCTAATCAAGTAGTATAAGCTGCCTTTTATGAATGCTTGTATTTTAATATAGTAAACAGAATCCATATTAGCCTTTCCCGCAGTCCTATAAAACGACAAATCACTGTATCTTTTAAAAATTTTCGCATTGGAAGATCGAAGGTGTCCGAGCTTACTTGTTGCTGCTTCAACTTTCGTGGTTACATAAGAAGAATGCACCCAAACCTGTTTCCCGTTCAAACTCCCCCGATACCAAGTGTTATTTCCTACCTTCTCGATTAAGTTAACTTTAAAAAGGTCACCTTTTAATTGAGAAAGATTAGGAAAAACTAAATCTTTTGAGCCACCCCAGGCTTTATTGTACGCTTTTCCAGTACCCTTAATAGCAAATAATTGGGAGGATTTCTTCACACTTATATGCGCGTGGACCGATATATCTCCTGCTTTTACCCATCCAACAATCCCTTTAACAGAACTTGGTTCTCTACTGATAAGATAAAAAACGTCATTATTTATAACTGCTTGCTTTTTGATATAGTACACTGTATTCAAGTAATTAATTCCAAAAGGAATACTTGAAGATTCATTCCCTATTTCTCTATAAATCTTAGCTGCCTTATTTCTCAAGTGGCCAAGTTTACTAGTTTTACTTTCATGTAATGAACTTACCTTAGACGATTGGACCCAAAACGTCTTTCCATTCACTCGACCTCGGTACCATGTCTCGTTTCCAACTTTTTCTGTCAGATGAACTTCAAACAATTGTACATTTGACTGGGAAAGTTTTTGATAAATTGCATCCTTTCCCCCTCCCCATGCTCTACTGTACCCTGTAACATTACCGTTTATATAAAATGTTTTTGACTTTTTATCAACACCTTGGTGCGTCAGTGCAGTTATGTCCTCTGCTTTTACCCATCCCACAATTCCTTTAACATAGCTAGGTTCGTTACTAATACTGTAAAATAACTGACCATTTACCAATACCTGTTTCTTTATATAAAAAGTAGTATTAATATATTGGTTCCCGGCTACTGTATAATTCTCTAAACTTTCGATGGTTTTATGAATCTTCACATTGCTATTATTGATTTTACCGAGCATACTTGTTTTGGTTTGTGGAGCAATCGTCAGGTTTCGGGAATTTATCCATACTCGCTTACCTTCAAAAGAGCCTCGATACCAAATTTCATTGCCTACATTTCCGACTAAATCAGGTTTAAACTCACGACCGACAAAGTTCGCCAAATTAGCAATAACTACATTTTTCGGACCACCCCAAACGTTATTGTACAAACTGCCTTCACCTGTAAGATAAACTGTCTGTAGTTTGTAATTCATTTCTACAAATGCATTAGCTAAGGTATCTTTTTCACGTACCCAGCCAACTGCTGCCCGGCTGATTGGATTAGTTATAAGGTAGTAGTTTTCATTATTCAAATTTGCTTGTTTGGTTATTTGATAAACCTGGTTACTATATTGAGTCCCTGCATATTTGAAGCCCGAAAGATTGTCCAGCTGCTTAAAGATGCGCACCTCTGTATTCTTTAAGTGCCCAAGCAAATCTGCAGCTCTTTGCACTACATTAACAGACAAGTAGCTTGAGTGGATCCAAACTTTTCTTCCATTCAGTAGACCTCTGTACCATACGTTAGTTCCTACTGATTCTGTCAAATCTACTGAGAATTCTAAACCGGCAAAAGAAGTCAAGTTATCTAATGCTATATCACTTGATCCACCCCATGCTTTGGTGTAGGCCTTGCCAGTACCTTTTACAACAAAACGTTTTAAATTCTTATCAACGCCAATGTGACCATAAGCTACAAGATCCTTTGAATGAACCCATCCAATGACTCCATCCTTGCTGCTCGGTTTTTCACTTAATAAGTAATAAGTAGAACCACTGAATTTTGCTTCCTGTTTAATATAATAAACTGAATTTGTATAGGATGAAGCTTGTTTTGTAGGCAAATATGGATTCGTTGGATCTTGATAAATAACACCATTACTATTTTTAATCTGACCTAACTTACTAACATCACTTTTCTTGATTGCTAATTTATTATATTTTACTGTCACAAGCTTAACGAATTCGTTCCAGTTATAACCCCATTTTTGAAAATATCCGTGCGGATCAACATGGTCCGTACCTCCCAAATACACAGCAACAGCTTTATGTGACCAGAGCGTACCTTGTCCGCTTGCCTCTGCACTAGTAACATTTAGATTGTATTTATATAAGAGGGATGCAATATAACTACTATAGTTATTGATGGATCGGGCAAATTGGTCAAAACTGTTTACTCTCACTAGCTCTACATGAACAAACCTTTGATTTGCGAAACGTCCCCCTCCCCATGCAGCATAATCTGTTGGATGGATCTCAATAATTCGAGAGTGGTCCACAAAGGCATGTACAAATGCATTGTTATAATTTCTGGTCATATAGCTAATTTCCCCATCTATAGTTGACCCATCAGTTGCCGTTTCATGAGCAACTACACCCTCAACCTTTCCTGCCCCATAACGATAGGGAAATTTAGGAAAAGAACTTTTATGACTATACTCTGTTTTCACACTAGCAAGATTCTCTTGAAAAATATAGCTATTTAAATTAGGATAGGCAGCCATCATAAGGAAAGACTTTTTCTGTACCTGTCCCTCTTTCTTATGCTCACTTTCATAGTTGCCATCTCTCCAGCCTTGCGGTATGTATTGCAACTCCGCTTCAGAAAGTTTACTGATGTCTTCTCCATAAACTTCTATCCCTATTTTTACTCCTAACTCGTTGTACTCTTCGTTTACACTTTTATTTTCTACAGTTACGTCAGTCGATTCAGAGACTTCCTTAGTTTCTAATTCTTCAGGACTGGAATCCTTTACCTCATTATTCTCACTTGAAATATCACTAGAAATGGGTGATTCTATATGTTCCTTTTCTAAGACTGGCTCTTCCTGTACTGAATCAGCCTCTTGAGTTTGAGTTTCCTGTACTTGTACAGTTGGTCCTTCAGCAAGTAATTGCGATGGAAATATCGATGAAAAAAATAATATTGTTACGACAATGATGACTGTTTTTTTCATAATTCCTCCTCATGTTGTATATCAATTTACTATTCTACTTTTCTATATCGGTAAAAAAGCATGAGGATGAAATCTTTTTTATACAATTTCCAATTTAATTACAAAAAACACATTACTCGGAGTGAGTAATGTGTTTTTTATTTTTACTTATAAACTGGTATATCCAGATACAATGTATATCCGCCAATTTGCTGATATAGATTATACATAGTAGATACTTGTTTTGAAGACCAGCCAATATCTGTTGCGTATTGTTTTCCAAAAGTACCGGTTGAAGACATTGCCGCTGGATTCCATCTCATTTTATAGAGAGTATTTAACCCATTGTTAATATATCCATTACCGATAAATTTAGCTCCGCCTACAATGGCTTTATATGGAGTTGTCCAGCCTTCATCATAGGCTTTCTTAGCTCCGCAATCAATCGGGCAAGAATCATAAGCACCAACACCATACATGTTATATACCTTTACACCATTGTACATAACACCCTGAGCCAATGTTGATTCTCCATTTCCTGTCTCAAGTGACGCGTGAGACACTAAATAAAGGTCATTGATTCCATTGATCCGGCCAGCATCAATAAATGCCTGTCCCTGTCCCTCCAAAGTTCCTTTTCCTTTTAAATAATTATTTAAAATGGAAGCAGAAACACCACTGGTTTTTGAAAGATCAAGGAATTGGAACTGCTGAGTCGCATTATAGATAAAGTTTTTCGGATTCAAATAATGTAATACATCAGTTGGACTAGCATTCACCCATTGACGATATTCTGTATATTTGATTTGATACCATCCGTCAACTTCGCCCAGGATTGTAACAGTTGTTCCCTTTGTTAAGCTACCAAGCTTCCAGGCTGAGGAAGAAGGACCACCTCTTACATTCAGAACATCGGCTGTTACCTTGTTATCTGGTCCGATAAACTCTTTAGAAACATATGCATTATATTCCTTATCCGTTTGAGGCGCAGCATTCATTTGGATTGCTAACGCATCATTCAAAGTAAGGTTATAATATGTTTCCTTGTTCGTATATAGACCAGACTCATGAATCCAAACCGTTTTACCGCTTAAAGTCCCTCGGTGCCAGATGTTGCTTCCGACTTTTTCTGTAAGATTTACTTTGAACAGTTTATTTTTTTGACCAGAAAGGTTATAAACTAAATCCTTAGATCCACCCCAAGCTTTAGTAAATGACTGGCCCGTCCCTCTTACATAAAACGTCTTCGTTTGCTTATCAACACCAGTGTGTGTATTCGTTGAAATGTCAGCTGCGTTAACCCATCCTAAAACTCCATCAACACTGCTTGGCTTTGTGCTGATTAAGTAATAAGTGATGTTATTGATGACAGCTTGTTTCTTAATGTAATACACAGTATTCGTATAAGTAGATCCAGCATTAAATACAGTAGTCAGGTCATCCAAACGCTTATAGATTCTTGAAGATGAGCTTCTCAAGTGTCCCAAGCGACTTGTATAACTTTCTTCTTTCGTTGTCACATAACTTGAATGAACCCATACTGTTCTGCCATGCAAGGTCCCACGATACCAGACATTGCTGCCTACTTTTTCAGTTAAATGTACATCGAATCTATTGTATTTAAATTGTGATAAATCATTGTGTATAACGTTTTTTGATCCGCCCCATGCGGTATCAAACGCTTTACCATATCCTTTAAGATAAAAAGTCTTCGCATTTTTATCTACCCCGGAATGGGTATTGCTGGAAACGTCAGACGCATTGATCCAGCCGACTACTCCATCGGTAGCGCTCGGCTTATTACTGATCAAGTAATAAGTTTGTCCATTAATTAGAGCCTGTTTCTTAATGTAATACACTTTATTTGTGTATGTCGATCCTGCTGTAAATCTAGTGGACAAGTCATCCAGGCGTTTATAAATAATTGAAGAAGTACTTCGGATATGACCCAAACGGCTAGTATAGCTTTCTTCCTTTGTTGTTACAAAGTTTGAATGAATCCAAACCGTTTTCCCATTCAATGTACCACGGTACCAAATATTGCTACCAACCTTTTCGGTTAAGTGGACTTTAAACTGGGTATATTTATATTGACCTAGATTGCTATATACTAAGTTTTTGGAACCGCCCCAAGCAGTGTCAAAAGCTTGACCATTTCCCTTCAAATAAAAAGTCTTAGATTGTTTATCTACGCCAGTATGAGTATGGGTTGACATGTCCCTAGCATTCATCCAGCCAACTACTCCGTCAACTGTACTTGGCTTCTTACTAACCAAGAAATAGGTTTGTCCATTCATGACTGCCTGCTTCTTGATATAGTAAACAGAGTTCGTGTATGTTGAACCTGCTCTAAAGCCGGTTGATAAATCTTCTAAATCCCTATAAAAAATGGAAGAAGTACTACGAATATGACCCAGGCGGCTTGTATAGCTTTCTTCTTTTGTAGTCACATAGCTCGAATGAACCCATACTGTTTTACCATGCAATGTGCCACGGTACCAAGTATTGCTGCCAACCTTTTCGGTTAAATTCACGTTGAATTGGTTATATTGATAGGATTCAAGACTGCCGTATACAACATCTTTTGATCCGCCCCAAGCTTTCGTATAAGCCTTTCCATACCCTTTCATATAGAAAGTCTTAGACTGCTTGTCAACTCCTGTATGAGTGTGAGTGGAGATATCTGAAGCGTTGATCCAGCCAACAACTCCAGTTGTATAGCTTGGCTGTTTACTAATTAAGTAGTAAGTCTGCCCATCTTTAACTGCTTGTTTTTTGATGTAATATACCGTATTCAAGTAAGTTGATCCAGCAGTGAAAGATGAAGCACCATTTTTCAAGCTCGTATGAATTTTAGCTGTAGAACTTTTAATATGTCCCAGTTTGCTAGTGTAGCTTTCCTGCACGGTTGCAACAGCCAAAGTGGCTGCTTCTTCTTTCTCAACTGATTCTTGAGTGGAAAACGTAGTCAAGCTTCTCGCGGTCATTAAACGAGGCGCCTTTTCTACTGTTTTCTCTTCCTCGACAACCTCAGTTTCTTGAACAACCTCTTTTTCTACAACCTCTTGGGTTTCGGAGACAGCAGGTTCATTAACCACAACTTCTGAAGTAACCGGCTCTTCACTTAAAGAGTTCTCAGTAACTTGATTCTCCTCCACCGGCAGACTCTCTGGAGTTTGTTCACCAGTTACAGATTCCTCAGTTGAAGTACTTCCAGTATCTAGAAGTTGTTCACTATCATTAGAAACTACCTCATCTGCTGGCTCAACAGGTGCCGTCTGCTCTTGATTACGGTCACTTCTAAACTCATCAGCCTGGGCAGAATCTATTAGATATTCATTTTTTACATAACCAACCAGTACTTCATCAGTCTCTATTACTGTATATGAGATTTGGGAGAATTCCGGTTCATTCTGTAAAACAGTAACTTCTGTATCATCAGGAATAGTTGAAACTATAGTAATCTTATCAGAATCTAAAAGCTCAACTTCTCCGCCGACTTCTTCCGCAAAAACAACAACTCTCTGCTCTTCTTGTGTAATCGATTCTTCAGTCAAAGTATTAGCTGCTGCCTGGAAAGGCACATACTGAAGCATTAATAGAAGAATCAAAAAATACACACTTACCTTTTTTGCTTTATTCACAAATTGTTCCCCCATGTAATGTTTAGCCTTAAATAACTGTTCTTGACCAAGTTAAACACTCCATTGAAGATATAATCGAAGCTAGCTTGGATTTGTGAGTAAAGTAGATATATAATATACCCTTTCAAAATACAAGAACTTCTAAGACCTTTTTTCTTCCCGTTACCTTAGCTTCTATTTGTAACTTTAATAGAAGCTTTCTCTGAAATCACAAAACTATAGAAACGGAGTACTGAGTCATAAATTTCCTCATATCATTCCTCCCTTTAATTCATGTCCATTACTAATCTACCAAATTACGACAAATTTCTCTATAGTTTTTCTCAATTTCCATAAATACCCTATGCGTTTTTACTAAAAAAACCTATTTCCAATAAAGAAAATAGGTTCCATAATTTTATAATCGTAGTCTTTTAGTTGATTTATCTCTTATTGCACTACTTACACCAATGGATATTATTAACCATTGTAGGTAGCCAATTGAAGGAAAGTGTATAAATAATGAAAGTTCTATATTTTGATAAAAGAGAATTGCAATAAAAAAACTTGCAGACCATTTTACAAGATGTGAATCTAGGTTCTTTAAATACTGTTTCCAAATCATATATAAAATAATCAAAAAGACTGTGAGACCTAAAAATCCTGACTCAACTAGTATTTGTAAATACTGATTATGAGCATGGTCATATAATGAATTCTTCAAATACTCTTTCAACTGTATTCCTACCCGATGTCCAATTAATGGTGAGGAAATACCAAATTCAAAAACTGCTCCCCAAATTTCCTCTCTTCCAGTAAAGAACCTTTTATGAACATATTGCATGGATAACATATTTAAGTAACTTGAATAGGGTGAATCAGCAAAATATAAGTACAACGTCACGAAAACCAAATTCATGCTCATTACAAAATAAAATAGGAATGAAAATATTTTCTTAGAAATTGATAATACTAGGATACTAAGGAAAACAATTACTACCGATATTAACACAGTTCGAGAAGTTGAAAAATATATTAACAATATATTTAATAATAGCCCAGTAAAAAAATAAAGCTTTAACCATTTATTACTAAAATGTAAATTGACGATCTTAAAGTATAAAAGACAAAATAAGAAAATTGCTAATACGTTCGAATTATTAAATATCGCCATATATCTTACCATGGGTGTACCTGAATAAATCCAGTGGATAAAGAACCACATTACAAAAACCATAGAAATATGTCCAAATACTATTAAATGGACGTTTTCCCACTTTATTTTCATTAAAGTAATAATAAACACAAAAGTTGATAATAATATTAATAAAGCAATATTACTTTCAAAGTTTTTATTATATATATGACTGAATAAATATACTCCTGCAAATAAGGCGAAAGCTAATTCAAGATCCAAAACTTCACGATTAAAGGTACTTTTACAAAAAGTAATATAAAGAAAAAGCAGTAAAGAAAAAAGTAAAGTTAATTTATCAGTAATTTGTCCATATTCTCTCCAAGGATAAATATTTGCCAGTCCAAAAACATTAAAAAATATTAAGGTTAAAAAAAAGAAAACCAGTGTATTTCTAAAATTATTATTCCTTATATTCAACCCCATATCAATCTCCTATTTATTATTTTTTAGCTTATTAATGTATCTAATAAAGTAAAAACTGACTAAAACTGATAATTAACAGATATATAAAAGATAAACGCCCCAAATGGGCGTCATTTATATTCAAATACTATAACTTTTTTTGCTTGCTTTAAAAATAAAAACATATCTTAATAACTCTGAAACCATAGTTGAAGCTATAGCTCCAGATACACCTATTAAAGGAATAAGTACAAGATTTATTAATACGTTTATTACTGCTGAGACGGTACTACTCATTGCTATTGCCTTTGTCTTTTTTTCATAGAATAGCTTTGCTACTGGTATATAGTATAAACCTGTTAAAACTTTTCCCACAAGCAAAAAAGGGATTATACTAATTGCACTATAATATTCCTTTGAAGCAAAGAGTTTTATCGCATATATAGCAATTGGAATTGAAATTATCCCAAAAAATATAACAATATAGGAGAATTTTTTTAACATTCTACTAGCAATTTCCTCTTTACCTTCCGTTCTTAACCTAGTATATTGCGGGACTATTGCATTATTTATACTTGAATAAAATAAAACTAGCACCATAGACACCTGTACTGCTAGTGAATAGATCCCTACTTCAGCAATAGGAACAAATTTTTCTAATATAACCTTATCTGAAGAATTAATAATCCAACTACTTGCCACATGAGGTATTAATGGAATACTAAAGATCAAACTACGTTTAATATGATTGACATTTAATGAAAGTTTAAAAAACTTCAATTGTATACCAAATGTAAAAAGAACAACAATTATATTAATTGTAAACTGAGAGATTAATGCACTATCCGCTCCCCAACCTTTACCCATAATAAGGTAAGTTGTACTTATCATTATCAAAAGTTCTCTAATAATATTTATTAGAATGAACAGACCTGCCTTTTCTTGGACTCTAATTAAAGCCATTTGTAATGATGAAACTCCTAGTATCCAGGCTAATCCTACAAGATAATAGAAATATGGGTCTATAGAAATAGTTTTAAAAAGCACCCCGCCTATAGTGTCTCTAAAAATTATTAGGGTTATTGCCAAAATCGAAGCAAGAATCACCACAAAAGTAAATATGGAGCCTAAATATTCTCTACTTTTTTCATCATCATTTACGAAATCATAATAAAACCTTGTTATAGCCCCATGTAATGATAACACGAGAAAAAGTTGCAGAAGGCCAACCAAGGTTTGAATTGTTACCATAACCCCATATTCTGACGGGTCCAAAAATTTAGTGAAAATAGGTAACATGATTAATCCAACCAACGGTGTTATCATGGACCCTAGAGTATAAATTAAAGAATTTCTTATTAGCTTATTTTTAAAAAATCTCATAATATAAGACATATTATATTTTCTTTCATTTTTTAATGGGCGAAGATATTAATGCTTCGGCAATTTTGAAGTCAAAAATATCATCTATATCAATAGAATTCTGTTTTTCCATTTCTAAAGCATAGCATTTTTCATCAAAAATGCTAGTAGTTTTCATTAAATAATCAATTTTAACTAGATATAGTGCCCCATTAATTCTATAAAAAGAAGGTAATTTTTGCCGAGGGGAACTTACTATTTCTTTATTAATAAAATTCTTTAGTGATTTGTCTTCTGGCAAAGTATTACACCATAATGGAGAATGTTCAGCTTCACAAACCGATACTATTGCATTCGCTTTTTTCTCACGAAATAAATCATAACCCTTACTAATATCTTCTGCTTTTCTAAGTGGTGATGTAGGTTGAAGCAAGGCAACAGTATCAAAATGATTTCCAGCCTTTTCATATTCTAATATTGTGTCTTTAACAACGTCCCATGAAGATGCTGTATCGGAAGATAATTCTTCCCTACGTAAAAAAGGTACTTTCGCACCCCATTGACGAGCAATGATGGCATATTCTTCTGAGTCGGTTGAGACAAATATTTCTTCAAATAAATTAGAGGACTTTGCAGCTTCAATTGTGTATGCTATAAGTGGTTTGTTATTTAAAGATAATATATTTTTATCACGCAAACCCTTTGAGCCACTTCTTGCTGGTATAATAGCAAGATTGCGCACCTTACCTCACCCCAGATCGTGAAATTTCTTCTTTAATTCAATTCGATTTTCCAGTAAAACTTCTTTTAAAGATGATACTACTTTTTCTGAAGTCCTACCATCACCATAAGGATTAACCACTCTCTTAGCACGATTCTTGAATTCATCAGTTAAAGCTAAATCAATCGCATTCTTGACAGACAAGAATTTCGGCTCACAACTGATTATACTCTCAGCTTGTATTCGGCCTTTTTGACGGTCTCCAATATTTATAGTAGGGATTCCAAAACTCGGTGCTTCTACTAAACCACTTGATGAATTTCCAATTACCATAGATGCAAATTTTAAAGCACTTAGGTATCTAGTCATACCCAATGAAGTAAAAGCTTTAGCGTTCTGATTTTCTTCTATATAAGAGTCAATCATCTGATTAATTATTCTACCATTCCTATCTGCATTTGCTTTAGTAAAAATAAAATTCATATTTGGATATGTTTTACATACCTCTAGTAGTGTTTGCATCTGTTTTTCAGTATTATTATCTTCCAGAGTAACAGGATGAAAAGTTACAATTGCATAGGGTCTATCTAGATTAAAATTAATTGAACTTGCTAATTCACTTTTACTCATTAATCTTTCGTTAAGGATATTTTCTATTCCTATGGCCCCAACACATAACACTCTATCTGGATGTTCACCGAGTTGTATAACCCGATTTCTGTACTCTTCAGTACTGGTATAGTGTAAATAACTTAATTTAGAAATTGCATGACGAACCGACTCATCTACTGCACCTTCTGTAGTTTCCCCACCATATAAATGAGCAATAGGTATCCGTTGGTTCATTGCTACTGTACTGACTGCTAATGTCTCATACCGGTCTCCCAGAACAATTAATAAATCTGGCTTTAATTGCTCAAAGTAATCAGCAAAACTAATCATTGCAATGCCCATTGACTTAGAAATTGCTGCGGGTGTATCAGCACTTAAGAGCATCTCTAGCTTTTGATCAATTGAAATACCATCTTTCTCGATTTCTTTATATGTTAACCCGAATTCTGGAGACAAATGGGCACCAGTTACAACTACACGTACATCAAATTCTGAAACATTGTTCAATTTTTTTATTATTGGTTTTAGTAGACCATACTCTGCCCTAGTAGCTGTCAGAACACTTATCTTTTTCATATTTCAATCAACTCGTCTTCTTCGAAATCTCTTATTGCAGTTTTTCCAATTACCTCAAACCATTTCATTGGACTTATACCATTTCCTGGCCTTTTAACAGTAAGATTTTCTTCAGTGAAAACCTCACCTTTTTGAATGGAAGATTTAGCAATGATACTCTTTCTAGAAATTTCCATATTTTTAACTTCAGATTTGGCGGGTTTTTTTTCACCATTACCCAATGCCAACTCCACATTCCTAATAGCATCTACCATGGCTTTAAGTTCATCAGGTTCTAGACTAGCATTATGATCTGGTCCTTCCATATTTCTATCAAGAGTAAAATGCTTCTCTATAACTGTTGCACCCAGTGCTACAGCTGAAATTGGTACTTCTATACCTTTTGTATGATCAGAATAACCAACCGCAACGCCAAATTCCTTCTCTATAGTTTTCATAGCAGATAAATTAACATCTTCAAATGGAGTGGGATACTCTGTAGTGCAGTGTAACACTGTTAATTCTCCAGCCCCATATTTTTTAAGAACATTAATAGCAGAATGAATTTCATCCATATTACTCATACCTGTAGAAAGAATAACTGGTTTGCCAAGTTTTGCAATTTTTATTAAATATGGAAGATTCGTTATTTCCCCAGACGGAACCTTCCAGGTTTTCATGTCTAAATCACTAAGAAAATCAATGCTTTCAAAATCAAATGCTGTAGAGAGAAACTCAATCCCCTTTACTCTACAATATTCACGTAACTTAACAAAATCATCAAAGGATAATTCAAGTTTCTTAACCATTTCCAACTGGCTTTCAGAGCTGGAAGTATTTTTAGTTTGGTAATCTGCTTTCACTGCATGTTTGGAAACAACTTTTTCGGAAATAAATGTTTGAAATTTAATTGCATCTACTCCAGATTTAACAGCTTCATCAATTAGTTGTTTGGCTAATTTCATTTCACCATTATGATTAACTCCTGCTTCTGCAATTATAAATACCTTATTACCCATCATTTCTCCTTAGTTAAGTTAAGATTTTATTTTTTTTGCTGGAACTCCTACAACAGTTGCCTTCTCCTCAACATCCTTAACAACTACTGCCCCTGCTCCTACAGTAGCACCATTGTTTATTGTTAATTGTTGTAGTACCTTTGCACCTGTTCCAATTAGACATAGATTACTTAAATTAATATCTCCTGAAATAGCAGCTAGAGGATTGATAACATTAAAATCCCCGATTTTTGTGTCATGGCCCACAGTAGCATTTAAATTAAGAAGATTAAAATCCCCTATATTAATGTTACATGTTAAAGATACACCCGCTGCAAATACATTCCCCTTACCCATCAAAACAGAATTTTTATCATATTTGACATTTGGATGTATAATATTAGGAAATACAATGTTTTCTATCGATTTTATGCCATTATATATAATCGATTTAACCTTTGGAGTGCCAATTGGAATAACAACGCCAAGAAGAGCAAAATCTTTTGTATACTCTTCAAAGTTATTATCACTTGCTATAACTTTATAACCATTTATCACTTCGTCACCGATTTTAGATTCATTATCCTCAATAAATCCTAGAAAATCATATACTTTAGTATTGTTATTAAAATTTATTTCTTCTATAATATAGTATGTTTCTTTAGATATTCCCCCGCTACCGAAAATTACAATAGGTAACCCTTTCCACTCCATAATTTAACCTCTTTCCTCAATTCTTTTTCTCATTTTTTCCATCTCACCCAACTCACCCATATCGAGCCACGAGTTTTCACTTATAGGATACACACCTATTTTTTCCCCGTTCTGCTTATATTTCTCTATAATATCAGGAAAGCCAATGCTCTTATTTTCTTCCAATTCATCAATCACTTTCGGTTCCACAATGTACATTCCCGTATTTGTAAAGAATGAGAATTCAGGTTTCTCTCTCATTTCCTCAATTTCACCGGTTTTTCCAATTTCTATGACCCCATATGGTATTCTAATGTTTTTTAAAGAACATACCATAGTTACAAGATTCTTTTCACTTTTATGGTATTCGTAAATTTTTCCATAATCTTCATCAATGAGAATATCACAATTTGTCAAGATGAAAGTGGAATTTATTTTCCCTTTTAACAAGCTTAAACCTCCACCTGTACCTAAGGGTTGATCCTCATCAACATAATTAACTTCATAACTTTTCACTATTTCATTGAAATAGGCCTTAATCATATTTTTTTTATGATTAACGACTAGGAAAAATTTTTCACTTCCATAATTATTAAACCTGTTTATGATATGTTCTGCAATTGGTAAATCTCCAATTGGTATTAACGGTTTAGGCAGTATTTTTGTATAAGGGTATAATCTTGTACCTAATCCTCCTGCCATTATAACTACAGGGATTTGTAAATTCTTAGGTTGTACAATTTCTTCATTCCAGAGCACTACCGAAACAATTTCCCTATTGTTGTTTATAATAGGCAATGCCTCAATTGAATACTTTCGCAATAATTCTTTAGCTGAGGATTTTTCATTTTCATATATAAACTTTGGATTATAGTTAGCAATATCTTTTACTTTTGCATCTAAGTTACCCTTTTTTAAAATCCACCTTCGGATATCACCATCAGTAATAGCAGCCAAAAAGTGGCCGTCCTTTACAACAAAAAGAACTTTCTTGGCCACCTTATCCAACAATGCCATTGCTTCAAGCATAGTATCCTCTTCATTTATTAGAAAATCTTTTACATCCATTCCGCACAACCCCTTAACCTTACTACTATCAACCATCTACTGAATCTTTTCTGGATTTTTTAGTGAATCAATTACATATTCAACATCATCTTTATTCAAGTTGGAACTGCAGGGAACATTAACAATATGATTTAAATAGTACTTTGCTTTTTCAATTTTATATGATTGATCATCTAAATAAGGCTTTTGCTCATGTATTAAACCCCAAATTGGTCTTACTTGTATGCTTTTAGATGATAAATACTTAATAATATCATCTCTATTCAGCGGGTAATTTTCCCCAATAAACAATGCATAGAACCAATAATTACTTCTTAAATTTTTTTCAAAACCCAAGATTTCTAACCCTTCGATATCTCTAATTTTCTCTAGGTAAAGCTTATAGTTTTCTTTTTTAGTTTGTATGAAAGTCTCTAATTGCTCTAATTGAGCTAAACCGAGAGCAGCTTGGAGATTTGTCATACGGTAGTTAAATCCTATTTCATCATGGGTGTAGTACAGTTCATCACTTTTAGCCTGTGTGGTAAGATGTTTGGCGCGTTTTAGTAACTTTTCATCGTTTGATACAATCATTCCACCACCACCAGTAGTCATGATTTTATTTCCATTAAAGGAGTAGACACCCACAGTTCCAATAGTCCCGGCATATTTATTTTTATATTGCCCCTCGGTATAGTAAGATCCAATTGCCTCGGTAGCATCTTCTATTACCTTTAAATTAAATTTACTAGCTACCTTCATTATTTTCTCCATATTTGCCATATTACCGAAAACATGAACTATAATTATAGCCTTAATATGCTTCTTAGTCTTATTGTTAATAAGCCTTCCACCAATAAAACTACATTCCTCTTCACAAAAACTCATAAGCTTATTTACATCCATACAAAGAGAGTCATCACAATCCATAAATATCGGGTTAGCTCCAATGTACTTTACAGGATTAACTGCAGCAATAAAGGTTAAGGTTGGAACAATTACTTCATCTTCGGATTTAACTCCACAAACATGAAGTGCAACATGCAATCCAGCCGTGCCATTTTGACACGAGACCGCTCCTTTTGCATTAACGTAGGCAGAGATTCTTTGCTCAAATTCATCCACGTAAGGTCCACCAGTTGATACCCATTCTGTTTCAACAGCATGCTTTACATACTTTAATTCGTTTCCCTTTAAATTCGGGACCGAAAGAGGAATAAACTTCTTATTCATATCATCTGCTCCTAAATGTTATAAATATCCGCTTTGTATTTATCTAAATTTTGTTTAAAGAATTCAATAGTTTCTGCGATACCTTCTTCAAAAGTATATTGAGGCCTCCAATTAGTAAGGTTCTTTATTTTTTCATTTGAGCCTAGTAATCTATTTACTTCACTGTTTTCTGGCCTTAACCTTTCCTCATCACATATAATTTTCGCGTTAGGATTTATTTGTCTAATTAACTCTTGAGCAAGCTGTCCGATTGAAATTTCCTCTTGTGTTGCAATGTTAATTTCTTCGCCAATTGATTTATCTGATTTAGCAATTTCTATAAAGCCATTGGCAGTATCTTTAACAAAGTTAAAATCCCTTGTTGGTGTTAATGAACCTAGTTTAATCTCTTGTCTTCCTGCAAGTAACTGGGTAATAATTGTTGGAATCACTGCTCTTGCAGATTGACGTGGTCCATAAGTGTTAAATGGTCTAACTATAGTTATTGGCATATTAAAGCTTCTATAGAAAGATTCAGCTAAACGATCCGCACCTATTTTTGTAGCTGAATATGGAGATTGTCCCTGATAAGGATGCTTTTCATCAATTGGTACATATTTGGCTGTACCATAAACCTCTGAAGTAGAAGTAATAAGTAATCTTGAAGTATTTAAATCTCTTGCTGCTTGCAGTACATTCAAGGTTCCTTTGATATTTGTATCAACATAAGTATCAGGGGAGTGGTAACTAAAAGGAATAGCAATCAGGGCAGCAAGATGATAAACTTCATCCATTCCTTTCATTGCTTCTTTTACACCATTTGGGTCTCTAATATCCCCAGTAAATACTTCTATTTCATTCATTATTTCTTTTGGAAGGGTATCTAGCCATCCCCAAGTATTAAAGGAATTATAATATGCAAAGGCTTTGACTCTTTTACCCTTTTTCACCAATTCCTCAGTAAGGTGACTTCCTATAAATCCGTCTGCTCCAGTAATTAATATATTATTTGACATTATTTGTTTCCTCCTTAAGGATCTACAATATATTAGTTCGTTAAAAAATCAATATCCTTGAACAAAGATTCTTTGTCTATAGGTTTTAAAATTCTTTCGTCATTTAAAAAATCAAATCTTCCAGTCAAATCTTCAGTATTATTAAGCAAGTAGATAATACTTATCGGAGTTGATTTATTATACGTAGCTTCAACCAAAACAGTTGAAAATAATGATATACAAATATTGTTGCTGATTGCATCTTCAAAATCATCAATAAGTTCTGTGTTATTGATTTTATAATCAGAATAATTTTCAAGAGGGTGTACCTTAATAAAAAGCTTTCGGTTTTTCGACTCTAAATAACCTGCTATTTCTTTAAGGATTTTTTTGGGCCCATCTTCCTTAGTTGGTTGAGTAAAGAAAATTACTTTCTTATCCCCAATTCTATTTTCCACTGTCTTTTTTATACGATACATTTTATTAGTAACATCCTGATCAAAAACAAATTTGGAAGTATTATAAATATAGTTAAGTTTACTGGCAATATATTTTGATGAACAATAAAAAAGATCACCTACATATGGAGTAGGCATTTCTTCCGTTGATTCAATTCCATGGGGTATACATATCAATTTCTTATTGTATTTTTTACATATTTCTTCTTCTACTAACGCAAATCTATCGTACATTTGCCCAGTGTAAATCGTAGGTAATTTATAAGCTAATACTATTTGTTGTATCGCATGAGTATACACTACAGTATGTGGAATGCGTTTCGCACACATTCGAAGAACCATAGGTGCATATGGTTTCATTACTTCCGTTTTTAATATTTTCATTATTTTCATATAGTCTATTATCGATCTATAGATATAAGATTTTAGCAAGAAAATAATTCTGTTTTTACGATTACCAATTCTATATATAGTAAAATCAAATTTATTTATATCATCTTGAACAAACTCAATTTCATCTAAAACAGCTGATATTTTTTCTTTTGTTCTGGGTACTCTAGCTAAAGCTATTTTATTATTATTTACAACTTCGTATTTACAAAAAAGATTTACTGCAATTAATACTGCCGAAATTAATAGATAAATAAAAAAATAAAAGTGAGAAATATATATATTTAGTTTTTTTTTTTGCCCCCCATCATTATCGCCATATAAATGTCATTAACATAGACGCAATTTTTAAATTCCCTTAGGAGCTCTCTAATAGAAATCATATTTCCCAAAGTAACACCTCATTATTTCCTTATAATTACTCTGTGCAAGTGATACCCTTTAAATTTTATTATTTTTTTGTGTAAAAAGAAAAGAAATAAAAAAAATAATTATTAACATAAAAATAAAAGGAATGAAGAAATGAATGGTTTTCGTTGTAAAATCCCCTCTAAAAAAACCATATAGGCCAATTAAGACATAGGCATATAGTAATGTTTTTGCGTTTAACAATTTATTGTCACCTAGAGCTTTGTTAATTAATCCAGTAATAATTCCAATGATAAAGAGCGTTATAAACATTCCTAAAACGCCAAAATTAGCATAAAATTCTCCAAAAGTAATCCCTGCATAAGCTGATGGTATATTTGAATATGATGGCCATACAAGATAAGCTAAATACTTCCCAAATGCTATTGATTTATCATCATACATACTCCTTGGAATTACCCAAACAAGTATGTTTTTAATAGAATAAAAGTATTTATAAGATTCAATATCTGGAAAATGCCTTATAACAATTAAATAAGTTTCAAATGTATCATACTTCCATAATATATCGGAAAACTTTATATTTTTAAACACTGTTATAATGTCTTTGTTTTGCCTATATACTTGCATAAGTACATTTAATAAATAAACAAAGCCAAGAATCATAAACATAATAATTTTTCTTAATTTGCTATTGAACTTTAGTAATCCATGTTTTTTTTGAGAAATATTAATTGTATACAAATATATAGCAGCAATAAAGAAACTAAAAAGAAAACTCCTGGTCCCTGCAAAAAATTGCATTCCTAACACTATAATGGATAAAAAAATCAAACTGAATTTATTAAAAAAATTCACCTTATATTTCATTAGAATATATGCAGTATTAGTTAAAAAAACAGGATACAAATATAATAAAAGAGATAAGGATCCCAAACTGACACTTGAATAGTTCGTAGTTATTCTTCCAAAGATACTTCCCATATAAATATAGCTATTAAAAAAATCAGCTACAAGCGCGATAAAAATTAGAATATAGTTATATAACATTAATTTATGCTTATTATTTAAAGAGCTTATTGAAAATTGTAATAAGGGGATAGAAGCATTTATTTTTTGAGTATTTTTATACCCTAAAAAAAACATTATCGATCCAATAAAAAATAAATTTGCAGATTTCAGTAATATTTTAGGAGTTTTATATTCATATGGGTAATCATAAAATACAGGTTCATCAAACTGCATTGAAAAAATATGGAAGACGTAAAAAGCAAAAAAAGTATAAATAAAAATTTTCCAAGTACTAAAAAAATCATTTGAATTGTCAGACTTAAACATTACATATAAAAATACAGATAATATTATAAAAAGGCTATTAGCAGTAAAAGAATAACTTATTTCCAAAATAAGATGTAAATAATTTAGTACTGCCAATAAAGTTGCTAATATTAATGTTAAAAACAAAGTATGAAAGTTTTTTGGCTGGTTTAATTTGGCCAACTCACTCCCCCCATACAACTCTTTTTACATAGTCTGTATATGACAATAAAATTCTTAATACCTTCTCTGACACATTTGGCATAGAATAATCTTCTACATTCCTTAATGTATATTCTTTTTGTGTATCTAATACTTTTAGCCCTTGCAAAATTCTATCTATTTTTAGTCCCACCATCATAACTGCTGCTTCCTCCATTGCTTCTGGCCTTTCATGAGCTTGTCTAATATTAAGAGCTTTAAAACCAAGTATTGAGGATTCTTCACTTATTGTTCCACTGTCACTTAAAACAACCTTAGCTTTCACTTGGAGTTTCACATAATCATTAAATCCAAGAGGATTTATTGTTTTTACTAAATTATTAAACTTTATTCCTTTTTCATTAATCATTTTTCTCGTTCTTGGGTGTGTACTAACAATTACTGGTAACTTATAAATTTCGGAGATGGTATTAAGACTTTCAATTAAATCTAAAAAATTTGATTCAGAATTAATATTTTCTTCTCTATGAGCTGAAACTACAAAGTATTTCCCTTCCTCAAGCTGTAACCTTTTTAATACTTCTGATTTAGTAATATCCTCTTTCTTAGAATTAAGCACTTCAAACATCGGACTTCCAGTTTTAATAATTCTATCAGCAGGTAAACCTTCTCTTAACAAGTATTCCCTAGCTATATCACTATATGTCAAATTTATATCTGCGATATGATCAACGATTTTACGATTAGTTTCTTCTGGAACTCTTTGATCAAAACATCTATTACCTGCTTCCATATGGAAAATTGGTATTTGTCGACGCTTAGCTGCAATTGCACATAAACAACTATTCGTGTCCCCAAGTACTAAAAGAGCTTCTGGTTTTACTTCGTCTAGTATAGGGTCTATTTTAACTAGTATATTTCCTATTGTTTCTACTGCAGTTCCAGTTGCAGCATTAAGAAAATAATCAGGTTTCTTTAGTTTAAAATCTTTAAAAAATACCTCATTTAATTCATAATCGTAATTCTGACCTGTATGGACTAATATATGCTCAATCGCATTTGATTCTTCTAATTTATTTATTACCGCGGATAGTCTAATAATTTCTGGTCTCGTACCCACGACTGTCATGACTTTTAATTTTCTCATGTTCAAACCTCCAAATAGTACGTATCTGGCTTTTCAGAATCGAATTGTTCATTAGCCCACATTATTGTGACCATATCTGTTTGTCCTAAGTTTTCGATATTATGAGTATAGCCAGTAGGTATATCTACTACTTCTAATTTTTCTCCGCTAACATAATATTCAATAACCTCTTCGGAACCAAGTTTTCTAAAACGAATGACTCCATTTCCACTAACCACTAAAAACTTTTCATTTTTAGTGTGATGCCAGTGATTCCCTTTTGTAATACCAGGTTTTGATATATTAACAGAAACCTGACCTCTTTCTGGTGTCTTTATAAACTCAGTGAAAGAACCTCTATCATCTACATTCATTTTAAGTTCATAATTGAAGTGATTTTCAGGCAGGTAACTCAAGTAGGTACTGTATAATTTTTTTGTAAAAGCATCGGACATATCAGGAATAGTTCGTTCATCACGGCTATTCTTGAATGAATAAATCAGTTCAGCTATGCTTCCTAATGTTATTGTATGCACTACCGGAATTATACAAAAGTCTCCAACCCTGTTTTCTTTTCCAATTAAAGCATTGATTAGTTGCTCCACCACATCGTCAATATATACTAAGTTCATGACAACATTAGGATCAGACAGAGTTATAGGTAAATCATGAGCAATTTTATGACAAAATGTCGCTACCGCACTATTATAATTTGGTTTACACCACTTACCGAATACATTAGGGAGACGATAGACTAATACTTTTGCACACGTTTCTTTACTATATTTAAATAGTAACTCCTCGCCAGCTTTTTTACTAACACCATACGGATTATCTAAAGAAGCTTGAATTGATGATGAAATTAAAACAGGACAAGTATTATTATATTTTTTTAAAGTTTCTAAAAGGGCAGATGTAGACTCAAAATTGCCTTCCATGAATTCAGATGGGCTATTAGGGCGGTTTACTCCAGCCAGATGGTAGACAAAATCAGCTTCTTTACAAAATTTATCAAGCAAGGCAGGATTGGAATCTCTCCCATATTCATAGATTTCCGTATAGCCCCGATTCTTTAACTCAGCAATTAAATTCTTTCCTATGAAACCTTTTGCACCTGTTATCAGTATCCTCATTTTTGATTCCATCTTTTCAGCTCTTCTTGAACATAGTCAAGCATCAATAGCTTATCTTTCACCTGCTCAACAGTTAACCTCTGGGTATTATGGGAATTATACTCCCCTTCAACAGATAGCTTTTTATCGCCCTCTACAAAATATTTATCATAGTTTAAATCTCTCTTATCTGCCGGCACTCTATAAAAACCATCTAAGTCTTCAGATACTACATGCTCTTCTCTGGTTAGTAATGTTTCGTAAAGCTTCTCACCGTGACGTGTACCAATCACTTTAATTTCATTCTCTGCATTAAACAGTTCTTTAATCGCTTGAGCTAAATCACCAATAGTTGATGCAGGAGCCTTTTGGACCATTATATCCCCAGCTTCAGCATTCTCGAAAGCAAACACTACAAGTTCTACCGCTTCCTCAAGACTCATTAAAAACCTTGTCATATTAGGGTCAGTTACGGTTAAAGGCTGACCACTTTTAATTTGATCAATAAACAAAGGAATAACAGAACCCCTTGAAGCCATTACATTTCCGTATCGAGTGCCACAAATGAGTGTTTTTTCTGGATCAACTGTGTTCGCCTTGGCAACAAACACCTTCTCCATCATTGCTTTAGAAATCCCCATGGCATTTATCGGATATGCAGCTTTATCTGTAGATAAACAAATTACTTTTTTTACTCCACTCTCTATAGCGGAAGTAAGAACATTATCTGTTCCGATTACATTTGTTTTTACTGCTTCTAATGGAAAGAACTCACACGATGGAACTTGCTTTAATGCAGCAGCATGGAATATATAATCAACTCCATGCATAGCATTTTTTACACTTGCTAAATCACGAACATCGCCTATATAGAATTTCAGCTTCTCATTTCTATATAACTTTCTCATGTCATCTTGCTTTTTCTCATCTCGAGAAAAAATTCGAATTTCTTTGATGTCTGTATCCAAAAACCTTTCCATGACAGCATTACCAAAGGAGCCCGTGCCACCAGTAATCAACAAGGTCTTTTCTTTAAACATTGATTAATCCCCCAATATTCTTTTCATCATTTTAATATATTGCCCAATACAATTTTCTTTTGTATATTTCATGAGGAATAACTTTCTGCTATTCTCGCCCATGACTTTAAGTTTATCTTTTTTCTCTCGAAATCCCTTAATTGCATTAATTAGTTTCAAACTTTCCGATTCTTGTATAACGTATCCTGCGTTATTCTTCGTCAAGTCTTTAGCTATATCAGATTCCGCCCCAATTATTGCTAATATAGGTTTACCAGCCATCATGTAACTATAAGTTTTGCTTGGAACTGCCAGTCCCGTTAGCCCTCCAGCTAAGCTTACTATGAAACAATCACTTATATTTAATGCATCCTGATAATCTTGTCCATGCAAAAAGTCAAATATACTTACATTACTTAATTTCTCTTCCTCTTGAATTCTTTTCAAAGCGTCCATCTTGTTTCCATGGCCTGCAAAAATAAAATGAATGTCTCCTTCATCTTTTAATTTCCGGATTGCATCCACTATTGTATCAAGATCTTGTGCTATTCCCATATTTCCAAAATAAGAGACAACAAGACTAGCTTCTTTTTTAATTGATGAGAATAAAATATTCCTCGCAGAATCAGTTGCATTTAAAGCATAACTATCCTCAAACCAATTTGGGATTACTTCTATTTGTTGTTCATTCAATGTTTGCCTATGTTCCAGTAAGTAATTTTTCATTTCATTTGACAAAGCAATGACTTTACTTACATGTTTAAAGATACTTTTGTTAACAATTTTCATCACATAACTTATTATACTATCTTCCGAAATCACCTTAGTTTTATATGCAATTTCAGGATATACATCATAACTAACAAATACTACCTTTGTTTTAAAAAATTTATTTGAAAGTCCTGCTATAAAAGGTAATATAGGTGGATTTGAATAAACAATAATTGATCTATAATTCTTTAGAGTTCTAAAACGCAAGGCTACTGAAAAAGTAAAAGAAAAATAATTTATTAATCTCCCTATGAAATTGTTGCGCTTGAGTTGCAAATATTTAAGCCTTTTGATTTCAATGTTTTTATACGTTTCTTCTAGCGGAACTTTTTTAGATTGGTTATACTCCCTAGGATATCCACATAATGCACTAACTGTGAACCCTTCATTCACCAAACCCATTGCTGTATCGAAGGGAAGTGTGGCAGAAGAAATATATTCTGGATAGAAATATTGGCATAAAAATAGGATGTCCTTTTTATCATTCATAAATAATCTCTTCTTTCTAAAGCTATTATTCTGTCAATCTGATCGATTCTTCTAAAGGAATAGGGTTATAACCATTATAATCGGAGAGTTTTTGATCATAATATAGATCTCCGAAAACTTTTTTTACTGTATTTACATTCATATTTTTTATTAATGGATTTAAAATTTTAGTTAGTTTAATTTTTTTTCCGTTTTCTTCAGCGATCAATTTCACTAAGTAAGATGTACAAACATATTCTTGATTTTGTGGTAGGAATATACCCTCATTACAATCGTCAAGTAATAACCTGATATACTCACATAAATTTTCAATAAATATCATGCTACGTTTATTTTTAATATCGGGAAAGTATGGAATTTTTAATGCGATTTTAACCAATCTTTGATAATTCCCCTTACAACCCTTGCCATAAATCATCGGAGGTCTTACAATAGCTACTTTGAAATTATCCGTTGATAATGATTGAATCAATTTTTCCGCCTGTAGCTTGGACTTCCCATAGTTATTTGTAGGTTTCGGAATAGATTGCTCATTAATAATACCAGCTTCTTTTCCATAAACACTCATAGAACTTAAGAAGATAAACTGATTTACACCATCATTCTTTGCTTTTAATGCCACACTATATGATAAATCCCGATTGATTTTAAAATAATGTCCTTCATTGAATTTAGTTTCCTTTATATGCGCTATTCCAACAGTATGGATAATAGCATCATACTCAGAAAAGTTCTTTTCCTTCCACAATTCATTTCTTAAATTAATAGTTTCAGCTAAATATTTATTTGGAAACTTTCCAAACCATTTTAATAATTTTGTTCCAACATAGCTATTAGTACCGGTTATTAGTATCTTTTTCATTTAGATGGCTCCTTAGTAGTAGCTGCTTCTTTTTTACCTATAGTCCCAGTACCACCTTCAATTACTCCATCCTTTTTTAAAACACTGATAATCGTATATACAAAACATTTCAAATCCATCAAAAAACTCATATTTTTTCGGTACTCCCCATCAAGTTTTGCCTTAATGTCAATAGAGAGCTCGTCTCTACCATTAACTTGAGCCCATCCAGTAAGACCAGGGAGTATATCATTGGCACCATATTTATCTCTTTCTTCTATTAAATCATACTGATTCCACAAAGCTGGTCTGGGTCCAATAATACTCATATGCCCAACAAAGATATTCCATATTTGAGGCAGCTCATCAAGAGATGTTTTTCTAAGAAATTTACCCGTTTTCGTTATATATTGTTCTGGACTTTCCAACAAGTGTGTAGGTGTATCTTTTGGGGTGTCAATTCTCA
This sequence comes from Mesobacillus sp. MER 48, assembly GCF_023714225.1. Lineage (NCBI taxonomy): Bacteria > Bacillati > Bacillota > Bacilli > Caryophanales > Bacillaceae > Mesobacillus > Mesobacillus sp. MER 48. Next base: position 277,959 of record NZ_JAMAUR010000003.1, read on the forward strand.
TGGTTCTAAATTTTAATATTTCAAAATGCGATTTATGAATTCCCACCCTTTTTTGCTTAAACAGTACAGGCCCTCTTGATTCTATCTTTATTGCGACAATTATTAATAAAAACAATGGAAAGATAACCATTAATCCTGTCGTTGAAAGAATTACATCAATCAGCCTTTTTATTTTATTATACAAATCATCCACTTCCTCTTTCTCGGTTAGTACGTTAATACTTTATTGGATATAGTTTTTAATCATTAATTATCAAATAAACTACTAACCCACTAACATACCGTTGGATATTGAAAAATTTTTAGCCCCTGTCCATTAATGTATCCATCATTTAAACAGGGGCGAGGCCCTCTAATCCCCTTAACCCTTTCCTCCATTAACACCTACACCAGTACCAAGTAAGCATTGCCTTTGTAGCGGACAAAGCCGGGTGCCAAGTCCAGCTGCTGGGATGAACGCTTTCCGTACCTTTTTCGCTAATAATGCCCCCTTATTATTTTGCCACTAGAAATATCTTGTTTTTTTTTCGATTCGCTAAATTCACGACATACTCTTTTAACTGGAGAGAGCTAAATTGTTCAAAGTAATCCAAAAGATAACTGACTTCCTCTTCTTGATCTAAAACAGCCTTTCCGATAAAGATTTTCGGAAATATTGGTTCAGGATGAATTTCTTTTTCATTCAGCAATTCTTCAAACATTTTTTCTCCTGGTCTTAATCCAGAGTATTTAATACCAATTTCATCCACTGTATATCCAGAAAGCCTAATTAAGTTCTGTGCAAGGTCTGTGATTTTTACAGGTTCACCCATGTCCAGCACAAAGATTTCTCCACCTCTCGCAAGCGTTCCTGCCTGGATTACCAAACGAGAAGCTTCTGGGATAGTCATAAAGTATCTTGTCATCTCTGGATGAGTGACTGTAACTGGGCCGCCATCCTGGATTTGTTTTTTGAACAAAGGGATTACACTGCCTCTACTTCCCAGTACATTACCAAATCGCACAGCAACAAATTTAGTTTTACTATGCAGGTCCAGTTTTTGAATAATCATTTCTGCAATCCGTTTTGTGGAACCCATAACATTCGTAGGATTTACAGCTTTGTCGGAAGAAATTAAGACAAATGTTTCAACTCCGAAAGTGTCTGCAGCTTCCGCAACATTTTTTGTACCAAATACATTGTTTTTAACAGCTTCACGTGGGTTATACTCCATTAAAGGTACATGTTTATGAGCAGCTGCGTGGTAAATCACATGCGGCCTGTGCTCTTCTATAACCTCAAACATTCTATCTCGATCCTGAACATCACCAATCACTGGTAGTATCTCAATCACTTGCCCGTATTGATTACGGATTTCCATATCGATTGAATAAATACTATTTTCCCCATGACCAAGGAGTATCAGTTTTTGAGGGAAGAATTGAGCAATTTGTCTGCAAATCTCCGAACCTATTGATCCTCCCGCGCCTGTCACAAGGACCGTTTTTCCTGAAATTTTTTCGGAAATGCTGCTTAAATCCAGTTCAACTGGTTCCCGTCCTAGTAAATCTTCTACTTGCACATCGCGTATCTGACTTACTGACACTTTCCCGGTTACTAAATCCTCTATCATTGGAAGTATTTTCGTTTTTGCTGATGTTTTAGTACATTCTGCAAAAATTCTTTTCATTTCCTGTCTTTGCAAGGAAGGGATGGCAATGACAATATTTTCTATATTCAATTCTTCAGTTATACGGGGAATATCTTTTATATTCCCTTGTACCTCAATCCCATATATTTGAAGCTTGTATTTTTTCGGATGGTCATCCACAAACGCCACCGGGTATAAATCAGCATCTGGATTTCTTAGCAACTGCCTCGCTACCATTGTTCCTGCTGATCCAGCTCCCACAATCAAAGTCCGTTTCATATTAGGGTTTGGCGAGATGAATCGGTCTCGAAATACTCTCCATGAAAAACGGGAACCCCCAATTAAAATTACGTGTAGCATCCATGTGATTCCTAATACTCTTAGATAAACATCCTGATTCAATACTAACTGCACCACACCCGCCAAGGATACAGAGAGAGTGACCGCCTTCACAATGGCTGTCAACTCACCCACACTTGCGTACTCCCATGCCTTTTGATATAACCGATAGGCAACAGCAAAAACATGATGGCTTACCAACAAAGTAATTGAACTAACCCAAAGCATAGGGACAGTGTAGACATTCATGTATGGATTTAATATGTAAAAACCCATAAAAATCGAAGATAAAACAATCACTGAATCTAGTAATATTAACAAAGGAACCCGTTTTTTATAGCTCAATTTTTATCCCTTCTTTATACATTATTTAGTGGATTAGTAATGGTTTGATATATTGTTAAGCTAATAACTTCAAATGAAAAGGCTCTATTAAGAGCCTTTATTCGTTTCTTTCCAGTAATGTCGAGAAAAAACAATCGCAACACTTACCATTAAACCAATCACTAATGCAATGGCCATATTCACCGTTTTATTCGGCGAAACAGAATGATCTGGCAGCTCAGGTTCTGAAACAATCGTTAACACGCTTTCCAGGTTAAATAGTTTTGAAAGGCTCCTGGCTTCTTCATATTTATTACTGTACTTATTGTAGAGTTCTGTTAACGAATTAACTTGATTGTTTAGCTTTTGGAATTCGACTTGTTTATTTTTATCTAGTTCTTGTAATTCTTCCAGGTACTTTTCATCAACATCCAGCAAATATTGTTTTTCTTCATTGGTTAGAGCATCCAGCAAAACCAATGTAGGCAACCCCTGCTCAAATTGGGCATCATTATATGCTTTTAGTGCCTTATCAAGGTTTTTCTTTTCCTCTGCAAGCTGGCCTTTATATTGCTCTGCTACAGCTGTTAACCGGCTAGAAATTGTTTCCCCGACATATAATTTAGATTCAGCAATAATTGCATTTAATGTTTTATGAATTAGTTCCGGATCGTTCCCTTTTAAGGTTATTGTAATAATCTTTGATTCTTTCTCAGTTTCAACATTTAAATTTCTCTGTAGTGATTTAACATTCCATTCAAGGTTATGCTTATCAACTACTCTTTTTAAAAGTTGTTGTGATTTTAATCTTTGGCTATATACCTGAGGAGAAACAACTTCATTCAAATAAGAGTTTAATTCTTCTGCTCCTTGTTGTTGGAGACTGTTATTATTAACCAATATTGTTGCTGTTGTTTCATACGTAGGCTTTATCACCAGGTAACTAAATATTGCAGCTATTAAAAGAGCAATGATTGTAGTGGCAATTATTAGCTTCTTCCCTTTTATAATTACCTCTATCAATTCACGCAAACTTATTTCTTCTTGCATTCCTTTAACCCCTTAATATAGTAAATTTCTAAAAATCAGTATAAATTTTAACATCTATCGACATAATGTTCTATAAAATATTACAATAAGATTAAATATTTTTTACATTTCGTTAAGTATCGTCAATAAATGGCAAAACATTTAAAAATACAGTCTAATTTTACCATACTTAGATTCTATTTTGTTTGTAATTTATATCCAAATTTTATTTTAAGCCATCTTCTTACAATAAAAAGGATTTTTAAACAAAGTTTCTATATTCTTCTATCAACATTTTTGATATTGTATTATTTAGAAACAAAAGTAAATGGTAATTTTTTGGAGGAATAGGGTATGAGATCCGACCGGAATAAACGAAAGAAAAGCAAATGGCTTCGTATAACAGGTTTTATTCTTGTTTTGTTAATTATAGGAATAGGAGCGTACATCTTTTCTATCTATAATTCTTTGACTACCGCAGTAGATACTATGCATCAGCCGACGGACAGAAAAATATCAGATAAACGGTCAGATGAAATTAACTTAGGTAAAAAAGATCCTTTTTCAGTTTTAATGCTTGGCGTTGATGAACGAGAAGGTGACAAAGGACGTTCTGATACCATGATTGTTTTAACTGTGAATCCAAATAAAGATTCTGTAAAGATGTTAAGTATCCCCCGTGATACCAGAACTGAGATTATTGGCCATGGAACTGTGGATAAAATCAATCATGCTTATGCTTTCGGCGGAGAAGAAATGTCTATGGCTACTGTAGAAAACTTCCTTGATATCCCGATTGACTATTATGTAAAGATAAATATGGAAAGTTTTGAGGATATCGTTAATGCGGTGAATGGAATAACGGTCAATAATACATTCAGCTTTTCTCAAGATGGCCATCAGTTTAATAAGGGTGAGATTAATTTAAATGGTAAAGAAGCCCTTTCTTATGTTCGTATGAGAAAACAGGATCCTAAAGGGGATTTTGGAAGACAACAAAGGCAGCGGCAGGTTATTCAAGGAGTTATTAATAAAGGGGCCAGTGTGAATTCATTAACACGATTCGATGATATATTTGGAGCTTTAGGTAAAAATATCAGAACGAACATGACTTTTGATGAAATGGTACAAATACAGAAAAATTATAAAGAAGCCAGACATAATATTGACCAACTGCAGATTACAGGTAAGGGACAGAAAATAAATTCTGTTTATTATCAAGTTGTATCTGAGGAAGAAAAACAAAGGGTACAGAATGAGTTGAAAAATCAGTTGGAGCTAAAATAGTGGTAGCCATTTTAAGTAATTCTATTTTGCTTACCTGAAATAAAAAAACGATATTAGATTATTATTTCAATAATAGTGTTTTCAGTATATTCCTGTACCAAAGACTAATGACTGTTTATTTCTAAATTAAAATAAGCTAGAAAAAAGGTTTGTCAGACATCACAGGATGGATGGCAAACCTTTTTTGTTGTCATTTAGAAACAATAAACCCTCAGTTGTTAACTGAGGGTTAGGTTTATATAAAGACCTTTTTATCTAGGAAGGAAATAAAGGAATAATCCATTGTACAGACCTTGTGCTGCTTTTTGCTGATAGGCAGAGGTAGCAACTAGTTTTTCTTCATAAGGATTAGATAAAAACCCTAATTCAACTAATGCTGCCGGTTGTCTGTTGTCACGAAGGACGTGGTAATTGCCGTATTTCGCACCCATATTCCTTAGCTTGGTCGAAGCTACAATCCCGTTTTGAACTGCACTTGCTAATGGAGCATCCTTTGTATAGTTGTAATAAAACGTCATTAATCCTGTGCTCGTTGTTGAGTAAGCATTATAATGAAGGCTTAGGAATGCATTTGCTTTGTAATAATTACTTATGTTCACTCGTTGTGCCAGAGTTAAATACTTATCAGTGCTGCGTGTCAATATAACCTTTGCTCCCGCTTTCTGTAATAGCGGCGTTAGTGTAAGAGTTGTTGTAAGAGTCAGGTTTTTTTCCAGAAAATTGACTCCTCTTGCCCCGCTGTCATAACCACCATGTCCAGCGTCAAGTACAATTACCTTGCCCTTTAAAACTGTTGCGGGATCTCGAACAAGACTGGCAGATACCCACCCAATCATTCCATTCAATTTTCTAACCTGTATCCATCCATCCTTTTCACTTAGCTTATCAACGAAAGTTCCAGCACTTTCTGTCGATAAAGTTGGATAGCTAGTACTAGGTCCTTTCCTTAAATTACTGTTAACCTTAAAAACTAATTTTGTATACGTTGCCTTTATAATCGGTTTTTGAGTTGTAACATAGGAAGGAGAAACCCAGCCTGTTTTTCGTATTGATGACGCATATACCTTTAACCATGTCCCATCCTTACCATAGACAGTAAGTGCAGTCCCCTTCGAAACTGTTCCTGCTACACTCCCTCCAGGTGTACTTCGCAAATTTAACTTTGTAGCCGTTACATAACCTGTCCAAGTGATAGCTGTTAAGTATTTCGAAGCAACCCAGCCATTCTTTGTTCCAAAACTTATTCTGGACCAGCCATTTTTTTGTTCTAAAACAGTCACAACCTGCCCTTTCGAAACTTTGGCAACTATCGAATAGGTTGTACCTGGTTTAGAACGAACATTTAGTACATCCGCAGTCACCTTAGCCTGAAAAGAATAAGCTGCCTCAGTACTTTCAGCATGAAAGGATACTAAAAAAGAAAATAAGACCATAAAACATAGGAGCGTTTTACCTAAAGAAGCAAATCTCACTTTTTTCCCACCTTGTTGTATTTTTTTCTATGGATGATCGGTCACATCCGCTATAAATAAAATAGGTAGGTTTACCTGACATATAAAATGCAGGTAAACCCTTAAGAATCAATTCAATTCTTGAACAATGTATAACTTACTAACCCAACCAGTACGCCCATCAGCAAGTTTCACCTGATACCAGCCTTTCGTGCTATCCATAGTTGGATTTCCGGCAGTGTCTAAAACCAGATGGACATATTCATTTAGTTTAAAAGCACCGATAGGGCTTAAGGCTGTTGAAGCAGTCGGGCGAATATTCAAGGAATCCGCTGTAACCCTTCCAAGATTTTTAACAGAAATAAACTGAGTATAACGGTCGAATTTTATGTCGTTTGTCCAATATTCTTTATTATCCAGCATGACTTTTACCCAGTAATCATTGTGCTTCTCGATAATGTCGATTTCGGTACCTTCTTTAATATAAGTTGCAGGTACTGTGCTCCCTTTTTGATTACTTAGGGTTAAAGTTGTTTTTGCAATGGCTTTGACCCCCAAAGGGAACCGATCAAAACCAAGAGGTCTTGATGGAAAAGGATAGCTTGTACTATTAATTTGCGCTGTATCATAATCAGCTTTGTTGTAAGGTAAGATTTTTTGCATATGGGCTGCAATTTTTTGACCCCACTTTACATCACTAGCATAATAAAAATTCATACCCTCGCTATTCGCATCAATTCTGGTGCCTGAAGATACTGTCTTTGTACTAAATCCAAGATAAGCCCCTTTATATTTCCAGTTAAGAGGGTTCAGATAGGTAGCTTTCATTTCTTGAGCAATGTATTCAATGTTCTGCTCTACTGAGCTAAAACGGACAGCAGCGATGAATGGTGAAGCATCATATGCCCCGAAGCCAAATAAGTTATATTTGCCTAAGGAGATATTAGAAGTACCATAACCGCTCTCATGTATAGCGTGAGCCGCTAAATAAAGAGAGTTTACACCGTATTTGTTGCCGGCATTAACAAATGCTTGTCCCTTTCCTTTCAACACACTCACTTTGCCATTCAGGTAGTTATTAATATATAAATCTATTTGTGCTGCAGAAACTTTTGACGGTTTTCTTAAATCAATAAGTTGGTAACCTTCACGGTGCATAGGATCACCTGTAACGACTTCTTTAAGGTAAGTCCCTGACACATAACCTGTTTTCCCAGCATATGAAACCTTGTACCAGCCATTCGAGACTAGTGCGTTTGGAAAAACAAAGGTAGCATTTGGGATGACAGCTAGAATCGCAGAGTCTGTTCCCGCAGTTTGCCTAAGGTTTAAGCTAGAAGTAGTTACAAAGGTTTTCCCGCTTATCGCCGTTTCTGTCAGTGCAGGCAGCTGAGTTTGAACTGGTGATGTCTGAACTGGCGATGTTTGAACTGGCTGTACTGGTGTCTGGACTGGCTCACTGGCGGGCTCTTTTTCTGGTACAGTTGTCTCCGCAGGAACAGGTGCCGGATCCGGAGTTTGTTCAACAGGAGTGGCTTCAGGTACTGGCTGCGTAACAGGAGGAACATATTTTATAAAATCCTTTGAGTAAATATACCCCGTCTTTCCTCCATAGATTACCTTATACCAATCTCCAACTTTAGCTGTCGAAGAAAAATTTGTATTCTTAGGAATCTTAATCAATTTTTCATACGATATCCCGTAGGAAGAAAATAAATAAGTATCCTTATTCGTAATAAAATCCGTCTTTCCAAAAGATTGAAGCGAGGCCTGTTTTACATCTTTTGAAATAATGTAAACATTTTTACCTTGAAACAAAACCCTGTACCATACCTGGCCAGTACTGTTTATTACTTTTTGAGCGGTATAAAAACCATTATTAGTCCCTGTATTGAAGACAGCTTTCTTTTTAGTGTCAGGTGTTGAATAAAGGCTGGTATTTTTATAAGTAAAGTAATAAGTGCCCTTTATATTGGAGTATTGATAATACTCTTTAAGGTAACTTCCGCTTGCCCAACCATTGACGGTATACTTTTTCTTATTGGCTGTATATACATAAGAAACTTTGTACCAGCTTCCAAGCCTGGCCGTTGAATAAACGATTCCACCTTTCGGGATTGTCTTTGTAACTTTGTAATTCGTTCCTGCTCCTGAGCGAATATTTAGTTTATCAGTAGTCTGATAGGCAGTTTTCGCAGTGGTCAATACTGCTGCCGCTGAAGATGTTTTGCTTGCGGAAGTCTTTTGATTCGCCTGATAAACTTTCAGGTAAGTTCCAGTAACCCAACCTGTTCTAGTCGTTTTCTTTTTGTTCGCTGTATAGGAATAGGTAATCTTGTACCAATTCCCTGACCGTTCTGCTGCTGAGACTGTTTTCCCTTTTGGAACCATGAATGTTACTTTATAGCTCATTCCAGGTCCAGATCTCATATTTAGATTAGCAGTAGTAGCATAAGTAGTATTTATACGTACGGAAGCAGCCTCTGCTGTTTGAAGATAATTTGGCACTAAAGGAAGGGATGAACTCCCTACTAATATACTTGTTGATAGCACCAAAACTTTTCCAATATTCTTCATTTGTGCACTCCCAGTCTTATTTTCTCCATGGCTTTGGCTAGCATCTGTTTATTAATAGATTGAGAGAATGACGGTTCGACATACCTCCTAAAGTAAACTCTTATCTTATTTATCGGCACATTTTTTAAAACTATGACGAGGTTGAACCTGTTAGTTTATGGTAATGACCAAAATGATTAAAAATACCTATATTATATCTATGGAGCTGAATTTAGAAATTAGAAGTAAAAAGAATACTATTTTAAAACCAATTCCTAACCAGAATAAAAAAAGACCAAATCAAGAGGATTGGGTCATTTTTTAACATGCAATATGCGGTTCTCCTTAAGTACATTTACACTTAACATCGATCAATAATAACTTATTGCTTGTTTTCCGTACTGTGTCCATCCTTCGATAAAGTGTTTCTTAAGTCGTTTCTTATTTTTTGTTCCATCCAAAGGATCATTAAAGTATACATACCTACTGTCATAGCCTGTTATTAGGACAGAGTGTTCTTTCATCGTGATTCTTACAGGCCCCTGCGGAGTATACCATGTTTGCCAGTACTTGTTTGGCACATAACTGAACCAGCTCGTATTGATAACCCACACGGGACGTCCTGCCCCAACATAGTTCAAGACAGATTCAAAGGATTGTCCTGATAGGTTTACGATTCTGCCAGGCATATATGTATTTGCCAGCTGGGCTATAGGCTTATTAAATACTCCAAATCCAGGTTTGCTGAAGGTATACATATTCCCTACAAAACCGTAGTTTGGATTGCCAAAGTATTTTTTCCCATTGGTATATCTGTATTTAGTAGAATCTTTTTTGACCTGTTTTGCTAGAGTCATCTTATTGGTTTTGACTCCAGCGTGATTTAACATCATCGCTAAGCTTGTGACCTCACACCCTCTTGGAAGCTGAGGCATCTGTTTAATAAGAGGTGCAGACATTAATTTCTTTACAGGCCTCTTTTGGTTTAGGACCATTAATTTTGCTTTCCCACTTTTATTTCCAGCGGAATCTTTTGCATAGAACTCCATTTTCGTATTTGCAGCCTGTAAAGGGACTCTTATATAAAATTTCCCTTTTGAATTTACCTTTACCGTTTTAAAGCTCTTGCTGTTTCTAGATACATAGAGGACTGAATTCGCCTCTGCACTGCCGGTCATTGTGAAAGATTTGTTTGTAATTTTATTCACTCTCGGTACCGCAGGAGGGACCTTATCTAACACCTTAACGGTCAATTTGGAGCTCTTACTGTTATAGCGATCGGCGACACTGTATATTGAAACAGTTGTTCCAGAAGCCAAAGGCCGGTTATCCAGCAGAAATATTCTATAATAACCTGAAGTCACGGATGCCTTTGCTGTGTATTTTGTTTTTCCTGAATAAATGATGACTGTGTTGCCCGGTTCCGCATAACCAGATATATATGTATTTTTATTTGTAACAGTATTCACTTTAGGTTTCATTGGAGCTGGGGCTGCAGTTACCTTCGTTGTAATAACGCTCTGTATATCATCAGTCACTGAAACTACTCTGATTGATTGTCCATATTTGAGTAAAGTTGACTGTGTAAATTCAAATTCCCCATCGTTTCCAACCTGTCCGTTTAACGGGATCACATTTCCGTTAACACTTGCCGTTACCAATGCGCCTGGTGTTACCCGTCCGGAAATAATTTTTTGTTTATCATTCACATTATTAAGAACTGCCGGTTTATAGGTAACGACTGTTTTTAGATTTGTTTCTTCTATTTTCAGGATTAATTGAGTTCCTCCAGCGATAGGCTGTGAAAAGTTTATTAAATACCCATTGCCCCCTGCTACCCCATACCCCAGGAGGGTTTCTCCTCTTAATACCTTGATGGCTTCCTTTCCATTATAAGAACCTTTGATATAACTGGAACCGATTTCTCCAATTGTAAGATTACTTGTTTCCTCGGCACTCGTTGAAGATGCAAATAGTAAAAGAAAAAGTGATAATATAATGATTTTGTATATTTTGGTCAAATCCACCAACTCCCCACTTAACTGTAGGATATATTTATCATAAAAACAAGAAAATTTTATATTATAAACTATATTAATCCATTTAACTAGTGCAAACTAACTAATATTAAATAACTATATTTTTTAAAAAGAGGTACATTTTTCAAAATCTTACTATATTATTAAAATAATATATATTTTGGAGGTAACTAGTTTTGCAGAGATTCAGGGTTTTAGTCATCTTAGCAGCAGTTTTACTATCTAGCTTTTCTTTTAATTTAGGAGCCCATGCCCAGACAGGTATTGTTAATCCTAATAAAGTCTATTCTTATTACCAGATGGTGTCCGATATTAACAAGCTGCAACGTGCATATCCAGATTTAATTAAAGTGAAGATTATCGGAAAATCCGAATATGGACGTAATTTATATGTTGTTTCATTAGGGAAAGGGCCAGCTGCTACCTTGATAAATGGGTCCCATCATGCCCGTGAATGGTTAACAACAAATTTGAATATGTATATGATCGACCAATATGCCAGGGCGTATAAATCAAATAAAAAGATAAAAGGCTATAATGCAAGAGCAATCTTAAATTCAACAACCATTTGGTTTATCCCGATGGTGAATCCAGATGGAGTTACCTTACAGCAGCAGGGATTAAAAGCCTTCCCTAAAAAACTGCATAGTTCCCTGATCAAAATGAATGGGGGAAGCAAAAACTTTAAACGCTGGAAGGCGAACGGAAAAGGTGTCGATCTCAACCGGCAATATAATGCTGGATGGAAAGCAATCAAGGGTCCTTCATCTCCTTCATTTAAAAATTATAAAGGCAAAGCACCCGAAAGCGCTGCGGAAACCAAAGCGGTTTTAAAATTCGTATCCACCATTAATCCAGAAATGGCCGTATCTTATCATAGCAGCGGCAAGATGCTCTTCTGGAGTTATAAACAAAGTAAAGCAAACTATTACCGGGATCTTAAATATGCCAATACTATTAAAAAAATGACAGGCTACCGCTTGATTAAGCCTGGTAAAAATCCATCTGGCGGCGGTTTTACCGATTGGTTCATAGAATCTAAAAAAAGGCCTGCCTTCACGCCTGAAATTTCAAAGTACTATTATGAAACGAACCCTCCCCTATCGGAATTTAAAGGCGCATGGAAAGAAAACCAGGCTGTAGGGCTTTATACAGCATCGGAAAGCTTCAAGCTGTACGACCAGCGGATGAAAAAAGAAACAGATCAGCTAGCCGCCAAATTAAGCAAACTGCAAACGAAAGCAAAGGGACTTAAAGCTTACTATGCGATCAACGTCAAAACAATGAACGATCTAAGGATAGATAAGAAATTCAAAGCTTTTTATGATTCCATATACAACGAAACAATTGCTTTAAATCGCCAGGCATATAAGCTGCCTGCCAAACATAAAGCAAGACTTGCAGGATATTTCAAAAACATTAATACTTATCAAAGTGAGGCGAGATCATTTATTTATGGGGTCTCCGCCGGGGAAAAGAATTTAAAGGCTATGCAGGAGTTTGAGAGAGTTTTCGCGGAAGGCAAGTTTGACAACATGACATTTACCAAACATACCACGCTTTCTCAGATGAATACGGCATCTGAAAAAACAATTAACAAAATGTTTGGCTACAATGTAAAACTCTTAGCAAAAAGTAAATACATTACTCCTGCAAAAAATATCGCAGAGAATACCAGAATGGAATTAGACCGTTACACATTATTGAAAGCTATACAGTTACAAGTGGATAAAGGTGAGATTGCCGCTGCACAGGAAAACCTAAAGAAATTAGAAATACTAGAGACCAATAGCAAGACCCTGAAGCAAAAGGATCCGGCGAAATACAAGACCTACCCTCTCGTAGAACAAAAGCTCACTGAATTAAAGATACCTTTAATGGAAATATTAAAGGCGACCGAGCTTTAAAAGCACAATAAAAGCCAGCTTGTATTTTTACAAGGCTGGCTTTTGATTTTATCAAGGATTTTCCCTGGCAGTTTTGTTATGCTCGGTCTTTACCCAGGTATGCTGCTGTTTCCATTTCAGGAGTCCCATTACCTGTGCATAGATAAATGTATATGCATAGTAGAAAACAGACAGACTCATGCGGACAAATTTGAATTTATGGTTTGTATCCACCTTAATAGCGTAGTACATGCAAATAAAAAGCTGATAAGTGAATAATAGGAGAGAAACTGCACTCGCCCCAAAAATCAGGAAAATGAAACGTTCTCCAGCGATTGAGAGCACTTGGGTATCGCGGGTCGCCAACCCATACATTATCGCGGCCAAAATGCCTATGACAACGATACTCATCTGCACGGCTCTGGCCATGCCAAACAAATAAATCATTTGATCGAGTATTTTGAGCTTGCCCTTTTCGGTGAATAGCTTTTTTACCATCGGCTTGAAGTTGGTGAAAGCTACATACCAGTGCCCTTGCGACCAGCGGGTTCGCTGTTTTATGCTTATCTTGAAGTTTTCCGGCTTTTCATCATATACCCGAACGAAATGATTCCACAGTACTCGGCCATTATCCTTCACTATTTCCATTTCCAACTCGAGATCCTCTGTTAAAGAATGAAAGCGGAAGCCGCCATGCTTCATTAAATAATCCATCCTGACAATGAAGCCCGTACCGCCAATTGCGTTTGGGAGCCCTATTCGATATTTGGCAAGCTGGAAGAACCGATTTGTAATGTAATAACTCATTGCATAACCTAATGACAAGCTATTAGCTGAATTTTTCGAGTCCAAATAGGTCTGAATTGCCTCTGGCTTACCCTTGGCAATATATTGAGAGTTTAACTCTTTAAGGATATCTGGATCGACATGGTTGTCTGCATCTAATATCATTAAACAATCATACTGATCTGCCAGTTTTTCAAACCCTAGATACCTTAGAGCATACTGCAATCCAGCTGGCTTTCCTACGCCTTCCCTTGGAAAGAGCTTATCGCCAGTATTGATATACTTCATTCCTTTTTCCCTGCAAATATCTCCAGTACGATCGGTACTATTATCATTCACAACATAAATATCATAAAGATCATTGCCGTAATTTATATTTTTCAAATTATCAATGGTCGAACCGATTACTTTCTCTTCATTATGAGCGGCTACCAAAATTAAGAATCTCGTCTGATCTTCCATTATGGTGTAATCTCTTTTGGCAGATCCAAAGCCGAAGAACGTAAGAATTACATAGTATAGCGTGTTGAGGCTAACATAAACAGTAAGAAGAAAAAATAACCCTAATACTATAGTAACAATCACTTCACCTATATCATTCATTCATACTCCTCCAGCCACAGTTAGTTTTTTAATAATGAATATACAGCCATTATTGACCAAATGATTGCTGCTTATTCCTCTTGTGCCTACCTCCTTATTTTGCTGGCTTATTTATGACTATAATATCCTAATATTTTTGATGAAAAGCTTGATCAAGCAATAAATAACAAAATCTATACCTTATTTACATCGGGTTTAAATTATTTACTGTGGGTTAAAACATGACAAAAAAAGAGTGTCAATTTAGACACTCCTTTTCATTACTAACTATTTAGTTTGTAATAGCTGGATTTTTAATATAAACTTTCCGTCCAAGGAACTTAATTTCATACCATCCATCGATAACCCTTATATAGCTGACTACTTGCCCAACATCAAACTTACCGATTATCTCTGAAGAATTGCCTGATGGTCTACTATATACTTCTTCTTGCAGATTCAGTGTAAGTTGCCCTGCAGCCGGCTCGCTGCCAGCAGGGTTAATAATCGTTGCACTAAAAAGCGGCTTCGTATCGTTTTTATTTACATATGCTTTAGTTGTTCCAATCTGTACCTCGTTAAATGCTCCTGCATCCTTTGTCCGGCTGAATACCTGTCCTTTTTTCAGGAAACCCATCCGAACATAGACTCCGTCTTCTCTGCGATAAGATACCCAGGCACCCTCTTCTGTTACCTCAAAATACTTAACTGCGTCGGAATACAGCAGCTCGACGGCATCTTTATGAACATAGCCTACTCTATTTCCAATTAAGGCTTTATAATAGCTGCCGGAAAGGGAATTTATATAAATGGATGTTCCTTTGTAAAGAGACAATAATACCTTTCCATTCGCAGCAGGCTTATTTAACACCTTAGTATAATTTTTCGCCTTGACCCAACCATTGTTTTTTAATGTACCAGTGATTAATCCACTAATTGGCGGTTTTGAATAGGCATACACATCTCTTTTATAAATATATCCTTTCTTCCCGCCATACTGGATTTCGTACCAACTGCCTTTGTCAGCTGAAATCTTAAACGATTCACCTTTAGCCAGACTTCCAAATTTTTGTTTGAAATTTAGAATCGGGATCGGATAGACTACTGTGGTTTTCTTAGTTTTAACATAGGAAACTTTGTTTTTACTCTTATGATGTTTATAGACGATTGAAGCTATATCAGCTATGACCTTCTGAGATTTAGAATATGATAGTTTATTTGTCATTACGGCCAGAGCAAATGGATTTTTATCATAAACTATTCCAATATCGTTATATATTTTTGATTCGGGAATCATTCCCACCTTATGAGCTATTTGAGTTCCTTTAATACCTTTAGGAATCGTAGTGTTATAGACCGTCTTTTTTAAATACCCTACTAATTCCTGACCAAGAACGTTTTCCCTTGAAAAATTGTATAGACGATTCGCATATACGACCAGGTCAGCTGAGGAGGTAAGATTCTGACCCTTTGGATATGCATTCTTCCCGCCTATTTTTTTCATATAGGCAGTAAAATTGTTCTTCCCCACTTTTTCACGAAGCATAATAAAAGCAATATTATCACTATATACCATAGATTTTTTTACCAAATCTCTAATTGTATATTTTGTTCCGAGTTTTTGCTTTTTGATTACTCCGCTGCCTCCATAGTAATGGTGTTTTTTGTAGGTCAGCTTTTCATTAAGATTGATTTTCTTAGCTGCGGCAAGCTCCATTACATATAGGGCCAGAGGCAGTTTAATCGTACTGGCTGCTTTTTGGGGGCTTGTACTATTAATCTTAAATTCATCACCGGTAGAAAATTCCCTATAGTGCAATGTAATATTTCCACCTGACTTCTTCATATAAGCCTTAAGATCCTTTGATAGGCTTTGGTTAAAATTCTGATAGGAACTTAGAGTTGCTGCTTCTGCTTTCTTTACGGGCAGCAAGCCTGAAAGAAGCAAGAATAAAATCATTACAGCTACCATTACTCTTTTCAAATACACTGCTATTCCCCCTAGTAAAAAATATCTATTAATCTTATATAAATATACCATTATAGGTAAAATCAGGATATATAAATTTAAAAAAAGCATGCCTTTTGATCAGCATGCTTTTACCAACTGTAATTATTCTTGGACACTATAATAATATAGATTTCCTAACAAATCTTTAAACTCAATGATATAGTTTCGATCAGCGCTAGTAGGCAAATAATATTCAAGCTTATTCACGCCATTAATTAACTCGAATTCCTTTTCATCTAAAAAGTTATAAGAGGAATCAAATACAATTAAAGTCATTTTTATTTGTTGAGTGACCGAGATATCAAGCACAAGATTATTAATAATCCCGCTTCCTTCTGAAGCAATGAAGCTGAAGCTTTTGGATTTCAACCAGAATGGATCCTCATCCAATGTCATCTTTCCTTTTACTGCTGCTTCATTTCCTGCTGTATTTTTTGCTTTGATTGTATAGTAGTAAATATCACTGACTTCCGGGAAGTTGCCATCGAAGGAGCCATCCCATACAAACGAATTAATTCCTTGCAGTTTTGGTGTGTTTGCAATAATGGTTTTGACTTTCTGATTCAATTCGTTAAATATCTCAATTGTCACGTTAGCCTTTTCGGATAAACTATAGTATACGGCAGCTTCATCTCCTGGAAAATACTGAACAACGGAAGGATAATTTATGACAACCTTAGTTAAGGCAACAGTAATATACCCATTATATAAGGTAGTTAATTTATATTTATCCGTTATTGTAATCCTGAATTGATATTTTCCATCCGCTAAGTAGTTCCCAGTCTGATCTTTCCCATTAAAAACAAAGGAATAGCTACCTTTGGCTTTATAAGTTGATGTCAGGATTGTCCGAAATACTTTATTGTCTTTCAAAAGCTCAATTTTAACATAGCCAGGTTTGCTGGTCGTATATGAGACCGGCAGGTTGGTTGTTGAACGATACGTAATTGGTGCAGTTGACTTAATTGCCGGTTTCACCCAATCCTGAACGCTAAAAATACTGCTTTTCATTGTTTTTTTATTTCCAGCGGCATCCCGGTACTCAATATAGTATCGATATTTACCCTCAGCTACGAATAGTCCCTTGTCATTTTTTCCATCCCAGGAAAGTGTTGAAGCACCAGGTGTAAATACCTTGTCATACGTCAATTTCCTTACTTTTACACCTTTATCAGTTGTAACATATGTTCTTACATAAACCCTTTCATTGAAGTTTACTTTTACTCCTGGCTTTACTCTTCCATCCATTTTAAATAGGGAAGAGATAATGGTTAAATTGCCTTTGGGCATAACCGAATCGACTATTACAGTAATCTTTTTGGAAGCTCTTTTAACATTTTTGGAGTCATACGCTGACATTACCAAAGTATACTTACCGTTACTGACCTTTTTGCCTTTATTGTTTTTGCCATTCCAAACAAGTGTTTTCTTACCTGGCTTTAAAGCTGTTTTATTAAGCAGCCTTTTCACTTCTCTATGTTTGCTGTCATAAATGACAGCTGTCGCTCTTGCATTTTTAGTAAGATAATAGGGGATGGACAGTTTGCTCTTTAGAGCGGGTGAAAACTGAACAGATGAAACCGCCTGGATTGATGTCGTTACTTTGTCTATAACCTTCATGGTCGTACTCTTATAAACCGTTTTCTTCCCGTTTGTCGCCTTCGCCACTATTTTGTATGTTCCACTTATTGCATAGTCACCATTATCCATTTTGCCATCCCAAGCAGCAGTTAATTTTCCTCCCGCCCATTTTTTATTAGTGATCAGTTTTTTAATAATGGTGCCTTTTGAATTTTGAATGTATAACGAAGCCGTTATTCCACTCTGGGCGTAGAAAGAAACATTATTTTTATTCGTTCCTTTCATTGTAAAAGATCGAGTACTAAGCGTAAGACTATGAACAGGATATGGGGTAACGGATAATGCTTTATATGCATCTACCCTGCCATGTCCATAAAAGGAATCCCAGCCTTTTGACCCTAAATCATAAGCTGTTTTCTTTATTATACTTTCAACCTGAGCCGGTTTTAAAAGCGGGTTCTTCGATAATATTAGCGCACTCACACCAGATACTACAGGTGAAGCCATCGAAGTGCCGCTCATATTTGTATATGAACTTCCCGAAATGGTTGAAAAGATATCTAAACCAGGTGCAGCAATATCTATATAAGAACCATAATTGGAAAACCCAGTTATTTTATCATTTTTATCCGTGGCACTTACAGCTAATACTGAAGGAATTGCAGCTGGATAGGTAGAAATATACGTCCTTTCATTTCCAGCTGCAGCTATAACCATGACTCCTTTTGAACTGGCATACTTTACAGCATGTTCTAATGCGTAACTATAGCTTCTACTGCCAAGGCTTAAGTTCAAAATATCCGCATTATGATCGACTGCATACTTAATACCCTTGACAACATCATCTACATTGGCGGTTTCCCCTTTAAAAACATTAACAGGCATTATTTTAACATTTGGGGCAATACCTGCTATTCCCGTCTTATTTATCGTGGCAGCAATTATGCCAGCTACATGGGTTCCATGGGGTTCACCAGTTATAGTTGAACGGCCAGTAGTGATATCTATTGGAGATACCATTTTCCCTTTTAAATCCGGGTGGCTGGTTTGTACACCACCGTCGATAACAGCTACAGTAACATTAGATGCTCCTCTACTTATATCCCAGGCTTTTGGTATTTGAATTTTATTTAAATACCACTGTTTACTGTAGCCCGGATCTCCCGGGGTAAAAGTGGCACCGAGCTTGTAGTTTGGTTCCACATATTCCACTTGCTTATACCTTAATAGATTTTTAGCAATAGTAGTTAATTCATCTTCTGTGTCTGTTGAAACTAAGGTTAAGTTACCAAGCTTAAGATTAGAAAGCTCCTTCACGTTTACAGACTGAAGAATTTTCTGTTTTTCTTCTGAAGTTATATTAGAGTTGAATTTGATAATTAACTCTCTGCTTTCGAATTCTTTTTTCTTATCAAATAAGGCTGCTGTATTAAACTTTGATATCCTCGGATTTATTTTATCCTCTTCTGCAGATCCAACTGAAACAAAAACAAAGAAAAATAAAATGGCAAAAAATGCGCCCCTGAATCTCATCATGAGTCTCCCTTAAATTTATTTTGTAACTATAATATCGGTTAACTATATTACTAGTTAATGAGTCTTCCAATTTATTCACCAGTAATTTTTTACCAATATATCACCGTTTATCTGCAAATTTTGTTGAAATTTAGCTACTCATATATATTTTCTTTGAATATAAGACGATAAAAAAATCCCGGGATATTCCGAGATCCGATGCAGCATATTCTATTTTATAAATGTTTTTATGGAAAATGGTTCTGGTAATCTATTAATTTCTTTTAATTGAACCATCCAATCATTTTTCTATTTCTTACACGAGCTGGTATATCTTTATATATGTTCTTTCCTTGGGTGAGAAGTTCGGCATTATCCCTAAATAGATATACCATATCAGTTCCATAACGTTTTCTTACATTTGAGTAAGCATGCTGCATATAAAAACTTCTTTTATCCGTATTGTGGGCATCAGAGGCGATAAAATGAACAAGATTAGCATCTATAAGCTGTTCGGAAAAAGCTTTAATCTTTTTTCCAAATCGGCCAACTATGCTTGATGCTGTTATTTGAACGAGGGCTCCGTTTTTAACTAGCTGATATAATATATCCGGCCTTTCAATAATCTCCGCATTTCTTTCGGGATGTACAATAATAGGGATTATTCCTTTTAGTTGGAGTTCATAAAAAATTTGTTCGGAATAGTGCGGAACATGACTTGCAGGAAATTCGATAAATAAATACTGAGTTCGATCCAGGGTAAGGATTTCTCCCACTTCAATCCCTCTTAGAATCTCACCATGAATAGCTGTTTCCTGCCCCGGCAGGATCGTTAAAGGTATTTTTTCACTTTGGAGAATATCATTTAATTCTGTTACCTTTTTTAAAATATCCTGTTTTGTATTTATATAGCGCCCATTTTTATGATGTGGAGTAGCAATGATTGTATGGATGCCCTCTTTCACCGCACTTTTTGCTAAAGAAATACCTTCTCCTAGAGTCCTTGGCCCATCATCAATTCCATGCAGTATGTGACAATGTATATCGATCATCGCACCCACCTTTTCCGAATATTGTAAATATTTTAGGTATATTATAATGTTACCACTCCTAAAAAATACGGTAAAGGGTGTTTTTTGTCGAAATAGGTCAAGTTACAAAATTAATTGCCATAATAATAGTTTGTACTTTTTAATTTTTTGTTGTTCAAAACAACTCCTAGAATTTTGGCCTTTGCCGCCATTAACAAATCTTTTGCCTTAGAAGCATCTTCTTTTACTGTTTTTCCACTCGAGACCACAACAATTGTACCGTCACATTTGTTCGATAATATTTGTGCGTCTGTTACCGCTAAGATAGGGGGAGTATCAAAAAGGACCATGTCGAAATTCTGTTTTGCATTCTTCAGAAATTGATCCATTGCCGAAGATCCCATTAATTCTGCCGGATTAGGAGGAATCGGGCCAGAGGATAATAGGCATAAATTGGACGAGTTTGATTCCACAATCGCTTCTTCAATTGAAATTTGCCTTGTTAATACGCTTGTTAACCCAAAAGTATTTGTTAAATTGAAAGTATAATGAACAGTAGGCTTCCTTAAATCAGCATCCACCAATAAAACGTTTTTTCCTTGCTGCGAAAATACTACGGCAAGATTAGCAGCTGTTGTAGACTTTCCTTCTCCAGGTCCAGTGGATGTCACCATTATTGTTTTTATTTCACTATCAAAAGATGTAAATTGTATATTTGTCCTTAATGTCCTGTATTGCTCAGTAATAGGGGATCTAGTATTTTGTGCTGCAATCAGCTTTCTACGGTGGTCCATGATACGTTTTTTTGCTTCTTTTTTAATGCCCAACTGGTTCACCCCTTGTTCTTTTATTCCTAGTTTTTCTAGTACTATCACGAAAATCAAGTTCTGAATCATCTATGGAAGCTATTACACCCAAAACAGGCAAGCCAAGAATTGCTTCAATTTCCTGCTCGCTTTTAATTGTATTGTCTAAATAATCAAGAAGGAAGGCCAATCCAATCCCAGCCATCAAACCAATCATTAAAGCAATTGCAACATTTATTAGTGGTTTTGGTTTAATTGGGGACTGTCCTTCTAAAACCGCGGCTTCTGCTAGTACGCTTACATTATCTACATTCATAATTTTAGAGATTTCTTCTTTAAAAACCTTGGCAGTGGTATTTGCAATTGAAACTGCGTGTTCTATGTCTTTATCCTGTACCGAAATATTTACTACCTGAGAGTTTTGTTGACTGCTAACGTTGATTTTCTCATTCAGCTGTGCGGTAGTTTCTCTAAGTTCTAATTGGTCAATAACGAGGTTAAGAATTGCTGGACTTTTAATGATTACATTATAGGTGTTAATATATTGCAGATTATTTTGAACATCACCAATACTTGAACCATCCCGATCACTTTTTGTCTGGTTAACTAGAATCTGGGTTGAAGCCTGGTATATTGGCGTTAGATAAAAATAGCTTACCGCAGCACTTAATATAACGGCTGTAAGTGTTAAAGATAAAATTAATAGTACTCTCTTTTTCAGGATTTCATACAAGTCTTTTAAACTTATTGTTTCTTCCATTGTACCCTCCTGCGGATTTATGTTATTTAAATTCCATTATATCATAATTATTTGAAAAATTTGCCTTTTATTGTCATAATTTAGTGAAGGATAAATGACATTAATTAAATATTGGGGGGGTTTTTAATGAAACATATTCTCGTAATATGCCTCACTTTTGCTTGTTCGGTAATATTAATATTAGGAAATCAGCATTGGAAGGAAAAAATAAAAGTTACAGCTTATGAAGACCAGAGTAACTTTTATAGGGGAGCGAAAGATGAGACCGAGCCTGCAAGAACTGATTTTTTTTCATATACAAAAAACTGGCCAGAGGAAGCACAACTATCCTATAAACAATCAATTAATGAAAAGAAACTCTATAAGATCTTGATTGCCGGTTCAACAGCTTTGGGCCCGGAATCATCTGGATGGGCATATCTATTAAAAAATAAACTAAAGGAATCTTTTCATAATACACTTGATGTGTCTGTAAAAAGCTATGATCTTACCTCTACTCAAATAATTGAAGAAGGAAAGGATGAGGAGCTAGCTGCCGAAAAAGCAGACCTAATTTTACTTGAACCGTTTATTCTTAAGGATAATGGGAAGGTAACAATAGAGAATTCTAATGAAAATATTAATAAAGTTATAGAATCTATTAAAACGACTAACAAAGAAGCAATCGTACTTTTGCAGCCGGCTAACCCTTTGTATCAAGCCAAGTATTACCCGCTGCAAGTAGAAGCATTAAAGGAATATGCAGATAGAAATAATATTAGCTATATTAATCATTGGGATGCCTGGCCAGATCCACAAAGTGAAGAAATTAAAAATTTTCTAATTGGGGAACCGAGTACACCAAACGAAAATGGCCATATGCTTTGGGCAGATTATCTAATCGATTATTTTATCGCTGAATAGCCATAAGGATTGTTTATAGGCATAAAATAAAAAAAGACAGGCTCCTAAGCCTGCTCTACAATCTAACTACAAGGG
Source organism: Mesobacillus sp. MER 48 (assembly GCF_023714225.1). Classification (NCBI taxonomy): domain Bacteria; kingdom Bacillati; phylum Bacillota; class Bacilli; order Caryophanales; family Bacillaceae; genus Mesobacillus; species Mesobacillus sp. MER 48. The sequence continues at coordinate 300,551 of NZ_JAMAUR010000003.1, forward strand.
ACCCTGCTTTCTCTTCATGATATCTCGCCTTTTGTTGTAAACTTGATTTCAATCTCTCGCATAGTGCATCCTGTATAAGGGCTTCATTATAGTTTTGCAATAACAAATGAAATCTGTACTTTAAATTTATTACTAATTTAAACACATTGATTTCCCCCTTTTAAATTAGGCCAAAAACATCATTGGTAAAAAAAGTTAAAGGTAATGCATGTTTACCCCTTCAAAAATAATGCTAAACTTTGTTTTAATCGATGATCGAAGATATTTTATTATAAATTTCGTTAGGAATGTAGAATTTATTAGGGTCGTGCAAATGGATTAAATGCTACAACTTAATGGAAGAGGAAACAAAGATGCCTGACCCATTGACGAAAAACTGCGGGTCAGGCATAAATTCCTTATTTACTTATCTTTTATCTCCAACAGTTTCACCCTCAACTCATTTTCCATACTAGCAAGGTCATGCTCTGCCTGGCGCCTCTTAGTTCGGCCTTCCTCCTGGATTCTCAACGTTTCTTCCAGTGTCGTGATCAGGTTCTCCTGTGTCTTCTTTAATGTTTCAATATCAACAATACCGCGTTCATTTTCTTTCGCGGTTTCGATTGTGTTTGTTTTCAGCATTTCTGCATTTTTGAGTAGAAGTTCATTTGTCGTTTTCGATACCTGTTTCTGTGCCTCAACAGCATGGCGCTGCCTGATCAGTGTCAGGGCGATCGCAACTTGGTTCTTCCATAGTGGTATCGCAGTGACAATAGATGATTGAATTTTTTCCACCAGCGCCTGGTTCGTATTCTGGATCAATCGAATTTGCGGTGCACTTTGTATTGTGATTTCCCTGCTTAGCTTCAAATCATATAGACGCTTATCCAGCCTGTCCGCAAATTGGATCATATCGTTGACTTCCTGGAACTTCATTTGGTCCTGGGAAGCTTCTGCCGCTTTTTTCAGTTCAGGGATTGTTTTTTCGTGTAGCTCTTCCAGCTTGAGTTCGCCTGCAGCGATATAGATGTTTAGTGCGTTGAAATATTCTTTATTCGTTTCATATAGCTTCTCAAGCATACCGATGTCAGATAGCAGGACATTTTTACTTCTGTCCAACTTCACGCTAATCCGGTCAATTTGCGCGCCTGTCTTCTGATACTTTGAGAGAATCTCCTGGACTGAACCAGAAATCTTGCCAAACATACGGGCAAAGAAGGATTGCTTTTCCGTACTAAGCTCGTCAGGGTTCATGTCATTGAGATGTTTCATCAAATCATTGATGATTTCTCCTATTTCTCCGATATCCTTTTTCTGGACATGCTCAAGCATCGTATGCGAAAAAGTCAGGAGCTTCCCTTGTGCCTGGGTACCATATTGGATCATGGCCTGATGGTTTTTCGGATCGATTTGCTCTGCCAATTGGTAAGCTCTCTGGCGATTTTCCTCAGGAATTACATCAATCAGCTTGACCGGTTTGCTTTCGTGCTGTTGCGGATTAGGCTGCAGCTGCAACTCCGGTGTATCGCCAAATGGATTCGTCAATATATCGTCCATGATATTGCCGGTGTTTTTTAAAAGGTCTGAATTTTTTTCTGTCATTATTTTAACCTCCTGGTCTCGTCAGGAATTTCATTTAGTTTCTTGATAGAATGCTTGGCTACGTCGATTTCAAAATTCAGATGGTCAATATCATCAGCCAGCATATAGCTCAAATCTTTCTCTACGATTTTGGTAAGCTCCTTCAATGTATCCTGTGTATCATATAATGAGCGCTCCAGCTCGCGGTTTTTACCAGGCTGGGAGGAAAGGAATGCATACTTTTCGCTCAGTTCCATGATTGAATCCAGATGTGAAAAATAAAACTGTTCCGCCTTGAAGAATCTTCTTGGCTCACGAGTATTCAGTCGTTGAATGTTTCTTACCAGCTTTACCAGTTCCATTCTTTGTTTTAAAGAACGGATATGACGGATCGAAAAGAGCGACTTCTGGACCTTTTTAATCTTCACATTCGCTTCTTTAAGATTTCTCTGTATATATTTGTATTCCTTCTTGGTCAGTCTATTTTTTTCAAGGACTTTTCGTTCCAGATAATATCCTACTCCAAAGAACATGACGCCACCGCCAATAAACCCATAAAGCGAGGACATCCAAAACGTCTGGTCAAAACCGGCATATGCCAGCAGCCAGGTGAATGCGGAAAAAGGGATTGCCGAACCGGTTTGCATGAATCGTAAAAGGAATTTATTCATTAGTATCGACTCCTGTATTTGAATCTTCCTATTTATACGAATAGGAGGCGCAGAATGTTTCAAATGCTGTAAAAAAATGTTTTCTCTCTTATACAATACTTCAAAACAGTCTCTTTTTCTACAGACTTGGTTAGTAAAGTCATCTAGGTCCTGGGACGTAGAGGATCTTTTTCTCTTAATTAAATTATCACTTATATATAATTTCCCAACCGAAAGCGATCAGTGCTCGATTAAACATTATAATTGTGAGTTCCTACCTCATTAATCATCTGAAAAAATCGTGATATTTTAACAAAAACCAGTATAATTCAGCAACTTGCTAATTGAAATCAAACAACTTTTCATCATTTTTATCCCCTTTCGACAAAAAGAAAGGACAAGCATGTAAATCCTTCTGGTAATTTGTAGAAACTTTTATTGTTTGGTTTTTTGAAAAAGGCGGTATATAAGGATTACAGAAACAAAAGTAAAAAAAATACAGTTACTAAGGAGTGTTTTACATGAGAGTAAAAGCAGGAAGCTGGAGCATGTTGAGCCCGGAAGAAAAACTATTGTTGTTAACTGTCATTAGCAATCAGACAAAAAAACAGCGTGAACATGAATAATGAAAGTGGTGTGGATGCAACTGGCATGAGCATAAATAAAAGATTGGCGTTAATAAAAAGACTGCTATGAAGCAACATGGTGTTACTTCATAAGCAGTCTTTTTAATTATTATCTTCCTTTTAACACGGTAACAGTAGCCTGTGCTTCTGTCGTATTTCCGGCCTGATCAGTAGCAAGATATGTGATAGTGTAGATGCGTCCATTGCCTTTTCCGTTTCTTTCTGAACGAAGGGCAAAATCCGTATCTAACGTTTTATATAACGCTCCACTGATATCACTGCTGTCTGCGTTTGCTTCATTGACTGTGATTGATTCTAATACTACCGTACTTATTCCTGATGTGGCATCACTGTAGTCTAGCAAAGCCTTAATATCGACGAGCTTATGGTTTGGCACAAGAAGGGTAGGCTTATCTACTGAAACAGATAATTCAGGAGCTGTTTGATCGATCTTAAACTCCTTCATTTTCGTTTCTTCCACATTTCCTGCCCCATCGACACTATGGTATTCAATCTTGTAGATTCCATCAGTGGTTAATTGCAATGCATCTGAGTACACTGTCCACTCTCCACCATTAATACGGTATTGTGTCGTCTTTACATCCGTCAGGGAGTCAGACGCAGATAGTGAAACGGTAACATCAGATGTGTACCAGCCGTTTGTACCTGTAGCTTTTTCCGGGTTTAAAGTAACAGCTGTTTCTGGAGCAGTCTTATCCACTTTGATTTCAATGGACTTGATCTCCTCAACATTTCCGCTAACGTCTGAACCATGGAATTCGAGAGTGAAAACACCATCCTTATTAAATTGGATAGCTTCTGTATATTCCAACCATTCTCCACCATTAATTCTGTATTCTGGTGAATTCACGCCTGATTCTTCATCTACTGAAGTCAGTGTGACAGTGACATCGGTTGTGTACCAGCCGTTATTGCCAGTAGGACTTTCAGGATTTACTGTTGCTGTAGTGACAGGTGCTGTTTTATCTACCTTTACAAGTTCTTTCGTATCACGTACACGAATCCTTGTACCTTCCGCGAAAGAGCCTGATAAACCGACTGCCTCTAAAGTATCCCCTACTTTCAGAACTGGAACTGGTCCACTCTGGTTAGTGATATAGCCATCTGTAAATACCAATACATCGCCTGACCCATCGTTGATGATATAAGAGTTGGCGTCGAATTGGGAAACGACTTTACCTGTTACTTTAACAAGAAGCCCCTGGTTAGCATCAGATGTAGCTTCGCCAGTATCTACGACTTTTGGTTGGATTGGATCTCCCTCACCAATTTTGATTACGTCTTGATCAAACTTCGTAAACTCGATTTCCTTGTTGTTATCGAATGTGATGATATGTCCATAGATACGGACCTTATCACCAGGCTTCAATGATCCTGCAGGCACTTCCTGGAACGCCATGATTCCGCCTGATCCATCTTGGACGTAGAATGCGTCAAAGAAAACTCCGGCTCCAGTCGTGACTGTTCCTTCGATCACTACAGGTGTATCTTCAGCAAGGTCTCTTGCATTACCAATCGAAGAAACTGTTGTGCCGCGGTGTGCAAGCCAGTTTATCGCGTTCAGCGCGAATTCATCATTGCCTTTTGGTTCATAAGATTCATCCAGTTGCTTATCGTTGAAGATATTCATTCCCGATACGATGACCCGGCCTTTTTCACCGATTTCCTCAGAGGCTATCAGTGGGATAGCTGAACCACCAGTTTCATCAGAGACATCATCATACGTATAGCCACCTTTTACACTTCCTTGATAAGTAGTTTCGTTTCCTCTTGCAAGGATTGTTACCTTATCATTATCTGTCAACGGCTTGTTATCAGCGCCTGATAAGCTTCCCCCGCTATAGTAGTCCAGAAAGGATACCCGGTCTGTGATGTAATTGGAGACAGGCTCAGGGAATACCCTAACCGCGAACGGACTCTTACTTGGATCGCTCCAGAAGTTTCCGTCTTCACTTACATCAAAAACTCCGTCATTGCCCATTCTGATTTCGGTACCAATCTCACTCAGCATCTTATTGTTAATGGTAGGATCTGTACCGAAATTACTCTTGCTCGCCATCAGCACTGATCCGCCACTTTTAACGAACTTGGCGATTGCTGCGCTTTCGTCAGCCGTATAAGCATATTTTGGATGTGTAATTACCAGTACATTTACATCGCTGAGTAATGCATCCGTGACAGTTGCTTTATTTTCGGCAACTGTATATCCCTCTTTTTGCAGCATCGTTGTGAATGATTTCAGGTTATCCTTATAGGATCCGCTGTCACCGCTTGTATTTTCATTGCCATGTTTAGCATCAATCATTACTTTTATGCCCAGTGGTTCCTTAATCTTGACTGGTAAAACAAAGGTTGTGTCGCCCAGGTCCAATCCATCCATGGAGGTGAGCACCGCAATGATTTTGTGGTCACCCTTCATCGGGGTCTCCCAGATCGCAGAAGCTGTTCCCACACCTTTTGGAACGATCGAAGAAATCGTTTGTGAACCAATCAGGTTTGTTTCTTGAACCTCATCATAGTAAAGGTCCACTTTTATATTTTTTACTTCTTGTGTTCCATTATTGCTTACGCTGGCTTTTAATGTCGCTGGATTTCCTTCGGTGATGACGTCTCCCTCAACATCAATTCCATTAACTTTTACATCGACCGCCTCTTCTTTTGACCAGATTGGAGCGGAGTACATCTGCTCGCCATCCATTTGCGTGACTTTCACGACAAACCATTGTTGACCGCCAGTAACTGTATAGGATGGTTTCCAGGTAAATTCTTTTTCCATAGGGGTAATCGAATCTACAACTTTTCCGCCATTCGTGATCAGTTCAACTTTTTCAATTCGGTCGTCAGATTGATAATCAGCAGCCAGGTAGTCATATTCTGGGTTACTCCTTGACTCTGCGACTAAGTCACTTCCTGAAATCTCGAATTTCAATGATTTGCTGTCTACTGTTGAACCCATGTAGAATCCATTTGCTTTCACATCAAGCGTGAAGTTTGGATCTTCAACCATGTAAACTCGCATATTTCTCATTGAGTGAAGAAGGGATTCTTGAGTAAGGTCCTCAGCGACGATTACCGTACGGGCTCTTGTTTGTCCCCAAGTACCTTCGTGGTTGTCCTCACCATAAGTCGGTGCAACATGCCAGCCTAAATCAAGTACTGAGAAAAACTTCTTTTCCGCATTTGCGTACCCGTAGTGACCCGAACCGTTACCAACTTCCAACATTGTAAAGAGCTTGTCTGCTCCTTTATCGTAAGGCTTAAAGTTGTTGAATGCGTTTTTGGACATATCCGGATGGTTGAACTGCCCGACTATGTCATCGTATTTCATGACCCATGCATAGTAATTATTCAAATCCTGATACATCTTTCCGTTTATATTGCGATCAATGAAGTTCTCTGTCCCGAAGATATTTGAGTGTCCCCAAGTAGTAGAGGTCATTTCAAACGCAGGGAATACAACAAACTCGTCATTTTTCGTGTACTGGGCAGCCAGATCTTTTGTTAATTGCCAATCTTCGCCGCCTTTTCTTTCCTGCATTCCATCACGATCAACTGTATCCTGTCCAAGCAATGATGGATCGATGTCATGGGAGTGATCTGAGAATGCAAACCAGTCGTAGCCATATTTCTGACCTGCTTTCAATGCGTCCTCTGGAGTTCCCGCACCATCGTGTGAAATATTTGTATGGTTATGGGTTGTACCTCGGAAATGCTGTCCGCCTTCAAAGCGCGGAACCACTTCAAATGTCCATTCATACGTATGGCTGTTTCCTCTTGAATCATTTGCTGTTACCTTAACGGTATGAACACCAAGAGATAGATCTTCAGCAGGAACAAATTTCACCTGACTCTTTGAGATTGTTGCTGAAGTAAGTTCACTGCCATCAAGCGAAACTTTAACACTTCTTTCATCCACACCGCTTGGATCCTCGAGTAATACCGAGATTTCAGGGCGAGGACTTTCAACTTTCGAGCCGCCTACAGGTGTTTCGCTGTAAATTCTTGGCCCCTCTTCATCCAATACGACACTTACCTGGTGTGGAGCCTCCTTCGTACCAGATGTTTTAACACTTTCTCCTGCTTTTGCTTCAATATAATAATCGAATCCATCTGCAGGAACTTGAGATGCTTCCAAAACTGCAGTATATCGGCCATTACTGCCGGCAGTCATAGGAAGAACTGTATACTCAACAGTATTTTTAGCCTTATAGTATACCGCTACTGATTCAGCGCCGCTGGCATTGGCTACAAATTCAATATCAGTATTTTTATAGACTTCTGTTAATGGAGTGTGCTCTACATTTAGTTCAGCTGCCAGATCATTCTTATCACGCGGGAATACTTGGTACCCGCTTGTATGTGATGTAGTAGAAGATGTATACTGGCCAACAATTCCGGTTACGGAATAACTTTTACCGAGTACAAGGTCAGTATCTGTATTGATTCCCGTTGCTGACATGACCCTGACAGTTGTTGATTTATTATTTTCATCCACTAAAGTAACATTTACATTACCTGAACCAGAAACAGCGGAAACTTTACCAGTTACCTTTACCAGGCTGCCTTCCAAAGGCTCCGCTACAGTAAACGTGTTTAATTCCTGAATCGAAGTTTCCTTTGCTGCCGGAAGAGTTTTACCTTCGCCAACTCTAGTAATAGCAGTAGCATCTAATTCAGTTAGTCCCTTATACTGAATGACTTTACCTGTGATTCGCAGCTTATCCCCACGTTTAATTGTCAACCCTGAATCATAGTTGCCAAAGATATTGATTCCGCCTGTCGCATCCTGGATATAGAAGTTATTCTTCTGAGTCCCCAATATTCCATTATCGACGGTGACAACACCTTCGACAGTGAAATATTGATTAAGGTTTGTCAAAAGCCCTTTTGAATCTGTTTGTTTTACAACGTTCAAAGGAGTAACAGCGTTTGTATCTGCCTTTTCAACAGAGACAGGCGAACTTTCAAGCATAATCCCATTCGCACTGCTTGATTGCTGGGTCACATAAATTGTTTCAGGTGCGTTGCTAAAGGTGATTGCGCTGAATCCGCCATTTGACATAGCTTCGGTGACCTCAGAATTAAGGCGCTCCGCTTTATTTGCTGCTGAATCAGGGTATACATTGATCAGGGAATTACTAACAACTGCTCCCTCATTTCCAATCAATGTCCCATTTCCGTCTTCATCGACACTATAGCTGAGATGTTCAGCATTAACGCTCTCACTGGCAGTGGCCAGATTTATTTCAGTCGTATCGCTTTCTTTTTTCTCACCCTGAGTTGCAGTGATAAAGATTGAGGTTAAATTTTTGTCAGTAGAAAAGCTTATCTCAAAAGCACCATCTGCGGTTGCTTTACCTGTGCCAACGACAGTATCTTTTGAAGAAGTCTCATAGAGTTTAATATCAGAATCTGCCAGAGCAGCTTCCGTATATCCGGTTACTTTACCGGTAGAGGCATTAAGTATAAATTGAATACTGTTTCCAACCGGCTGCAAACTTTTGTCAGATTGCATTGGCGGTTCTGCAGGACTTGCGCTGTTCCTGGGATTGACACTTTCTGAGACAAAGTCACTTCCATTATCATTGGTGTCCCAGGCATTGCCTGTTCCTGAACCAGGAAGTTCATTTGCATAAGGTCTTCTTTGTGCACTCTCTGTATTAGAGGAAATCTTGATGGGTGCAGTCCCTTCAAATTCAGACGCATCTTTCCCATAGCCAACAAAATCGATTACATCTTCATCATCTTTGCCTGATATAGGGGTAGTATTGTCAACTAGAGCTACTTTCCCATCTGTTCCACTCATATTAGTCGTGCCAGTTGCCTCCGCCGTTGGAATCGATGGCACTGCACCGCTTCCAGCAGCCAGTTGAACTAAATAGAAGCCATATGCAGGAATACTACCTGATAAAGCTGTAGTATTAGTACTTGAGAATGTACCTGCCTTACTCGCATACTGTACAGACATACCATCTAGCACGATTGACTCATTGGAAGGATTATATAATTCAATAAAATCCTGCTTTAGTGGAGCGTTAGAATTCCCCCCCGCTCCGTAAACCTGGCTGATCACAACATGGTCGGCAATGGAAGCGCTTGCTTTTAGGGCCAGACCGCTAGGCAAAAAGGTGCTGACAAGTAACAATACAGCTAGGAGGAAGCTCGTCTGCTTCCTGAAGATTCTCTGTTTTCTCTTCATCGATCTACCATCCTTTACACTATGATTTCCCCAAACTCCTAAAATAACGAAAAAATAATCTAGAAGATCATCGACAACCTTTCTATTATGTAAGTTTAATAGCAATTTAATTTTACAGAATTTTTAGGACTATTGATATAACTGGAAATAAATAATTTTCAAAAATTTCCTACTAAAATTTTTGTAACCTTCTATACACCTATAGGAATATGTGATTATATTAAGTTGTTTGTACTATTTGATCATTTCAGGGAGGACACAAATTGAAAGCAGCAAGCGGCAAGAATAAGATTAAAGTATTTTTTTATTTCCTATTATTATTTATTTTCACTATAAACTCCTTCCCATCCCTGGCGTCTGCCCATCCTTACAGTGCAAGCTTTACAACGATTGAGTTTAATGAACAGGAAACAAAATTTGAATTCTCGATTGACACATTATCCATTCTTGAACTTCAGGAGGATATTGATCAAAATAAGGATCAAATTCTTCAAGAAAAGGAAATTGCAGAGGATCAAGACCATCTTGTGGAGTTTTTGACTCATAGCGTAATACTTGATAAAAATAATGAACAACAAGAGCCAGTACTTACTGATATTAAGATTAATAAAAAAGACAATAAAGAATTTTTGACACTATCCTTAAAATATCCACCGTATCAAGCCGGTGATACCATCACAATCGATGATGGACTTTATGGAAACGATTCGAATACAAACTATGTTAATTTACTCACCGCTTCATTCAATGGAGAATCAAGTCAGGCAGCATTGCAAGGGGAAAATCGATCCTGGACCATTCTGCTTACAGAGGATCAGCAAGAGCAACAAGCATCAGGAGAACAGAATAGTCAATCTACACCTACACAAGAAACAAAACCTGAAGCACAAACCTCCTCTTCCTGGTTATCATTTTTCCAACTGGGTATGTCGCATATTTTAACCGGCTATGATCATCTTTTGTTCCTATTCGCACTGCTGTTAAAAAAACAGACGTTCAAACAATATGCTTTAATCGTTACATCCTTTACGGTGGCTCACAGTATTACCTTAAGTTTGGCGGTATTAGGGATCATGGATCTGCCATCAAGATTTGTAGAATCCTTCATTGCATTAAGCATTATTTATGTAGCCGCTGAAAATATTTTTAAAAAGGAAGTAAATCACCGTTGGGGATTAACCTTTTTGTTTGGGCTGATTCATGGGCTAGGATTTGCCAATATCCTGCAGGAAATGAACCTGTCTAAAGCAAACCTTGCATCAGCATTAATAAGTTTCAATATTGGAATTGAAGTTGTACAGCTTGTAATTGTTCTGCTTTTACTTCCATTGCTGAGCTATCTTCACCGACTGAAGGCTTCCTCCAAAATAATCAAATACGGATCAATCGTTATTATTCTTTTGGGAATGTATTGGCTCATTCAGAGACTATTTTCTTAAATAAAAGAAATTAAGCCCTGCAGATTGGCTGTAGGGCTTTATTATTAGCTAAGAATTTTTATAATGTAGATTCTTCAGATTCCTAAACAGAACCAAATAACATTCATCGTTTAACTAAACAATTCCTGGTCTACACTGATTGCCATAAAGTAATTTTCTGAATATGGAGGTGATAAGGTGAAAAAGTTCTCTTTTCTAGCACTCCTGACTATATTTTCTCTTGGGATTAAATCAATCTATACCCGCTTCGAGATTTTGGGCACCCTGGATGCAAGCGGATCAGCAATTGAAGTCTCCTTCTTAATAATATTCTTTTTACTAACTACTTTTTTAAATAAAAAACCGTTCCTTTATTTAGTTCTAAACATAATCGGCTCTTTCTTTTTATTGACAGCTGTTATGTACTTTGACTATTACAATTCTATCTTTACATATAAATCCCTGGCACAAGCCGGCCAGCTTGGTGATATCCGGACTAGTATCTACGCATTATTCAAGTCAAAATATTTATGGTTTTTCTCAGATATACTGTTGATGTTCTTACTATGGAAGAATACAAAAAAACTTTCACAAACAATGTTACAAATCCGAAGTAAACTGGTTCTTATACTAGCAGCAATCAATATAATATTTCTTTCCATTAGTTTTTTCAGAGCCTCGCAGCAAATCAGTGAAATAAACCAATACAATACATTAGGATTCTTTGCCTATCAATTAATGGAAATCTCCTCTGAAACCGGCACTATATTCAGGGGCGAAAGGGATATAACTCCTGAGTTGGTTGCCAGCAAGAAGCCATCACACTTGAACACGAATTTACAATTAAAAGGAATCGCAGAGAATAAGAACTTAATCATAGTACAATTAGAGTCCGTCCAAAACTTCTTGCTCAACAAACGTATTGAAGGAGTAGAAATCACTCCTAACTTGAATCGGCTGATCAAGGAATCGTATTATTTTCCGAACTTCTATACTCAGGTAGGCAAGGGCAACACATCTGATGCTGAATTCCTGGTTAACAGCTCAATATTTGCACTTGGGAATGAACCGATGTCCACTGCCGTCGCTGGCAAGGTTGTACCAAGTTTGCCCAGGCAATTGAAACAAGCTGGTTACTTTACAGCGACTTTCCATGCTAATGAGGTTTCCTTTTGGAGCAGAAAAGAGATGTATGAAGCACTGGGTTTTGAGAAATATTTTGATCAAGACTATTTTGGTAAAGAAGATTTTATAGCTTATGGTGTATCCGATGAAATTTTATATAAAAAGACGGTCGAAAAATTGGCGGAATTAAAAGATAAGAAATTCTACGCTCACATTATCGCTTTATCCAGCCATTATCCTTACGATCTACCTGAAATCAAAAGCCAATATACAGCAGCTTTACCTGAAGAGTATAATGAGTCAATTGTCGGATCTTATATCAAATCTGTCAGTTACGCTGACTATTCATTTGGAATTCTCGTTGAAGCACTCAAAAACTCTGGACTTTATGAGAATTCAATAATTGTCGTTTACGGTGACCACCAGGGTGTCCAGACCCAAAACAAAAAAGATACCACACTTATTAATGAACTTCTTGGCTATGAATATCATCCCATATTAGATCATTTAAATGTCCCATTCATTGTAAAAATACCAGATCAAAAAGGAAAAACCATTAACTCGGCAGGCGGCTTGATTGACGTCTATCCTACTATCGCAAATTTAATGGGTCTTGATCTTGGCAAAGACGTTATATTTGGCACGGATTTAATCAATGCTACCTCCAATACAATCGGTATTCGCTTTTATGCTCCAACCGGAACATTTGTGACAGATGAATATGCTTATACTCCGGGTAAGACGAATGATAGCGGTCTACTGACATCCATATCGAATAGACATGAAAGTGGAGTTACCAAAGAAGCGAAAGAAGAATTAAAGAAAATTATCCATTACATGAAATTATCAGATGATTATGTACGTTCTTTTAAATAAAATGCTTTTGTGAAACTGGCCAGGTCAATGGTATCCTGGCCAACTCTATTAACTATATTAAATAACTGAGCTTCCACAACGGTTTATTTTATCCAAAATCTTTATCATTCGATATAATTTTCATCTATCGTTATATTCTTACATGGAATTATTGTCGGAATTTGTAATATAAATGTAATTTTCCCGTTATTTGTTTGTAACCCCTTTCGCTATATACTAGGTTTAACTTAAAACAAACGGGGGTAAAACTACTTGTTAAAGAGAATTCTTGCATCCATGTTACTCTTCACTTTAGTAGCCACTGTCGCACCGTCTATGGATAAAGCATCTGCTGCTGGAACAAGCTATTATGTGAAAATCAATTCCGGCACATTGAATATGCGCAATAAACCCTCTACTTCTGGAAAAGTCGTTACCAAACTATCAAAAAATCAACTTGTAACAGTTGCTTCCCAATCAAAAGGATGGGCGAAAATCTCATCAAAAGGGAAAACTGGTTTTGTAAGCTCAAAATATATCGCTCCTAAAACTACTAAAGCAACAGTAAAGAAAACAGCTGTTAAAAAAGCATCTGTCGCTCCTGTTGGCGATTATAAATCAAAAGCTATCTCAGTTGCCAAAAGCAATCTGGGCGTGAAGTATAAATGGGCAGGAAACAATCCGAGCGGATTTGACTGTTCAGGTCTAGTAAACTATTCATTCGGCAAGGCTGGAGTAGATTTACCACGCACAGCTGGGGAAATGTATAATGTCGGAACCAAAGTGACATCATACCAACCTGGCGACCTATTATTCTATGCAACTAGCGGTGGAAGAAAAGTAACCCATGTAGCTATTTACATTGGAAATGGCCAAATGATCCACTCAGCAACCTCAAAAGGTGTGTCAATCGCAAGCATCAACAATCCATATTGGAAGCCAAGATTCATTGGCGCTAAAAGATTATAAGCAAAAACGTGGCTGACTTAGCCACGTTTTTTTATATGCTGGATTATTATTAGCCACTGTACTGGTCTAGAGTTCCATGAACAGTTTATTCTCCTATATTCAATAGCCATCGGGATACTTTTGAAACCATTTCCAGGCACTCTCAATCATCGTTTCAAGTGCAGAATATTTCGGCTCCCAACCGAGTTCTCTCGCTGCTTTTTCCGATGAGGCAACTAGCCTACCCGGGTCTCCCTCACGTCTAGGTGCAACTTCAGCTGGAATCGCCTTGCCTGTAACCTGGCGTGAAATCTCTATTACTTCTCTTACGGAGAAGCCGTTGCCATTCCCCAGATTATAAATAGAGCTCGATTCGTCCTCGCGCAATCTTTTGATAGCGAGTATATGGGCATCTGCAAGGTCCGTTACATGAATATAATCACGAATGCAGGTGCCATCCGGAGTGTCGTAGTCGTCACCGAATATCATGATTTTTTCACGTTTACCGAGTGCAACCTGCAAAATGATCGGAATGAGGTGTGTCTCTGGCTGGTGATCTTCGCCAAGCTTGCGGTCCAGATCTGCCCCGGCTACATTAAAATATCTAAGTACAACATGCTGTATACCATATGCCTGCTCAGCCCATTTAAGCATTTTTTCGATTGCCAACTTCGTTTCCCCATAAGGATTGGTTGGGTTTGCCGGTATAGTTTCCTTTATCGATATCAAGTCTGGCTCCCCATAAACCGCTGCCGTGGAAGAGAAGACAATTTTTTTTACATTGTGTTTTGTCATTGCCTTCAAAAGTGAAATTGCTCCTCCGACATTGTTATCATAGTACTTAAGCGGGTCTTTCACACTTTCGCCAACAAGAGAATCTGCAGCAAAGTGAATGACAGCATCAATTTGATTTTCCATAAAGATCTGATCCAGGAATTCAGAATCCCTTATATCCCCTTCAAAAAACTTAGCTTCACTTAATACGGCTTCTTTATGCCCTTTTAGCAAATGATCGATGACCACCACTTCTTCTCCGCGCTTCAAAAGCTCTAATACTGTGTGACTGCCAATATAACCCGCACCGCCAGTAACCAAGACTGCCATAAATAATCCCTCCCAGTAAGATATTTATTTATATTTACTGGGAGTCATACAATTTTTTTATAAAATTATGCAGTAAGATAGCGTCTTATTTAACGTTTTTAAGTAGAATCAATTCCTACTCCATCATGCTTGGATTAAACATATGCCGAATATGTGTAGGATATCATCACCTAAGTTTTTTAAAACTCCACATTTTTATAACACTTATAAAATAAGAAATATTTTACCACAGATAAAAAGGTAGTGAACACACTGTGCCTATCCGAAAAAAACAAAAGAGACCAGGAAACAACACCTCTAATCGGAGTATCCTGGTCTCTTTTTATGCTATATTTTCACTTAGAAGACTCTTGCAACATTTATTTAAACGCCATCGCCGCATTGACTGCCTTTTTCCAGCCACTGTATAGATGCTCCCGATTTTCTTCAGACATCTTTGGTTCAAACTTCCGGTCAATGGCCCACTGAGAAGCAATTTCCTGCTGGCCACTCCAATATCCAACCGCGAGACCTGCCAGATATGCGGCTCCAAGGGCAGTCGTCTCGTTGACAACCGGCCTTTCGACAGGCACATTGAGGATGTCGCTCTGGAAGTTCATCAGGAAGTTGTTCTTCACCGCGCCACCATCGACGCGCAGTGTTTTCAGCTCGATACCCGAATCGGCTTCCATTGCGGACAAGACATCCTTTGTCTGATAGGCCAGTGACTCAAGGGTGGCACGGACGAAGTGTTCCTTGCTCGTTCCGCGGGTCAAGCCGAATACCGCACCTCTGACGTCGCTGTCCCAATATGGAGTTCCGAGACCAACGAATGCAGGCACCACATAAACTCCATCTGTGGATTCAACCTTTTCAGCATACGTCTCGCTATCACTGGCGTTTTTAAGCATCCTCATTCCATCACGCAGCCATTGGAGTGCCGACCCAGCGACAAAAATACTTCCTTCAAGCGCGTATTCCACCTTGCCGTTCAAGCCCCAGGCGATGGTCGTCAAAAGCCCATGTTCGGACTTCACCGCTTTCTCGCCTGTATTCATCAGCATGAAGCAGCCGGTGCCGTACGTATTTTTGCCCATGCCTTCCTCGAAGCATGCCTGCCCGAACAAGGCAGCCTGCTGGTCACCCGCTGCCCCTGCTATCGGGATTTCCTTGCCGAAGAAATGAAATGGTGCTGTTTTGGCATATACCTCAGAAGATGGCCAAACCTCCGGCAGCATTGACGCTGGAACGCCGAGGACATTGAGAATTTCTTCGTCCCACTTCAATTCATGGATATTGAACATAAGTGTTCGTGAGGCATTACTGTAGTCCGTCACATGCGCTTGGCCTCCAGAAAGCTTCCAGATCAGCCAAGTATCAATCGTGCCGAAAATTAGCTTTCCAGCTTGCGCTTTCTCCCTCGCTCCATCCACATGATCAAGAATCCATTTCACTTTCGTTCCTGAAAAATAAGCATCGATCAGGAGGCCTGTTTTTTCGCGAAAAAGTTCATTGTGGCCTGCTGCTTTCAACTCGTCACAAATCTCGCTCGTCTGCCGAGATTGCCAGACAATCGCATTATAGACAGGTACGCCCGTTTCTTTGTCCCAGACAACCGTCGTTTCCCTCTGGTTCGTAATCCCGATTCCAGCTATTTGTTCTGGTTTTATATTCGATTCCGAAAGAACACTTGCAATTACAGCCAAAATTGAACCCCAAATCTCATTCGCATTGTGTTCTACCCAGCCTGGCTTTGGAAATTGCTGTGTAAACTCCTTTTGTGCAAGGTGGACGATTTCCCCCTTCTTGTTAAACAAAATCGCCCTCGAACTCGTCGTCCCCTGGTCTAAAGATAAAATATACTGTTCCATCTCCATCCTCCCCTTTATCGCAAAAAAGAGAACCCATACAGAAATCTCCCCTATAAAATAGGATTTGTCTGTGTGATTCTCCTTGACTCCATCACGATTTAACTTGTAATAGCAGTATACTTCACATAGTAATCGCTTTCAATCATTTTGATAAAATTCAGATTTTACTTAAGGCAAATTTCTCAAGCTCGACCACGAATAATCAAATGTTTGATAAACTTTCACAATAAAGATTGATACAACTAATCTTGTTAAGATTTAATTACGATGATCGGTTTTTTCTTAGAATCTAGCCATTTAAGAGTGTTGATGAGGTTTGTTTCGCTTGTTGCTACGCACCCGAGAGTATACTTGGTTTTATTTGTTTTCACATGCAGGAAGATTGCACTTCCAGCACCTTTGACGATCGGTTCCTCATTATAACGGATGACGATCGCATATTTATATAATGGATGATTCAGTCGTTCAAAAGACTTCCACTTTTTATGGGGATTCCCTTTATAAAGGATCCATTTATTATAATCCTTTGACTCTGCATCGTCGATCCAGTAGTCGTACTTTGTTGCTTTCTTAAAAGGATACTTTGTTTTTGTTGGCTTAGTTCCCCAGCCAAATGCTGTGCCAAGGCGGAATGTCCCCACAGGCGTCCTGGCATCCCCTTCTTTCATTTTCCCCGTCCCTTTCTTCCCTATGACCACATCCATTGGAGAGGAGACCTTTTTCCATTTTCCATTCTTTTTTTCATAACGCTGCATGGTACCCGTTGTTTTTGATTTCTTCGATGGAGTAACAACAATCATTTGTGCAGCCTCTTGTTTCAATTTCGTCGCCTTTTCTGCACTCGTCGGGATCCCGCTGGCTTCAGAAGGATAAGCCTGAATGATCAGCAGCGGAATGAAAAAGGCGACCATCAAAAACTTTATGAATTTCCTCTTCATAACACAACACTTCCTTTTTCTTTACTTCAAACAACTATAAAGTCCGCTTCTGCGTAACTATAAGTTTTTACCCTTAGAAAACTCACCTTTTTTATTCAGCTATAACTACAGGAATCGTTTCCAGCATTTCCACCCATCCCTCGTATGGATGCAGTTCCACATGAACAGGTTGATTTTCAGACTCAGTATAATCTATCATCCAAATGCCATGCATCGATGGCAAAAAGAACATGATATTTCAGCGTATACCTCTTAATCCTTCTCCCTCGATCATCTTGATTCATTTTTTTGATTCCACATAAAAAGTAAGGGTACAGCTTCCCATTTCCATGGTATGCCCCGTCAACAGCACCGTTTCATCATAGAGTATGTAATCCGTTAATACTTCCTTTCTTTCCTCCGCAATTGAAAAGAAGGAGAACCCCTACAGAAGCTGCCCCGGCAAAAGGATTTTTCTGTGCGATTCTCCCCGACTCCATCACGATGATTAACTTACTTGCAGTATATATGACACAGAAATCGCTTTCAATCTTTTTGGTAAAAAGTATAGTTATCGCGGGCAATTATCGATTAAATCATCATTGAGAATTTGAAACGGGAATTTAATCAAACGTTTGATTAATATTCTTTTCACCTATATAACTCATTTGGTATTTCAATAAACAGCCCAATAATCAACATGAGCAGTTCATATACAGCTTTCTTTTCCACCAGGGATATTTCAGAAGTTTTTTATAAATGAAGGGTCCTGCACCGATTAAAAACGCCATGATGAAATTAACTGTTTTCTGATATGTTGTTACTGGTTGTTCATATGTTCCCCATTCATAGTAATCCATCATGACACTACCAAGGACAAGAACTGTAAAGCCAAATGTGATTTGAGTAACAAACCACATCACAATAGCAGAGTCCAAATAAAATAATAGTTCATCCAATTCGGTCGTTTCCTTTCATTTCTGTTTGCCCACTTCAACTTATAAACTAGCATTTATTGTTAAGCAATTTTAATATCCTATATATATATATCTTAATGGTCAAACGAAACCACTGACTGCATAAAAAAACATCCACCCCAAAAGAATGGATGCTTTTACAATCTTACTTGTTTATTCTATACCGGTTAATACCTTCCCCTTCACAAATCACCAGCCCCTTTTTAGGCTCAACACAGAAGGTAAGCACACCCTGGGAATTTTTCACCATTTCTTCTCTCAGGTCCTTTGCTTTCTGCTTTCGATCATTGAAAGTGGATTGCTTCATATTGACTACAAATGTATGATTATAGCTTAGATATACTTCCGTTTTTCGGATTCCAATAGGTTTCGTTTTTTTGACATGTTCAAGAGAAAACCAGATGCAAAAATCATGATTGTATGACTTTGTTGGAAATAACCAGATTCCAAGATTGCAGTTTACCTTTATCGGGCACATATTGATATCTCCCAAGATCTCCCTGGCACTTTTCCGGCCAGCATGGAAATCAGACCCCAGCCCAAGCATCGTTTTGTTGATCACTTCAATCGGCTTCATATTGACGAGAAAGGTGTTCTCGCCTTCAATTACTCTTGTACACAGCTTTCCGTATTCGTTATACTCTCCTGTCAGCAACACTGTTTCCTGATTAATCTTATAATCATCCAATAGGCTCACTGTTTGGCCCTCCATTGTATTGCATTCTCCAACAAAAAAGGTATACTAACAGAGTTGGCATACCCAACACCTATCCTCAGGATCGTCCGCATGACTTATTCCTGGGGATTTTATTTTATACTATTCACATGAAAACCTCCTGTCCAGTTAACAGGGTCACGCGGGTTTATGTCTTGGTGTTGGATAGAACCCCTATAGGTATTATTATATTAACCTTGGCATTTAAATGTAAATCTGTATTTTTATGTGTCATGGAGTCTAGTACTTATGAAATATTGCTAATTTTTTATTTTATTAGTATAATAAAATATTCGACGGTCCTGTTATTAGGCCCGTTTTTTTCGTTTATTGGCTGATATCCAAGAGGAGCGACAGCCTTATTCCTATATCCGTGTTGATAAAAAGGGCATAAAAATTTTTTAGGCCGTTGACTAAAAAATTTCACAATTCAATATTAACTGTTCCTCATAATGGCAATAAACTGGGGCCTACTTCAAAAATGGCTTTGAAAATTCAATTTTGAAGCATTTTTTCTTCAATTTCTCCCTTTTTACCTTCCAAAACTCATTTTTCGCGATTGGTGTATGCACCATGCCCAGGAGTATGGTAAAGCTACCCGGGAATACAATGGAACGCGCGCGATCCCGAAAGGATTGCAAAATGGAAGGCTTTGAACAACTCGCAAAACAATATGAACCAATGATTCATAAAATTATCCGCTCACTGAATATCTATAAAAATCAAGAAGACTACTTTCATATTGGACTTGTCGGACTCTGGGAGGCAGCAGAAGCATTTGATCCTGAAAAGGGCGAGTTCACCAATTATGCCTATTCCTATGTAAAAGGACAAATCCTGAACGAAATGAACCGAAATAACAGATTCGAAGAGAGAAGCATCCATCCAAAAGAGGAGTACTGGGAATCGGTCGAAGAAACACAGGCAGACCAACCACTTGAAATTGAATTTCTGCTCAGCTACTGCGAGAATCTTACCGAAAAAGAAACAAAGTGGGTCGTATACACTTGCGTTGAATTCCTATCGGTTAGAGAAATTGCTGCGAAGGAAAATGTGTCTGTGTCCGCGGTCAAACAGTGGAGAAACGGTGCTAAAAAGAAGCTTAAGGAGCAATTATTAGAGGTTGTTGATTAATCCATGTTGCTGTCCTGCTGTTTAAAGCTCTTATCCTACATTAAGGCATTTTATTGGCGAAAATAAAAATTTATTGGCGATTTCCCGATTTTATTGGCGATTTTCACTCACTTATTGGCGAAAATCAAATTATATTGGCGAACTGGAAATTACGGGCGTTTTTTTCCAGTTCATAATTTCATATAAACGCTGGCGCTTAGCCATTTTCCTCGAAAAAAAGCCTGAAACCGGTGATTCCCCTTAGGCTTCAGGCTTTCTATATAATCCAACTACTAGTCCATTTCACCTTATAAAGCATCCTTCCAATTTTCCGAAGTCAATTCCATGAATCTCTCTTTATCCTTGTTTGCTAAAGCAAGGTCGATTTCCTCTGTCCTTCTTTTCTCAAGGAATTCATTCTGAACCTTTTGAATGATTTTGTTTGCCCCGTCCGTATACCTTGTCTTTTCACGCATAAGAATCAGTTCAGTATTATCAGTATCATGAATGGCGTCCATATACATATTCAAGTTCATTTCCTGTTTATAAGAGTTCGAGTTCTTGTCATTTTTCATCATCAATCCCTGCTTTCTGTTTGGGTTTGGTTGTTAGTTACTATTTACCCAAATTCCGAGAAAAATAACGTGTATAGGAAGTAATCTATGAGTTCCATAATTTTCATAGTTAATATATCCAATATAAAAAAAAGAGCAGCCATAAAGGCTACTCCCCACTCAACACAATCTTTTCCCATTCAAACAAACTGCCAGGGTCTGTTTTTCGTTCAGGCGCGTATTCGTCATGACCGATAATATGGTTTCTATCTCTTTTTATCATTGAATTCCTCGCCATTATATCATCTATCAGGAGATTAAGAGCTTGATACTGTGCTTCTGTGTAGCCGATAAGTTCTGAAGGGATTTTTCTGTAATGCTCTGAAGACATCATCTGTTGCATTTCTTCTTCCGTTCCAATGGCCATTAATTCAATACCGATTGAGTATTTATTTAATAGATCTTCGTATTCGGAGTATCCCTCCATATTCCCCTTGCCTGCATGACGGGCAGCCCGGTTTTCCGGCAATAATTGATATATTTCTCCATCACGGCCGATCATGTAATGAGGAGATACATCGTAATCAATAAAGATTTTTCTGATATCTTTATACACATAAGGGTTAACAGGATCATTCCCAGCATTGCTAATGAAATGCAATACGATATGGGTAGGTATATTGCTCCGCGGCACAAAGTTCATGTTTGGCATAAAGTCCTTATTGACGGCAATTCTCGTTTCAGTACGTATTACTGTTGTCTCTTTGCTCTCGCCCTTGACCACAGTTTCCTCTTGAATTCCATCAGAGCATCCGCTCAGAATTAAAGACAGCATAATCCCTAACGTTAAAAGTCTCCCCTTCTTTTTCATCATTTTCCTCCAGTAATCTATCTATATTTCAAAATAATTCGCCATAATATTTGAATCCCCTTTTTCAAATCTTTCAATTTTTTATCGGTGTAATCTATAACAAGGTTAACTCCAAATTGAGTTAGTATTGATAATGCTTATCTATTATCAATGTAGAGTTATTAATTCCTTTTGATATAACTTCTTAAATCAATCCTTTTCAGTTAGGTCTTTAGTACTAAATTAATGAATTTTCACTTAATTCACTCTATAAGAAAATAAATTTGGTAGAATTAAGATGTTTGGCATGGTAACTAGTTTAGTAGCAAGATCACTTATGATCACGAGGAGGAAACTGTTAATGAATCAACGTAACAAGTTCTACCGCAAACTTTTATCAGTAGCTGCATCCGCTGCTCTTTTGACATCCATAGCTGTTCCTGCAGCATCGGCGAACATGAAGGGCAAGAAGCCTGGCAAGCCTTACGAGTTAACAGTCATGCATACCAATGATACGCATGCGCATTTGGACTCAGTTGCAAAAAGAATTTCGGCGATTAATCAAGTTCGTGAAGAGAACGCCAATACATTATTATTAGATGCCGGGGATGTTTTTTCAGGAACCCTCTATTTTAATGAGTTCCAGGGACTTGCAGATTTGGAGTTCATGAATCTGGCGGGCTATGATGCCATGACATTTGGAAATCATGAGTTTGATCAAGGCACTTCTACTCTGTCTAACTTTGTAAAAGGAGCGGAATTCCCTTTTATCAGCGCGAACGTTAACTTTGATAATGACGAAAGTATGAATATACTATCAAATAATGAATTCTCTTCTAAAGCAAATGACGGTGAAGTCTATAAAGGCATCGTAAAAGAGGTAAATGGAGAGAAAATCGGCATCTTTGGACTTACGACTGCTGAAACGGTAGACATCTCAAGTCCTGGAGAGGGTGTCGAATTCACCGACTATATCAATGAGGCAAAAGCCGCTGTAACATCATTTGAGAAACAAGGCGTCAATAAGATTATTGCTCTTACTCATATCGGTCTGAATGACGGCGGCGGTGACAATGACCTGACACTGGCTGAGGAAGTAGAAGGTATCGATGTCATCGTGGGCGGTCATACACATGTTAAGTTGGACGAGCCAATTTTAGTAGAAGCCGGCAAAGAGCCAACAGTCATCGTCCAGGCAAATGAGTATGGCAAGTTCCTTGGTACCCTGGATGTTAAATTCAATAAAAATGGCCGTGTTATCGAATATGCTGGCGAATTGTTGGATATGAAAAATTATCAAGATGATCAAATCGCAGCACAGATTCTGAATGAAAAATATAAACCGGCTGTTGACGAGATGAAAAACACAGTAATCGGAACAACCACTGTCGATTTAATTGGTGGAAACCCTCCTGCTAGAACAGTTGAAACGAATCTCGGAAACCTGATCACAGATGGAATGCTCGCAAAAGCGAAAACAATCAACCCTGATACGGTAATTGCGGTCCAAAACGGCGGCGGAATCCGAACTTCCGTTAATGCTGGAGATATTACGATGGCAAAGGTACTTGAAGTCATGCCATTCGGAAACTCTTTAGGAATCATGCAACTGACTGGTGCTGAAATCAAAGAAGCATTGGAGCATAGTGTCAAGGATGCCCCAACAGCATTCGGAGGGTTCCTGCAGGTGTCAGGCTTGAAATTCACTTACGACAGCTCCCTTCCAGCTGGCCAGCGTGTCCAGTCAGTTGAAGTGAAGGAAGATGGCGTCAACTATGTAAGTCTGGACCTTACTAAAACATACGCAGTGGCAACAAACACTTTCACCGCTAAAGGTGGAGACGGATATGATGTATTCGGAAAAGCTTATAGTGAGGGACGTGTAAGCGAACCTGGTTTCGTTGACTGGGAAATCTTCACTGAATATGTGAACCAGCAAGAAAACAAGACAGTCAGCCCTGCTGTCGAAGGTCGTATTATCGACGTAGCAAACTAATCAAGCAGTGCCCAGCAAACCGTGATGGTTGCTGGGCATTTTTTTACTTTAAAATTTCACAAAGTTTTTCGCAAATACACCGAATCAGTTTCGGATCATCTGCCCCCCTCTCTTTAAAATTAATAAGATTACGCCCCCATAATTTGGCAACACACTCAACCACAAAAATAGATTGCTATTTTTATCATCCACAAAGTAATATCTTCTTATTACAACTCACATTTTTAACAGGACGGGTGCAAATTTGATCAACTTCTTAGTATTGTTTCTATTTTATTATCCTCTGGTCATGGGAATTGTTTGGATTACGGGAAGTTTAATTTATTTTGTAAAAAAAGAGCAGCAGGAGATCCCTCTCCAATACAATATGGAGGACCTTCCCTTTGTTTCTCTGCTGATTCCGGCCTTCAATGAGGAACAGACAATCGAGGAGACAGTGAAATTTGCATCAGAACTCAATTATCCAAATTATGAAGTAATCGTCATCAATGATGGAAGCAAAGACCGTACGATGGAAATACTAAAGTCGTTGCTGAATCTGTATCCAAAACTGCGTGTAGTCAATGTCGTAAACAATAAGGGCAAAGCAAATGCCTTGAAACAGGGCGTGCTGGCTTCAAAAGGTGAACTCATCGCGACGATCGACAGTGACGCCATCCTCGATAAGGATGCGTTAAACTATATTGTCCCCCATTTCATTACACCTAATAATGGGGAAAGAGTCGGTGCGGTGACAGGCAATCCCAGGATTCGCAACCGTACAAGCCTACTGGCGAAAATCCAGCTGGTAGAATACGCGAGCATTATTGGCCTGATAAAAAGGACTCAAAGAGTGCTCGGGAAAGTGATGACGGTTTCCGGAGTGTTTGTTGTTTTTCGTAAAAAAGCCCTGCTGGACGCGGGGATGTGGGATACCGACCTAATCACTGACGATATCGGGATTACCTGGAAGCTGCAAAGAAGATTCTGGGACGTACGGTACGAACCAAAGGCACTTTGCTGGATGCTCGTTCCCGAAACTTTGAGGGGAATCTGGAAGCAGCGTTTGCGATGGACACAGGGCGGTATCGAAGTCATCCTGCGCCATATGGATATCTTTCTCGACTGGCGCCAGCGCAGATTATACCCTGTCTATATCGAGCAGGTTCTTAGCGTGGTTTGGTCGATCACCTGGTTTATCTCTCTGTTAATAATGCTGTACAACTATATATTCCATCAGGAATTCATCCTGCCGACATTATGGATAGGAAACTACCTATCTATTATTTGTCTGCTGCAATTCCTGGTCGCCCTCTATATTGAGAGGAAGTATGAAAAAGGGATCCTGAAATACATGCTATGGGGAATCTGGTACCCAATCCTTTACTGGCATATCAATGCCCTGCTTGTCATCAGAGCGCTCCCTAGAGGATTAAAGATCCTCAGGAAAAATAAAAACCAATTCGCAACCTGGGAGAGTCCTGACCGCGGACTCCATCTATAAGGAGAAAACATGATCATCAACAGCAAACAGTCGAAACCGCGAAAAATCATCGACCTGTTTTTCACCTTTTTCGGCTGGCTCTTTCTCATCTTGTTCTTGTATAACTTCAGCTCCCATTTTGACCGAAATCTCGATTTCACCTTTCTTGAATTAAACCTGGACAATGCAAACTCTATCCTGCTCATCACCTTCCTGGTGGTCATCACAAGTGCTGCTGCCTTGAGCTGGTGGAGTTCTTATAACAGGAGAAAGTTCGGCCATCTAAAAAGGCGGACATTTCCTCCGCAAACAAATGAAAAAGAACTGGCTGAGTATTTCCATATGACAGAAGTTGAACTCGAAATCATTAAAAAAGATAGCTATATTGAACGGAACTAAAAGCAAGGGGACGAATTACAATCGTCCCCTTGTCTTACTTCTCAACCTTCTGCTTGCTTCCTCCGGATCACTGCTCCCGGTAATCGCGTTCCCGACGATGGCAATATCAATTCCTCCAAGCAGACCAATGGTTTTCTCTGAAATCCCGCCGGCGATGGCGACTTCCACACCTTCCATTTTTTCTACGAGTCGGTTCAGTGAAGAATCAGCTAGCGAGCCTTCCTTTTGCATGTCCTTACCTATATGAAGGCAAAATAAATCCACGCCCAATCCTTGCAGTTCTTCAGTCCTGTCTTTGGAATCCACGCCCAGTAAATCGATCATAACCCTTTTACCAAACTGCTGAGCCACCACCAGCGTTTCTTCAATCGTCTTGTTATGGGAAAAAGCCATCACCGTCATGATATCTGCACCTGCTTCAAACACTTGCTTTGCCTCGTGCCGGCCTGCATCACAGGTTTTCATGTCGGCTACAATTGTTTTATGAGGATAAGCCTCTCTGATTTCCCGAATGATGGCCATCCCATATTCTTTGATCACACCTGTGCCCACTTCAATCCAATCGATATTTTCTGCCGTCTCTGCCAAAATCGTAAAACACTGTTCCTTTGTTAATCGGTCTAGTGCAAGCTGAATCTTCATCGCTGCCTCCTAAAATAGCAAACATCCACTGGAAGGTGTCCGGTGGATGCCACTAAATAATTAAACTCCTGAATAAGCCATAAATCCGCCATCAACAGGCACAGTCACGCCGGTCACAAATCCGGAGTATTCTTCATCTGTCAGCCAGAGAAGCGCACCGAGCAAATCCTTCGGCTGGCCGAATCGCTTCATTGGCGTATGGGCGATGATTTTCTTGGAACGATCGGTATGCGTGCCGTCTTCTTTCAGTAAAAGATTACGGTTTTGCGATGTCAGGAAGAACCCTGGAGCAATCGCGTTCACACGCAAGCCGGTTTCTGCAAAATGGACCGCCATCCACATCGTGAAGTTATTGATCGCTGATTTGGCTGCACTGTAGGCAGGCACCTTCGTCATCGGTGAATAGGCGCTCATTGATGACACATTGATGATCACAGGAGCATCCTGCTTCAACAACTCTTTGCCAAACACCTGGCATGTTAAAAAGGTCCCGATGAAGTTGGTGTCAAACACATTAGAGAATCCGGAAGCATCCATATCGAAAAAGGATTTCTCTGTTGATTCCTCTTCGTATGTCTCCACTGCCGTAATCGCATCAGGATGATTTCCGCCCGCTCCATTGATCAAGATATCGACGCGTCCAAAGGCCTCGACAACCGTAGCTTTAGCTGCTTCAAGAGAATTTTGGTCCAGCACATCTGCGGCTACCGCAATGGCCGAACCTCCAGACGAATTGATCTCCCCTGCGATCGCTTCGCCTTTTTCCGCAGTTCGGTTCAAAATGGCGACATTGACGCCATGCCTTGAAAGCTCACGGGCCATCTCCGAGCAAAGCACTCCGCTCCCTCCGGTGATAACCGCTGTTTTCCCCTTTAAGTTTTCATGGATTGGAAACATCGTATCCCTCCTATTTTGAAGCCTGGTATGCATCCCACAACCCAAGAAGATACATGATGCCAAGCGCTCTGTCGTATAATCCGTATCCTGGCCTGCAAACCTCTCCCCAGAGGTGTCGGCC
This sequence comes from Mesobacillus sp. MER 48, assembly GCF_023714225.1. NCBI lineage: Bacteria > Bacillati > Bacillota > Bacilli > Caryophanales > Bacillaceae > Mesobacillus > Mesobacillus sp. MER 48. The sequence goes on from NZ_JAMAUR010000003.1 coordinate 327,550, forward strand.
ATGGTCCGGACGGACATATCCCTCATACTGGATATCAGATAGCTCTTTTACAACGCCTTTGATGTTGATTGAACCATCTGTTGTTAAATGCGATGTCTCGATAAAATCGCCATTTTCGAAGATTTTCACATTACGAATGTGCGCAAATGGTGATTTATGCGCGAATTCAGCTGCAAGGGCTACCATATCATTTTTCGGGCTAGCCCCAAGGGAACCTGTACAGAAGGTAATTCCATTTGACGGAGAATCAGAGATTGATAGAAGCTTCTCCAGACTCTCCCTTCCAGTCATGATGCGCGGCAGTCCAAAGATCGTCCATGGCGGATCATCCGGGTGTATGGCCATTTTGATCCCAGCCTCTTCTGCAACCGGGAGAATCTCATTCAGGAAGTAACCAAGGTTTTCCCACAACTCTTCCTCTGTTACATTTTCATAAGCCGCGAATAATTCCTTGATTCGAGCCATTTTTTCCGGCTCCCAGCCTGGCAATGTTAAATCGGATGCTGAAGCAACCGTATCGATTAACTCCTGCGGATCGCGGTTTTCCACTTTTGCTTTTTCGAAAAATAAAGCAGTTGAGCCATCAGGCAGTTCTTTGAACATCTCTGTGCGTGTCCAGTCAAAGATCGGCATGAAATTGTAGCAAATAACCTTTACGCCAACTTCGCCCAGATTTCTGATTGTCTGCTTGTAGTTCTCGATGTACCGGTCACGGTCTTCGTTCCCCAATTTGATGGCTTCATGGATGTTGACACTTTCAACCACATCGCCATGGAAGCCGAATGATTGAATATACTCCATTTCCGCCTTGACTTCTTCTTTTTCCCACACCTCACCGACCGGCTTTTCGTGCAAGGCCCAGACAATGCCCTTCACACCTGGAATCTGCCTAATGTGATCGAGGGTAACTGTATCATTATCACGCCCATACCAGCGAAACGTAATATTCATTATGCTTTCCCTCCTGTTACAGCATTGATGTAATTACTGCATAGCTCCCTGACTCCATCTTTGCCAGAAGAACGATATGCTTTGTTCAAATCGCTGCCAATTCCAGCTGCGACCGCACCTGCACTGAGCCAGTGCATGACATTGTCCAGGTTGACACCACCGGTTGGCATCACACGAACCTGAGGAAGAGGGCCATTGACCGCGCCAATGAAGGATGGGTCAAAACGGTTTGCTGGGAACAGCTTCACGATGTCACAGCCGCTTTCCACCGCTGTCACGATTTCCGTGATGGTCATGCAGCCTGGCAGATAGGCTACGGAATATCTATTGCATAAGGTGGCAATTTCTTTATTGAAATTCGGGCTGACGACAAATTTGGCGCCACTCAAAATCGCATGCCGTGCTGTTTCAGGGTCCAATACCGTACCTGCCCCTAAAATCGCCTCTGTTCCTGCCAGTGCTTCGAATGCTTTTGCTACGTCAGGTGTTGTATAAGTAAGTTCAATCGCCCTGAAGCCGCCTTCGATTGCGGCCTCGGAAATCTGAATCGCTTCCTCAGCCGTGCTCCCGCGGACAACAGCGACGACTTTGGATTCAGCCAATTGCTTCAAGGTTTCTATTTTCAAGTTCATCCAATCACTCCTTATTCAAAAACAATAACTGCTTTCCGGACTTCACCCGGATTTTTTTCTACGAATGAGAATGCTTCTTTTACCTGCTCTAATGGGAACTGGTGGGTGATAAAACCATTTCCCTTTAACTTTCGTTCGTTAAGGAGTGAGACTACTTTTCCAAACTGGTTCGTCTGCAGACGGGAACCAACGATTGTTACTTCCTTCTTCGTGATCGGCAGCTGGGAAATCTGGGATGGACGCTCATCAAAGCCAAGTACCACCACTGTGCCTGCCGGGGAAACAACCTTCACGCCAAGCTCAAAAGTAGAAGGAAGGCAAACAGCGTCAATCACGACATTCGGACCTTCTCCGTCTGTAAGCTCCATGACCTTTTCTTCTACAGAAGCCTCGCGAGCATTAATGACTTCATCCGCTCCATTTTCCCTGGCGAATGCCAATCTTTCCTCTTCAAGGTCTGTCATGATGACTTTTGCACCTTGAAGCTTTGCCATTTTCAAGATGCAAATCCCGATCGGACCTGATCCCTGGATCAAGACTGTATCCGATTCCTGGACGTCTCCGCGCCAGACTGCCTGGGCGCCAATCGTCAATGGCTCTGCTAAAACAGCCTCATTCCAGTCAAGTTCTTCATCAACGACATGCAGCTGTCTTTCCGGCAATACAAAGAATTCGCGCATTCCACCATCTTCGTGGACACCGAAAACCGAAAGAGATTGACAGACGTTCGGACGTCCTTTGCGGCATGCATAGCACTCGCCGCAATATCGGATCGGTTCCACCACGACATGGTCCCCGGGTTTCATACCTTTCACACCAGAACCAACTTCAACCACTTCCCCGGCAACCTCATGGCCAGGGATTCGCGGATAAGTGGCAAGCGGATTGGTGCCATGGTAGATATGCATATCAGATCCGCAAATCCCAACACGCTTGACTTTTACAAGAACATCTTCCGGATTTTTAATCACAGGTTGTTCTAAATCCTGAATTACGAGTTCCATAGCTTCTGGAATTTGGACTGCTTTCATTTTTAAAACCACCTATTCAAATAGACTTGGTAGATAAAGCGAGACCTGAGGCACAAATGCTACAAGCAGCAATACCACCAGGCTGACGCCAATGAATGGAATAAGTTCTTTCGCAGCTTTCCCGATTGAAACCTTACCAATTTGAGAAGCAACGAACAAACACACACCCACTGGCGGTGTAACAAGGCCGATGACCAGGTTAAGAACCATCATGACTCCGAACTGGACAGGGTCCATTCCAACCTGTGCAGCGACAGGCATCAGTACAGGGAAAAGGATAACAAGCGCAGCGATCGTCTCCATGAATGTTCCAACGAATAACAGCAACAGGTTGATCAATAAGATTACGACAATAGGATTTTCAGAGATTCCGAGAATGGCATCTGCGACTAATTGTGGAATCTGCTCACTGACCATGATCCAGCCAAACAGGTTCGCAAATCCTACTAAAAGCATGATGGATGCTGTAGATGTCATTGAAGAAAGCATGATCTCCGGAATCTTTTTAATTGGCAACTCTTTATAAACAAAAATACCGATCACTAGAGCGTAGATAACCGCAATAATGGAAGCTTCAGTTGGTGTGAAATAACCGCCAAGGATGCCCCAGAGGATAATGATCGTCATGAACAGTGCCCAGAATGAGCCCATGAAGCTTTCAAAAATGACTTTCAACGATTTCCTTTCACCCTTTGGGTAGTTCCGCTTAACCGAAATAATATAAGTAGGTATCATTAAACCAAGTCCAAGCAATATTCCAGGAACTGCCCCTGCTAAAAACAAATCACCGATTGAAATAGATGCAAGCGTACCAACAATGATCATTGGCAGTGACGGTGGAATGATAGGTCCAACAGTCGAAGATGATGCAGTTACGGCCGCGGAAAATCCAGCTCCATAGCCTTCCTTTTTCATTGCCGGAATCAGAATGGCACCAATACTTGCCGTATCCGCTAGCGCAGTTCCGGAGATTCCGGCAAATCCCATGGAAGATCCAACATTGGCAAGTCCTAGTCCACCGCGGATATGTCCGAAAAGGTTATTCGCAAACTTGATGATCCTGTCCGTGATCCCTCCAGCGTTCATCAGGTTACCAGCAAGGATAAAACCAGGAATACAAAGCAGCACAAAGGAATTCAGCCCTGCAAACATTTTTTGAGGAATGATTGTTAGAGGAATATCCGCCAGGAACAAATAAAACAAGGATGACAAACCGAGGCTAAAAGCAACCGGCACTCCTAAAAAGATAAGGATAATAAAAGATATGAACAGTAAGGCCGCCATTAAATTTCGCCTCCATCAATGTCTGACTTGAAGTCTTCTTCGTTACGAATCAACTTAACGATTTTAACAATAGAATAAAACGCTAATAGCAAGGACATAATCAAGATTGCTGCATGTATTGCAGACATTTTGAACGGCATCGTCGCTGACATTTGGGTCCCGACCAGAGTGAAGTCATATCCAGTCTTGACCATGACACCGAATAGAACCATTAATACTGCATAGATTGCAATTTCGTAAAAACGCCTGAAATTATGTGACATCTTCGCAAAAATCATATCGACATTGATATATTCTCCACGAAGCAATGCCAGCGGTGCGCCAAAGCAAATGGCATAAATGAATAAATATCGTGTCAGTTCCTCTGTCCAGATTGCAGTATAAGGCAGATAACGGGACATGATTTGAACCATCACGACAACAATGACACCGGTAAAGCTGATCACAGTCAAAAATGCCAACAGCATATCTAGCCATTTACGTATTTTCATGGTTTCATCACCTTTCTTAAAGGAAAGGCACAGCCGACTGGAATAGCCGGACAGTGCCTTCATTAAATTACTTCGTTTCAAGAATCTTTTCGTATAGTTCATATTGCTCTGGCTTCAAGGATGCCTTGATTGCCGGGATCATTGCTTCACGGAATGCATCCTGGTCAACATCGACAAACTTCATGCCTTCACCTTCAAGATCTTTTTCGATTTGAGCGATTTCTTTATCGTACAATTCTTCACCATATTTTTGTGCTTCAGCAGCAGCTTCTTTTACAGCTTTCTTCTGGTCGTCATTCAGGGCGTCGAACTGCTTGTTGCCAACAAGGATGTAGATCCAAGAGTAAACGTGCTCAGTACGGTTTACATAGTCTTGAACTTCATATAATGCGCCGCTCTTGATCAGGTCGACCGGATTTTCCTGGCCATCGATTACACCTTGCTGAAGACCTGTGAACACTTCATTGAAGTCCATTACCTGCGGCTTAGCGCCTGCAGCTTCCCAAACCTTCAGGAACAATGGCACGTTTGGTACACGCATGCTGAAGCCTTTCAGATCTTCAGGTGATTTGATTTCTTTATTAGATGTAAGGTTACGCGGTGCACGTGTGTGATAGTACAAAGGTGTCAATCCAGCTTTTTCAGTGATTTCAGCTTCGATTTCCTTACCGATTTCGCCTTCGACAACTGTCTTAACATGATCCAGATCACGGAATGCATACGGAACAGCCATCAATGCAGCTTTTGGAGCCCAGTTTTGCAATGTCTCACCGGAAATAACCATGTCAGCTGTTCCAGATTGGATTGCGTTGATTGTGTCTGTTTCTCCTCCAAGTGAGTTGTTTGGATAGATGCTGATATCGATGCCGCCATCTGTCTTTTCCTCAACAAGCTCTTCAAATTTCAAAGCTGTTTTGTGCCAGATATGATTTTCGTCAGCAAGGTGGCCAAACTTCCACTTGATGACTTCCCCTTTGCTTTCTCCCCCGGCTTTCTCAGAATCCCCGGAACCGCAAGCTGTCAATAATAGTGATGCCGCCAAAATACCTGATAAAAACTTTGCCTTTTTCATGAATTATTTCCTCCCCTTTGTTTACAATGATTTATTTTTTTAAAAATTGATACACAGTAGAAGCAATGGTAATCCCCTTTTCAAGGTTTCTTTCCTCATTCATCTGTTCAATCTCACCAGGAACGAAAACTTGAGAGAAACCAGGTGCTGGTGGTGCCTGGCGAATTTCTGCCATCATCTGGTCCATGTTCTCCAGGAATGCATCCGCATCGGTAAAGAATGCCGGATTGATGGCGCAGAAATAATGGCCAAGCTTCCGCTTTTTGTCCAGATCGCCGTACATCTTGGAGATATGAGGTCCGAATGCCGCGCCTGCAAGCAATCCGGAGAAGATGTCTACAATCATGGACAGCCCATAACCCTTAGGGCCGCCAAATGTTTGAAGTGCGACTACCTTGGCTGGATCCGTAACGGTTTCCCCATTCTCGTCGACTCCCCAGCCAGGAGGAATCTCTTTGCCTTCTTCCTTGTATTGAAGGATTTTGCCCAACGCTACATTGGAAGTAGCCATATCGAGAATAAAAGGCTTACTAGTTTTGGCCGGAACTCCGTATGCAATAGGGTTTGTGCCCAAGAAGGCCTCCCTGCCGCCGAACGGTACGACGATTTTATCTGTGTGGGTCATCGCAATGCCAATCAGGTTCTGTTCTGCCGCTTCCTGGACAAAATAGCTCAGGGCGCCGCAGTGGCTGCTGTTGATGGCGGTCACCATTCCGATGCCATTTTCCTTCGCCATTGCTATTGCCTGTTTCATCGCAACATCTGCGATCACATGACCAAAACCATCATCACCATCGACTACGCCTGTTACTGGGCCAGTCTGGTTGAATTTGATGTCTGCATTTGGATTTATGCCGCCAGCATTCAGGCGGTTCACATAATGTTCAGTACGCAAGACACCATGTGAATTGACATTTCTAAGGTCGGCATGGACAAGGACTTCAGCCACTTTTTCTGCTTGTTCCTTGTTCAGGCCAGCTTCGCTAAGCTTTTTTACAGCTAGCTCTTGCGCTTCTTGATGTGGAATGGTTACTGTAGACATTCCTTATCCCCCCTATTCCAAATTGGAATGCTTCTTTACTAATTCTTCGTTCGTCTTTCCTTCTGCAAGGCTGTCGATAATCGCCGCATCCAAGATAAGATGGGCTGCCTGGTCGAACTGGTTTCCAAGCGGCTGGATCGTTTCCGGCTCATCCACATGACGATATTTCGTTGCGGCCGGGATTCTTACCCCGCCAGATATAAATGGAAGCTGGAGTGCCTCCTCATTTGTTGTAATCAAAAATACTGTAGCACCGGCTCGATGAGCGCTTTCAGAAATGTTCAGCGCCTGTGCGGTTTTTCCAGATCCTGAAAGCACTACTAAAATATCAGTCTCCTGAATTGCCGGAGTTGTAGTTTCGCCGACAACATATACCGTCTTGCCGCTATGCATAAGCCTCATGGCAATGGCTTTGGCTACAAATCCTGACCGACCTTCTCCTGTAAAAAAGAAACGGCGGTCTTCTTTTAAAAGCTGGACGGATGATGCATACTCTTCTGCATCAACGTTCAAGCAAACCTTTTGCATTTCTTCTATTACGGCTGCGATGGTTTTCATGACCGGCTTCCTCCTCGGTTAGCGTTCAATGATCGATTCATTGTTGATAAAAGCGCTTACTTCTTCGAGATATGGAAGGCCTTCATTATCGCCTGATACCGTGGTGACAAGGGCACCGACGCCATTGGCAAAATTGAGAAGCTGCTCGGGGGTGAACCCATTGAGCCATCCGTAAACATAACCTGAGTCGAATCCATCACCTGCGCCTACCGTATCGATTGGATTGACCTTAAAACCTGGTGCTTCAATCCAATGGCCGTCCCGGTATAGCCTTGAGCCGTTTGCTCCGTCTTTGATGACCAGATCCCTGATACCGTATTGGTCTGCAAACCTGGCTAGCTCTTCTGCTGAGTCCTTGCCAATGATCAAACGGATTTCATCAAGACCAGTAAGCAGGATATCAACATCCGGAAAAATTTCTGCATATGCTTTGCGCGCATCTTCAATCGTCCAAAGTTTCAGCCTGATGTTCGGGTCGAATGAAACCGGAATGCCTTTATCTTTGGCAAGCTCGATCATTCTCTTGGCAACCTGCAGGTTATTCGAATCAACCGCAAGGTAAACACCTGTGAGATGAAGCAGGTTCACATTTTCAAACCATTCGGCTTTTACTTTTTCAGGAGTCAGGGTTGTAATCGGCGAATTGTATCGATAGTAGAATGTTTTGCCCGATCCATCTCCACTGATCTCCTTGAAATTCAATGATGTCGGATAGCCTTCCACCAGCTCTACTTCAGAGACATCCACCCCCTCACCGCGGGTGAAGTTATGGATAACTTTTCCAAACTCATCCTTGCCTAGTCTGCTTACCCACTTGCTTCCCAGCCCAAGCCGGGCACAGCCAATCGCAAAGTTCAGCTCCGCACCTCCGACCTTCCGATTAAAACTTTCTACAAAGCGCAGGGGACCTTGCACGGATGGATTGAAGGTGATCATTGCATCTCCAATCGTCATGACTTTATATCTATCTGGCATTGTTCTTCTCTCCCAACACTTGTACTGATTCCCGCTCAATTAAAACAGGATCATACCTTCTAACTTCATATGAATCTTCCAATTTCCCTTCAGCGATCAGATGGAACAGCTCTTCTGCTGCTTCCCTGCCAATCTGGAAAGTTGGCTGTTTGATAGCTGAAATTGGTGTGGCGGCGATTTCGAGGAAATCAGAATCATCCACCGCGATAACGCTTACATCTTCGCCAACTTTAAGATTCTTTTTCCTTAAGAACTTAAGCAATTCAATCAAAGAAAGATCATTGGTAGCAAAAAATGCTTCTGGCCTGTCTTCCTGCTTCCATAGCTTTTCAAGCGCAGGTCCGATTTCTTTACGGTCTGCTGCTGTAATCCAATCCTCATTTGGAGCGATCCCGTTTTCCTCAAGCGTTCTCTTGAATCCGGTAATACGCTCGACCCTCGGAGAAACCTTCTGGCTAATGGACATGGATACAGCGCCAATTTTATTGTGGCCTTTTTTGAGGAGCTCCCTTACCGCGATCTCTGCCGCTCTTTCATTGTTCAGCATCAATGTTGGATAAATCGGCTGCTCTATTTTTCTATCAACGAATACAACAGGGAAATTCGATTGTTTGAGCTCTTCGTATAAACACTTATTGTCAGCAGTCGGGAAGATGATCAGGCCGTCAACCTGCTTTGCAAGAAGCATGTTGATATAGTCCCGTTCCTTTTCCGGATTGTCATCAGCATTGCAGACAAACATATGAAAATGACTCAACTCGCACGCATCTTCGATTGCACGGATGATTTCCGTCGAAAACGTATGGAGGATATTGGCCACGATGACCCCAATGGTCGACGACTTTTTCTGCTTCAAGCTCTTAGCAACGAAATTCGGTATATAGCCAAGCTCCCGGATCGCCTCTTGTATGCGCTTTCTCGTAGGCTCTGCCATAAACTCGTATCGATTATTTATGTACTGAGAAACCGTGCTCTTCGAAACGCCCGCCTTTTCAGCAACATCCTGCATGGTTACTTTTTTCATAGAAATCCCTTCTTCTACAACTCTAAACCGATTTAGTAAAACGGTTTAGTAAACCGGTTTAGTGACAGTATAAATGAAACCCCTTTCAAAAATCAATCTATTTTTTCTAAAAATTTAAAATCTATCTTTCACTTAGATTCTTTGAGGTCTTGTAAACCCGAATTTTGCTGGCTCGCCTTATAACCAGTGAAAACTTTTCCGTGGATGAAGAGGGGTTAGGCAACTGGATTTATTTTATAATGCTTCGTAAAAGGAATAAAACCTCTACTTGGTTAGCAGTGATATCCGGACTGAAAAGAAATTAGACTTATATCCTATTAGAACTAGGGATAAAGAAATAAACTCCTACTCTCTTCTCCCATACCAAAATACCAAAACTAGAAAATCCATTAGTCCCTTCCTCTCATTTATTTCGCAAATCGAAATATTCGACAAATTACAGCAACATCTCCCTATTAAAGTTATTAAGATAACAATGAGATAGTTTACTAGTTTAAAGGAGTGATAGATTAATGAAAAACAACAAAGTAATGACAGGACTAAGTGTATTGGCATTGTGTACGGCTCTCGCCTCACCGGCACTGGCAACTAATTCACCGAACGGAAAGCTTTACAATGAAAACCAGGTTTATTCAGTGAATGGCTATACTGATTATGCTGAGATGGTCAAACGCCTCCAGCAAATCGAAGCGAACAGCCAGGGGAAAGTTGCATTGGAGGTTGTCGGCCAATCAAACCAGGGGCGTGATATTTACCAGGCCAGAGTCGGAACTGGTGATAAAGTCGTCCTGATTGAAAGTGAAATCCATGGAAATGAGAACACTGGAACCGAGGCGCTGCTCAGCATGCTTCAATTCCTTGGATCCAGCAATTCGCCAGAAGCACAAAAAATTCGTGAGGAAATCACTCTGGTCACTTTGCCAAAGATGAACCCTGATGCCTCCGAACTTGATCGCCGGGGCAATGATATGTCATGGGAAGATGTCGTCGAGGATTTCCCACAACTTGCTGATGCAGCAGGTCCTTCATGGAATTATTATAATAACCGGATACTTCAGGACAGGGATTACAACGGCAGACCTGGATTTGACGTAAACCGGGACTTCAATCCTGACCTTAATTATGTTCCAAAAGCAGAGGATTTCCCAGGAACCTCAAGTGATCCAGGCTGGTACATCACGCCAGAGTCACAAACTGTCCGCGATGTTTATAAAAACCTTCAATCCGAGTTCGGTAAAGTGGATGTCTTCATCGACCTCCACCACCAGGGACAATATTATGTTGAAGGAACAGATAATATTGTTACCATGTCCCTTTCAGCAGATTTCGTTCCAGACCCGAACACAGCAGCAGGAGCTAAGTATGCCGAGTATAAAGAAAACTATGATTTCGAGTTTTCAAAACAATTGAATCTTGCTGCCTATAATGCGCTACAGGCACTAGGTGAAAACTCACCGTTCAATAATATCTCCCTATATCAGCAAAACCTGGACTTGCCTGGTACCGCACTTGGAAGCTTCGCATTGAACGGAAGCGGCACAGTCCTTTTTGAAGTAAGAGGCCAGTCGCACTCATTGGGACAAAAGAAAAAAGGCCAGCTGGTGAAGGCTGTAGAGACAGGATTGTACGGAATCATTAATGGAGTCGTAGATGGTTCGGTAGAGGATCTTGACGCGGCTGAATATGATAACATCCCAGCAACTGCTTATTCACCAGGTTTATAAGAGGATTACGAGAAAAGCGGAGAGGTGAGTTCTCCGCTTTTTTTATGAGATTTGATTTGTGATTCTCTCTCAGACGCCAAAAAAGCTTCATTACCAATTTTTCTTTCTAATTGTTACATATCAAAAGCTTAGCCTAAATGTATTACACACGTTCACAAATTCTATGAGTCTCCTTGAGGGACCTCATTTTTCGGAAATGGTATTTTGGGGGATCCGATGAACTCTATCGGAGACACCATTTTCCCTATACTGGATTTTTGCTGCAATAATAAGCCCTATTGGTTACACTATTTTCCATATACTGGATTTTTACAACACCAATAAGCTCTATTGGTTACACTATTTTCCTAAATACTGGATTTTCGTAGCACCAATAAGCCGTATTGGTTACACTATTTTCCTGATACTGGATTATCGCAGTACCAATGAGCCCTATTGGTTACACTATTTTCCTGATATTGGATTTTCGTAGCATCAATTTTGCAACTTTTATGTGCTTAAATGTTTCGACTCTAGTCTATTTTTCTTCTTCTCTTTTCTTGCTCTCATTTTCAAATAGGCGGAGAAACAAGTCCTCTTCTTTGTTCTAAATTAATATATTTGATTATAAGAACAATGTCCCTGCCAAATAAAAAGAAGCAAAGGATATCCCCTGCTTCCCAGTCAATATTAAAACCTAAACTCAACTAACTCTTTCCTCTTCTCATCCAATACACGTACTGTTTCGTTGTACTCTTCCAAGTTTCTAGTAAGTTTCTCTTTCCTCTCTCCAATCATCCTCTTAACCTCTCTCGGGCTTGGTCCTCCCTGGAGATCGCGAATTTCGATGAAGTACTCTGGCGAAATGATTTTTTGCCATTCTTCTTCTGTGAGTGACACGTCGACGAACTGCTTAATCACCGCGTTAATCGCTTCAACGTCCCATTCGTAAAGTTCTTTACTTTCCTTAATCGTTTCTTTTGAAATGAAGCTTGCAATCGAGTGGGCTTTCCTGAATGGAACGCTGTATTCACGGGCAAGTGTGTCCGCGAGCTCGGTAATCGTAATACTCGACTTCTTTGCCATCTCTCGAGTGTGCTCTCCGTTCACCTTCAGCGTAGCAATCACCGCGTACATCAGCTTCCAGACGCGGTTGGCGTTATTGAAAGCACGGTACAGATGCGGCTGCAGGTCGTCTTCTGTATCGACGATATCGCCAAATGGTGTATTGTGGACCATATTGAAAGCGGCGAGCGCATCGCCATATGCACTGCTGGCAATCGAGCGGGAATGCTCAATCGACACCGGATTGCGCTTTTGCGGCATGATACTGCTGCATTGCACGTAAGGATCGGCAACGTAAAAAGAACCGAATTCCCGCGTGACATGCTGAAGGAAGTCCTGGATCCAGCGGCCGGTGTTCACCATGCTCGTCATCAACGCTGACGCCGTTTCAAGCAGGTAATCTCCTCCGCCAATCGAGTCATAGGAGTTCTCGACAATCCGGTCAAACCCGAGCAATTCCCGAGTACGTTCACGGCTGATCGGGAATCCCGTAGTCGTCAGAGCGGCCGCTCCAAGCGAGGACTGGTTAACCGTCCGGTAAGCAGCCCACAGCCTCTGAATATCGCGTCCCAATACATCATAGATTGCAAGGAAGTAATGCCCCAGTGTCGTCGGCTGGGCCGGCTGCGTATGCGTATAACCAGTAATGATCGTATCCGTATGGCTCTCAGCCTGCTCAAGCAGCGCCTCGCTCAACTGATAGGCAGTTCCAAGCAGATTGACGAGATGCTCCCTGAGCACCAACCGGTACATCGCGACCCCCATATCATTGCGGCTGCGGCCGATATGGATTTTGCCGCCAAGCTCGGCGCCAATCTCCTCGCCGATCTTCGCTTCCATCATGAAAAATAAATCCTCGAACTGCGGCTCATAATTCAGCTGCCCGACATCCGTCACGGCAACCTTATTAATCCCCTCAAGCATCACTTTCGCTTCATCTTTTTCGATAATCCCCTGTTCAGCAAGCATAATCACATGCGCCCGGTGGATATCAAACATGACATGGAACAAATAATCCCGCTGGTCATTGAAGACCGGTTTCAACAGAGCCTCAACATACGTCTTCCCGGGAAAAGCCGCCCCTTCATTCTTGATAAACTCTTCTAGCTTGTTCATATTTTCATCTCCGATTCTATGATTATGCGATTATTCCAGCCTTAAGATAACGACTGTTCGGCCTTGACTCCGAAGAACTTGTTCGAAATAAGCAGGACGACTGCGATCAAGACAATCTGGATCATCCCATATGCAGCAGCCTGGCCCATATTGAACATCCGCAGCTGGTTCATGATCTCAATTGAAATCGGCCTGTTCGAAATCGTATACAGCAGCACCGATGTCGGGAACTCACCAACAGACTCAACAAATGCCAGCAAAGTCCCTGACAGCACGCCCGGCATGATGATTGGCAAAATAACCTTACGGAACGTGTAGAACCATTTGGCCCCAAGGCTCCTTGAAGCTTCCTCAATCGAATCATCCAGCTGCTCCAAAACCGCATTCGTCGAGCGGACGACGAGCGGAATATGCCTGATAAAATAGGCAAGTGGCAGGATCCAGAACGTCCCGACAAGGATATTTCCGAATGAGAAAATATTCGGTTCGTTAAAAGCGATGATCAAGTTCATCCCGATAACCGTCGCAGGCAATGCCCATGGAATCATCACGAGGATATCAACAAAGCTTTTGCCGACAAACTTCCTCTTAACCAGCACATACGAAGCAAGCACACCGAAAACGAGGTTCCCCGCCGTCGCAATCACCGATAGCAGCAAGCTGTTTTTCAGAGGCTTGAAGATATTCGGGTCTTCCAGCAGCAAGCGATAGTTTTCAAAATTAAACACCGAAGGATACGTCTGCCATGTCCAGGTCCCGTCCGGAACGAGCGACAGCAGCAGAATCGTGAAGTGCGGCAGCAGCAGGATGATGACACCGATGACGCCAATGAACACCATCGTCCATTTCAGCACCGGATTGTTCACTTCACTGCGATGCGCGCCAATCCCCTTTGACGCCATCCGGTAGTCCTTGCGGTTCTGGTACCAGCGCATGAATAATAAGAAGGAAATCGACACAATCGACAGGATGACAGATTGAGTCGCAGCAACCTCCATGTCTCCATTAATCTTCGAAAAATAAATCTGGAGGCTCAGCACCCGGAATCCGCCCGCCAATAAAAACGGTGCACTGAAGGATGCCATCGAGATCATGAACACCAGCAGCGAAGCGGCAACAATTGCCGGAGTCAACAACGGGAATGTCACCTTCCAGAACACCTGGAAACGGCTTGCGCCCAGATTGTACGCTGACTCCTCAAGCGACGGGTCAATTTTATGGATCGCCGATGACACCGTCATGTAGAAATAAACATACATCGTATAAGCATGGACAATCAGGATGCCTGAAATCCCGCCGATTTTGAAAGGCACTTCTTCCAGTCCGAACAAATCCTTAATCGCGTTCGGCACAAGCCCAGTTTCCCCATAAAGGAACATGAATGCCATAACCCCTACCAATGACGGCAGAACGATCGGCATGATTGCAGCCGTTGCGAAGAAACCTCTGCCCGGGAAGTCATATCGGTTAAAAATAAACGCCAGCGGAATCCCGATTGCCGCACTCACCAAAACACTGAGGACTGATATATAGACCGAATTCCATAACGCTTGCAGATTTGTCTTCGATTCCTGCGAGAAAAAATCTTCATAATTACCAAACGTAAAACTGCCCTCTTTTTGCAGACTTTCAAGAATTGTCCTTATTGACGGATACAAGACATAGGCAATCAAGACCAGCAGCACCGGAATCAGCAAATATAATGTCAGCCGGTTATCGCGATTTTTCATCATGACACATCACCGCTCAACATTGGAATCAGCCTGATTTGATCGGCGGGAAGCTCAACCCATACATCTGCTCCCGGCTTCAAATTCGCCGAAACATGATTCAGTACATTTACCTCAAGCAGCAAGTCATTGACCCTAACTGCAAGATTGATAATCGTCCCGAAGAACTGTACTGTTTCAACCTTTCCTTTAAAAACATTGTGTCTATCAACCTTTTCATCAAGAATCTTTACGGACTCAGGACGAACCGAAAGGGACAATTCTCGATCCTCGTTTTCCCTTTTAAAATGAAAAGGCGTATTATGTACAACAAATTGATTTTCACCAGCCGAAACAGTGACATGAGCGTCGTCAACCTGCTCCACTTTTACAGGAAGAAGATTGATCTCGCCTATGAAACTGGCAACGAAGTCATTGGCCGGTTCATTATAAATCTCCGAAGGCGTTCCCACCTGGTGGCACACCCCGAAATTGAAGACAGCGATCCTGTCACTCATCGACAGCGCCTCTGCCTGGTCATGGGTAACATAAATCGTCGTAATCTTGTATTCTTTCTGCAGCCTGAGGATCTCCGCCCGCATTTCATCGCGCAGCTTCGCATCCAGGTTGCTTAATGGTTCATCCAGCAACAGGATTTCAGGTTCGATCACCAATGCCCTCGCAAGCGCCACACGCTGCTGCTGACCTCCACTCAACTGACTCACCTGACGATCGGCGTATTGCTCGAGCCTGACCTTGCGAAGGACCTCGTGAACCCTGGTTTTCACTTCACTGGAGGCCATCTTCCGTACCTTCAATCCAAACGCGACATTTTCAAAGACCGTCATATGAGGAAAAAGGGCATAGTTTTGGAAAACCATGCCCGTATTTCTTTTTTCAGGAGGTACACGCGTCATATCTTTATCGCCAAATCGCACGACACCCTTGGTAGGATAATAGAATCCGGCAATCATCCGCAGCGTTGTCGTCTTGCCGCAGCCACTAGGCCCGAGGAAGGTGAAGAATTCCCCATCATTGATTTCCAGATTCAAGTGATCGACTGCCACTACCTTTCCGAAGGCTTTTTGGACATTTTCTATTTTTATCGACGCCATACCGTACACATCCTATTCTTTGATTTCTTTTTCTCCGCTCTTAATGTTCTCATCCCAATACTTCATCCACGCATCACTATTGTCCTGGAAGACCTTCCAGTCGATATCCATTGCCTTGATTTCAGTATCTGTGATCCACTTCGGAAGATCCTTTACATCATCACGGGTAGGGATGCGGTAGTATTTTTCTGCTAAAAGCTTTGCCGCTTCAGGCGTGTTGACGAACTCATAGAATGCTTCAGCTGCTTTCTGGTGCGGCGCATCCTTCACGATCGCGATTCCTTCAGTCAGGACTGGTGTTCCGCTTTCAGGAACGATGAATTCAAACGGATAGTTCTTGTTTTCCTTCAGCATGACGACATCCGGCATTGCCCAGACGGAAACGGAGCCTTCACCCTTGGCAACCTTGTTGTACATCATTTCAGGGTTAGCAGAGTATTCCTTCGTATTCGCATCAAGCTTTTCAAGCCACTCGTAGCCTTTTGCTGTATCCTGGGAATCCTTGAAATCACGGTAGATCATTGCTGAGAAGATCGTTCTCATCGTACCGGAAGCAAGCGGATAACGGATGATGATTTCATCCTTCCATTTCGGGTCAAGAAGGTCATCCCAGTCCTTCGGCGCTTCTTCCTTTGTCAGCTCCTTGCTGTTGTACATGATAACCTCAGGTGTCTGGCTTGTTCCTGACCAGTTCCAGTCTGCTTCGTGGAAATTATCAGCCAATGCCCCGGAGTATGAAGGTTCATACGGCTGTAGAAGTCCTTCGTCCTTAGCCTGGTCGAACATGACGGATGGAGCTCCCCACCAGACGTCTGCCTGAGGGTTGTTCTTTTCAGAACGGACGCGGTCAAGGACTTCCTGCGATCCCATATCAAGCCATTCGACATCAACGTCATACTCAGCTTCGAACTGCTTCTCGAATTCTGATAAAATATCCTTTCCGTGCGGAGAATAAATGACTACTTTATCCTCTAGCTTGTCACCAGACTTGCTGTCTCCTGATGGTTTGCTAGATCCCTCTTCAGAGCTGCATGCCGCTAAAAATAGTGATGCAGATAAAGTCAAAGCCGTGATAATCGAAACCTTTTTCTTGTGTTTCACAAAAAATTCCCCCTCATTAATTGTATTTAATCATACTTTCATGTTCCCTCATGAACAGTGACACGGCACCAAGAACCCCGGCGTTGTCACCCAATTGGGACGTCTTCAGCTGGACTGAACTAGGAAGGTATTGATTCACAATCTCCTGCAGCTTCGGCAGAATGAATTCGGATGATTTAAGAACACCACCTCCTAAAATAACAATCTCTGGATTTAGCAAACTGGCAGCATTCACAATCCCATAAGCCAGATGCTCAATGGCTTCATCAATGACTTTAAGGGCTATTTGGTCACCACTTTTCGCCAGCTTGAACGCCATCTCCCCCGACAGCTCGGATGCAAGTGCCTGTTGATGCAAAGGATGCTCCGGCTCCTTCTGGATGCAACTCGTCAGCCTGTCTCCAATCGATTTTCCTCCAGCCACACTTTCAAGATAGCCATAGCGGTGAAAAATCGGCTTGAATTCATTTTTCATATCATTCTTGTCCGTCACCATGTAGCCAATTTCACCAGCCGCGCTGGATGAGCCGCGGTAAAGCTGATTGTTGATGATAATTCCGCTGCCGATTCCCGTGCCGACGGCGATGAAAAGGACACTCTGCTTATCGCGCGCATTTCCAAGCCACTGCTCGCCAAGCGCTGCCACATTCACATCATTATCGACGTGCACCGGGTACGGAATATGGCGCTTCGCCTCTGTGATAAAAGGATACCGGACCCAGTTCAGGCTCGGGGCCTCAACGACAATCCCGGATGTCGTCTCAGTGATTCCCGGGACACCTGCGCCCATTCCGAGGATCTTCTCGTCTTCGATTCCTTCCTTGTTCACCATAAACTCTATTTCTCTGGCAATCTGCTTTAGCAGCCCTGAGTCAAGATACTGGCAAGTGTTAAAACTGCTGCTCGCGACGATGTTCCCATTCAAATCGCAAATTACCGTCTTCACTTTCGTCCCGCCAATATCCGTTCCGATTATGTATGCTGCCTTTTCATTGAAGTACAGCTGGATTGGCCTTCTGCCTCCCTGTGACGTCGACTCACCAATCCCCTTCTCAAAAATCCACTTTTCCTGCATCAATTCATCGACCAATAATGATACGGTTGGCTTGCTGATATTGATTTTCGCGGCAATTTCCGCCCTGGAGATCGGTGAATTTTCCTGAATGCACTGAAGCACCCTTTTCTTGTTGAGTGATTTCAGCTGTACCGGTGTTCCACTTAGATTCATAACATCACGGCCTTAAAATTCTTTTTGGTTAGTAAGATTTACTAATTAACTAAAAATATAACTCAATTTGTAATCGTTTACAACCACAAAGTTCTGAAAATTTAAAATCGTTTCTTATAATAGATATATTTCTTCATTATTAAAGATATTCTTGATCTATCGCTTCCATTTATAATATAATATCCAATTGGTTCCATTTACCCACCAGCAAAATGGATAGAAATAACCATTTTTAATATTCTGACAATTAAACATTTTACAATATTATCTAACTATGATTATCTTGAATTAGGTAATATATCTGTTGTTAGTTAGGCAGATTAACTAACCTACAATTACATACAGAGGAAGGAGTGTTCAATATTTCTCAGCAAAACTCAAAAATGAAAGGGGTTACAAAAATGAGGAAGTACTTTATTGGTTTACTCTCTTTATTGCTAGTCGTTTCCATGCTGCCCTTAAGCAGTTCAGCTGCCAAGACCCAGGAGCCTGACGTTGATCTCTGGAATGCAGTGAAGCCTCTCGACACGACCGTGACCTTCTTAAATACCGGTGCCCACCCCGATGATGAGCGAAGCGACTTTTTAGCGTATCTGTCACGAGGACTTGGCGTTAAAACCGCCAGCATGATCGCAAACCGCGGTGAAGGCGGCCAAAATGAAATTGGCAATGAGCTTGGAAACGGCCTTGGAATCATCCGTTCCCGCGAAATGATCGAAGCCGCTAAAATCACTGGTGTTACCGCATATCACTTAAGCGAAACCACAAACGATGCAATTTACGACTTCGGTTTTTCAAAAAGCCCTGATGAAACACTTGAAAAATGGGATGAAGATATTGCTTATGAACGCCTGATCCGTTTCATCCGGACATATCAGCCGGATATCGTCATGCCTTCATTCAGGAACTCCCCGACACAGCACGGACACCACCGCGCGATGGAAATCCTGAGCGAGAAAGCCTTTGAAGACGCAGCAGATCCTTCAGTCTATCCTGAACAGTTAAAAGAAGGATTATCAGTATGGCAGATTAAAAAGCTTTTCCTCCCTGCCGAATCAAAAGAAACAGCCACCACTTCAATCGAAATTGGAATGTACGATCCAATTTATCAAATGTCCTATCCACAGCTGGGGGAAGCATCCCGCTACATGCACAAAAGCCAGGGAATGGGCAATGACATCCCTGTCGCACCACGCGAGACTCACCTAGAATTGCTTTACAGCGCTGTTGACACAAATGGCAGCAACGAACTTTTTGCAGGCGTTCCATATGACTTTGCAGCATGGGCAAAAACTCTTCCAAAGAACGCGAACTCTCTATCAGTCCAGTACACAAAACTCCAGGACCAACTTGAATCCATCATTGAATCCTATCCTGACAGAGATGCAGTATTCACACAAACACAGAAGGCTTTGAAAGATGTCCTCCGCCTGCAAAAGAAGACGGAAAACGCAAAGCTTGATGATGAACTGAAAACTGATTTGCTTCACAAGCTCAATTTGAAAGAAGAGCAGCTCCAAACTGCAAGCTTCGTATCATCGAGCCTGGATGTGAATGCTGAAGCAGCGTCCACTGTCCTGACAAAAGGCCAGGATACTACCGTTACCGTTACACTAGAGAACAATGGCTCGCAGAAGCTCGAGCATTTGAATGTTGAATTATTAGCACCTGAAGGCTGGACCATTACCTCAAAAGCAAAAGATGCTGATTTGGCTCCTGGCAAAACGGCAACCCTAACTTTCGATGTGTCCGTCCCTGAAGATGCTGAGTTCTATCATGCGTATAAAGAACCAGTTTTACAGGCAAAAGTGACATACAAAAATAAAGGTGCTTCCGTTGAACAAGTAAAACAGCTCGAAGGCACCATCGCAGTCCTGCCTGACGCGGCAGTAACCTTGAACCCAGAGGATATCATCGTCAACACAGCCAATGTCCAGGATGAAATCCCGGTTACGGCAAAAGTGAAGAACTATTTTAACGGAGCATCACAAGCCGTTGTGTCTCTTAAAGCACCTGAAGGCTGGGAAGTAGAACCGAAAACCGCCACCGTTGATTTCAGTGCCCAATTCGAGGAAAAAGAAGTAGCGTTCACCCTTTCACCGCCTGAAGGCATTCAATCAGGAGACTTCAATATTGACGCTGAAGTGGCAGTGAACGGCAAAACTTTCAATTCAACGATCCAGGAAATCAGCTACGACCATATCGGCACATTCTATTATCAGTACCCTGCCCAGGTGAATGGCGTCGCATTCGAACTGCTCACAAATGATAACCTGAAAGTCGGCTATATCGACAGCGGCTTCGATTTGGTTGCTGACTATTTATCCAATGCCGGCATGAATATCACCAAACTGACCGAAGCCGATCTGGCGTCAGCAGATCTAAGCCAGTATGACACGATTGTAGTCGGCATCCGCGCATACCTGTCAAGAGCCGACCTGATCGCCAACAATGCCCGCCTGCTGAAATACGTTGAAGACGGCGGACACCTGGTCGTCCAGTATCACAAGCCAAACGATGGCTGGAATAAAGACACCACTGCACCATATCCATTAACAATCGGAAACGTGTCGATTAAATGGCGCGTAACCGATGAAAACGCAAAAGTAAATATCCTGCAGCCAGAATCACCGTTGTTCAACTATCCAAACAAAATCACAGACAGCGATTGGGATAACTGGATCCAGGAAAGAGGACTCTACTACCCAATGGCATGGGGACCAGAATACCAAACATTCGTCAGCATGGCTGACCCAGGAGAAGACGCATTCGACGGCGGCATCCTGATGGCCAACTACGGCAAAGGAACCTACCTTTATACAAACCTTGTATTCTACCGCCAGATCCAGGGGCAAGTGCCTGGAGGGTATAGGATTTTCACGAATTTGATCAGTTACGGGTCACAGGAATAAACAAAGTAAAACAACCATCCGCCTTTTTGGGGATGGTTGTTTTTGGTGTTTCATATTTCTATCATTTAGGTACCACCCAGGATCATCCCTACGTCTCCCTAATACCCTGTCTCCACCATTCGAACAAAATCCTCCAATGTATGTTCTTGCAGGATCATAATCCGCGGCAATTCATATCGGTTGCTCTTGTCTGTACTGATTCCGCCGCCTACTTTGAATGCGCCTTTAAATCCTAATTCTTCTAATACGGAGATTGTATCGGCATTATAGCTTCCATAAGGATAGGCAAAGGTATTGGTTGTTTTGCCTGTTAGGTCTTTAAGGAATTTTGTTGCTTCATTGATTTCTGTGTACTGCTGCTCCCTGCTAAGGTCGGCGAGGGCTGGATGGGTAACTGAATGGTTCTGGATGTCTACTCCGTTTTCCATAACGGTCAGAAGCTCGTTTGAAGTCATATTCCAGCTTCCGTCCACCCAGGTCGAAACTGTGAATTGAGTCGCCTTCATTCCGTATTTCTGCAAAACTGGATAGACGTACGGATAGAAATCATTCGAATTGTCATCAAAGGTAAGCAGAATCGGCTTCTTTGGCATGGCAGCTTTCTTGTCGAGGATGTTGAAATATTGCTTCATTGTCAGCGTACGGTAGCCATTTTCATGAAGGTAGGCCATATGTTTTTCGAATTCTTCCAGGCTGAATTGGTATGGATTATTTGGGTCTGGGTCAGGCTTTACCACATGATAGAGCAGGACCGGAATTTCTACCTGTTTGGTTTGTTTAGCACTGGCTGGCTGCTGGTATTGGGTACTTGCAATTAGTAATAGAATCAAAGCCATAAACAGTCCTTTGAGTTTTTTCATCAGCATTCCCTCCTATTTTTGGCTGCCTACACTTTGTTGTTCTAAGCAACAAAGTGTAGGCAGGAAATCCTAAGGAAATCAAAAACTACAATCTATTAATTTTGCTTTCTAGTCAATAATAGCCCAATAAGCCGGCTTTGCATTGTATTCATTATCAAACACAAATGGCGCGTCCACTCCAACACCGTCATTGTATTCTTCTGCACGGTCATTCAACCAGGTATGATTATCTGCCACACCCCAGAATGTCACGCTGCTGATTTTGTCTCCAAGCTTTTCGTATAGCTGGAATAGCTGATCATAGCGGAGTGCCTGGCGTTCGAATTCACTTGCAGGGATTTCATCATATGCAGGATATGCAGGTCTTGGCGGCCAGCCATAAAGGCTTACATCCAGCTCCGTAATTTGGTTATCAAGGCCTAAACCGGCAAACATATTAATGGAATCCTCGATTTCCTTAAGAGATGGCCAGCCGATTTGGATATGTGCCTGATGCCCGACTCCATCGATTGGAACACCCTCTTCAACCAATTCCTTCACCAGATTGTACAAGTGAGTTCTCTTTGGTTCCACCTCAGTGTTATAATCATTGATATAAAGCTTGGCGTCCTTTGCGGCAAAGCGATTCGCTGTTTCAAAAGCTACTTTAATATAATCTGTTCCAGTGATCTGATACCATGGTGATTCACGCAAGCCCTTTTCATTAGGAGCGTACTCATCAATTACTTCATTGACTACATCCCACGAGCTAACATCATTTTTATAACGCTTTACGATGGTTTTGATATGAGTCTCCAATCGTTTAAGCAATAGCTTTTTATTCTTTTCACGCTGTTTAGGATCTGTTTCATCGACCATCTTGTTTCCTTCTTTATCAAGGAAGAACCATTCAGGGACTTGACTATGCCACACAAGATTATGGAACCGCAGCTCCATGCCGTTCTCTTTCGCAAACTTGACGATTTTATCTGCTTCCTCGAAGGTGAACTTCCCTTCTTCCGGCTGGATATTGATCGGCTTCATGACATTCTCGGCAACAATGCTGTTAAAATGGCGTTTTAGAACGGCAGCGTCCTTCCCTTCAAGCATGGATGGCTCAACAGCTGCCCCAATATCGAATGAATCCGCATACCTTTCATCGAGTTCAACATCGACATCGAGTGCACTGACCGGTTCAGCTGCTGATGCACTGGATAGTCCAGCAGGTAAAAATAGGGCTAAAGCCAATCCAGTAAGAAATGGTTTACGCAATACTTTTAACATGTTAGGAATTCCCCTCTTTCTAAAATTGTTTTTGCATTTTTTACAGGCCTGACGAATTCTCCCCCCTCATTAGTTTGCTTGGCCAGGAACAAAAGAAAGGGCTTTCACAGAGGTGTAAAAAAAATTTTTAGCAGCCGTTACCTGACGTATGTAAGATTATAACAGCACAAAACTTAGTTTATCCACTTAATAAACTAATAATTTAAAGTTTTCTATAAAAATGATAAAATAGGACTAGATGGATTCTGATTTTTATATTAACTTACCTGAAATAGACATCTCACCAGTTACCAGGAAAGGAGATATAATAGTTAAAACAACTACTAATAGCAAAGAAAGGCGAACCGCCGTGCTGAATCAACTAAAAAAATGGAACACCTTACGGAACCAGATTCTATTTATCTTTTTGATTGTCATGATCATCGTATTACTGATTGTCAGTCTTCTAACATTAGGACAAGTATCAGCATTGCTGCAGAACAATGCAGAAAAGCAAATACAACAGGTAGCGATTGAAGCCAACGGGCGAATTGAATCTCTATTTGAGCAGATCAATATGAACTCAAAGCTTGTGATAACAGACGAAGAGGTTCAAAGAATCCTAACGGATGTCCATGACGGCAGACATGTATCTTTCGAAGACAGGCAGCGTTTAATGGGACATATCAACAGGATCATCGGGAACACGGATGGTATTTTTTCCTTTCAGCTGTTTTCTGATAAAAAACAGCGGGTCCTCCCCCTTGATGAGGACGAGCTGAGGAATCGAATCGGCAAAAAGTGGATTGAGGAAGCCAACAAGGCAAAAGGCCGGATCGTTTGGATAGGTGAAGATCCAAATGACAAGAACTACTTCCTCGCCATCCGGAGAGTTAATCTAATGGAAAGACAATATAGAAGCGGCGGTTATCTTTTAATCAGCATTAACCGGGACCATTTCCATTTTGCCAATGAAAAATATGACAACGACCAATACTCGATTCTTTTGGATCAATATCAAAATCCGATCATCCAAAATTATTCTGGAGATATCAAAAGCATCATTGAAAGCAATGAAAACAATGTGCAGCTAAATGAGCGGGAGTATATCGTAACAAAACAATTATCCAAAATTACGGGCTGGACTGTCTATATTTTAACCCCTGTCAGTGAACTGACTGAAGGAATGTCCTGGATTCGGAATGGCATCATTTTATCTGGAGTTGTTGGCTTGTTTATTTTCACCATCAGTTCCTTCTTCCTATCAACCCTTATTACAAGTCCGATACAAAGATTGACCAAAACGATGCGGCGTGCCGGAGATGGGTCATTAACACTGAATCCGGAAGTTTATTCCGTCAATGAAATCAATGAATTAAACAGCACCTATAACCAGCTGGTGAAAGAAACCAACCATTTGATGCAAATGGTTTACCAGAAAGAGATTTTAAGAAGCCAAAGTGAATTGAAAGCGCTCCAGGCGCAAATCAACCCGCATTTCCTTTTCAACACCCTTGATGCGCTTCATTGGTCTCTTGATGAGAAAGATGAGGAAGAGCTTGCTGAACTGGTTGTCGCGATGTCGGATTTATTCCGTTACACCATTACAAAAGAAACCGATGATGACTGGGTGTACCTGAAGGACGAAATCAAACACATCAGCGACTATATGGAAATCATGAAAATGCGCTTTGGCAACCGGTTGAAATGGCATGTCTCGGTTCCGGAAAAATATGAGCTTGTCAGAATTCCTAAGCTAATTATCCAGCCACTGGTGGAAAACGCAGCCCTCCATGGAGCTGGAAATAAAACAGGAAACTGCCAGATTTCTGTCATTGTGGAACCCGTCAAAAATAAAGAACGGATTCGTATCCTCGTAAAGGATGATGGATCCGGGATGGACAAGGAGCGGCTATCACAGATTGTCCAGTCAATCGAATCTGGCGGGACATCCTCTGCGAGCGGAAAGGGAATGGCCATTTCAAATGTCTACAAGCGCTTAAAGTTATATTACCAAGGCATTTCACATACAGACCTTTTGATAGAGAGTGAGTTAGACAAGGGAACTCAGATTTCATTCGAACTACCGATTGAGGGGGACGAAAAGAATGTTGTCTAAAAATATCTTGATTGTGGATGACGAGCCAAGAACGAGACAAGGCTTGCAAAGGACACTGGACAGCTGGAACAACGGTGAATACACCATCCTCACTGCAGATAGCGGTGAGGATGTCCTGCGGATTGCCGCGGAAAGAAAGATTCATATTTTACTATCTGATATCCGGATGCCGGAAATGACTGGACTTCAGTTATTGAAAAAACTGAAAGAAAACGGGATGGCTCCGGTCGTGATCGTCATATCCGCTTACTCCGAATTTGAGTATGCACAGCAAGCTTTAAAGCTCGGTGTCGTCAATTATCTTTTAAAGCCCATCGGGAAAAAGAAGCTGATTGAAGCAGTCGAGGATGCTGTAAAAATCATGGAGAAACAAGAAAGGGCCGGATTGATTGAAAAAGTGGTCGATAAAAAAATAGTCGATGCCAGCACCAAGATGGATTCAACCAAAGATACCATCCGCAAGGCCATGATCTATATTGAACGGAACCTAAAGGAAGAATTCACGTTGAAGGATGTTGCTGCTCATGTCCATCTGAATCCTAGCTATTTCAGTGTACTTTTCAAGGAGCAGGTCGACCTGAATTTCAGTGAATATGTGACAAGGCGAAGGATTCAGCGCTCAAAGGAATTAGTCCTTTCCACTACCCTTCCGATTAATGAAATAGCAGAGGAAGTCGGCTATAAAACGGCAAAGTACTTTATTAAAATCTTCAAGGAAATTGAGGGTATGACACCAAGTGCGTATCGAAAAACAGAAAATGAAAGGGCTTTCTAAAAATAGTAGTATTTTTCCTAATCATAGTTGCCTATTTTGATTTTCTCCCTGGTGTTAGACTTTAACTGTAGCGAATAGACACACATACATTGAGGGGGTTTTGGATTGATGAAAAAGAAAGCGTTTTCCTCTGTGATGACCTTGGCACTGGCAGGCGGGCTGATTTTGGGAGGCTGTTCTTCCTCTACTGGTTCCACTGGCGATACAAAGGGATCCAGCGGAGATAAAACTGTCGTGAAAATGATGCATCTATGGCCTGAAGGAAGTTCAAATGCACAATACACAATTGTCGATGACATTATCAATGCTTATGAAAAAGAACATCCTGATGTAGACATCCAGACCGAAATTCTAGGCAATGAGCAGTACAAAGAGAAAATCAAAGTATTATCTGCTTCAAATGAACTGCCGGACGTTGGCATCACCTGGGCGGCTGGATATATGAAGCCTTTCGTTGATGGCAAAATGTTCGCTCCATTAGATGACATTGCTAAAGAAGACAATTTCGTTGCCGGTACGCTTGATGCTTTCTCAGTTGACGAAAAGCCATACGCTGTACCTCTTGAATTAAACATCACCCCTGTTTATTACAACAAAGAAATTTTCAAAAAATATAACCTGAAAGTTCCAAAGACATATGATGAGTTCCTGAATGTTGTCAAAACACTTGCTGACAACAAAGTTACTCCGATCACTTTAGGAAACAAAGACCGCTGGACTGGCTCCATGTGGTATATGTACCTTGCTGACCGCATTGGCGGACCAGAAGCTCTGAACAATGCAATCAACCGTTCCGGAAGCTTTGAAGATCCAGCTCTAGTCAAGGCAGCTGAAGAAATCGAAAAGCTTGTCAAGATGGGCGCATTCGTCAAAGGCTACAACGGCCTGTCCAATGATGAAGCAAAAGGTTACTTCATGAATGAACAAGCTGCTATGTACTTGATGGCAACATGGGAGCTTCCAAACTATACAACAACTCCTGATGTCTCTCAGGAATTCAAGGACAAAATCGGTTACTTCAAGTTCCCAACCTATGAAGGCGGAAAAGGCGATATCGACAGCTATGTAGGCGGACCTGGTGTTGGACTGTTCGTATCTGAACAATCAAAGGTGAAAGACGAAGCGAAAGAATTTGTTTCCTACCTGGTGGAAGAATGGGGCAAGCGTTCTGTAGTTGACGCTGGTGTCATCCCTGCTACAGTCGTTGATACATCAAACGGCGAGCTTCACCCAATGTACATTGACATCCTGAATGACCTAGGAAATGCGACGAACCTTACTCTATATGCAGATGTTCAGATGTCTGCCGGCGTAGCAGATGTTCACTTGAACCAGATACAGGCATTATTCGGCGGACAAACAACTCCTGAAAAGTTCGCAAAAACGCAAGAAGAAGCACTTGCTGCTGAGAAATAATACTTGCTTAGAAAGAGGGCATATTGCTGATGAATATGCCCTCTTCTTTATAGAAAGGAAGGCGGCTGCAACATGAAAAATGTTATGTCGAATAAATACGTGATCGCCCTTTATACGCTCCCAGCATTACTGCTGATCCTCGCCCTTATCTATATTCCAATTGTATTATCAGGCTACTATGGCTTCATGGACTGGGACGGAATCGGCGAGATGACATTTGTTGGGCTGGATAACTATATCACCCTTATCCAGGATAAAATGTTCTGGACAAGTACCTATCACTCTTTTCTTTTAGCTATATTCTCTACAGCAAGCTTGCTGCTGTACCTGGCCATTTCGCTGGTTTTAGCCAGTAAAATCAAAGGATCAGATTTATTGAGGAAAATATACCTGATCCCGATGCTATTATCCTCAGTCGCCATCGCCCAGCTTTGGATGAAGATTTTCGATCCAACAAACGGGATGGCCAATAAATTACTTGAAATGTTCGGTGTCGAAAACACGCCAATTTGGCTGGCAGACCCTGAGATCGCGCTATATGCGATTTTCATTCCGATTATCTGGCAGTTTGCAGGATTTTATATCCTTATCTATTATGCTGCATTAAAGAACGTTCCCGATGAAATCATTGAAGCAGCGAAAATTGATGGCGCCAACTCATGGCAGATTGCTTATAAAATCAAACTGCCCCTGATTTCAGGAGTTTTCAAAGTGACAATCATGCTGGCAGTAGTGGGATCCCTGAAATACTTTGATTTGATTTATGTCATGACCGGCGGAGGCCCTAACGGAGCCAGTGAAGTAATGGCTTCCTACATGTACAAAGAAGCATTCAAGTTGAATAATTTCGGTTATGGAAGTGCCATCGGCTTTGGACTATTGGTAATCGCCCTCTTCATGACCTGGTTAATTTCGAAATTAACGAAATCTAAAGACGATGTTCAATTTTAAGGGAGTGAAATAGAATGAGTCAGGTTAGTACACAACCAGCAGCAACAACCCTTCCCGCCCCTCAAAAAATAAAGAAGTCTTACTTGAACAAAATCGGATTTGGATTTCTTTATCTAATATTAGGGTTATTTGCTGTCATTCAAATTTACCCATTGGTATGGCTGTTGTTCTTTTCATTGAAAACCAATCAGGAAGTATTCGGGATGTCACCTTTCTCGCTGCCTCAAGACCCGCAATGGGGCAACTACACAAAGGCCTGGACTTCCGGCAACATCGGGGTGTATTTCTTCAATAGCGTGTGGATCACCGTTTTATCCGTTGCCCTTACGATCATCCTGGCCAGTTTCGTGACATTTGCCGTTACACGCATGAGCTGGAAGCTTAGCGGCCTAGTTCTGGGATTGTTCCTGGTGGCTTATATGATTCCACTGCATTCGACCTTGATTCCTTTGTTCAATATGTATAACAATGCTGGTCTAATTAATAGCCCTGTATCGATTGTCTTATCTTATACGGCATTCAACCTGCCTTTAACGATCATGATTTTGCTCGGCTTTTACAGGACCTTCCCGCGTGAAATCGAAGAAGCAGCGGTCATGGACGGATGCTCAGTCCACCGGATTTTCTTCCAGATCACCCTGCCAATGACCGTACCTGTCCTGTCAACAACTGCAATCATCAATATGATCTACAACTGGAATGAATTCGTGTTTGTAAACACCTTCATCAGTTCAGACAACTGGAAGACGCTGACGGTTGGGATCAATAACTTCGTAGGTCAATACTTAACAGATTGGGGCGCGATTGGCGCAACTCTAGTCATCAGTATTGTACCGATTCTTTTAGCTTTCTTGTTCTTGAGTGACAAGATTGTTGAGGGGATGGCCGCTGGATCTGTGAAGGGTTGATATGGAGAAGAAGACAGATATCAAAAGGAAGCTTTTGATATCTGTCTTTTTATGGCAAATAAAGTGCGCTTTTTCTCGCTTAGGGCACATGTTGTCTTTTCTTGTGACCGTCAAACCGCTTTTTCTCGTTTCACGGGCACATGTTGCCTCTTCTTGTCACCGTCAGACCACTTTTTCTCGTTTCACGGGCATATGTTGCCTCTTCTTGTGACCGTCAGACCACATTCGCTCGCTTCACGGGCACATGTTGCCTCTTCTTGTGACCGTCAGACCACTTTTTCTCGCTTCACGGGCACATGTTGCCTCTTCTTGTGACCGTCAAACCACTTTTTCTCGTTTCACGGGCACATGTTGCCTCTTCTTGTGACCGTCAAACCACTTTTTCTCGTTTCACGGGCACATATTGCCTCTTCTTGTGACCGTCAAACCACTTTTTCTCGTTTCACGGGCACATGTTGCCTCTTCTCGTGACCGTCAGACCACTTTTTCTCGCTTCACGGGCACATGTTGCCTCTTCTTGTGATCGTCAGACACAACCCACTGGCATCATCGGGTCCTTATGATAACTATATCGCTACTCAGTTACACGCCTTTTCCTGTCCATCTTCCCGAAAACAAGATAAGCCGCGGACATGATAATCACTGCTATGAGACTGCCGCCGAAGAAGAAGCCTAATGCCGGGATGAATTTCACCACGAATAACACGGCAATGATTCCTGCGATCATCACGATATTTTCAATCGGGCTGATCAGCATCATCAAGAATGAATTTTTGACCATCTGGAACCACTTCAATTCAAAATGGACATATACCGGGAATAGATACATTATGGTCATGATGGCGGCAAACATGAACAAATAGATGGGTATTTGAATCACACTTGTAAATCCGGTTACTGACTTTTCTACGAAGACCATGTTAAAAACAATCAGCCCAACTACTGCAGCTACAAGCAATCCTAAACCATTGCTGCGGAAAAACTCCGATTTCCAGGTTGTCCAAAAGGTACGGAATATCGGGATCTCCGTCTCCCCTTTCAGCCATTTGCGAATGATCGTAAACATCGCAACCGTCGCCGGGAAGAATCCCAGGACAATAAGCCCCGCCAGCGAGAATCCCATCCACAAAAGATTTATATAGGCAAATTTCGTAATCCATTCCGTAGCCGCAAAAGCCCGGTTTGCCAACGTATTCATCCAATCCCTCCAACCACAGTCCAATCATATTGCCTTATAGCACATTCGTTAGCTTGTAAGAGGCTTGTCTTGTCGGAAAACCCCTTGCAAATATTATAAAACAGTTAGACTTAGCATCTATCATTTAAAATCAAAAAAGAAAGCACAAAATTAAAATTTGTGCCCCGATTGCTTATGATTTATTCAGGAAGGTACCATTTCTAGCTCTAAGATGCCCTTATTTGGCTCTTTCCTTCCTTATAAGGGTATCTTTCTGGCTATTAGTATCAGTAAGGCCCTCTGATAAAGTCCCTAACATTCTCCTGATAAAAACGCTGGATTGTCTGCAGTTCTTCTTCTGTGAATGGCTTGGTTTCGAGTGTGCCGAGATTATCCTTTACTTGGTCAATGTTTTTAAATCCAGGAATGATGCAGGTAATCTCTTTTTGGTCGAGGATCCAGCGTAGTGCTGCACTTGCCATCGATTGGCGGCCTTCGGCAATCCACTTCAGCTGGTCGGCCAGTTCAACACCCTTCTTGAACCCTAGGCCGGCAAAGGTTTCCCCGACATTAAAGGCTTCTCCATTTTCATTGAAACGGCGGTGGTCATCCTCTTCAAATACATGCCCAGCCGTAAACTTACCAGTCAGCAGCCCGCTTGCAAGCGGCAGTCTTACCAGCAGCCCTACCCCTTTTTGATAGGCTTCAGGAATTAGTGTTTCCAGCGGTTTCTGGCGGAACATATTAAAAATGATTTGCAGGCTTTTGACGTTTGGATTTTCGAGGCTGATCAGCCCTTCTTCCACCGTTTCGACACTGACTCCGTAGTGACGGATTTTCCCTTCTTCCTGGAGACGATCAAGCACTTCAAATACGCTGCCATCCCGCAATATCTCTGTTGCCGGGCAATGGATTTGATACAAATCAATTGCTTCCCTGTTCAATCGGCGAAGGCTATCTTCACAATAAGACCTGACTGTTTCATAGCTGTAGTTTTTTGGATCGAATATATCACCTTGGCGGCAGAATTTTGTCGCGATATGAATCTGGTCTTCCTTGCCTTTGGTGGCCTTCGCTAACAACTCTTCACTATGGCCGTCACCGTAAACATCGGCTGTATCGAAGAAATTGACACCCTGGTCAATTGCGTACTCCAGGGACCTTAACGCTTCTGCATCATTCGTCTTTCCCCAAGATCCGCCGATTGCCCATGTTCCAAAGCTCACTTCACTGATCTTGATCCCGGTATTTCCTAACTCACGGTAATTCATTATTTCATCTCCTTATTCCAATCCAAATTTATATCTTGTGATTGATGAATACATTTCCCCTTTTTCCAGAACCATTGATGGAAAACGAGGGTGATGGATGCTATCAGGATAGGCTTGTGTTTCCAGACAGATTCCCAAATGCTTTCTGGAAGGTACACCCCTGAAGTCACCCTCCGCTTTCAAAGAGTTCCCCGAGTACACGACAACAGCAGGTTCATCCGTTTCAACCGTCAGCGTACGCCCGCTATCAGGGTCTTTCAATACAATCTCATGATCATGATTTGTATCCAATAGTAACGGATGATCATATCCATTTCCAACGAGAACATTTTGGGGGTGAGCCGATTCAGCTCCCCTTTTTACTGTACCACCTTTTGTAAAATCAAATGGCGTTCCTTCGACATCTAAAATACTGCCGGTCGGCAGGAATTCCTCATCAAGTTCAAGAAACCGCGAACTTTTCAAATACAATGAATGATCTAAAACATCCCGTTTCAAATTTCCACTCAGATTAAAATAAGAGTGGTTCGTAACAGTAAGCAGCGTTTTTTGATCTGTTTGCGCCCGATACTGGATCGATAATTCATTGTCGTTATTCAGTCTGTAAGTTACTTCTATGTATAAATTCCCCGGATAGCCTTCCTCGCCATCCCTGCTTAAATAGGAAAACAGAACACCGTCGTCAATGACTTTTGCATCCCAAACCACCTTGTCGAACCCTTCTAATCCACCATGAAGATGGTTACTGTTATCATTTTGGGCCAGTGTATAATTTTTACCATCCAGTTCAAAGCTGCCACCCTTAAGGCGACCTGCCACACGTCCTACCACCGCACCAAGAAAATAAGGATCTTTGAGATACTCATCAAGCGTGTCATGGCCGAGGACAATATTTTCACATTTCCCATCTCGATCCGGAACATTCATTTTAGTGATGATACAGCCATAATTAATGGCCGTCACTTCCATCCCATGATCATTTTTAAAAGTAAATGAATGCACAGGCTGGCTGTCGATCTGTCCGAATTTCTCTTTCAAAACTTCCATACAGATCCTCCTCTCTTTTTTAAAGGCTGTTTTCGTAAAGATTGGTGTTAAAATCTTAAAGCCGATTTTAACGTGATATAAAGCCATTTTGCAGTTCGTTTTTAAGTGTGTAAGCTCTTTTCTATAATAAGTTTCAATTTTGTTAAGAAACCTGGGTCATTCAATCTCATTTTGTAGTCGATAGCAACAAAGTTTGAGAAAAGAGCCTTTTAAAAGAAAGCCCCACATTAAGTGGGGGATGTTATCTCCTGAATTCTCTTAACTGGTCATTAAGAGTCTTTGTCTGTGTGTATACATTTTGATAAATCGAAAAGAGCTTCTTATATTGTTCAACATTTTTCGGGATTGGCTCATAGGTTTTAGAGACTTGAATGAATGCTTTCGCGCAATCCTTCAGAGACGAAAACCAGCCGCAGCCATATGCAGCGAGCATTGCCGCTCCCATTCCAGGTCCCTGTTCACTTGCCAGCTTTTCGATTTTCGCATTGAAAATGTCTGCCTGCATTTGCAGCCACGTTTCGTTTTTCGCTCCGCCGCCGATGGAGATGATGGAATCAATGGTCTTTCCGCTGCTTCTGAAGATCTCAATGGATTCATTCAAGGAGAAAGTGATTCCTTCAAGCACGGCGCGTGCAAAGTGCTTGCGCTCGTGTGAAGCATCGATGCCGACAAAACTGCCGCGGATAGCTGAGTCGGCATGCGGTGTTCTCTCCCCGACAATATAAGGAGTAAATAACAGCCCATTGCTGCCGGCTGGCACCTCATCCACTCCCGCTAAAAACTGGTCAAACTCTTCCTGTTTTGCAAAGGTATCCTTGAACCAGCTTAGACTGTAACCGGCTGCCAGCGTCACGCCCATCGTGTAATATGCATTCTCTTCCCCATGATTAAAATAATGAACCTTTCCTGCAAAATCGAGGTCATTTCTTTCTTCATAAGATAGAACAACTCCAGAGGTTCCGATACTGCACAGGCTTTTCCCTTCTGATAAAATCCCGGAGCCAATCGCGCCGCAAGCATTATCAGCACCGCCGGCAAACACTTT
The DNA here is from genome assembly GCF_023714225.1 of Mesobacillus sp. MER 48. Classification (NCBI taxonomy): domain Bacteria; kingdom Bacillati; phylum Bacillota; class Bacilli; order Caryophanales; family Bacillaceae; genus Mesobacillus; species Mesobacillus sp. MER 48. The sequence continues at coordinate 361,370 of NZ_JAMAUR010000003.1, forward strand.
TGTTCCTTCTGATAACCCGGTTGCCTCCGCAAATTCAGGTGAAAGATTGCCAACGAAATCATGGGATTCCACCAATGGAGGACAAAATTCAGGAGAAAGTCCAAATGCCTCGAGGATTTCCTGGCTCCATTGACGCTCAGCCACGTTCAACAATAAAGTCCCGGCAGCATCCGAGTATTCCATCTGGATTTTCCCAGTAATGCGATAACGCAAATAATCCTTAGGAAGCAAAAAAGTGCTGGCACGTTCAAATAGCTGCGGCTCATTTTCTTTTACCCAGAGGATTTTTGGCAAAGTAAAACCTTCCAATGCAGGATTCTTCGTTACCTCCAGCAGCCTCTCTTTGCCAACAACACTGTAAATCTCCTCACATTGCTTCGTAGTCCTTGTGTCATTCCATAAAATCGCATTACTTAAGACCTGATGGTTTTCGTCCAATAAGACAAGTCCGTGCATTTGACCGGAAAAGCTGATGCCCTCAATTTCACTGGCATCTCCATCAAATTGGCCTATTAGTTCAGCAAGCCCCTCAGTGGTTTTTTCGACCCATTCCTCAGGGTTCTGTTCACTGTAACCAGACTTTTCAATGATTAGCGGATAAGATTTTGAAACTTCCTTGCAAACTTCCCCATTTTGATTGACCAGCAGTATTTTAACGGCACTTGTGCCAAGGTCCACACCGATGACGTATTTCATCGTGATCCTCCTATTCTATAGAAATGGGGCTGTCTAACAGGGCTGGTCCTCATCGTAAGGACTTAGCACTTCTCTTTTTAGACAACCCCAATGCTTATTTAAAAATTATACTGTTACGCTTGAAAGTGTTTCCAGCAGGTATTGATTGATGACTGCTTTTAAGCGTTCTGTTCTTCCAGACAGGTTTTTGATTTCCGTTAATTGATAAGCATATTCTTCAAGTTCACGGAAGTTAGTCTTGCCCTCTGCAATCTTTAAGCCGATTCCAGTAGTATAGCTGCTGTAGCGTTCTTCAATGAAGCTATCAAGCACTTTATCTTCTATTAATTTGTTTGCCACTTTCAAGCCGACTGCAAATGCATCCATGCCGGCAATATGTGCGTGGAAAAGATCTTCTGCCTCAAAAGAACCTCTTCTTACTTTTGCGTCGAAGTTCAAGCCGCCGCTTCCCAATCCGCCATTTTTCAGGATTTCATACATTGCCAGTGTGTTAGTATACAAATCTGTAGGGAATTCATCTGTATCCCAGCCAAGCAGTGTATCACCCTGGTTCGCATCCACTGAACCGAGCATTCCGTTAATGCGTGCCGTTCTTAGTTCGTGCTCAAACGTATGGCCGGCAAGGGTAGCGTGGTTTGCTTCAATATTGAACTTGAAGTAGTCTGTCAGGTCGTATTTTTGCAAGAAAGCTAGACCAGTAGCAACATCAAAGTCGTATTGGTGCTTAGTAGGCTCTTTTGGTTTTGGCTCAATCAGGAATGGTACATTCAAGCCGATCTCTTTTGCATAATCGACTGCCATATGGAAGAAGCGGGCCAGGTTGTCCTGTTCAAGCTTCATATCTGTATTAAGCAATGTTTCATAGCCTTCACGACCGCCCCAGAATACATAGTTTTCGGCACCAAGTTCTTTTGCCACTTCAAGACCTTTTTTTACCTTCGCTACAGAATATGCAAATACATCAGCATTTGGAGAAGTCGCAGCACCATGAGTATATCGTGGATTCGTGAACATATTCGCCGTGTTCCAGAGCAACTTTGTCTTGCTTGTTTTCATGTATCCTTTAATCATGGAAACAATCTCGTCCTGGTTTTCGTTCGATTCCTTTAAAGTGCTGCCTTCTGGAGCGATGTCTACATCGTGAAAAGCAAAGAAAGGAACATTCAGTTTTTCAAAAAGTTCAAATGCTGCCTCAACACGTGCTTTTGCCAGATCCATGCCCTGGTAACGATCCCATGAACGGATTGCAGTTCCAACACCGAATGGATCAGTTCCATCAGCGGTGAATGTATGCCAGTAAGCTACAGAGAAACGAAGAATTTCCTCCATTGTTTTTCCATTGATTTTTTCTTCCGGATTATAATATTTAAATGCAAAAGGATTGTTGGAGCGTGGACCTTCAAATTGGATTTTGTTTACTGATTCAAGATAAGCCATGCCGTAATTCCTCCCTGGTTTTTAATAAAATGTAAATGCTTACAAAAGTTTTTTCTACAACGTTGCTACAAACAAATTATAGCATCCGATACTTAGTTTGTCTATCTGATAAACTAAGATAACCTAAAGAAATTTTGAAGTTTTATCAATAGGTTCATAGTAACCCCCATAATTAACACTACACAATAACGGTTACCCCCGTTCTAGATTTGAAAAGTTATTTAGTGGATGATTACAAGTTTGTATGTTTGAACAACTAAGTTTGTGTTAAAATAAAGATATTATCGTATAAGGGGTTAAAAAAGTGGGAACTTTGACGTGGAATCAGCATGTTGTAAAGAAAAATAATAAAGCACTTGTCCTGAGTTTGATCATTGAAAAAGAGACGATTTCCCGGGCGGATATCGCCGGTGTAACAGGATTGAATAAGACGACTGTTTCTTCTTTAGTCAATGAATTATTAGAAGAAGATCTTATTTATGAATCTGGCCCAGGGGTATCAAGCGGCGGCAGGAGGCCTGTCATCCTCCATTTCAATAAAAAGGCTGGATATGCGATTGGCATCGACATTGGCGTCAATTATATCCTGGCGGTTTTAACTGATTTAAAAGGACAGATCATCGTTGAAAAAAGCCAGAACTTATCTCGAACCTCTTATTCGGCCATTATGAATAACGTTCAAACAATGATTCAATCGCTTATGGATGCCATGCCTGAGAGCAGATATGGCATTGTCGGCATTGGCGTGGGTGTCCCAGGGATCGTTAATAAAGAGGGGTCCGTCCTGCTTGCTCCAAATTTAGGGTGGACGAACATCCAACTAAAAGATGACCTGGAAAAGATGTTTAATGTCCCAATTATTATCGAAAATGAGGCAAATGCCGGGGCTGTTGGCGAGCAGCAGTTTGGCGCAGGCCAGGATTATGAAAACATCCTCTATGTCAGTGCAGGAATTGGAATCGGTGTCGGAATTATTTTAAACAATGAGCTCTACCAGGGGAAAAGTGGATTTTCAGGTGAAATGGGCCACATGATTATTGAATTGAACGGGAAACATTGTAACTGTGGCAGCAGAGGATGCTGGGAAGCCTATGCCTCTGAAAACGCCCTGCTGGAAATGGCCGGAGAAAGTATTGATTCACTGGAATCGCTGATTGAGCTTGCTCAAAACGGAGAAAAATCAGCAATCGACCTTTTTGAAAAGATTGGCCAGTACTTAGGCTTCGGAATTAATAACATCATTAATACCTTCAATCCTGACCAGGTGATCATTGGAAACCGTTTAGCCATGGTAAGAGAATGGATTGAGCAGCCTATTCTTACAACGATCGAGAACCATACACTTGCGTTCCACCAAAAAGAGACACACCTGGAGTTTTCAAAGCTTGGAAAATATTCAACTGCTTTGGGAGTATCTGCTTTTGTCGTAGACAATTTTATTAAAACAGAAGAAGCATAGATAACAAACAAAACCCGATTCAGCCAATGAATCGGGTTTTTCTCTGTAAATTTATCGATCACCATAAGGATTAATCGTTTGGATCGTTCCATCTTCATTATATTTTAGTTCCGTGAATTTTACCGAACGTTTATGGTTCACGCCGCCTGACATCGAGCAGTCATGATAGAATAAATACCATTTATCCTTGAACTCAACAATCGAATGGTGGGTTGTCCAGCCGCTGACAGGTGTAAGAATCGTGCCTTTGAACACAAATGGCCCCTGTGGATTCTCGCTGACAGCATAAACAATTTTATGAGTCGTGCCGGTAGAATAAGAAAGATAGTAGAGACCATTGTACTTATGGACCCATGGACCTTCAAAATATCTGCGGTCCTCTTCGCCTGCCAGAATTGGATTGCCATCTTCATCAACAATGGAGATTTCCTTTGGCTCCCCTTTGAAATCCAGCATATCATCCGTTAATTCAGCAACGATTGGCCCTAGAGCAGGTGCCGTTGGAGCTGGGCCTTCAGCATCAGGGACGAACTTGCTTGTCTGCCACTTTTCAAGCTGTCCACCCCAGAGGCCGCCAAAATAAACATATGCTTTTTCATCCTCATCCACTAACACCGCCGGGTCAATACTGAAGCTGCCAGGAATATAATTCGGCTCAGGCTTGAAAGGACCCGCAGGATTCTGGCTTGTCGCGACGCCAATCCTGAAAATCCCCTCTTGATCGCGCGCCGGGAAAAATAAATAATAGGTATTATTTTTGTATGCAGCATCAGGAGCCCAAAGCTGCTTGCTTGCCCAGGGGATATCTTTTAGATGAAGCACTTCCCCGTGGTCAATACATGGGGCATCGGCACCTTCCATGGAAAGGACATGATAATCCTCCATTTTATACTGGTCACCATTATCATTGGAAGGCTCATCATGATCAAGGTCATGCGAAGGATAAATATAAAGCTTGCCTTCAAAAACATGCGCGGAAGGATCTGCCGTAAAAATATGCGTAACCAAAGGTTCATTCTGCTTGGAATTTTTCACACTGATAACCTCCATGTTCATATCGGTGGGACAAAGGAACGGTCCCCATGTCCCAGGTTATTATCCAATCTTTATACTGTTACCTTTTCATCCTTTTCCAAAGAGGAATAGCAGGCATCAATGACACGCATATTTGCGATGGTCTTTTCTGCTGGATAAATCAGCGGTTTCTTTTCAAGAATCGCTTCTGAAAAGTGATCCACTTCTCCTAAATAAATATCTCCTTCAACCTGCTCGGTTCTTTGCTGGCCATCAGATTCAACCGTTATGGATCCTACCCCGTCACTGACATCCGGACGGAAAGCATTTGGTACCAGGACTCTTCCCTTTGTTCCGACTATCTCATATTCATTTCTGAATGATGCCTCAAAGCTGCAATCAAAGACACCTTGAATGCCTTGGTCAAATTCCATGTAGGCAACAGCTGAAACATCTACGCCTGTATCCGGGTCAAGCTTACCATGTACACGGATATTCGCAGGCTCGGCTTCTAAAACCGTCCGCATCGCATGGATGCAATAGCAGCCAATATCATAAATACTGCCGCCACCCAGACTTCGATCCATACGGATGTTCGTGTCACGGTCCTCCATGTAAAAGGAGAAACTGCTTCGCATCAGCTTAACCTCCCCAATTTCACCAGAGGCGATGATTTCCTTCACACGCTCATGCTGAGGATGAAATTGGTACATAAAGGCTTCCATGAATACTACACTCTGTTCCTTGCAGTACCTGTCCATCTCGATCATTTCCTCAGCAGTTAGAGCTGCCGGCTTTTCACAAAGAACATGTTTCCCGTGTCTGGCCGCTTCGAGAACCCATTTCCGGTGAAGGCTGTTAGGCAGCGGAATATAGACAGCATCGATATTCGGGTCTTGCAGCAGTTCTTCATAGGTTTCATATGCTCGTTGAATATTCAGTTCCGCAGCTGCCGCAGCACCCTTGCCATTCGAGCTGGCAATCGCTTCAACCTCTGCAAGCGCAGATCGTTGAATGGCAGGAATGACTTGCGTCTGCGCTATGTTAGCGGTACTGAGAATTCCCCATTTAATTTTTCGCATCGAACATTCCTCCCTTAATTATACGTCTTGATGAATGGACTGCCTATTTCTTGCTTGAAATATCAATCCAAACTGCGACAATCAAAATCAGGCCTTTCACAATATATTGCCAGAAGGTTTCGATGTTCATCATGCTCATCCCATTATCGATACTTGCCATGATCAATGCACCGATCAGCGCACCAACAATTTTCCCTTTGCCGCCAATCAAGCTTGTTCCACCGATGACACAGGCCGCAATCGCATCGAGCTCATACATGTTTCCTGCGCTTACTGTTGCTGCGTTCAATCTGCTTGTCAATAGAACACCTGAAACTCCGGCAAGGGCACCCATGGTGATGAAAACCCAGAGTGTGTTCTTTTTAATATTAATGCCGGAAAGCGCAGCAGCTTCCTGATTGCCGCCAATTGCATAAACATATCTTCCAAATGCCGTTTTATTGGAGATGAAAATAAAGATTCCGGCAAGGACAACTACAATCAAAATAGGAAGCGGAATACCCAGGTAGCGGTTTAACATATAAGTAATCAATAGGATGAAGAACGAATAGGCGGAAATCTTGCCATAATCCATTTTGGCAGACGGCAGAATCAGCCCCATGCTCTCTCTCTTCTTACGGTTTCTAGCAGTCCAAAAGAAGAGCAGGACAATGCTGATGACTGCAAGAATGTAGCCTGGAATGTAAGGGAAATAGCTATTCCCGATTTCTTTAAAGCTGGCATTCATCGGAGCAACAGTCTGCCCTTTACTGAGTCCAATCAAAATTCCACGGAAGATTAACATTCCGCCAAGGGTCACGATGAAGGCTGGTACGGCACGGTAAGCGACCCACCATCCCTGCCATAAGCCAAAGACGGCCCCGATTACGACTGCAGCAAGCACGGCCATCAATGTGTTCCAGTCATACCATACCTGTAAAATTGCAGCAATGCCGCCTGTCAAACCGACTAATGAACCGACAGATAAGTCAATATGGCCGGCGACAATAATTAAAGTCATCCCAATTGCAAGAACCGCAATCACGGACATTTGCGTAAATAAGTTTGATATATTGCGCGAAGATAAGAACTCGCCGCCTGTAAAAAAGCCAAAAATAATCGCGATTAAAACCAATGCAATGATAAGAGTGTAAGCCTGCATGTCAAACTTGAAGCTGAGTCCCCTATTCACCTTTGCTGTATTCTCAACTGTTGGCAATTGATTCACGTTTCTTCCCTCCTGTTGCGAATGTCATGATTCTTTCCTGTGTCGCTTCGTCTCTTGAGAGTTCTCCTGTAATGGTCCCTTCCGACATGACCAGAATCCTGTCTGACATCCCCAGGACTTCCGGCAGCTCGGAAGAAATCATGACAATCCCTACTCCCTGCTGGACAAGCTCATTAATGATCTTGTAAATTTCATATTTTGCACCAACGTCAATCCCTCTCGTTGGCTCATCGAGGATCAATACCTTAGGGTCATTCAGGATCCATTTACTTAAAACGACTTTCTGCTGGTTCCCTCCACTTAATTGCCCCACCTTTGTTTCAAGGTTCGGAGCTTTCAGCTTCATCCTGCTGTTGATTTCAGAAGCACTTTTCACTTCAAGGGCCTGGTCAATCACCTTCAGTTTCATGACCTTATTTAAAGCCGTCAATGTCGTATTCTTGGCAATATCCATACCAAGCACAAGGCCATATCGCTTACGATCCTCAGAGACATAGGCAAGTCCTGCTTTTATGGCATCTGCCGGCTTTTTAATATCCAATACCTTATTATCGATTGAAACAGTTCCGTGCTTCTTTCCTTTCAGGCCGCCAAAAAGACTGATGAATAATTCCGATCTTCCTGCGCCCATCAATCCTGCGATTCCTAATATCTCACCTTTTCTCAAGGAAAAAGACACATTATCAATAACCGTTTTTCCGCTTTCGTCGATCGCAGAGTAGTTTTGAACCTCAAGGATCTTTTCATTGCTGATGGAATGCGCTTCATATGGAAACAGCTCTTTTAACTCACGGCCTACCATCTTCGTTACGATCTTATCCTCTGATAGCTCATTAATTGGATCCGTGCTGACTGTCTGGCCATCCCTTAAAATCGTGACTGTATCTGCCAGTGCCATTACTTCGCCAAGCTTGTGTGATATGTAGATGCAAGTAACACCCTTAGCGCGAAGATCATTGAGCAGCTTCATTAAAATCTCGACATCACTTTCAGTCAATGCTGCTGTCGGCTCATCAAGGATCAATATATCGGTCTTTTTTGTCAAAGCCTTCGCTATTTCAATCAGCTGCTGCTTTCCGACTGTCAAATCTCCCACTCTGGTCTGCGGATCAATATCAAGGCCAATTTGGTCCAGCCACTTTTGTGCTTCCGAATAAATCCTGTTCCAATTGATGACTTTTGCTCTCATATAGTCGTGACTTAAAAATAAATTCTCAGCCACAGACATTTCCTCAACCAATGCCAGCTCTTGATAGATGATCGCTACACCGGCATCCTGTGATTCTTTAATTGATTTAAACTGAACTTCCTGGCCATTTATTAAAATTTGCCCTTCATATGTACCATGCGGATAAACCCCGCTTAAAACCTTCATCAAGGTTGACTTGCCAGCACCATTTTCGCCACAAAGTGCATGGATTTCACCTTTACGGACTGAAAAGGTAACATTGTCCAAAGCTTTAACTCCGGGAAACTCCTTCGTAATACCCTTCATTTCGAGAGCATAGGGTGTCATTTCCGCTTCACCACCTTAAGCTTAAATTTCGTAGTTTTACAGATAGAAAAACTCCTGGCGAACAAATTTAAAGCCAGACTGACTGCCTATCATTTGATTTGCCAGGAGCGCTAATGAATCTTGATTCCTTTTATTAAGGGCGTGCTGGACGCTCACCTTCAGGTACATTTTTATAAACATCATCATAAGAGTGGAATCCATCCTTGATGACTGTATCAACAATGTTTTCTTTTCCTACCTTGATTGGATCAAGCTTGATGAAAGGCACATCCAGTTTTCCATTATTCACTGTTGAATCAGCTTCAGGTTTTTCGCCCTTAGCCAGTTGTACGGCAACCTCAGCACTTTTCTCGGCAATCGCTTTAATAGGTTTATAGACGGTCATTGTTTGAAGCCCTTCAGCGATACGCTGAACACCTGCCAAGTCAGCATCCTGGCCCGAAATGGCAACCTTACCTGCAAGACCTTGAGCCTCTAGTGCTTGAATCGCTCCGCCAGCCGTACTATCATTTGAGGCAACCACCACGTCAATATCATTTTTATTGGCAGTTAAAGCATTTTCCATGATCTTAAGAGCCTCGTTTGCGTCCCAGCCTTTTGCCCACTGGTCACCAACAACTTCAATATCGCCTTTATCAACAAGCGGCTGGATGATGTTCATTTGGCCCTCTCTGAACATTTTCGCATTGTTATCAGTTGGGGAGCCGCCCATCAAGAAGTACTTTCCTGTTGGCACTTTTTCTACTAAATATTCAGCCTGCATTTCTCCAACCCTTACATTATCAAAAGAAACATAAGCATCAATATCAGTACCATTTATTAAGCGGTCATAAGCAAGAACTGGTATCCCTTCAGCTTTTGCCTGGTCCACTACTGTTGTAAGAGCATCAGAGTTGATCGCGATAATGACAAGTGCGTCAATATCTTGAGAAATCATGTTCTGAATCTGGGAAACTTGTTTCGCCTCATCACCATTTGCCGATTGAACCAATACATCTGCACCTAATTCCTCTGCTTTATCAACAAAGAAATCCCTGTCATGCTGCCAGCGCTCCAATGTTAAGTCGGAGACCGACAGGCCGATTCTTAACTTGCCATTCCCCTCGTCCTTGGCGTCACTGCTGGCCCCTTTGCCGCCAGCATCCTGTCCACATCCAGAAACAACAAGCACTAAAACAAAGACAAGCAGAGCCGATAGAAAACCCTTACATTTTTTCACGAACCATTTCCCCCTCTTATTTTTTAATTGTTTAATTAATTTCATTTTAACAACGTGCACTTAGTTTGTCCAGAAGATAAACTAACTTTTTGTGAGCATTTTAGAATTGAAATAATCAGGACCTTTGCTAAGTTAAATTTAGTCATAGTGAAGAAGAAGATCCTATTATATTAGAAATGACCAGGAATCCATCGGCATCATATTCATTCTGTTCTCTTGAAAGAAAGTAATGAAGAACTCCCCTTCTCTTATTCCTTTACTAAAAATTGTTCGAATTTCGTAACATTTATTGTCATAAAGTATATCAAAGCTTGTAAACAAGTTTATAAAGGGGGAAACAGTGAATGGCTGAAACGAAGAAAAATCGCTGGTTGATTGCTGCTGCCGCTGTGGGGATTCATATCTCGATTGGTTCTGTTTATGCTTGGAGTAATTTTACGAACCCGTTGAAAGAGTTGTTTGGCTGGTCTGATTCTGAAGTGGCCCTTACCTTCAGTATCGCCATTTTGTTCCTGGGTCTTGCTGCGGCCTTTTTGGGTCATTTTGTGGAAAAGCATGGTCCGAGGAAGTCTGGACTTCTTGCGGCGACCTTTTTTGGAATAGGGATTGCTGGTTCCGGGATTGCCGTCTTGCTAGGTTCTAAGATACTCCTTTATCTGTTTTACGGAGTTTTAGGAGGGATTGGACTTGGTGTTGGCTATATAGCACCGGTGTCTACGCTCGTAAAATGGTTCCCTGACCGGCGCGGGCTTGCCACGGGGCTTGCGATCATGGGATTTGGCTTTGCTGCAGCCGTATCCAGCCCAATCATGAACAGTTTGATTGAAAGTGTTGGCGTCGCAAACACGTTTTTCATTTTAGGAAGTGCTTACTTCATTTTAATGACCGCATCGTCTTTGTATTTGGAAAAGCCGCCTGAAGGATGGATGCCGGAGGGCTTTAAGGAGAAGGTTGAGTCTGGTACCGCAAAGCCAGTCATGGACCTTTCCCAGCTGACAGCGAACGAAGCGGTAAAAACAACCCGTTTCTGGTATTTATGGCTGATGCTGTTCATCAATGTCACCTGCGGCATCGCGATTTTGGCGGTGGCGAAACCGCTCGCGATGGAGTCGATTGGAATTGGGACAGCCGCCGCTGCCGCTATGGTTGGGGCAATCGGAATCTTTAATGGCCTCGGCAGGATTGGCTGGGCATCGATTTCCGATTTCATTGGTCGGCCGAATACGTATACAACCTTCTTCATCCTGCAAATCGGATTGTTTTTCATGCTTCCGCACACAACGAATGCCCTGCTTTTCCAGGTGATGCTTGCCGTCATTTATACTTGCTATGGCGGAGGATTCGCGTCTATCCCTGCCTATATCGGTGATTTATTTGGCACAAAACAGCTCGGTGCCATCCATGGCTACATTTTGACAGCGTGGGCAGCGGCCGGCCTAGTGGGACCAATGTTTGCCGCCTATATAAAAGATACTACCGGTTCGTATGCCGGCAGCTTATCGGTGTTTGCAGGGTTATTTGTCGCAGCCTTCATCATTTCCCTGCTGATCAGGGTGGATATGGCTAAGCTTCGAAAACAAAATGAATCAGAAATAACAGCTTAGATTCCCGTTCTACCTATTTTGTTTTTGGACGGGGAGGAAACAAGAATCGTGAAAATGACGAGAACGAAACGAACCATTACCCGTTATGAAAATGGGAACGTTGAAAAAATAGAGGACGATATTGCGACCGAAAAACCTTTTACGATCAAATTGAATGAAAAAGAATTTGCTACTCTCGTCTGTACACCGGAAAACATTGAGGATATGGCCATTGGATTTTTAGCTTCAGAAGGTGTGATCAGGAAATTTGCCGATATCGAGGATTTATGGGTTCAGGAAAAAGAAGGTTTTACCCATGTAAAAACAAGCTATACCAACCCTTTTTATGAAAAGTTTCACTCGAAGCGTTATATCACCTCCTGCTGCGGCAAAAGCAGACAGGGATTTGTCTTCTTTAACGATGCAAGGCTATCGCACCATTTTAAACAGGTGAATGTTCTACTAACCTATCAAGATTGTTTTCGATTAATGGATGAGATGCAGAATCTTTCATCTGTTTTCCAGGATACAGGCGGGGTCCACAATGCGGCACTGTGCACAAAAGACGGTGTCTTGCTGTCCCGCCTGGATATTGGACGCCATAACGCCCTGGATAAAATATATGGCTATTGTCTCCGTCATCAGATTTCATTGGCAGATAAAATCATCGTGTTCAGCGGACGAATTTCGTCTGAAATCGTCACAAAGGTCGCCAAAATCGGATGCGAGGTGGTGCTATCGAAATCCGCACCGACAGAAATGGCACTTGAGCTTGCAGAAGAACTGGGCATGACGACGGTTGGTTTTATCCGGAACAATTCCTTGAATGTGTACACAAGGCCAGACCGAATTGTAGAAATGATCGATTAAGGGGGTATGAAACCGAAATGCATACGCAACCAAATCAAGTGGAAACGATATGCGGTTTTTGTGGGACAGGATGCGGTCTTGTCGTCGAAACCGAAGATAACAAGATTAGCAAAGTAAAAGGTTATAAGGAAAACCCTTCAAGCCACGGGGAAACCTGTGTAAAAGGCGCACTGGGATGGGGATATCTCCATAGCGACCGGAGGCTGACCCAGCCGTTGATCCGAAAAAATGGAGAGCTGACACCCGCGAGCTGGGAAGAAGCGTTGAATTTGATAGCAGAAAAATTTGCGGATATTAAAGAAAACCATGGACCGGATGCCTTTGGCTGTTTCAGTTCTTCGAGATCGACCAATGAGCTGAATTATCTCGCCGGAAAGTTCATGAGGACGGTTATTGGCACCAATAATATCGATAGCTGTAACCGAACCTGACACGCTCCAAGCGTCACCGGTCTGGTGACTGTGTTCGGTATGGGTGCTGCCACGGGGTCTTATGATGAACTGGAGAACACCGATGTGATTCTTGTCTGGGGAAGCAACACGCAGGAATGTCACCCGATTATTTTTAACCATATGCGCCGCGGCATTAAAAATGGGACAAAAATGGTCGTCATCGACCCCCGTCAAATTGACCAGACGAAACTGGCCTACAAATGGCTGCCAGTCCGGGTCGGAACCGATATTGCTCTGGCGAATGCGATGGGCCATGTCATCATTGAAGAGGATTTAGTGAATAAAGAATTCCTTCAAAAGGCAACAGCACAGTTTGAGAAGTATAAGGAAGAAGTCAAGAACTACACTCCGGAATTCGCGGAGCAAGTCACCGGCATTCCTGCGGATGATATTCGGGACATCGCCAGGCTTTATGCAAATGCCGATAAAGCAACGATCTGCTGGACATTGGGAATTACCGAACATCATAACGGAACCGAAAATGTCTTTGCCTTGATCAATCTAGCCTTATTGACCGGGCATATCGGGAAGTATGGCTCTGGGCTCAATCCATTGCGTGGGCAAAACAATGTCCAGGGTGGCGGAGATATGGGGGCCCTGCCAAACAGGCTCGTTGGCGGCTGGAATTACAACGACCCTGAAGGCAGAAAATTGCATGAACAGGTCTGGGGTGCTCCAGTTCCAGAAAAGATCGGCAAGCACCAAACATTGATGCTCGAGGCAATGGAGAAAAATGAAATAAAGGCCGTCTATGTGATTGGCGAAAACCCCGTCCAATCGGATGCCAATGGAAATCAGGTGGAAAAGATCTTCAAAGACCTCGATTTCCTCGTTGTCCAGGACATTTTAATGACTAGAACAGCGATGCTTGCCGACGTCGTTCTTCCGGCAACAGGCTGGGCTGAAAATGATGGGACACTGGTCAACTCCGAACGTCGGATTCAACGCGTCCGTCCTGCTCTAAAAGGACCCGGTGTGTCCCGGCATGACCATGACATCATCCAGGACATCGCCAATAAGATGGGAGCGAAATGGAACTATGAGTCGGCGGAAGAAATATGGGAGGAAATCCGCAAGCTTGCCCCTAATTTTGCCGGAATCACGTACGAACGAATTGACAAAGAAGGCGGCCTGCAATGGCCATGTCCAGATGAAAATCATCCAGGAACCCCTTTCCTCCACAGCCGACTCTGGTCAAAAGAGATTGGGTTGAAGGCAAAATTCATGCCCACCCACTACCAGCCTCCTGCAGAGGAGCCGGATGAGGAATTCCCTTTAATGCTGACTACCGGCCGCAGACTGCAATTTTATAATACAGGCGTACAAACACAAGATTATAAAAAAGCGAAAAATGCAGAAGAAGCCTTAGAAATTCACGCAGACGATGCCGTAAAATATGGCTTCCAAGACGGTGACCAGGTAAGGGTAAGCTCAAGAAGAGGAAGTGTCGTAACCAAAATCAACATCAGCAAAAAGCAGCCAAAGGGCTTAGTCTTTATGTCCTTCCATTTTCCTGATCAGGCTAGCACGAATTTGTTAACGAATTCTGCTACTGATCCACTTGCAGGGACTGCGGAGTTTAAGGCTTGTGCTGTGAGGATTGAGCGGATTAATTAGTTATAGCGCAGAAACTAAGAAATTAGTTCATTCAGCAAACAAAACAACCATCCCCTCTTTCAAAATGGATGGTTGTTTTGTTTGCATTATGTCTTCGACCCTTGAGTATTATTAGATTCCCCGACTCCTTGCATAACACATGAACCGAGCATCTGAAGTTAACAATCTTTGTGCATAGGAAAGGTCATACAATTCTTTGTGCTCAAAAAAAAGCTTCTTAGCATATGGAAGTTTGACTTCCCGGACCGCTTCATTTAACAAATTAAGTAACCGCTTTTCTTTTTCACTCAGTTGAATAAAATTGGCATCTTCCTTTTCTTTAGCAATTACTTTTACCAACTCTTTTGTCTCAGCGCCGAGCAACTTATAGTTTAAAGGCTCAGTAATTCTGTTCCATTCTTTTAGAATCATTACTTCTAGCGGAACTAAATTGCTGTTTCTCATAAAATTTTTCAAGTTACATACAACACTCTCAATTTTCAAAATTCATCCCATCCACCTGATTAATATAATCTACTCATTATATTAAATAGGATTTATGAACCAGTCAGTATTATTTTATATATTCGCAAACTATTTTAAACGAGTGTACTTCATATATGGATTAAAAGGTCCTCCCTCTACCCGGACAAAATTATGTCCCTAGACTACCGTTGGGTTGTCGGCAGCTCCCCTAGATGCAAGATTACCTTTGGTGTTATCTACAATATAGATATGAAACGAAATGTTTCTTTTGTAACATCTGTAAGCAAAACTTCCGCACTGATATTTAAAATTATCCCTCCATCGATTCCAAAAACCTTCTCGTAATAGTGTGCGGCCTGGTAATGGCTCCCCCAACAACAACGGCGTGTGCCCCTAATTCCAAACATCTTCTGGCCATCTCAGGTGTAAGAATGTTCCCTTCAGCGATAACTGGAACTTTTACTTTAGCGACCATTTCTTTTAAAACCTCAAAGTCATTTTCATATATTTTTTGTCCGGTTGTCCCTTCGGTATAGCCTACTAATGTAGTAGAAACACAGTCAAATCCCAATTCCTGTGCAAATTCGGCCTCTTCCAAAGTTGATACATCAGCCATAAACATCTGCAGAGGATATTTCTTTTTCACTTCGCTAAAGAAGGTTTTCAAATCCCATCCACCAGGACGATTCCGATTTGTTGCGTCAACGGCAACCATCTCAGCCCCAGCAACGACTAGTTCATCCACTTCTTTTATCGTAGGAGTGATGTATACTTCAGAATCAGGGTAGTCCTGTTTAACAATTCCAATAACCGGCAGATTTACATTTTTCTTTATTTCCTTTATATCAGCTGCTGTATTTGCCCGGATTCCGACAGCTCCTCCCTGCTCTGCAGCGAGAGCCATTCTGCCCATGATAACTGGGCTGTGTAATGGTTCATTTTCAAGTGCCTGGCATGATACAACCAGACCTTTATGGATTTCTTTCAGCATGACAAAGTCTCCTCCTATCATATAAAAAAGAGAAGAGATCAATTCATCTCTCCTCTTCACTTATACTATTCGATTTCTTCAAGAAGCTTATATGCGTCCTCTGTTGTCTGGGCATTGATTAGAGACGCTCTGAACTCTTCATTCATTAATTTACGGGACAGCATTTGCAGGATCTTCAAGTGCTCGTTCCCAGCGCTTTCTTCTGGAACTGCAATCATGAAGACGAGCTTGGCCAACGATCCGTCAGCACTTTTCCAATCCACTCCATCCCTTTTGATCCCAAAAGCAACCTGAGGAGTTGTTACAGCTTTTGACTTGCCGTGAGGAATGGCAATACCAAAACCTATTCCTGTGCTGCCTTCGTCTTCACGTTTTTCAATCGCTTTCCTGAATTTACGCTTTGTTTTAAGCACACCTGCTCCATCAAGCTTTTCGATCAATTCATCGATAATCTCTTTTTGGGTTGAGCCTTTAAGCTCAGTGCTAATAAGCTCGCGGTTAGTCAAATCTGTTAATTTCATTTATAACACTCCTATCAGATGCTAAGCAAAGTTGATTTTAGACGTTCTTTTTTAATACGTTAACCATTAATGCTGCTACAATTACCCCTGCAATAATGCCAATGAAGTACATAACCGGATTGGAAATGGCTCCAAGGACAGCTACTACCGGTCCTCCGTGCGGTACGTTATTTCCCACGTTGCCGAGCATGGCGATGACGGATGCTACCATGGATCCGACCATGATACTAGGAATAACGCGGAGCGGATCTTTCGCCGCAAACGGAATCGCGCCCTCTGTGATACCTACAAGACCCATTGCCAGCGCAGCTTTACCTGCTTCCTGTTCAGCTTTCTCGTATTTCTTTTTGTTCAATAATGTTGCAACGCCCATAGCCAGTGGCGGTACACAGATTGCCGCAGCAATCGCTCCCATGATTTCAGTGTTACCTGCTCCAATCATACTTGCACCAAACAGGAACGCAACCTTGTTAACAGGGCCACCCATGTCAAACGCAATCATTGCGCCAAGAAGCAAAGCCAGAACGATACTGCTCGCTCCCTGCATGCCATTTAGGAATGAAGTCAATCCATCCATCAAGCTTGCAATCGGAGCACCTACTACGAATATAAACAATGCTGCTATCGCTAATGATGCTAAAAGTGGAATAACAAGGATTGGCATGATTGGCTGGATCATCTTTGGAACCGGCCATGTCTTAATCCACTTAGCAATGTAACCCGCTACGAAACCAGCAAGGATTCCGCCAAGGAAACCAGCACCTGCTTCACTGTCATAAAAACTTCCGTTAGCTGCGATATATCCGCCGATCATACCAGGAGCAAGACCAGGGCGGTCAGCAATACTCATTGCGATAAAACCAGCAAGGATTGGAACCATGAAAGTGAATCCTGCAGAACCTACGCTAAGAACTTTATTCCACATAGAACCTTCAGGAATCGCCAGACCAGTATCTGTTGGTTCACCACCTAGTGCCAAAGCAAGAGCGATCAATAGTCCTCCTACTACAACGAATGGAATCATGTAGGATACACCATTCATCAAGTGACGGTATACAGGATTCTGCTTGCTCTTTCTATCTTCTTTCACTTCATTGATGGACTTAAGGTCACCTTTATACTCTGGCACATTATCAGTTTCAAAGCGTTTAATTAAATCCTCTGCTTTATGAATACCATCCTGAACGCCAGTTTCAATTAGCTTTTTGCCAACGAACCGGCTTTTATCTACTGTTTTATCTGCAGCAATGATAATGCCGTCTGCTTCCGCAATCTCTGCTGCTGTAAATTCATTTTCTACGCCAATTGAACCTTGAGTTTCTACCTTCATGGAAACACCCAGCTTTTCAGCTGTTTTCTGAAGACTTTCTGCTGCCATATACGTATGGGCAATACCATTTGGACAGGACGTAATCGCCAATAACTTCATTTATTTTACCTCCAGTAAAAGTAAACTAATAATAATTACATTCTTATAGTAACGCTTACAATCCCATCCAAAAGAACTACTTTTACCGTAAGTTGCGGTAAAAGTAAATTAAGTAAAAGCGCTTTCACTAATTTATGATTTTCAATACCTCTTCAGGAGTTGAAGCTTTAGCCAGATTAAAGAGCGTTAAATTGTCGTCCATCATTTTGGAGATTTCTTTGAACAACTCTTTTAACAATCCTTTGCTTTCATGGTCTATCGCTAGAAGAAACACTACTGACACCTGATCACTCCCCCATTGTATTGGCTCTCGATACAATGCCACTGCCAATTTAGCTTCCTTAACAAAATCGGGATTGCCGTGCGGAATGGCAATGCCGCAGCCAATTACGGTAGAGGACTGCTCTTCCCGTGTAAAAACCGATTGTTTATATTCAGGTTCAATATACCCTTTTTCTATCAGGATATCTGAGAGCCTGCCAATGATCCCCGGCCTTGTATCCCGGTCAGGATTAATAACGATAAGTTCTTTCTCCATCAGATGGCTGATTGTTTGGAACTTCGTTTCTTTCTGCTCAAGAACTGGATTCTCTAACATGTCTTTTATTTTCCGTTCCTCTTCTAACATTAAAAAAGGAGAAACCGTAATAATCGGCACCGGGCCACTTTCAAAGGGAACTGTACTGATGATTAGGTCTGGGTTTTTATCATTGATTTCCTTTTTAACATCTTTTACTGAAGAAGTACCCACAATCTCAAGGTTATGAAATTTTCTTTCAAGCTTGGTCTGCATCAGCTGTGACATACCAACACCCATTGAACAGACCAGTAAAACTTTCCTATTGTTGAACGTCTGCTTTCCAAGCCTCTCAAAGGAAGCTTGAAAATGCAGAGTAATATAAGCAATTTCGTCCTCAGGAACGGTAATTTGGACACCCTGCAGAACAGCTGGCATCACATAAAAAATCGTTTCAAATAGAGTAAAATACATACTCTTTATGTCATTGAGCAACGGATTCTCCACCGGGAAGGAATATTTTAGCCGGTAAAAAGTCGTTTGCATATGCAATGCAAGCCCTATCAAAAGATGATGGTCATTATAATAAGGGTCTCCAGTCACATCGGAAACGGCTGATATCAGTTTTTTTGTAAAAGAAACAGCATCCTGGTCCAGTTTTGCCAGCTCATTTCCCAATTTAGCCACATCAATTGTAGAAGGGTAATATATCTTAGAACCAAGAATCCGTAATGTGATATAAATAATTTCTTCCCTTGGAAGGTTGATCGCCATAGCTTTCTCAAGATCCTTGGCAAAATTACGGATTACATTATATTCGGTTTTCTTTTCAATAAGAGCCATATCCTCATCTGAAAGCTCAATCCTGCTTCCTTGCTTCACTCTTTTAATAGAAATTAAAATATGAGTCACAAGGTTTTCAAGGGCCTCATCGGTAAAAGAAAAACCAAGCTTGCCTTCCAATTTCCTTAACCTGCTCTTGGTAAAATCAATTTCTCCTTGTGCAAATATACTTACAACCGATTTCCGTTCCTCCGCAGCGGCTTTGATGATCATATGGGTGACCTGTGAAAGTGCGGTTCGCCAGTTCTTCTCTACACCTATAACTTCAATTCCATGTCCCTGCTTCTTTAATAATCGTAAATCAAACCTTGCCAGCCATTCTTCAACTTCTTCAAGATCATTCCGGATAATGGTCTTGCTGACATAAAAATGCTCGGCAAATTCCTGTAAAGTCGAGGGGCCATCTTTTAACAGCAGCATTTTGATGACGTTTTGTTTCCTTAAAGTGTCAGAGACCTCTTCACCGTTCGTTTTCATAATTCTTTGAAGAACAATTGCTTTTTCTTCCTTTTTTCCTTCAATAAAGATGCCCAATCCGGGTTTCCTTACTAAAATTAAGTTTGTTTCCGTATTGAGCCATTCATCTATGACTTTAAAATCATTCCTGATCGTTTTTTCTGAACACCCCGCAATGTCAGCCAATTCTTTTACAGAAAAGGTCTGTTCACTTTCCAGCAAGGCTTTCAATACCTCATAGTTTCTACTATTCATATAATCCCTCTTACAATCGTTATCCCATAATTCTAGCCATATATCACGCTTTTGTCAGTGAAAAGAATTGCTTTGCATTCTTCCTTCTGCAATACTTATTAAAACTATTTTATTACTGGAGGAATTCATATGCAAAGGCTGCCACTCATAATGGTACATCCCTTAACAAACATTCCCTCATACCCCCTCCCTGAACCTTATAAAATAAGAAGTTTCAAAGAAAATGAAGAAAGCTGGGCAGACATCAAAACAAAAGCCGGTGAGTTCGATTCGGTAGAGGCAGGGTTGGACCGCTTCAGACAGGAATTTGCTCCACATCCAGACGATGTCAGGCAACGAATGTTTTTCATAGAAGGTGAAAACGGGCAAGCCATAGGCACAGCAAGTGCATGGTATGGCGAGCTAAACGGCGAAGAAATGGGCAGGATCCACTGGGTTGGTATCGTACCAGAACACCAAGGAAAAAAGCTTGCAAAACCATTACTCACCTTCCTGCTCCAACAATTGGTCAGCTAGCATGGAAAAGCATATCTGAAAACCCAGACAACAAACTTGAAAGCTATTAATGCATATTTGAATTTAGGATTTGAACCGTACATAATGGACAAAACAGAAGAAGCACTTTGGGAGCAAGTTTATGGAGAATTAGATTCTATGAGGAAAAATTAATGCCTTAACCTATTTTTAATACTATTTAATAAAATAAGCTTACTTCGGTCTCCTTTACTTCTTGTAGGGAGACTATTTAATTCCTAATGCCACTATTTAAAACGGAATTCTCCTAATAAAACCTTTACATCGCATTGCCTATAGCCTCCAATTATCTTGGTAAAGGTTTCACTCCACAAAAAAACAGCCGCTATTTTTATAACGACTGCTCATCCCATACATTTTACAAATGCGAAACAATCAATTCAGCATTCCCCTCTAGTTCATATTCACCAAACCCAGATGGAAGCAGGAAATGATCCCCTTTCTTAAACTCATACTTACCATTGCCCTGAACAAGTGAACCTGTTCCTTCAATAACGCTCACCAACTGGAAAGCCAGGTTCTGATTCAATTTTGCGGTGCCTTCTAATTCCCATTTATGGACGGTAAAGTAGTCGCTTTCCAAAAATGTAGTGATTTTCATATCACCTGATGTTTTGGCAACAGGCTGGATTTCCGGCTTAACAGCTGGCACAGTTGTTACCGCAATCGACTGCTCGATATGCAGCTCGCGCAGATTGCCTTCATTGTCCCTGCGGTCATAGTCATAGACTCTGTATGTCGTATCTGAATTCTGCTGGGTTTCAAGAATGACAATTCCTGCTCCGATCGCATGCACAGTCCCGCTTGGAACAAAGAAGAAGTCTCCTGGCTTTACAGGTACCTTCGTTAGAAGCTCATCCCATCTTCCTTCATGGATCATTGCCGCAAGCTCTTCTCTTGTTTTCGCGGTATGGCCGTAAATGATTTCCGCGCCTTCTTCGCAATCGATGATATACCAGCATTCCGTCTTACCCAGATCACCTTCGTGCTTAAGACCATACTCATCATCTGGATGCACCTGGACTGATAAATCCTGAGCAGCATCAAGGATTTTCGTTAACAATGGAAAGCGGTCACCATCAATATTGCCGAAAAGCTCACGTTTGTTTTCCCAAATTTCACCTAATGTTAATCCCTTATATTCTCCATTCTTCACAACACTCTGGCCATTACTGTGCGCAGCAAATGCCCAGCACTCGCCAGTTTGAGTGGAAGGAATATCATAGCCGAAGGATTTCAGCTGTTCTCCTCCCCAAATTCTTTCCTTGAAAACCGGTTCAAAAAATAGTGGTTGTATCGACATGTTCACAGACCTCCATAGTAACAATTCATAACTACCATATTAGTAGACATTTTCAGGGAGAGCAATACTATTAGGTTTTTTCTAGTAATTCTAACGCTTCCTTAGCAAGTAAGAGTGAGCCTATAATGCCAGCGTTATCACCGAGGCCCGGTTTTACAATATAATCAGATAGCTCAGGCAATGTAACATAACCATTCACGAGCTCTGGCAGATATTTATAGACAGAGGAAAACACCTGCTCCTGATTCATAACCCCTCCGCCAAGGATGATTTTTTTCGGCGATAGAATCAATATATACTGCATCAGTGCCTGTGCGATATAATACCCTTCCATATCCCAGACTTCTTCGCGCCCAACCAGTTCAGCACCTTTTGAGCCCCAGCGTGCTTCAATAGCAGGACCTGCAGCAAGTCCTTCCAGGCAATCTGAATGGTAAGGACACTTTCCAGCATATTGGTCCTCTGGGTGCCGTCTTACGAGGATATGCCCCATTTCAGGATGCGAAAGCCCTTGAATCAGTTTCCCCTGAACAACAGCCCCTGCCCCAATTCCTGTCCCCACTGTAATGTAGAAGCAGCTGTCCAGTCCTTTCGCAGCACCAAATGCAGCTTCTCCCAATGCAGCAGCATTAACATCCGTATTAAAACCAACTGGAACATCTAACGCCTTTCTTATTTCCTGAACAAAAGGAAAGTCTCTCCAGCCTGGTTTTGGAGTCGATGTAATAGAACCATATGTATCACTATCCGAGTTTACATCAATAGGCCCGAACGAACCAATACCAATTGCATCGATCTTATACTTATTAAAAAAGGCGATCACTTTGGGCATTGTTTCAGCTGGGATAGTGGTTGGAATCTGGATTCGTTCTACGATTTCCCCTGTTTCATCTCCCACTGCACAAACAAACTTAGTACCTCCTGCTTCAATTGCTCCAAGCATTATACTTCACTCTCCTTTTCCGTATTCGCTAGTTCCAATATTAGTCTTTTTCTAACATACTAAAGCCTTTCAAAACAAAAGAGAAGTGCATTCCACACTTCTCCACGTCAATTACTGCTTCTCAATCCGGTAAATCCTGGCCTCATATGGCCGTAGCTCAACAACTTCTTGGTCATCAACCTGATAATTCCCCAAAATCAGCTCTTTCAACTTAAAGTTCAAATCTGAAGGAAGTTCAAGCTGCGATTTCTTATCAGAGATATTCAGAACCACAAGCCACTGCTCATCTTCCAATTCCCTTGTATAGGCATAAATTTCCGGATGATTGTCCAGGTAAGTTTCAAAGGTGCCATACACCATGACTTCATTTTCTTTTCGCAGCTGGATTAGCTTCTTATAGAAATAGAAAACTGAGTCTGGGTCAGCAATAGCCTGTTCAACATTGATTTCCTCATAGTTTGGATTGACTTTAATCCATGGTTTTCCTGTAGTGAAGCCGCCATTTTCAGATGTATCCCACTGTACAGGCGTCCTGGAATTATCGCGGGAAAGCAGCTGCAGACTTGCCAGGACCTCTTCTGGATTGCGGCCCTTGCCTACTTCTTCCTTAAACTTATTCTTCATGGCGATATCATTATAATCATCAATCGAGTTAAACCTGACCCCAGTCATCCCAATCTCTTCACCCTGAAAAATGTATGGCATTCCTGGCAGCGTATGAAGCAGTGTCGCAAAGCACTTAGCAGATTCAACCCGGTAGGCAGTGTCATTCCCAAACCTGGTAACGATCCTAGTATGGTCATGATTATTCAGGAACTGAGAGTTCCATCCTTTTCCCCACATGCCTTCATACCATCTTTTTTGAATTTCTTTGAATTTCTGCATATCCCATGCAGCCATATAGTCGCAAACTTCAAAATGGAAAAGGGTATGAAGTTCTTTCCTCTCTTCACCAACATACAACACACCATCTTCAGGAGTGACAAACGGAATTTCCCCTACAGTAAAGACATCATAATGGCGGAGAACTTTTTCATGCATTTCCTGCAGATACTCATGAATTCCGGGATTATTCCCTAAATAGGAGATATCGAGCGGGTTTTCAGCATCCGGGAAGCCATCAAGTTTAGCAAGCAGGTTGATTACATCCATGCGGAAGCCATCAATCCCCTTTTTCAGCCAAAAGTGCATCATTTGATAAATTTCTTCCCGTACCATAGGGTTCTCCCAGTTCAAATCTGGCTGCTCAACTGCAAAGGAATGAAAGTAGTACTCACCCGTCTGCTCATCGAATTCCCATGTTGATGGAACAAAATAGGACCGCCAGTTGTTCGGCTCTTTTCTCCAAATATAGTAATCTCGCTTAGGATGATCCTTTGAAGACTTTGACTCCAGAAACCATGGGTGCTGATCAGATGTATGATTGACAACCAGGTCCATGATCAGTTTCATGTCCCGCCTATGAACCTCATCAAGCAGCCTGTCGAAGGTTTCTATCGTTCCCGCCTTCTTCATCACTGCCTGGTAGTCAGAGATGTCATAGCCATTATCCACATCAGGAGACTCATAGAAAGGGTTCAGCCAGATGACATCAACACCCAGCTCTTTAATATAATCAAGTTTTTCGATAACTCCTTGCAAGTCACCGTAGCCGTCACCATCCGTATCGTAAAAACTCCGCCAGTATACCTGGTAGACTACAGCTTCCTTCCACCATGTTTTTTTCATCTGTCCTCTCCCTTTCCAGTTCTAGTTTGCCTTCACTACAAGCTTATAGCCAGTTGTATTTTCAACAACTGCAACATCAATTTCTTCAGTTTCTGCGTTTCTCTCCAACTGAAGCGATAATACACCTTCACCTATTGACAGCCTGTCCACTGTCAAAGTGTTCATGCCATCAATAAAGAAAGGATTCAGATGTACTTCTTTGGTAACCGCATTCGGATGGATTCCGAGGATGGATTGCACAAAAGCGAACGAAGTCGCTGCAGACCAGGCCTGCGGTGAGCATGTTGTTGGATATGGAACCGGATAACCTACCTCTTCTCCATGTCCGCAGAATAATTCAGGCAGCCGCTGGTATTCAAAATGCTTGGAAGCCTGTATTAGCCCAGAAATCACTTTGCCGGCCTGCTGCTTGTATCTTAGTTTGCTGAGGCCAAGAAGAATCATTCCATTGTCATGCGGCCAGACACTTCCATTATGGTAGCTCATCGGATAATATCCGGCTGCTTCCACGCTCATCGTCCGAATTCCGTATCCGTTGAACATATCATCCTGAATCAGCCTGTCAGCCACCTTTTCAGCACGATCTGTTTCAGGCAGCATCGAAAATAATAGGTGTCCAGGGTTTGAAGTCACTGACTTAACCTTTTCACTGTCTTTATCCAAAGCAATCGCATAAAATTGTTCATCTTCCATCCAGAAAGACTGTTCAAAGCTATCTTTTAATCTCTTAGCTTCTTCTTCCAACTTGCCCGCCAATTCTGTTTCTCCTAAAAGCTGTAAAATTGGTGCGAGGGTATTTTTAGCCTGGTATATATAGCCCTGTACCTCGGAAAGGGCGATTGGCGAATTTGCATATTCCCCATTTTCATGGACGAGCGAGTTGCTGGAATCCTTCCATCCTTGATTTGGGAATCCTTTTTCAGCCTCTTGATGGTAGGACATGAATCCTGTCTTATCCTCAGCAAATTCATCGATCCATTCTAACGCTCTCTGAATGTTAGGAAACAATTCTTTCACAAGTCCCAGATTCCCGGTCCAATTGTAATACTCACCAATCACCACAAGGAATAAAGGAGTAGCATCAATCGTTCCATAATAAGGGCTGAATGGAGATTGTCCTGTTGTCACAAGCTCACCGAAGCGGATTTCATGCATGATTTTCCCTGGTTGTTCATCACGCCATTTATCAACTTTTGTTCCCTGGTAATGTGCTAATGTCCTAAGCGTACCTTTTACTTTGTATGGATTTAAAGGAAGCATGAATAAGGCAGTAATCAGGCTATCCCTGCCAAATGGCACAGCAAACCATGGAAGTCCAGCGACCGGCACATCCCCGTAACCTACATCAGTCATCAGCATCCTCACATCTTGAACACCGCGGTCATACAAACTATTAAAAAGCGGCAGATCCGATTTTATCGCCGTTGTTTCGCTCTTCCACTGCTGATAAGAATCTTCGAGCAGCTTAAAAGCCTCTTCATAATATAGTGCCTTTCCGCCTTCTCCACCGATTAGCGGGACAACCGTCACCAGAATTTCCTGCCTTTCCTTCGGCTTCAGCTCAAGCGAGAAGGATACAGCGCCATGCTCATCAATCTTCTGTGCAGGACAATCCCATTTGATCAAAGTTTCTCTTAAAATATCATCTGCTCCCTGATAACGAATAGTGTATTCGTTATCGGCAACTTTAGGGGCCAGCTTTTTGCCTACATTGCCTTCACGATACTGGCGGACAATGAACATATCCTGGAAATCTGCATCAAATGATATAGAAAGTTCTGTGCTTCTTGTTTGTAAAAAATAGTTGGTTAAAATGATTTTTTCATAGAGAACACCATCAAAGATAAATCTTTCCCTTTTTAATTCAACAGCACCTGTGTCCTTTACATTTTTCATCAAATGAATGCTGGCAAGATAGCTTTTGTTTGATTCTGATGATAATAGTTCTGGTCTCTCTCCGTCCACAAGCACTTCAAGTCCGCTTAAGAACCGGGTATCCTTCGTATATAAGCCATACCCCTTGTCCAGGTTTGAAGTGATATCTCCGTTCTTCTCCGTCAGGAAAAACAAATCCCCTTCTTTAATGACACTGTAATCCATAATCCGCACATCCTTTAGAAGTAAAATAAATCTTTGCTATATTAGCCTTTAAGCCCGGAATTCGAAATACCTTCCATATACTGTTTCTGGAAGACAAAGAAGAATGCCAGAATCGGCAAGGTTGTCAATACAACACCCGCCATGACCAAAGGCGTATTCTCGAAGAACATATCTTTGACACTGTTCAACCCGACAACAAGTACATATTTTTCAGGTGTATTGGCCAGAGTGCTTGGAATCAAGTAACTGTTCCATGTTCCAGCGAATGTCAAGATCGCAACAGTAATCAGGACCGGTTTTGACAATGGGTAGACAATCCTCCAGAACGCTCCCATCTTGGTCAGTCCGTCCATACGCGCAGCTTCAATCAATTCATTTGGCACACCGATGAAAAACTGACGAAGCATGAAAATATAGATAGCTTGATAGAGGAATGGAATAGTCAGGGCTGCAAAAGAATTCAGCCATCCCAACTTAGCCATATTCACATATACCGGAATCAGGATCATATGATACGGGATCATCATCGTAATGACGACAATCCAGAAGATTAATTTCTTGCCGAAAAAGTCAAGCTTGGCCAATGCATAGGCCGCCATCGGGTTGATGATAAGGTTGCCGATCAAAATGATTCCTGTCATGACGACCGTATTAAAAAGCCATTTGCTTACACTGTAGGCATCACTCGTGAAGAATGTTTTATAGTTATCAAAGGTCCAGTTTTCCAATCCAGTGAATGTATTAACATATTTAATTGGAATAAAGGAAGTGTACAGAGTATATAAAAATGGCGCTGAAAAAACCAAAGCAAGCAACACAATCGCAGTATAGATGCCTATCTTCGATACTTTATTTCTAAAAATCATTTTTATCACTCCTTATCGTCCAATAGTTTTTTCTGCAATACTGTAATCAGCATGATAATAAAGAAGAAGATGACAACAGCCGCACTTCCGTATCCCAGATTCATATAGCGAATCCCATGCTGATAGAAATAAGTAATGACCGTGCTTGTCGCGCCGGCTGGAGAGCCAAGTGCGCCATATCTGGAGATTGCCGCGATCTGGTCAAAAATCTGGAATCCGAGGATTGTTCCGACTGATACGACAAAGAATGTTACAGGCTTCAGCATAGGGACAGTAATGAAGCGGAATTTTTGCCATGCATTTGCCCCATCGATGACACTTGCTTCATATAGTTCTTTCGAAATTTCTTGTAAAGCCGAGAGATAAACAATCATCGTGAAGCCGACCTGCTGGAAGATGAACAATAAAGTGACAAATAATAACGCATATTTTGTACTTGCAAACCATGTTACATTTTCCATGCCAAAGATCATGAAAAACTTCGTGACAAATGTATTTTCTTTAAAAAGCATCATCGCCACAGTTGTCAGTGCGATTTGTGAGGTAATATAAGGGATAAAAAAGATGGTTCGGAAAAGTCCTTTTCCTTTGATTTTTTGATTAACCAAAACCGCCATCACAAGCCCCAATACAGTCTGGACTGGCACTGCAATCAAAACGATTTTAAGGGAATTGCCCAGGGCCTGGTAGAATTGCGGATCGTGAAGGATGTTAACGTAGTTTTGCAGTCCAATGAATTTCGCCTGACTCAAATCCATGAAATTGACTTCCTGGAAGCTTCTTACGAACGATTCCATGAAAGGATAAAAGAACCACCATCCCCATAAAATCAAAAATGGAAGTGAGAATACCCATCCGACAAATTGGTCCGAATCTGCCAGTGACCTTAAAGAGAAACGAGATCTTGCTGTCTGTTTTTCGACTTTATTTCTGCCGGTGTAAGTTTCTGCCTTCAACATATGTCTTCCTCCTCTTCTATTTGTCTTCAAACGGCATTGCCTAAAAAATGAAGTGCCGGACCCCGCTCCACCTATGGTCTTTTACGGAATGGGGTCAGACACTTACGGCCAGGCCAGTTTATCTTTTTTTCTTATAGTGTTTATTATTTAATCGACTGCTGGATACTTTCCAGTATGTCTTTAGCCGACTTATCGTTTCCGCCTAAGACTTTCGCTTCAAGCTCTTCAGACAGCTTGTCAGTAAACATTTTTGTCTTTTCTGGATATTCCCAGTCTGTGCTGTAGTCAAGTGCCTTTTCGATTTCCTTGAACTCTGGATTCTCGTTGAAATACTGCTCGGACAAGGCCGTTCTTGATGGATTATGTCCAATAGCCATGAATTGCTTCTGTACTTCTTCGCTAGTCAGCTTGTAAGCAGCCTGTACAGCAGCTTCTTTATTCTTAGAATCCTTCAAAAGGACATAGGCGTCAGAGATCATGCTGCTTCCCTTTTCAGTTCCTTCAGGAATAGGCAGTACTGCATATTTCAAATCTGGATTCGCATCCTTGAGGAAAGCCTTATACCAATAGCCACCTGTAGTCATTGCTGCTTTTTCATTCGCGAATACTTCACCGTCCCACCCTAAGCCAAGTTCTTTAGGAGTGACTGCCAGTTTTTCTTCATACATTTTCAATACAAAGTCCATTGCTTTTACGTTTTCTTCAGAAGCAATATTCTCACCATAATTCCATCCGCCGCCATAGCTCTTCAGATAGTTTGTGATATGGTACGGATGAAGATTAATCCCAATCCCGCGTACTTCGTCTTTTGTCAGCTTCTTCGCTGCTTCGTATACTTCATCCCATGTCTTTGGATATTCGCCCAAGCCGGCTTCCTTCCACATATCTTCATTGATGAAGAACATTGCCGCATTCATTGTGTTCGGAATCCCATACTGCTTGTCGTCCACTTTCCATACATTGACGACATTTTCATTAAATACGCTCATATCAAGATCTTGTGATTTAATATACTCATCCACAGGAGTGAACAGCCCTTTAGAAATATACTCATAAGCACCTTCGTTAGATACTTTAATAAAGTCTGGAGCTACACCTGCAGCGATTTCTGCCGGAAGAGTATCCCAGAACTGCTCACTGCTTGGATATTGTTTAATTTCCAGCTGATAATCGTTATTTTCTTCATTAATCTTTGCAGCTGCATCTTTATAAAGCTTTAAATCCTCTGCTGCTCCCCAGAATCCCATTGTGACAGTTTGCTTTCCGCCAGCATCACCGGAACCGCTTTCATTTTTCGCATTAGAGTTGCCGCACCCCGCTACCAGCAGCATCATCAAGGCAATTGCAAATATAGCTATCTTTTTGAACATATTTAAACCCCTCTCATATGGTTATGTTGTTTTCTTGCTCTAATAATAGCGCTTTCACTCCCCTGAAAAAATTAATCAGTCAATCATTTTTTTAATAAAATTAGTCTTTTAATAAAATGTCATTTCCATTTTTTAATATTCTTAGCATTTTTTTATTAAAATCACCCTCAACAAAAAAGCAGCCTCTCTTATTACAGGCTGCTTTTACGGTATTCTTTTGGTGACATGCCGACGTATTTATTAAAAACGATGTTAAAATGGACCTGACTATTGAAGCCAACCATTTCCGCAACCTCATAGATTTTATATTGATACTCCTTGAGGAGCTGCTTTGCCTTGCTGACCCTGACTTCATTCACGTAATCAAGCAGACCCCTTCCCATTTCCTTATTGAAAAGCTTACTAATATAGTTCGGGCTGACATAGAACTCTTCCGCAAGCTGCTTTAATGAGATATCCTGCTGATAATTAGCGTTAATATAGTTGAGAATGTTTTTCGTGAGTGGACTAAAATTCACTTCAGACTTACTCTCTGCCCCGACTTTTTTCATAAGATAAGCTGACAGATGGTGGTAGCTGATGATCTTATCAACCTCTTTTTCAGCTTGAAGATATTCTGTCTCTTCATTCATCATAATGAACAGGAAGCCTTTATAAATCTTTTTTAAATCATCTTCATTTAGGCATCTGGTTTCTCTGATGAAATGATCCCATTTAGGAAGTACTTCGAGGAATTCTTTCCTCGAACCTTCGTTAATAAGTCCTTTAAGTCTAGATATGAAAGAATTTGCCTCTTCAAGGCAAGCTTCCTCCCCGGATTCAATGCCCTTCTGATATTGAAAGGCCATTTTGTCTGGTTCATAAAAAGCATGATTGAGAGCCGATTTTGCGTCTGTATATGCTTTTTTGATTTCACTGAGACTACTAATTTGTTCACTTAAGCCAATGAGTAAATCAATATTCATCAAACGTTTGATTGAATTTATGGTAAATGAAACAAGATTGTTAACCTTTTCCTGGATCTCCTGAGCGCTGTGGCTCTTGCTTTGACTGATCAGAAGGACATATTCCCCTTCGTCCACCGGAATGAACTCTGTTTCTTTTTCCTTGGATATGATTTCTTTCATAAGATTCATGAACGACGTTTTAAAAAAGGTTCGCTCATCATTTGAATACCTATTCAGGACTTGAGCTATATTTCTCACTTTCATAACTAGGACTGTAAGATTTCGTTCCTTTACCGCCAGCAAGCTGGGGTCAATATCCAAGCTTCCATGTAGAAGGTTATAAAGCGCTGCACTTTTCGTCTTTGTATCTTGATTAAATCCGGCTTTTGCACTGGCTTTTTCTTCCTTAACCTGATTAAGGGCTTCCACAATCAAAGAACCGTTCATCGTCGGCTTATGGAAATAATCCTTTGCCCCTAATTTCATTGCCCTTTTAACATGATCCAGGTCGTCAAAGCTGCTTAAAACTATTACATATGTTTCAATTTTTTTCTGCTGAAGCTCCTCCAGCACTTGTAATCCATCTTTTTTTGGCATCTTTATATCAAGAATGACAATATCGGGTTTGATATCTTCAATCATTTTTAATGCCTTTTCACCATCTTCAGCTTCACCGGCAATTTCGTATCCATTGCCTTCCCAATCATAGCTTGACTTAAGTCCGATCCTTACCAGGGGTTCGTCATCAACGATTAAAATTTTCACCATACCACCTCGATTCTATTTCATGATAGGCAACTCAATTTTCGCTATAGTTCCGTGATTCTTCTGACTTATTAAATACAATCCATATTCCTTGCCAAAATTCAACTCTATTCGTTTTTTGATGTTGCCGATTCCAATTGAATTCAGCTTTTGACTACTGGACTGACTGTCATCCATCATTTCATCAGGTATCCCGCTCCCATTATCTTCTACGATAAAAATGAGCTTATCATTTTCTTCATAAACTTTGATTTCTAGTACACCTTTTTCCTCAATCTCATCGAAGCCATGGAAAATTGCATTCTCCACCAATGGCTGAAGAAGAAATTTCAAAGTTTTATATTCAAGCACATCTTCCTCAATTTCGTATTTGACATCAAACTTATTGAAATACCTTAAATCAAGTATTTGAATATAGTCTTTGATGAAATCTGTCTCTTCCTTTACCGTTACCAAATCGCCTTCCGTTTTAGCCGTGAACTTTATAACAGAAGAGAACGAACTCAATGCATCCTCAATTCCGCTCGAGCCCTGCATTTTGGCCATCCATTTAATCACATTTATTGTATTATACATAAAGTGAGGTCGAATCTGGGATTGCATGGCAAGCATCTCATGCTTCCTTTTTTCCGACTCCTCCAGGTAAATCCTCGAAATCAAGTTCCTGATCTGCTCCAGCATCGAATCAATCGTAGTACTGATCCTGCCAATATCTCCCCCTGTCAATCCGACTCTTACATCCAGGTCACCTTCAGATACTTGCTGCATTTTCTTCTCAAGGATTGAAAGAGGTCTTGTAATGCCAGTCGCAATATAGACTGATGCCATAATTGACAGAAGGAGTCCTACTGCAATAATGATGAACATCAGCTTTAAAATCGTATTAAGGAGCTGGAACAATTCACTTTTCGGGATGACAGTAACCGCCCGCCATTCAGAAAGGTCAGAAGCCGAGGTAAGCACGAAGGCGTCCTCGTCATCAACCTTTTGCTCCTGCTGGCGATCCTTATAAACAATATCATCTTTAAAGACGGTATTCAGATGATGGCCAATGTCACTCTTGTCACTGCTGTGAATGATGACATTTTCTTTATCAAGTAAATAAAACTCAGTATCTTCAGTGAATCGAATATTGCTCCAAAACTGTTTCAGTTTCTCAATGTCAATATTAATCAGGATAATACCAATATTCTCACTTGTATAGGGATCAACGATTGCACGGCCAACTGACACGACATACTCTTTCTTATTAGTCAGCCTGTCCCGATGGACCCCAACGGTTACATGCTCTCCATTCTTGCTTAATATCTCTTTTATATATGGTTCATTAAGATAGCCCTTTTTCAAATAGGAATAATCCACATATTGGACATTGCTCCTGCCAATGATGCTTTGATCCTTCATATGATAAAGAGTAACGGAATCGATGACATCAGAATATAAGAGGATATTATTTTGGATAACAGCATTCACTCTGTCAAAATCCTTTGACCTCTCATACCCCGGATTTTCAAGCTTCGAATAATCCTTCCGCAATATCCCGAAAATTTCCTGGTCATGAATTGGGTACATCGTCAGACGAAAAATCGAATTTAACGTCGTATCGATGTTCTTTATAATCTGATCATTATTCTGGCTCGCAGCAGAAAGGGTCATATTCCTATTGGAATCTAAATATAGCCATGAAAGAATGCCGCCTACAGCTAAAAAAGGGATAATAATGAAACTTGAAAATGCCAGAATCAGTTTATATTTTAAAGTTAAATTTCGCAGCCTTTGAAACATGATTCATCCTAACCGGAAGCATGCGGACTTTTTCCTGCTTCCAATATATTATTATAAATTCAATTTTTTCTTTCTTATAAAACAATTTAACATATAAAAGCCATGCAGAAGCTTGTTTTTTTATGGAGAAGTGCCCTGTTACACTTTGTGGAGAATTTTATCTCAGAGGTTTGGTTATCCAACTAGATTATCTTAGAAGAACTTAACCACAACTATTATTATTAAAAGAATTAAGACAACAACTGAGGGTTACTCATAGATTATATGCTTATTAGATAAATGAAGGAACCCCATCAATAGAATAGATATATAGTCATTCCCAGGCACCTCATTCTGCTCTCTTATTAAATTGGCTCTGTTAAATTCGGCTGTTGATTTTCGTTCCAGGCACTTCGCTTTCTGCGGGCAGTCTGTGAGCCTCCTCGTCGCTTTAGGCCCCCGCGGGGTCTCCCGTGACCTGCTCATCCCGAGGGAGTCAACGCGCCTTCCACTACAATCAATAGTAGGTAAAACAACACTTGGGCTTTAACAGAGCCATAAAAAAAAGGGCAGATCCTATAAACATAAGACCTGCCCAAATACCTTATAAAAACGCCTTTACTTCCTTCACGATATGGTCAGAAGTTAAATGATAATAGTCTTTAAGATAATCAGTCAACCCCACCTGCCCGAACTGTTCGCGGACACCCATCCGCTTGATTGGGACAGGATAATTTTCACCCAGTGATTCAGCTACTGCACTGCCGAGGCCTCCGATGACGTTATGGTTTTCAAGTGTAATCACTTTGCCTGTTTTCTCGGCAGCTTTCATGAGTAAGTCCACATCTATAGGTTTAATAGAATACATGTCAATAACCATTGCCTCTATACCCTGTTTCTTCAACTCACCTGCAGCCTTGAGGGCCTCTGCTACCATTATTCCCGATGCTACAAGGGCCACATCGGAACCTTCTCGGAGGACTTTCCCCTTTCCTTTTGGGAAGGTTTCTCCTTCTGGATAGAGCTTAACAGCATTCTTCCTGATTGTCCGGATGTAATGCACGCCATATTCTTCATACGACTGCTTTAACAGAGCTTTTAACATCGTACTGTCACTTACTTCGTAAACAGTTGCATTTGGGATGAGCCGCACCAGCCCAAGATCCTCGAATGCCATGTGAGTACCACCATTATGTTCTGCGGTTACCCCTGCATCTGAACCAAGGATTTTCACATTCAACCTGGCATAGCCAAGGGAAACAAACAACTGATCAAACGCCCGTCTGGTCGCGAACTGGGCAAATGTGTGAACAAAAGGAATCCTGCCTGTTAGCGAAAGTCCCGCGGCAACGCCCATCATATTAGCTTCCATGATGCCCATATTGATGAGTTGGCCAGGAATTTTCGATTTTATCTTATTTGTGGAAATTGCACTCATCAAGTCTGCTTCGAGAGCAATTACCTTAGGATCTTTGGTTGCCAGCTCCAATAGGGTATCTGCATATACCTGCCGCATTTCCTTCTGATCTTTTTCAAGGACTAATTCCTGCTGAATCATTTTACCGCCTCCTTTGGGGAGCGTTTTTCCAGCATGGAAATCGCTTCTTCAATCGCAGTCTGATCCTCTTTGCTTGGACGAATATGGTGATTATCTGCCTTCTCCTCAAGATACGGTACTCCCTGACCTTTTACCGTATCAAGAATAATTGCGACCGGTTTCTCACTTTGTTTCTTCCCTGTTAAAATCGCCTGGCGAATCTCTCCCAGATTTGATCCATCAACACGAACAGATTCAAAACCGAACGCACGAAACTTCTCAACAAAATCAAATGGATCACAAATATCAACGGTCAGCCCATCCAGCTGCTTTTTATTATCATCGACGAGAACGAAAAAGTTCGATAATTGATGATGTGCGGCGAACTGGATTGCTTCCCAGCACTGCCCCTCATTCAACTCCCCATCACCTACAATGGTGTAGGTATAAGAATCCCGCCCTGCTAGTTTATGAGACAACGCAACCCCTGCAGCGACTGAAATCCCTTGACCAAGGGAACCTGTTGTCATTTCCACACCCGGAGTGAGATTGCGGTCCGGGTGGGAAGGAAGATTGGTGCCATTCTGATTTAACGTATATAACCATTCATAATCGATAAATCCTTTAACAGCCAGGGTGGCATAAAGTGCGGGACCCCCATGTCCTTTCGACAGGATGAAATAGTCTCGGTCTGGATCATCTTTCTTACTCGGGTCTATATTCATGACATCTCCGTACAGGACAGCCAGAGCTTCCACAATCGAAAGACTGCCTCCGTAATGTCCAAATCCTAAATGGTCCAGTTCTTTTAATGTCCATAGCCTTATTTCGTCTCTTAATTGTTCGAGTTCTTCTAGTCGATCCATTTCACCGCTCCTTATGCAGATACTTTGGTTTGATCTACGGATTTATTTTTGCGCATGACATTCCATGCTACTGCTACAACTAGCGAGACAAGGACCGTTACGATTACTCCTGTAGAACCGAAGGAATTTGCAACTTTTCCTAACAAGATTCCTGCTGCACCGAAGTCCGCGTCAGAGAATGTAGTGTTGGCGAAGCCTAGGTCACCTAATACCGGCATCAAGAATACAGGCAGGAAGGTAATCAACAGGCCGTTGAAGAATGAACCAATTGTTGCTCCCCTGATACCTCCGGTTGCATTTCCGAAGACACCTGCAGTAGCTCCTGTGAAAAAGTGAGGAACTACTCCCGGTAAGATAATGATTCCCCCGACCATGCCCAGGAATGCCATACCAACAAGTCCGCCGAGGAAGCTGCAGAAGAATCCGATCAGTACTGCGTTTGGTGCATATGGGAATACAATCGGGCAGTCAAGCGCCGGCTTTGCGTTTGGAACAAGTTTAGTAGAAATCCCTTTGAATGCTGGAACAATTTCAGCCAAAACAAGACGGACACCGGCCAAGATGACAAATACGCCTGCTGCAAAAGTCACAGCCTGAATGACTGAGTATACAAGATAATGTGTTCCGCCGCTCAATTCAGACTCGATATAAGCTGGCCCCGTGAACAAAGCAACAATTATATATAAGACTGTCATTGTAAGAGCAATGCTTACGGAACTATCACGAAGGAAAGCCAATCCCTTAGGGAAATTGATTTCTTCTGTCGATTTAGACTTCTTGCCAACAAGCTTTCCGATATATCCAGATAGAATATAGCCAAGAGTGCTGAAGTGGCCAAAACCTACCTGGTCAGTGCCAGTTATTTTCTTCATGAATGGCTGGGCAAGCGCCGGGAAGAACCCCATGATCAAACCTAAGGCAAGCGATCCAATAATAACCAGCATTGCCCCTTCCATTCCTGCCACTGTAAGGATAACTGCAATCATACACGCCATGTAAAGCGTATGGTGACCTGTAAGGAAGATGTATTTTAAGCTTGTAAAGCGCGCAATCAAGATGTTAGCCAGCATACCGAAAAACATGATAAGTGCAGTATTCGAACCAAATTCAGACAATGCCATCGCAACAATCGCTTCGTTATTAGGCACTACGCCGTTTACGTTAAAAGCTTCCTCGAACATTTTGCCAAACGGCTCCAGGGAACCAACAAGGATTCCCGCACCGGCGGAGATGACGATGAAACCTAAAAATGATTTAGTGGTGCCTTTAATAACTTCACTGGCGGGTTTCTTTTGAATCATTAGACCAATAAGTGAAATTAAAGCTACTAGTACTGCAGGCTGGCTTAAAATATCCATAAACAGTCTTAAAGTTTCTTTTAACATACAACCTTACCCCCTATAATTGGTTTTTCCGCCTTACAGCTTTCCCATTTCAGACAGCTTCTGCTGAAGCTTTTCTTTAAGCTCATTTTTATCTATGATACTGTTAAGGACGATCATGTCTTTTAAACCAAAAGCACCGTCTGCAATATCCCTTGCCATAACGAATAAATCGGCTGCATCCGGTGTAACAGAGCTCAAGTCAGAGTGTTCCACCGTTATGCCGCTAACACCCATTTCTCCGAGCACATCCTGGATATTCATTTCTAGCATGAAACTGCTTCCTAAGCCTGAACCACATACTGCAAGAATCTTCATTTTCTTAACCTCCTACATAGATTGATTTATCGGACAGAATACTCAGATACTAAATCAATGATATCCTGCTTTGTTTTAGCAGCCTTTAAATCGTTAAGTTTAGCAGGGTCACTCAACAACTTGGTTAACTGTGCCAGTGCCTTCAGGTGTGTCTGGTTGTCGATTGCTGCCAAGCAAATAAAGATTTTCACACTGTTTTTTTCTTCATTTAACAAGTGTGTCGGCTCTGATAATTTTAAAAGGCTCATCCCCACCTTATTAACACCATTCTCAGGACGCGAATGCGGGATGGCTATCTCCTCCCCAACAATCACATACGGTCCTAAATCTTCGATGTTGTGAATCATTGAGTCTATATACTTGCTTGTAATTGAACCATTCAATAATAAAGGCTCGGCAACCTTAGCAATTGCTTCTTTCCAGTTATCGTATCTTTCTTCAAATTGGATGGTCTCAATTGTCAACAGATCGTTTAACACAGGCTGCTTCCTCCCAATGGTAGTCTCATTGCTACGATATATTGTGTTTTGCAGTGCTTCCCTTAATAATTCTGGATGCTTGATATCCGCATACTGGCGAATCACTCTCATTAACTCATCCGTGGTTGGGAACCTGACTGACTGCTGGTCGATCGTTTGTTTTACCGTTTGAACCAGCTCTTTTTTCTCCGCTTCATTTATGACCGGTTTCAAGATAAAGAGCGGCTTTTCTGTTTCCAAAAATACTGTAGAAAAAACCAGGTCATAGGCTTCAGCTTCCATCTTTTTAAAGTCGTAGGTTGAAAGAGAGGAAGCCCAGTGGAATTGAGGGAAAAGTGACTTCAATTGAGTTTCAAGCATTAGACTGGAACTTACCCCATTTGGACAAACGATTACGGCCCTATTCTCAACCTGCCTTCTTTCACTGCTCTGCTCAAGCAGCCCGCCGAAATGCAAGGTCAAAAACCCAATCTCATCTTCAGGGATTTTCAAATTCAGGACTTCCTCAATTGGCTTCATCACTTCTTTTACTACAGTAAAAAGATAATCATGCTCTTTTTTGATTTCAGAAAGCAGGGGATTTGTAATCGGGATTTTAAACAACATTCGGTAATACGCAGGCTTCAAATGATGGTACAATGTTTGAATAGCTTTTTCCTTGTTTGCAAGTTTAATAGATGCATACCGTTCAAAACCATTTAAGATCTGCTCTGTTATGTTCAACAGTGCGTCGTTCGAGGAGGGGGAAATCTGACCCTGGCATATCCCCAGCAGCTGGATCGCTAAAAATGCCAGTTCTTCTTTTTCAGGCAATTGGCCTAATTCCCGTTGGACATGTTCGGCAACCTTAAAGATTTCCTGGTTCTCCAGAAAACTAATCGTATCCGTAAAAATCCGGACCCATTTGTTCTGCCTCTGCCGTACATGAATCATTTGAAGCAGATAAATAAAATCAAACAACCTCTCTTCAATGAAGGTTAGCGAGAATTGCTTTTCCAGGTTCAATAACACCCGTTGATAATCTTCAAATTGGTCATTAAGTTGATGCTCATGAAAAATGGACCTGAACTTACCTCGGGCATTAGGACTGATTGATAAAAGCGAAATAGCCTTCAGCATTAAATGCCTTTTATCCTCTTCTGCTCCCTTTAAATGATAGCCATTCTCCCTCGTATAAGAGATTTTGACCCGGAAATCCTGGCAAAATTGATTCACCCTCTTCATGTCAGCACTTACAGTATTCTTGCTAATTCCAAGAAAGTTCTGATAGTGGAAGCTTGAAAGAGGTTCTTGTCTAATAAATGTGTATAAAAGAATAATAATGACACGCTCTTCAGGATCAGTAGCAGGCAAATCGATTTCCATCGCACTAGTCCCATGCTTTTTCCAAAATGTAATCGTCTCTTTAGGTACAATGATCCTGTCATGCACAACTTCAATCGCAGGTAGCCCCTTTTGTATCAGGAAATAATTAATTTTCTTTAAATCATAATGAAACTGCCTGCTTGAAAAGTGGATGTTTTCCAGAAAAAAATTCAATTGCGCTGGCTGCAATGACATTAACTGATAAAATGTATTTAGACTCCTGCTCTCCAACATGCTGTCTTTCCCCCTTAATCGAAGTGTATAAGAAAACGCTTACAATTAACACAATATTCAGTCACAAACATTGTTAGTGAAATTATGGATGATTGGGATGATAACTATAATGGGTACGACCAAACATTTTAATTTCCAACTATCTTTAAAAATAGTATAAGTTATAGATTCTAAACAAAGTACTTATAGAAAGAAAAAAAGCCCTTCTTGAGTTATCAAGAAGGGCCCCAGTATTTGTCTATGCTAAAACTTCATTAACCTTATTCATCACTGCCTGCTGCAGGATATCTAATTTATTTTGGCTATCTTCCAGCGTTTCTGCCTTCACGCCAAAGTAAAACTTCGCTTTTGGTTCAGTTCTAGACCCTGATGAAATCCCTCTAAAATAAAGGGCTAAAGCCACTTAGATTGTTTTAATTATTTCCATTGTCTACTTGACTTTACGAGGAGCAATTTTCCCGTGCTTTTTTAGAAATTATTCTTAATGAATTCTTTTTCCTCAGCAGTGCTCATTACTCCGTATGCTCTGCCGACTGTACCGCCTTGCCATTCCCAGAAATAATTATGGTCATGGTCGACCGTTTGAAAATTTCCTTTTTTCCACTTCTCTGCAATATCGATAAGGTCTTCTTTTGAAGCAAATTGGGACTTCTTCAAGAATTCTAAAACCTGTGAAACCGTGTCCTCTGACATCGGAATGGCTCCCCATTTATCTTCAGCTTTCACTTTTTGATGAGTCATCTTATGCATGATTTCGATCATCTCACCTTCTGTCGTGCTATCCGTCAAGTTCAGTTCGAAGATTTGTCCACCGATGTTTTTGGTTTGCTCTTCATATTCTTCTTTCTCTGTTTCATAAGGTGAATCTCCATTTTCTTCAGGTGCTGCCACTGAACGAGATTCATTTGCAGAGCTTTTCTCCTCGTAATGCTCAACGTTTCCTAAAATTTTGTATGTCCCGTACCCGAATGCCATAACCAAGCCAATGACAACCAACACAAATGTCAGTACTTTTTTCAATATGATCTCCCCCCATTACACGATGATGGTCTTCAGCAAGGATATTAATAGAAGGCTATTAAAGCTAACGCCAACTCCATATATTTAATAGTTTAACATATTTAGGAATATTTTCAGGACCCATGAAGCGAGTATCCATTCACATGATATACGGACAAGCTGTTTTGTATCTTTACCGTTTGGTCCGATCACTCACTATTCCTTTTAATATTTTGTGAACAACATGAAAATCCTTCTTTGAAATCACATAGTATGTAGGTATATAAATAGATTCGCTTCCTTGCATCTTCAGGACGAAAGCAGGAGTTTTTATCCCTAAGTATTCGGTTACTATATCATTTTCTATTTCAATTTTTTTAATGGTATCCAGTTTAATTGTTTTGTCCTTGACTGTGATATTTTCCTGATCATATCGAAACATTTGTTTATTTTTAAGTAGAAGGATTATGAGCATTATTCCCATTCTTCCAAAAAAGCCAATCCCAAGAATGCCTGCACTCACAGAGATGACCTTCCTTAGAGCAGGAGCCTCCAGATAAATACTCGCTAAAATCAGAGCCACACCAGTAAGGATGAAAAGTGCACAAATCAACAAACGTCCAATAATCGTGCTGGTCCTATAGTTTACTATCATCATATATTCACCTATCATTAAATATTTTCACATTAACACTTTCCAATAATTGTAACATAATGTTTTAAGCTGCATTAGTAACATATTTCCGAAAAGCGCCTTTTATGAGAACAGGAATGATGTTGCTTTTTTCATCTCATTAATGGGACAGGAGAACCGTCCCTTGCTATAATGAAGATAGAATATTCAGACGTTTAGGGGTTGAGTAGATGAAACCGAATATTAATGATATTGTCCAATCGCAGGTGATTGCTTCAATCAAGGAAGAAGCTGACCTGGAGAAGGCCGCTCGGTCAAACGCCAACATTGTTTTCATCCTTACTGGCAATTTGATCACGATGGATGGATATTTGAAAAAGTTGAAGGCCGCGGGAAAAACTACATTTATACATATTGATTTTATCGACGGTTTGTCCAACACGAAGAGTGCAATCAAATATATTGCGGAAATCTGGAAACCGGCAGGTATCATCACGACAAAAAGCAACCTGATCAAATATGCAAAGGAAGAAGGCTTAATGACGATCCAGCGCCTTTTTCTGATCGACCGCAACGCTCTTGTCAAAGGGATTGAAATTGCACATAACTGCAAGCCGGATGCGATTGAAATCCTTCCAGGTCTAATGCCATCTGTGATTGACAAACTGACAAACATGACTGCGCTGCCAATCATCGCTGGCGGGCTGATCAGCAATAAGGAAGACATTCTCAACGGATTAAGCGCCGGTGCCCTGGCTATTTCCTCTGGTGATCCGAAACTCTGGAATCTTGATTTGTAACCTGAAAAAGAGCTCAACCCAGAGGAGTTGAGCTCGTCCCAATTCATGCTCCAAACTCTTCTTGTTTTTTGGCTGTCTTTCTTTTTTTCCTGAACCATGGAAAACGCACCCTGATCTCCCGTTCTTCAAAGAAGTTTCCTATCTTCGTAATGATGAATGTTACCAATGTCGCGAAGATGACAATTCCATAAAAACCTGCCCCTATCCCAATACCGATTCCACCAACATAAAAAATCATTGCTGCTGAAGTCAGGCCTTTTACCCGCAAACCATCTTTCAAGATAACCCCAGCTCCGAGGAAACCCAGTCCTGAAACAATCTGCGCTGCCAGACGCATCGGATCCATCACTTTGCCGCTATCATGCTGACTGAAAATCTCTGCACTCTCTATTGAGACGATGGTTATCAATGTACATGCCACAGACACATACGTATACGTTTTTAATCCCGCCGGCTTATTTTTCGATGTCCGATCCCATCCGATTAAAAACCCCAAAACTGCACTAACCAAAATCCGGAAATAGGTTTCATGCTGCCAGAAGAACCCAGACACATATTCAATGTAAACACCCATCTAACCAACTCCCTTCACGATAAAAAGAGACCACTCCATGAACGAATGCTTAATCTCCTCGCAAAAAGTGAGGGATAAGTGTTCGCTTCATAGGTGATCTCTTCTACTCTTCCTATAAGCCGGAGTATTTTAATTACTCTTATCATAAACCATATTATGTTTCTTTTCAATATTATTTTCTAATAATTCTGAATTCACTTGCCACCCATGCGCCCTCATTGTATGATTGAACTAGGTATTTTAATAACGGGTAGAGATGAGGAGAACCCTGTGCAAATGGTTTGTACGATAATCGTACAATCTTTTAGCATGGGGTTCTTTTCATTTTTTACATAAAAAACATTTTTAAAAAGGAGGAAGAAGGTTTGAAAAACAAATTAATTAGCTGGGTAACTGTTTTGACTTTCGTTTTTGGGTTAGGTCTAGTGTTCCTTCCAGACCAGAACGTTAATGCGGAAGATTCTAGTCCGCCTCTGGTCATCACGGAAATAGTCACGAAATCCGCCGGCTCCGGGCAGCCCTATGAGTATGTAGAAATCTATAATACCACCTCAGAAGCAATCAACCTGCAAGATTATCAGCTCCAATACTTCACAAGCAACTTCTCAAGCCCTGCCAACTCATGGCCCATCCAGGACAAAATCATCCAGCCAAAAGATTCACTGGTCCTCTGGCTGAAGAAGTTCGCCTATCCTGATGTGCCGCTATGGGACTTCAACACCAACTATGACACTAATCTAACTGCTGACAAGATATACGAAGTCACACTGACTACTTCTGGTCAAGGCTTGCATGACAGCAGCCTTCGTCAAGTAGGAATTGCTGATGCAAATGGCAACATTCTCAGTACTGCATTGATCAATGACGGAGAAGTCGATGGCATCACCAACAAAAGCGTTATTTACCAGGCAAACAGTTCTGCAGCGATGACGAGGATCCGTAACGGAGAAACACCAACGCCATCTCTACTCCTGACTGAACAAGTGGCAGGTCCAGCAACACCAGCCAACCTGACTTCAACGTCAGCCAATCATTCTATTACACTCTCTTGGGAAGCATCAGCTGGTGCAGTTTCGTATAACATCTACCATTCTGATGGAACGATTACTTCATCGGATATGACCTCAACGACAATCGACGCCTTGGAAAATGGTCAAGGATACGCGTTCCGCGTGACAGCTGTTGACTCGGAAGGAAACGAGTCCCCGGCAACAAAAGAAGTCCGGGCTGTGCCACAGGAAGTAGTAGACAATGAAGCTCCTGCAGCTCCAACAGGACTTAAAGCAAAACCTGGGAAGGATCATGTAAAACTTCAGTGGGCCGCTAATACAGAAAGTGACCTTTCCGAGTACCGCGTCTACATTAATGGAACCCTTTTCGGTTCAGCAGCTGCCGACAAAACAAGTATGGTCATTTCCCCTCTGGAGTTGAACCGGGAATATACTTTTAAAGTAACTGCTGTCGATCAAGTCGGGAATGAATCGGAAGCGACAGCACCACTTGTCTCAGCACCGACAGAAAACGTTCCGGTACCCGAGCTCCTTATTACAGAATTGATTCCTAATACCGATAACTACGCAGGATATGACGCATTTGAGTACTTTGAGATTTATAATAACAGTCCGGATCCAATCAATCTGAAGGGATATCGTTTCGCCTCCCACACCTGGAATGAAGAAATCAAAGGAATATACA
This sequence comes from Mesobacillus sp. MER 48, assembly GCF_023714225.1. Classification (NCBI taxonomy): domain Bacteria; kingdom Bacillati; phylum Bacillota; class Bacilli; order Caryophanales; family Bacillaceae; genus Mesobacillus; species Mesobacillus sp. MER 48. The sequence goes on from NZ_JAMAUR010000003.1 coordinate 405,161, forward strand.
TTTTAAAGCCTTGGGAAACAGCAGTAATTTGGACCAGAGCATCATCAATCAGCCCCATTTCACTTGAAGCATTCAACTATAACTACTTCTATTCGTACAAAAGTAAATATCTAAATGAGGAGAACACAATCATCCTTGGTGATATCAGCGGGCTGGTCAACGGCGGCAATACAGTGACCGTCTATGACCCCGAGGGCAGTGAAGTCGTCAGGGCGGATTACTCAAGTCAGGACGTAACTTTGAAGCAAACTGTCACGTTCACCTATCCAAAAGACAATACACGGAAAATGGAAAAATTGGCGGCATATCAACAGCCAACACCGGGATGGCTGGCAGAAGATCAAGTTCCGGATCGTCCTGTGTTAGATGAGGATGCACCGGCAGCACCGTCTATTCTAGAAGCCATCGCAGGTAACGGAGAGGCTATTTTAAAATGGAATGCTTCAACTGAAACCGACCTTTACCGTTATCACATTTACAAAAACGGTAAGCTCGAATACTCCGTTGATCCACAGCAGACTTCCTTTACGCTCTATACGTTAATTGGCAGCCAAACATACACCTTACAAGTAAGCGCAGAGGATACATCAGGAAATGTATCGGAAAAATCAGAGCCTGTACAGGTAACACCAAAACACCAGCTCATCACCCAGCTCGAACGGTGGGAACATGAAAAAGACCCTGCCTATCAGGGCTTATGGGATATCAGTTCGGACGGTCCAGTCATCGCCGGTCTTGCCCAGGGACTCGTACCTCAAGGATTGAGCTATTATAAGAAAAAAGACTGGCTGCTTACGATCAGCTACGTCGATGATAGGATTCGGCCGGGAACCATTACTGTAACAGATCGCACGACAGGCAAACTGGTGAAGTCTGTTGTCCTTTACAATACGGATGGCACACCATACACCGGTCATGCGGGCGGCGTCACTGTCAGTCGTGACCATGGCTGGGTAGCATCCGAAAATTACTTGTTCAGCTTCAAGTTAAGCGATCTGGTGGAAGCTGAAAATAACGGTGAAATCCAGTTCACAAAACAAATTCCAATACCGGTTGAAGCTGCTTACACCGTATATGATGAAGGCATTCTCTGGGTCGGAGAATTCTATGAAGCAAGCTCCTATCCGACTGATCCATCGCACCATATCGAGAACAGGGATGGAGAGATGCACTACGCATGGATGGTTGGATTTAATTTGGAACGAAACAACGACATGCTAGCTGAAGATCATTGGAACGGCTCACCTGACCACAATGCCGTACCAGATTACATCCTTTCAACGACCGGAAAGGTCCAGGGCGCAATTGTACAAAAAGAAGCACGGAATGGCATCACGCTAAGTACATCATACGGAAGGGCTAACGACAGTGTGCTGTATCGTTACGAATACCCGTTAAAAGAAGATCCCCATTCCTTTGTAAATGTCGAAGGAAAAGAAGTACCACTGTGGTTCCTGGATGGGCATACTGTAAAGCCTCGTCAAAGTATTGAAGCTATTCCGATGCCTGAAGGAATTGTGGAAGTACAAAAAGAATTGTATGTCGTGTTTGAATCAGGAGCAGATAAATACCGCTATACGACGACCTACCCGATGGACCGGATGCTCAAAATCGATATGAAGAAATTGATGAAGGACGATAAAGGAATTCAATAGCACGAAAAAGGAAGCGGGTCCTTAACCGCTTCCTTTTTTGCCTATAGAACCATATGGTTAGCACCCTGCCCTTTTATCCGATAACAATCCACTCACCGATGGCAAAACATAGTCCGGCTTCCAGGCTGAACTCCTCAAATCATCCTCTGCCGTTATACCGCTAAGCACAAGTGCCGTCTTCATTCCTGCTTCAATGCCCATCCGGATATCCGTTTCAAGCCGATCGCCGATCATCACACATTCTTCTGGCTTAAGCCCCAGTATTTTCAGTGCGGCTTCAATCGTCAGAACGGACGGCTTTCCAATCTGTACATCAATCTTTTTCCCCGAAACCGCTTCTACAGCGCCGATCATCCCGGCACAATCAGGAACATCGCCAACTTCCACTGGACACGTCCTGTCAGGATTAGTCGCGATCATTTTTGCCCCAAGCTTCACCGCCTGGTAAGCGAAATTCAAATGATCATAGTGAAAATCGCGATCCCATGACAGCACAACCACATCGACCTCTGATGGTGCCATTCCTTCTCGAAACCCGGCCAGTGTCAGTTCATCCTTAATTGGCTGTTCGCCAATAACATATAGTGAGGCATCAGGATGGTGCTCCCGCAAATATTCAATTAAGGTAACCGTCGGGTTCAAAATGTTCTCGAGGCTTGCATTAATATTGAAACTGCGCAGCTTTTCGACATAACGCTGACGCGACTCAATCGTCTTGTTTGTCAGGAATAACACTTTCTTTCCTTGATTGAGTAGGGAGTTGATCACAATATCTGCTCCTTCAATTAATTGCTTGCCCAGATATACGGTGCCATCCAAGTCAAAAATATACCCTTTCAGATCTCTCATCGGTCTCCTCCATCCAATAAAAAATTCCCTGAGCATGACGATTTCTCCAATTTATCAATTGGATGCCGTCATGCCCAAGGAATCTCCTCATCTCTATCCTTGTTTTTATTCACTTATACTCGTTTCGTCATCAGATCTTCGCCGATGACAACCTTTGATAATCCTATCCTAGCTACCTCTTCTTCATACGGTTCTTTGTCAGACAAATGAACTAATACGACCTCATCGATTTTTTCCATATCATACTTCTCGACAACTTCAACGAGACTGCTGTGGTTTCCGGCTATTTTACGGGCTGATGTTGCTTCATGAATCAATAGATCAATATGATCATACGCGCCGATTCGTTCGTTGATTTCCGTATCACTCGAATAAACGACTACTCGATCAGCACAATGCACTTCCAGCCCAACAGTAGGCACGGAATGCAATGCCTTGAAACAGGAAAATGTCATCTCACCGCCTGCTAACAGCTGCTCTTCCTGATCTCCATCAAATGTTTCAACCTCTATGGGAAATGCTATCGGCCACTTGTCTGCTTCCATGGTCGAGAGCCATTCCTGAAGTTTTTTCTCATTGCGGTAATCGCAAAGAATCCGTAATGGCTTTTTCCTGTCTTCAAGCCACATTCCCCACAGCAAGGATGGCAGTCCATAAATATGGTCGATATGGAAATGAGTGAATACTACTGCATCAAGCTCACTTAAATCCACTTGCAGCTGCTTCAGCTTTCGGCATGGGTTGCCACTGACATCGACCAGTACATGATAACCGCCATTCGAAAAGCAAATTGAAGTATTGTCACGCTCTGAACCCGGATAGGCACTTCCCGTTCCTAAAAAATGAATATCCACCATATCACCACCTATTTGATTCCTGAATGCATGAAGCTTGATACGAACTGTTTTTGAAAAATGAAGAAGGCAACCACTAAAGGCATGATGACCATTACCGTACCCGCAGCGACCATTCCCCACTGCGCTCCCGTTTCATAAGATTGGGCAAACAACGCCAGTCCGACGGTCAACGGCCGGGACTCGACAGAATCCGTGATGATCAAAGGCCACATGAAGTTGCTCCAATGGTGACTGACGGAAACAAGCGCAAATGCAATATATGTCGGTTTCGCTGATGGAATGTAGACATGCCAGAGCGTCTGATACCATTTACAGCCATCTATTCTCGACGCTTCATCGAGATCAAATGGGACTTGCTTGAAAGTTTGGCGCATCAGGAATACCCCGAATGCTGATGCCCAATACGGCATCATGACAGCCAGCTTCGTATTGACGAGCCCCATCTGGCTAATAACCTGGTAGTTTGGGAACAGGAGGATTTCAGGCTGAATCATCAGCTGAAGCAAAAACAGGATGAACAGAACATTCTTCCCCTTGAAATTCAGCCTCGCAAAAGCATAAGCCGCAAGTGTAATCGTGATTAACTGGACAATCAGGACTCCGAAGACGATCACGAATGTATTAAAGTAATATTGTAAAAATGGCGCAGTCTCCCATGCTTGCACATAGTTTTCAAGCGTCGGATTGGATACCCAGAAGGGAAAACCGCCATTGATCACTTGATTCCCTGGAGAGAAAGAAGTAATGAAAACCCAGAGCAGCGGGATAAACGAAATGATCCCTAAAATGATTATGATGCCATAGTTCAACTTTTTCACGTATTCTTTCCCTCCTTAATAATGGATTTTCCGATCAAGGTATAAATAGTTGAAAGCTGTGATTCCCAGCATGATGACTATCAATATGACGGTCAGGACGGCGGCTTTTCCTAGATCCCAGTTCGTAAAGGCCGCTTCATAAATATGATAGAGTAATAGATTGCTGGCATTATCCGGTCCGCCCTTAGTCATAATGTATAAATGGTCAACGTTCTTGAATGAATTTGTTATTGCTACAATCATGACGAACAGCGTCGTTGGCATCAACAGCGGGAACGTAATATGCCGGAACATTTGGAGTGGTTTTGCTCCTTCAATCTCAGCAGCTTCATAGACATCTCTCGGCAAATTTTGCAAACCAGCTAAATAAAATATCATATAGAAACCGGCATCCTTCCATATGATCATAAAAATCATCGCAATCATTACTGTATTGGGATTCCCCAACCAGTTTGTATCGCCAGCACCAAATAAATGCAGGAAGTTATCGAGCAGCCCGTACTGAGGGGTGTAAATGAAGAGCCAAATATTCGCTACGGCAATCAACGGAACAATCGTCGGGTAAAAAAACGCCGTCCTTAACAAGGAACTTCCAGCCATTTTTTTATTCAGCCAGATGGCAAGATACATCGCCAGGAACAAACTCGTCGGCACCGTACCAATCATGAAAATGACGTTATTCAGGATTACCTTCCTGAATATCTCATCACTAAAAACTTCTTTATATTGATCCAGTCCGGAAAACTGCAACCGCGTCATAGGTCCACTATAAAAGCTTAACTGGAAAGACTTGAGTGTCGGGTAAAACGTAAACAATGTTAAAAATATAAAAGAAGGAAATAGCAATCCGTAGGCAAACAGATTGTGCCTCATACCAGAACTTAATTTTTTTCGCTTCGAATCCATCAAATCAGCCCACCTTTCTGGTGAATAAAGAGAGCCCAAGTCAGCGAAATGTCTACTTGAGCTCTGCGCCATTCAGTCCACTGCTGCATCTGTATTACTGAAAGGGTTTCAGCACTTCTTCCGCTTTTTCCTGCGCTTTATCCAATCCTTCGTCAACTGAGCTTTGACCAGTCAAGATTGATTGAATATGGTCATTGAATATTTTCTGCACCTCACCATTTTGGTAGGTGGCCAATTCACTATCCGCATATTCCAGTTGCTCACGTGCAACAAGTGCAGGCGGGAATTCCTCAACATATTTCTTTAACAAGTCAGTCTCATAAGCAGATTCTCTAGTCGCTACATAACCTGTATCAATTGACCACTGCGCGACACGCTCAGGTTCTGTAAGGAACTTCATGAACTTGATTGCAGCTTCCTTGTTTGCTTTTGGAAGATCCTTGAATAAGTAAATGTTTCCTCCGCCAGTCGGAGAACCGTATTGATTGTTCGCCGGCAGGAAAGATACTCCGAAATCAAAGTTCGCATTGTTCTTCACATTCGTCAGGTTGCCTGTCGTATGGTACATCATTGCAGTTTTTCCACTCAGGAAGTCAGAAGGAACGGTCGCCCATTCAATCACACCCTCAGGCATGATCTTGTGCTCTTTCCCAAGGGACAGCCAGTATTCCATTGCTTCTTTCGCGTAAGGCTTGTTGAAATAAACTTCCTTTCCGTCTTCAGACATGATGTTGCCTTCCGTTTGAAGTGCTAAAGCCTGGAACATCCAATACTGGTATCCAGTACTCGGGATTTCAAGACCCCACTGGTCCTTGCCGCCATTTTTCGTCAGCTTCTTCCCGTATTCCACCAGTTGATCCCAGTTTTCCGGTGGAGCTTCTGGATCCAATCCAGCCTCTTTGAATGCATCCTTGTTGTAATAAAGGACAATCGTACTGCGCTGGAATGGCAAGCTGTACACCTTATCTCCAATTGAAGAGTTGGCCATAAAGCCATCGTAAAAATCATCTAAATACTCTTTATCAAACAATGGGGTCACTTCTTCGATCAAGTCATTTTCAAGCAAGGTGAAAAGATCAATCGAGAACAATACAGCCAGTTCAGGAGGATTTCCTCCCTGCGACGAAGCCATTACCTGTGTCATGGTTTCAGCATAACTGCCACCATATTTCGCATTGACCTTGATGTCGGGGTTCTTTTTCTCAAAATCTGCTACAATCTTATCCACGATTTTCGCTACATCCCCGCCAACCGCAACCGGGAACCAGAAATCAATCTCAGTCTTTTCTTTCGTTCCAGCATTATTGCTGCTGCATCCAGCAATGCCAACCAATAAAACAAAGATTAATGATAAAAGCCTGACTTTCATGCCATTTCCTCCCCTTTGTATCTATTTTTTTCATAAAAAAACCCATGAACAATAAACTGCATCACAAATAAGTGTCATGCAATTTATTGGTCACAGGGATTCTCCTCGTCTCTTCCCTTAGACAATAACCTGTCTAAATTAAATATCTGATTATTCATAATAATACAATACTGACTAATTATTGGCAATAAAAAATCTCAAATTATATTTGGAGATCCTTAGATACAAAAAGTCCTTCAAAAGGTAGTCTTAAATTATGGAATTAGAGGGGAAATTCAAGTGTTTCAAAATCCCCTATTCCTATTTCTAAATGAAACTTGAGAACCATCCCCATTTTTCTCCAAGTCGTTGGAAGAAATACTTTAAACTTCTTTTCCTTGCAATTCTTGTGAATAAATTAACTTCTCACTAAATTGGATCCTACTCTTTGCATCGAAAAAAAAGGCTGTTTTTTTAGATTCCCGAAAAGGGAATGGAACCCTAAAAAGAGAAATATCACTTTCCACAACCTAAAAAAGGAGCGTAAAGCAAATGCCTTACGCTCCCCCCTATTATTTTAATTCTCGAATGGGATCCCCCATTACTTCTTAATTAACTCAAGCTCAACCGGAATAAATTCTTCTACTTTATCACCATTCTTCACCTGGATTGCTGTTTCAACTGCCTGTTGTCCGATCATTTCTGGCTTTTGGGCAACTGTTGCGGCCATTGTGCCTTCTTCGACAGCTTTTACTGCATCGTCAGTTGCATCGAATCCAACAACGATAACATTTTCAAGCCCGGCAGCTTTCAATGCTTCTACTGCACCTAGAGCCATTTCATCGTTGTGGGCGAATACAGCCTGGATATCCTTGTTGCTTTGAAGGAGATTTTCCATGACAGAAAGCCCTTGTGAACGGTCGAAATTCGCTGGCTGTTTTGCCACTACTTCAATTCCGCTTGCTGCTGCAATTGCTTCATTGAAACCTTTACCGCGCTCACGTGCTGCGGATGAACCTGGGATACCTTCTAATTCAACCACTTTTCCTGATCCGCCAAGCGCTTCAGCCAGGTATTCTCCAGCCATCTTGCCGCCAGCTGCGTTGTCAGATGCGATATGAGCAACCACCTCGCCGCCTTCTGCACTTCTGTCAACCGTGATGACCGGGATACCTGCATTATTTGCAGACTCGATTGCTGCTGTAATCGCCGCTGAATCTGTTGGGTTGATCAAAAGAACATCAATGCCTTTTTGAATTAAGTCTTCCACATCACTTACTTGTTTTGCAGGGTCATTCTGAGCATCTACAGTTGTAATGTCGATTCCTTCTTCTTTTGCTTTCTTTTCTGCACCTTCTTTTAACGTAACAAAGAACGGGTTGTTTAGTGTGGAGATAGAAAGCCCAATTTTAACCTTATCATCTTTAGAGCCTGAGTCTTTACTGCCTTCATCAGAACCCTTGCCATTTTGGTCAAGCGAGCACCCAGCCATGAATACTGCAGCTATTAATGCAAGTAATATACCTTTAAAAAGACCTTTCATTTCTTATTCCTCCTAAATTTTTATTATCATTAAGCCGCTTTTTTGCGGTCTAACAATACTGCAAGCAGAATTACTCCACCCTTAACAACTTGCTGGTAAAAAGAAGATACATTCAGCAAATTCAAGCCGTTATTCAATACACCAATGATCAAAGCGCCGACTAGTGTTCCGAAAATCCAGCCTCTGCCTCCTGAAAGGCTTGTACCACCTAAAACAACGGCAGCGATTGCATCGAGTTCATAGGATACACCAGCAGTTGGCTGAGCTGAATTCAGCCTTGAGGTTAATGTCGTACCAGCAAGAGCCGCAAGCAATCCAGTAAGGGAATAGACACCGATTTTAATACGATCAACTCTTAAACCAGATAAAAGGGAAGCCTCTTCATTTCCTCCAATTGCGTACACACCACGGCCAAATGTCGTCTTTTTAAGCAAGAAATATAGAATTGCGTAAGTAATCAGCATCGTGATGACCGGAAATGGTATTCCCAAAAAGTAACCCTTTCCAAGCATTTGGAAAGATACAGCATCAGAAAGTCCGGTAATCGGACGTCCTTCTGTATAGACAAGAGTGAAACCGCGGTAAATCGTCATCGTTGCCAGTGTTGCAATGAACGGGGCAACCTTACCTTTGGTGATGATCAGGCCGTTTACCGCCCCCATAGCCGCACCCGCCATAAGGCCAATAAGTAAAGCAAGAATCGGATCAGTTCCTCCAGCCAGCATTCCCGCTGTCAATGCAGAGGACAATGCGAGAATCGATCCAACTGATAAGTCAATTCCGCCAGTCAAAATAACAAATGTCATACCAAATGCAATTAATGCATTGATTGAAACCTGGCGCAGGACGTTGAAAATATTATTTACAGTCAAAAAGTCAGTGCTCATGACTGAAAGAATAATAGCGATTAGAAAAAGTCCAATTAGTGGTCCAAGCTTTTGAAAAACATTAATTTTTTTCATGAGTTTTCCCTCCTGTGGCGGCCTGCATGATTTTTTCCTGGTCAGCGTCTTCCCTGTTTAACATCCCTGTCAATTTCCCTTCATGAATAACCATAATCCTGTCACTCATCCCCAGGATTTCGGGCAGTTCAGAAGATACCATGATGATGGCAACGCCTTTTTCTGTAAGTTCATTCATGATTGTGTAAATTTCCTTTTTAGCTCCCACATCCACTCCGCGAGTCGGTTCATCCAGGATCAGGACCTTTGGATCGATGCCAAGCCATTTGCCGATGACGACCTTCTGCTGGTTTCCACCGCTTAGTGATTTGACAGCCTGCTCTCCGCCAGATGTCTTAACCTTTAGCTTCCCAATCATTGCTTTGACATAATCGGCTTCTTTTTTATCAGCCATAATGCCTCGGTTGGAAAACCTCTGCAAATTTGTCAAAACCAGATTCTCACGGACACTCAGACCAAGGACCAGACCTTCATCTTTCCGGTCTTCTGTTATGAAACCTATGCCTGCCTTTATCGCATCATATGGGCGTTTGATTTTGACTTCCTTCCCATTCAGAAAAATTCGTCCGGATTTAATCGGCCTTTTCCCGAAAATCGCTTCCATGATTTCCGTCCTGCCGGCACCCATAAGCCCGGCTACTCCCAGGATTTCGCCACTCTTTACTGAAAAGGAGATATCGTTAAAGGCATTTTCTGCCGTAAAATTCTCGACTCTGATTAGCTCCTCACCAGGCTTGCCGGTTCTTGCAGGAAAGCGTTCGCCAAGTTCCCGGCCAACCATCATTTTGACGATCTCTTCAAAATTGGTTTCTTTAATCTGCTTTGTCCCGACTGACTGGCCATCACGCAAGACCGTGATTCGGTCACACATCCGGAATATTTCTTCCATCCTGTGAGAGATATAGACAATGCCCACTCCCTGCTCCCTAAGCTTGTCGATTACCTTGAAAAGAACCTCAATCTCCCGATCAGTCAGTGCTGCAGTCGGCTCGTCCATTATCAGCACTTCAGAGTTGGTGGCAACAGCCCTCGCAATTTCAATCATCTGCTGCTGTCCCACAGATAGACTCCCCGCTTCTTGATCCGGATCGAGTTGTACTCCAAGTCTTTCAAGATACTCCTTGGTTTTGCGCTTCATTTCCTTCGTTTTCATCAACCCTGTTTTCCCATGGGTCAATTCCTTGCCGAGGAACATATTTTCTGCGACTGTCAGATAGGGTATAATATTGAGCTCCTGGTGGATGACGGTAATGCCTGATAACTCAGCTTCCTTAGCCGATTTGAAGCTAACCTGTTTACCCTTTACTTTAATTGCACCTTCATCTTTTTGATAAATACCAGTCAGGATTTTCATGAGCGTGGATTTTCCTGCGCCGTTCTCCCCCATTAGTGCATGAATCTCACCAGTCTCCAGCTCAAAATCAACCTTATTTAATACCTGAACGGGACCAAACGATTTTGAAATCCCTTTCATTTTAATGAATTCCATTAGAATATCACCCCTGCATGCAAAATGATGTTTGCATATGGTGTTGCTTCTCCCGTTCGGATCACCGTTTTGGCTTGTGCTGTTTTCTTCTTGAAGTCTTCATGAGTTACCGACTGAATCTCGCCTTTACTAAACTTATCTTCAATGAAAGACATCATTTTAGGGTTTTTCTCATAAATTTCATCGGCAATGGTGACTTGTTCAACCTCCATGTCCTCAAGAATGGCTTCAAGTGTTTCGATAAATCCTGGCATCCCGATTCTAAGGGATAGATCAATTTTCTTAACTCCGTCGGGAATAGGCAAACCGCAATCCGCGATCACAATAGTATCTGTATGTCCCAAATTAGCGAGAACCTCAGCTATATGACTGTTCAAGATTCCTTGCTTTTTCATGCTCAATCCCCCTTCCTGTCACTCAAAAATTCTTCTACTTCATACCTTGTTGGCATTCCTGATTGTGCTCCAAGCTTTGTAACAGATATAGCCCCTGCTGCTGCTGCTATTTTGCAAGCTTCTTTTATAGGTTTCCCCTCAAGGATTGCGACTGCAAATGCGCCATTGAACGTATCGCCAGCTCCCGTCGTATCGACCGTCTCAACTTTGAAGCTGTCTTGATGGCATTCTTGTTCACCTTCGTAAAAAGCTACTCCCTTAGAGCCTTTAGTTATAATCAATTTTTCCCTCAGTGAGGCGGGATCCGTTACAGATGCAAGCAGGAGCTCAGCTTCATATTCATTCGGTGTTATATAGTCGGCATTTTCAATCAATGCTTCAGGGAGAGGCTGGAAAGGTGCCGGGTTAAGGATTACCTGCTTCCCGTGTTTTTTTGCAATCCGAGCGGCCCTTTCTACAGACTCTATTGGAATTTCTAGTTGCAACAACAAAAGGTCACTTGCTGCTATTTCCTTTTCCAAACTTTCAACAAGTTCAGGTGTAACCATGTTATTAGCACCTGGAACAACAATAATTGAGTTATCACCCTCGGATAAAACGATTGCAGCTATTCCAGTTTTCCCATGTGTAACCGGTTTCACATTGCTCACATCTATTTGCTGGCTTCGCAAATAACCGATATATTCATGTCCAAAAGCGTCATCACCCACTAAGCCAATCATGCTGACTTCCGCTCCCATTTTTGAAGCGGCGACAGCCTGATTTGCCCCTTTGCCCCCGGGAATCGTGAAAAATTGATTCCCAAGAACCGTCTCTCCCCTGTTTGGAACAATATCTGTCTGGGTGACTAAGTCCATATTAATACTGCCGATGACAGTGATTTTTTTTGCCATTAAACATGCCCCTTTCTATGTTTGTGTGGAGCGTTTCACTAATAGTTCAACTTGAAACGTAGTTTCCTTTTGATGAACGGGCCTTCCTTCTATCAAATCCAGCAGCATGGAAGCTGCGGTCGACCCCATCTGATAAATCGGCTGTGAAACCGTTGTCAATTCTGGTGAAATGATATCCCCGAATTCAATCCCGTCAAACCCTACTACCTTTAGCTGCTCCGGAACCTTATAGCCGAGCAGTTCAGCTGCCTTAATTACACCAATGGCCATAACGTCATTGCCCGCAAAAATCCCATCGATGTCAGGATATTTCGTTAACAACTTAAAAGCTGCCTGCTTGGCCGATTCAATTTGATACTCCGCAGGAAAAATCAGATTTTTATCGTACAATCCCGCTTCAGTGACAGCATCTTCATATCCTTTTAACCGATCTTTCGCGTTTGCAATATTTTCAGGTCCGCTGATATGGGCAACCTTCACACACCCACATTCTATTAGATGCTGTGTAGCCTTTCGGGCACCTTCGTAATTGTTGCAGGTAACATATGGAATCGTAGAATCCAAAGGTCTATCAAGGGCAATAATTGGAAAATTATAATGTGAAATATGCTCAGGTTTAAGCGTATTGGATACAACCAGAACTCCATCAACATATTTCTGCTGTAGCATATCAAAATAGCGAATTTCCTTATCGATCTTGCCATCACTATTACAAAGGAAGACAGTGAAATCAGATTCACTCGTCACATCTTCAACAGCCCTTGCCAGCTGGGGAAAAAATGGGTTATTGATATCCGGGACAATAAGTCCAATCGTCTTCGATTGTTTTTTAAATAAACTGCGCGCCACGGAGTTTGGTTTAAAATTCATTTCCTCGATTGCGGCTAATACAGTTTTTCGTGTGTCTTCATTGACGTATCCACTGTCATTCAAAACCCTGGATACAGTTGCCACTGAGACCCCAGCTCTTTTAGCCACATCTCTCATCGTAACCAATCTTTTTCTCTCCGTTTCTCTCAATCTTAATTTCTGTAACCGGTTACATACAGTATAAATGTCATAGGTTAGTTTGGTCAAGTAAACTTTTTCTTAAAATCCGGACCGAAATTAGAGGGGAAATCGATCGGCTCATCCCATTAACAAATTCTGTAATTATATATTCAAGTGAGTGCTTTTATACCGATAAATACAATAGGGGTGGCGCTTTTTCGGATAATAAACATCTGATTCGATTAATTAAAGCTAGCTTAGAGAAAATATAAATTCATGTTTAAAGTGGGGTCATTTATATGCAGTGGTATTTAAAGGCAATAAAAAATTATGCCAATTTTAAAGACAGAGCAAGACGTAAAGAATACTGGATGTTTACTTTATTTAACCTAATATTTCTTGGTGCGCTCTATCTTTTAGAAGAGGCCACGAATTCGGATTTTTTGTTTGTACTCCTAGTTATCTATTATTTATTTATGTTGATTCCATCCCTTTCTGTCACAGTCCGTAGATTGCACGATATTGGACACAGCGGCTGGATCTACTTAGTTAATTTTATTCCTTTGGTCGGAGGGATTATCTTGCTGGTCCTCACTTGTTTGGATAGCGAGGCAAACGATAACAAGTATGGTGCGAATCCTAAAGTTCTTGTTTCGTAAGTTCTCCATACTGGGTTTATCACAAGCGAATAAATCTCCCGAATGACTATCTTTTTGGATAGTCATTTTTTAATGCAATGCAGTTAGTTCCCTCACTCTTTCATTTCAAAGAAAGAAGCACAGTGTATTATTTCTATGCTTTACGAGGTAATTTATCCTTTTACTGTTCTATTTTCTCAATATCTACTCCAGGAATGGATATTTTGCCGCCCATTGTAGATTCATAACTAATTAAACCAGTTGATAATCCCATGATTGTAATCACATCGTCTTCCAATATCCTCGATGAAACAATTAATGCATCAAATTTTGCAAAAAGAATGGTGTCGTAATTATCATTAACAGCAAACCTGATTTGAATCAGACCGTCACCTTCAATAACTTGAATCACTTTGCCGTGGAATTTCACTTTTTGACCAATATAGTCATCAGGAGTTCTTGCTCCTGGCTTAGATACATATTTCTAACTTACTTAAAAAAACCCTAGTATTTCCGATGTCACCCCCCTAAACATCATAACCTTTCCCGTTTTTTAAAAACATTTGACATAATTCATTATGATGTTATTATATAAGTAAGCGATTACAAAGTAATTCATCATAATCTTTAAAAAGAAGGTGATAACAATTTTGCAGCTAGATAAACGTTCGAAGGTGCCTCTTTATAAGCAATTAAAAGAAGCACTTTTGGAGTACATTGAAAAAAATTTAAAGGAAGGCGATGCTCTTCCGATTGAATCCGAGATTGAAAAATTGTTTGGGGTCAGCCGTATTACCGTCAGAAAAACAATAGAAGAACTGACTAGTGAAGGCATTGTGACAAAGACACAAGGTAGAGGAACCTTTGTTCAGTCTAAGAATATCGTCCAAAAGGCAGGTAACATCACCAGTTGGACAGAGGAAATGCGATTAAAAGGCAAACAAACAGAGACTAAGAATTTGATCATCAATGAAATTGAACCATCGAAGAAAATTGCCGCAGAGCTTCAATTATCTAAAGGCGAGAAAGTTATCTGTTTGAAGCGTTTGCGATGCGCAGATGGAGAACCGATTTCCATCCTGATTAATTACTTCCGCTCTAAATTCACACCAGGTTTTCTGGAAAAGGGCCTAACGAAAGAATCCCTGTATGAAATTCTTGAGGAGGATTACGGAATCCAGCTTGAAAGAGCCCATGAAAGGGTCAAAGCCAGATTAGCTACTGACCTTGAGGCATTGGAATTAGGGATTTCTCCTGATTCAGCCATCCTTCATATTACCCGGGTTTCCTACCTTCCTGATGGGACTCCATTTGAGATGGTTGAAATGGCCAACAGGTCTGATCGATATGAATATGATATTGATTTAGTTGGGAGAAATAAATTAAAAACATTTTCTGCGGAAGGAGAAACATGATGCTGACCATCAATAAAAACCTCATCCAATTGGATGTTAAAGCAGAAACTGCGGAAGAAGCCATTCGAGCAGCAGGAGCACTTCTGGCCGCCGAAAACAAGGTAGAGGATCGATATATCGATGCAATGGTAAAAGGCTTTGAAGATGTTGGCCCTTATATCGTTTTGGCCCCTTCCATTGCCATCCCCCATGCAAGACCTGAACATGGTGTTCTTGAACAGGGCTTTTCCCTGGTCCGACTCAAGGATCCGGTGGTATTCGGCCATCCGACCAACGACCCTGTTCGATTAGTTTGTGCGATTTGCGGCACTGACAGCACTAGCCATATTGGAATGCTGCAATCGATCGCTGCAGTGTTAGGAGACAAGGCAAAGCTAGAAATCATCCTGAACTCGGATTCAGAAGAAGAAATTCTTTCAATTTTAAACTAAGGAGCTGGGGAAAATGAGAATCGTTACTGTTTGCGGAATGGGTTTTGGAACATCACTGATGCTTTTGATGGACGTTCAGGCAATCGCCAAGAAACATGGATATGAGGTTGACGGCGAGGCTGTAGATTTAGGATCTGCAAAGGGAAAAGCATGCGATTTCATGGTTGCATCAAGTGAAATTGCTTCCGAGTTAAGCGATGAATCAGTTGAAGTAGTATCCATCAACAATCTTTTAGATAAGGAAGAGATAGAGCAAAAGGTCATGCCAGTCATTGAGAAAATTGCTAAAGGGGTGAAATAGATGCTCGACTTTATCGTATCTATTTTAAGTAATCCTGCGATCATATTGGCCCTTATCGCTGCCTTAGGCTTGATTGCTTTGAGAAAGTCCACCTCTGATGTCATCAAGGGGACTTTAAAAACGATCTTTGGTTTCTTGATTCTTCAGCAAGGTGCGAATATTATTGTAACCGCTTTAATTCCCTTCAGTACGATGTTTACCGAAGCATTTGGACTAAAGGGAATTGTGGCGGAGGATAACGCTCTTGTTGCGGCGGTTCAAAATGTATTAGGTAAAGAAACGGCTTTTATTCTCGTATTCTCTTTCTTAATTAATCTCGTGATTGCCAGATTCACAAAATGGAAGTACATCTTCCTAACAGGCCATATGATGTTTTCATTCGCTGGCACAATGGCCATCGTCTTCCATCAAATGGGGTTATCCTCAACAATGACGGTAGTCCTTGGTTCGATTATTCAAGGTGTTTCAATGGTATTATTCCCTGCGATTTCCCAGCCGTTTGTCCGAAAAATCACCGGCAATGATAATATTGCTTTTGGTTTCTGGGGCAGCTCGTGGATCAGCTTGTCAGGATGGGTTGGCGGAAAATTAGGGAACAAGGAAAAGTCATCCGAAGATGTAAAAGTCCCTAAGTCACTCGACTTCTTAAAAGACATGAGTGTCCTGATGGGAATCGTCATGATTATCATTTACGTTGTTACTTCCCTATTTGTTGACCCAGCAAAAATGGCTGAAATAGCCGGCGGACAGAACACAATTCAGTTCTCCATCATGTCGGCACTGACATTTGTTGTTGGTATTCTTGTCCTCCTTCAAGGTGTTCGAATGTTCCTGGGCGAAATTGTCCCAGCCTTTAAAGGGGTTGGCGAAAAAATCGTTCCCGGTGCAAAGCCTGCTCTGGATGTGCCGATTTTCTATTCATTCGCACCAATCGCTGTAACACTTGGTTTCCTATCCGCTTTGGCTGGCGGATTATTGGTTACTGCCATTTCCAGCATCCTGCCAGTTGTCGTTCTACCTTCTGTCATCGGTTTGTTCTTCATGGGCGGTGCTGCAGGTGTATTCGGAAACGCAACCGGCGGAAGACGCGGAGCCATTATAAGTGGTTTCTTCCTGGGTCTCAGCTGGACCTTGCTCGTGGCCCTTGCCTACCCTCTTGTCGATGTTACACAGTATGGAATCGAAGGACTGTGGTTCGCTTCTCCAGACGCGATCATCGTAGTGGTTCTTATTCGCCTCGTAGGCATGCTGTTCGGTATTCAAATTTAATTTGACTCGGAGAGGAAAGAGCAAAAATTCTTTCCTCTCACTATTTCAATCATAAGATCAGGAGTGATAAAAATGGGTAAAGTTCGTACTGTTTTAGGAGATATTGACGCAAAAGACTTGGGTTTCACATACAGCCATGAACACTTATGGGCAAACCCGCCTGCAAGCCAAAAAGATCGTGATTTAGAACTGACTGACTATGAGGCAAGCGTTAGTGAACTATGGAGATTTAAGCGTGCTGGCGGCAATGCGCTGGTAGATGCTACAACACTTGATTATGGGCGCGATGCGAAGCACCTAATCAGGATGGCAGAAGAAACTGGTGTCAATTTAGTCATGACCTCAGGATTTAATAAGCATGTTTACTTTCCAAAATGGGTACAAGCATTAGAAATCGAAGAAATCACCCAAAAACTCGTGAGGGACGTTACTGTCGGAATGGATGGAACTTCTGCCAAGGCAGGATTCCTAAAAGCAGGTTCATGGGACCAGATGATCCACCCTCTTGAGGAAAAAGTAACTCGTGCAATGGCAAGGGCACAACTCGAGACCGGCGCACCGGTTTGGCTCCATACCGAAGCTGGAACAATGGGTGGAGAAATGCTGGATATCCTTGAGGATGAAGGGTTGGATTTAACCAAAGTAGCTGTAGGCCACAGTGACCGTAACGCCGATCCATACTACCACCTTGAGCTCGCTAAGCGCGGAGCATATGTTCAGTTTGATGGCGCAAGTAAAATCAAGTACTATCCAGACAGTGTCCGTGTAGAGTTAATCAAAAATATGATCGAACACGGATATGTTGAGCAGCTGCTGGTTTCAGCAGACATGGGCCGAAAGAGTTATCTTCATGCCTATGGCGGCGGACCCGGCTTCGAGTATATCATCAAAAAATTCATCCCTCGCCTATTGAATGAAGGCATCAGTCAGGAAGATATCGATACCATTTTCATCAAAAACCCAGCCCGCTGGCTCGGCCAGTTTTAAGAGGTGGAATGATGAACTTAGAAAAAGGAACGATCGTAGCAATCATTCGTGGAGTTGACCCAAGTGAGGTAATCGATATCCAGGAGGCTTTGCTTGAGGGAGGCATCGACTGGGTCGAGGTTTCCTTAAGCGAAGAAGAAAAAGGACTGGAATGCATCAGGATTCTGAGTGAAACCTTTGGAAATAAAATTCATCTTGGAGTTGGAACAGTCACATCAATTGCCCAGGCGAAAAAGGCAATTGATGCTGGTGCACGTTACATCATCACTCCGGGATGGGATAAAGAGCTTGCAAAAGAAGTCAAAGAGCTAAATGTCGAAATTCTCCCGGGTGTCTTCACACCTGGCGAGATCATGCAGGCTCTGAACCTTGACATAAACGTTGTAAAACTTTTCCCTGCCAGCAACCTTGGAACAGACTACATCAAAAATCTAAACGGACCATTCCCTGACATTAACATTATGGCTGTTGGTGGCGTCTCACTAGATAATATCCGGGACTATTACAAAGCCGGCTGTACATCATTTGGGATTGGCAGTGATCTTGTCCCTCGAGGTGCGACGAAGAATGATAGAGAAAATATCAAAAGGAATGCTCAGAAATACGCAAATATTTTAAGCAGTGAGGGGTGACACAATGGGAAACGCAAGAGAACTGATCAATATGACAAGGGATGAAGTCGAGGCAGCCATCAAAGAATTTCCTGTGGCGATTTTACCGATGGGAGCAACTGAACAGCATGGCCACCACCTCCCTCTTGGAGTTGACATCTACCTTGCAGAAGGAGTATCCAGGAAACTCTCAGAAAAAACCGGTGCCTTGCTGCTGCCAACCCAGCCTTTCGGTTACTCCTGGGTATGGAGAGACATCCCGGGTACGGTTTCACTTCAGCAGCACCATGTTGAAGCAGTGATCAAAGATGTCGCTCACAGTGTAGCACGATATGGAATTAAAATGCTGATTCTTGTCAATGGCCATGATGCCAATAATGCCAGCATGAAATACGCCACCCGGGAACTAGCCGATGAACTCGATATTCCAGTCATTTATCTGTTCTATCCTAACCTGAACAAGATGATTGAAGATCTTTGTGACTCCCCTACCTGGCACGGTATGGTGCATGCATGTGAGTTTGAGACTTCCCTCATGCTTGCTCTAAAACCTGAACTAGTTGACATGTCCAAGGCCGTAAGAGAATACCCTGAAAAGCCAAAACTCTACGGTAAATCCTCCATTTCATTAGGAGACTTAAGTAAAAGTGGAGTATATGGGGATGCAACAAAAGCCACCAAAGAAAAAGGCGAAAAGATGCTCAACTATTTTGTTAACGAAATGGAACAGATACTGATGGAAGCCTATGAAGAAGTAAAAGAATAACAAATTGTAGGGCGGAGGACATTACCTCCGCCCTAAATCTACTCTCAAACCGAACATAGAATCAAAGGGCGTCTCTAAAGATTTATTCTGCGTTTAATAAACCTTCATTAAGGTATCTCCACTCCAAAATGAGACGTGAGAACCGTCCCTTGGTATTCGCTAACTACCAAATGTGACAAGAGAAGCTTCCCTATTTCCTAATATTTATCAGAAGGTTGGAGAAAAATGCTGCGCGCTCAGGGATTTGACTGATGATGATGTGTTCGTTTCTTGCATGGATTCCGTCTCCAATTGTACCGAGGCCATCTAAGGTTGGGACTCCCATGTTGGCTGTGAGGTTTCCATCACTTCCTCCTCCAACAGATGCTTCTTTTAACTTGATGCCTTCTTCTTTTGCTGCTTCTTTAGCGGTCTGGAACAGGATTTTTGTATCTTCGTTTCGTTCCATCGGTGGACGAGAGACGCCGCCTCGAATCTCTATACTTGTACCCTCTGTGAAAGGTGTCAGCTCACTAATTATTTCATCAATTCTTTCCTGTTCTTCACTGGTTTTCGCCCGTACATCGATGCCAATCTCTGCATGATCAGCCACTACATTTAGCTTGCCTCCGCCTTTAACATATCCCACATTGACAGTGGTTCCAACGTCATAATCTGTTAAGGATTCTAAAAAATCAATGGCCTTAGCAGCCTCTTGAATAGCACTGGCTCCTTCATGATGGTTGTTGCCAGCGTGGGCAGCCTTGCCAGTAATATCAATATAATAACGCGATGAACCCTTTCTTGCCGTTTTTAAGGCACCCGTCCGAACAACGGGTGGTTCCGTAACTAATGCATAATCGCAATCCTTCGCTATCTCTTCAATGACATAGCGTGATGTCGGACTGCTCACTTCTTCTTCGCTAGTAAAAAGGTATACAATTTTCTTTTGAAATGGGATATTCAATTCCTTAATGGCTCTTATTCCCCAAAGCGCTTGTACAAGTCCCCCCTTCATATCCAGGATGCCAGACCCGTACGCAAGATCGCCTTCGATTCTAAACTCTAATTTTCCAGGCTCCCATACTGTATCAAAATGGGAAAGGATTAAGATTGTTTCATCTCCTTCCCCGAACTCGAATCTCAGGTGATTTCCGTATTCCTCTTCTTCCAACACTTCTGCCCGTTTACCGAAGTAGAGATATAGAAGATCCTGAATCCTCTCTCCACACTGGTCGACGAGTTTTTTATTCAATGATGGAGAATCACATTCGACCAGAAACTTGATATCATCTAATATCTCTTGCAAATGGTCCTCCATAAACTGCCTTATGGAATCCATTATTATCACGCTGCTTTCTTATTTTGGATTTGATAAAGGCTGCATAATATTTTATGCAGCCTCAGAATACAATGATTTAACTATTATATCATTCAGAAACAAGGGGGCGTACCCTACGTTTCAATAGAGAGTGGAGTCCCACCTCGGTACTGGACGGTCACGTGAGCCTACAAAAATTCCAAGTCAGACACTCCCCTGACCTGGATAAGGTTGGACAGCAAACAATTCAAGTTGAAACAAGACCAATAACTTCTGGAATGATCATACTAATCTAAAGAGAAGTATTGCTAACCAGACAGTATTCAGCAAGAGTTTTATTATAGTAGATTGACATTTCAAAGGACCTCAAAAAGTGCCAGGTGCCATCCATTATTCTGGATGGCACCTGGCACATTCTAGTTATTTCCACTGACGGTCGTCGTAGCCTTTATCTTTGATTCCCTGATTTACTTCTTTTATGATGGCGTCGCCTCCGCGCTTGAGGTATTCTTCGACGAGTTTATCCCAATCGGAGACTGGTCTTTGGCCGGCGATCATCTTGGCTTGTTCGTTCATGAGGAATTGCATCAGGTCTGTTCCTTTTTCCTGATTGGTTTGAGAAATGACTCCGTTTGATGGGTTGATGTACATCTCATTCGCTTCGAACATATCTTGCAATGAATTGACCAAGCTTTTCATTTCTTCAAGCTTGTAATCATCAGCATAGCGGATTTTCGCGTCGGATGGAACGTGTTCTCTGTTATCCATGAAGTAAGTGGAAGGTGCAAGGCCATCAGATGAGAAGTTCGGTACTCGGACTGGCGCACCGTTTTCCATATTATAACCTTTTCCTTCTTTCCCCCACATCCAGTCAAAATCCTGGTTTTGCGGATTTCTTTCTTCATGTGCGAAGAACTTCTTGCCTGCATCGACCATTTCTAGCACCCTGAAGATTTTCCCTTCATCGTCTGCAAGCTTCGCATTCAATGCCAGGATTCCTGAATAGCCAGATCCCATCGTGAAGCCCTGTGAGCCATCTGGAGCTTTGAATGGAGGAAGTGCAACGAATTCAGCGTCAGGATGGATCGCCAGCAATCCAGACATATAATCTTCGCTCATTCCAGAAACACCGCCGACAAAGATTCCTGCTTTGCCTGAGTAGAATTCATTATTCGTATCCGCCCAATTCAGAACGGCGAAATCCTTCGTCATTGCGCCTTCTTTATAAAGGTTGGCGAAGAACTGGATCAAATCCTTGCGTCCTTCTGAAATCATGCCTGGAATATAGTCTCCATCTTCATTCTGATGGTACCAGGCTCCAAAGTCCCAATACGCTCCCATATTGAAGTTAGGGTTGATGTTTTCCCCAATAGCAAGTCCGTACGTATCATTTTTGCCGTTCTTGTCAGGGTCATTTTTTGTAAAAGCGACTGCTACCTTTTCAAGCTCCTCATAGCTAGTGGGCACTTCCAGCCCTAGACTATCCAGCCAGTCCTTGCGGATAATCGGTACAAGCGGATACTCATTTGCATATCTAGGAATTCCATAGACCTTTCCATTCACTTTAAAAGAGTCATAGACATGATCAGGAATTTTGGAAAGTGTTTCGTAATGCTTCAGGTAATCATCCAATGGAAGGAAAGCAGCTTCTTTAGCCCACTGATAAAATCTGGTGTCTTCACCCTGGAAACCGACCATATCCGGCATGCTGCCCGAGGCCACGATCGCCGAGGATTTTTCAGCATAATCACCCTGTGGGATGATTTCAGGCTTGTAGTTGACATTAAATCGTTCATTGATCAGATTGAGCCCCGGACTAGAAGCTGGCGGCGGATCGCCAAAACGGAAAGTCATTCCCGACACATCGTATTTTTTACTATGGTCAAATGGATCAACAGCAGCCTTTTTGTCGTCATTATCCTTTTTATCCTTATCGCCTTTGGTTTCCTCTGATGTACAGCCAATCAGTGACAAGCTTAGAGACAGACTTAAAACACCGACTAATAGATTCTTCCTCCTCAAATTAACCCCTCCAGCTTTTTTATATATTCCCTAAACATGAACGAACACCATCAGCCTTTAACTGAACCAAGCATCACTCCTTTAGCAAAATGCTTTTGCAGAAATGGGTAGACTATTAATATAGGAATGGTAGCTAAAAGGATAGCTGCCATTTGTACCGTTTCAGGCGGCGGCAGTGATTCCATCATTTCATGGGCGCCCAGTGCTGCATTGGGCTCATTGACGATGACGATCTGCCGCAGGATTACCTGGATGGGCCATTTTGCCGGATCACTCAAGTAAAGCACGCCGGTAAAATAGCTGTTCCAGTGGCTGACGGCGTAGAACAGTCCAAACGCTGCCAGTGCCGGTTTTGATAATGGTAATATCACCTTCGTGAAAATCTGGATATCATTTGCTCCATCTATGATCGCGGCTTCCTTCAGCTCCTCAGGAATCCCCAAGAAGAATTGCCTCATGATGATCAGGTTGAATGGACTGATGGCGACTGGGATGATCAGCGCCCACCATGTATTCAGCAAGCCAGTTGCTTTTACAATCATGTAGGTTGGGATCATTCCGGCTGAGAACAGCATTGTGAAAAGGACTAGGAAAAGGATTGTCCGCTGTCCATAAATGCCTCTCGTCAGCGCATAAGCCATCGTTGACGTGAAGAACAAGTTGACGAACGTCCCGACGACTGTGATGTAAATCGTCACGAAAATCGAGCGGATGAACTGGTCAGACCCGAGGATGAAAGTATAGGCATCCGTCACCCATTCCTTCGGCCACAAAAGCAGGTCGTTTTCCAGGAAGTCACTTAGACTCGAAAAAGAAACAGCAAAAATGTATAGAAAGGGGAAAATCATTGTTGCGGCAATAATGACAAGCAGCAGAATGTTCACACCATCAAAAGCTTTTTCCCCGGCAGACGTTTTATACATGACGCCCCCTCCTCACGCGGTTTAATATAAGCCTTCCTCTCCAAACTTCTTGGCAAGCCTGTTCGCCAGGACGACCAGCACAAGCCCGATTACACCTTTGAACAGTCCAACCGCAGTTGCGAAGCTGTAATTCGCCTGCTGGATTCCCTTAAAGTAAACAAAGGTATCAAGGACATTCCCAGAATCCATATTGAAAGGATTCAGCATCAGGAAGATTTGTTCAAATCCGCTGTCCATGACATTCCCTAATCGAAGGATCAGCATAATGATGATGGTACTTTTCAGCGCAGGCAGGGTAATATGCCAGATCTGCCGCCAGCGGTTCGCCCCATCCATGACAGCCGCCTCGTATAAATGCGGGCTTATCCCTGATAGCGCTGCCAAAAAGATGATCGTTCCCCAACCGGACTCTTTCCAGATGATCTGGAGAACAATGAGCGGCTTAAACCAGGCAGGATCCGTCAAGAAAGGCATGGCGTCCATCCCGAATTGAGCAAGAAAGTTATTGACAAGCCCTTCGCTCCTTAAAAAGATGACCGTAATCCCTACCACAACAACCCATGACAGGAAGTGCGGCATATAAACAATTGACTGCAGGAACCGTTTAAGGAACTGGTTGCGCAATTCATTGAGCATCAGTGCCAGCAGGATCGAAATGGGAAACGCGAAGATGATTTGCAGCAAGGAAATCTGCAGGGTGTTCCAGATGACCCGGACCACTTCTTTATCTTCGAAAATCAGCTGGAAATATTTCAATCCCACCCAGGGACTGTCCGCAAATCCTCGGAATGGACTATAATCCTTAAAAGCTAGTAAAAGACCAGCCATTGGAATATATCGATAGATCAGGAAAAACAGAACGCCAGGCAGCAGGAGCAGCATCAGGTACCTGTCACGCCAAAGCTTCTTCCTCACCTTGTTCCATTTCGTGTCCATTTTTATTTTATCTGGAAGGGCCAGGGAAGAATCATATTCAGGATCATGCTTCACTTCCATACCTAGCTCCCCTTTCTCATATGTAGATTCATTCAGTCTATACATGTATATGACATGTATTTATAAAATAACAATAATACAAATTTTAAGAAAATTCAATATATATTTTTCTATTCACGAGCTTTTTGTTCTAGCAATTCGAATAGCCGAAGGGATAGACCCATCAATGGCATGGCAATTAAACTTCCCCCGTAAAACGGCAGAAGCCCGGGAATCTTTGAAATTAATACGTAAGGGAAATAAAATCCCAAACCCATCAGCAAGGAATAAATCGGGTTGGATAGGGCGATGTATACAGAATTACGGAAATAGTAGAATACGCGCATATCAAAATGGACATAAACCGGAAAGGCAAAAAGAAGAGCTGCAAGATAAATGACTCCCAGGATAAAAAAGAAGTACGAGAACAGGGTTGCCCATAATGCCGGGATGCCGCGGAAGAACTGCAGGTCAACATAAAGAATGACCCCGATGGCAGCCCAAACATATCCATAAAGGTTCGCTTTTATAAAATCACGTTTATACTCTTCTATGAAAGTAGGAACCAGGGACAGGTCGAGAGATGCATTTTGCATCCACTTACGGATGACAGAAAACATGGCAGCGGTAGAAGGAAAGACGCCGCCAATGACAGCACCAGCAATGATCCCGGCTAACCAGAGCATATTCAAGGATGCCAGTTTCATAGCCCAGTTCCCGTATCGATAGAGACTTCCCTTCCATCCTGTCAATTCCATGTGCAAGCCACCCTCTCTAAAAACGGTTAATTATTTCAATAATCGGACTATTTTATCTTACAATAGCCTTCGCCCTTTTACTAGACTACTAGGAAAGATAGATCCAAATAATGAAGACCCTGGGAAAGATCCAGCTCCAGCATCCTTCTTTCAGAATCATAGGAAACAAGGTTTTCCTCAACGACTACTCCATTCAGCCTGACAACAGAAGGTTCTTGGGAACGAATGCGCACCTTCCCGTCCAGCTGCGCCACCAATTTGATTTTTACAGCTTCATTGAAAAAAAATCCAGATGCGTTCACTTGCATATTCGATTGCAGCATCCGGCTTCCGTTAACGGACAATTCATTCCCACCAATCAATGCAAATTTGACGGTGCCGCTCCCCTGATTGGAAGTCGACACCCATCCCTTTTCTGCACGAACGCTCACATAACCGTCCTTGCTAGTTTGATAGACTGTTGACCTTTCTTCATTCACCAACAAATAATCCAGGACATCCATGTCAGTGACCTTCAAGTCAAAAAGCGAACCTGTACGGTTGAAATCCCAGGTTAATCCCTTCCCATCCTTATGTGCTTGAGGCTGGATCAAGGTGACGAGAAACTCTGACTCATTCATCTCTCCAGGCACTACCTGCAGACACTGCCCATACTGCTCTGCACCCGCGTACTGGGTGATTTCTTTTTCAGCTGACTCTGGATAGCAAATAGAAAGTTCTGCTGCGGCATGTTCTCCCATAAATCCGAACGAAGCAGCCTCGGGTTTGTCGCCAGGGTTCAAAATTTTATCACCGGCCTTAACGCTCACAGGCGTATGGAACAAAAACGAAAGCTCGCTTTCCGGACTCGCTTTCACAGCTCTATCGATCATGACGTAATAACGCTGATCCAGATGGAAGATTTCCCGGTCCCATTCTAATAGCTCCGGACAATAGGCATCTTTCGCGTCACCGATGACAAAAGAGAAGTTTTCAGACGTGTACCAATCCACTACCCTGCTCCTGCCGCGATGGATTTGACCTGCACCATCGACCAGCATGCTATTATGTCCGACAGTCCCAATCGTGAATTCTCTCCGCGGGCCTTCCACGTAATCCTGATAACCCGGATTCGTCAACAGCCATTCCCCCGAAACATGCAGTATGAAATTATTCTGGTCGAAATGGTTGTGGTCCTTAGCGGATTCACTTGCATTAAAGGCCAAAAGATGGTCGTCCTCCTTCCAGCCGCTCCGTAAGGCTCCCCAGCCAATGACAGGAAACATTTTTGAATTCTCGCCATAGTACTGATATGGAGGTATCGGGACAGGGATCTTTTTTAAGTCGAGAAGCAAATCCAGTTTCTTCTCAGGAAACTGGTGGATGTACCAGCTGGCCACCGGGTGCCCTGCTGAGGACGCGAGAACAGACATCGTATATAAAACATCGAGCTTATAAAACGAATCAGAAAGGTTGACAAAGCTCGATTTACCGCCCGTTCCCATCATGTATAAAAAGAGATCCGGCAGCAAGCGGAAGTACTCGTGCTTTATCAGTTCATCCCTGCCCGCTGACCTGAACAGGATGTCTGCTGCCATTAAAAGGTGGCGAGCCGCTACATTTAAATATAGTAGCCCCTCGATTTCTGGATCCACAAGTCTGTTATCGAGGTAATTACGCATATACTCATACGAATTCTGCAGAAAAGGTTGTACTGTCTCCCGGTGTCCTGGAGCATCCAGGATCGCCAGAGAACCGATGAACATCGCAACCCGCTTGGAGGCAATAATGTTATGGCTGTCATCATTCTCGAAATCGATTTCGAGAGGCTTCAACCCCTTTGTAAAAATTGCCTTCTCAATCGCGCTCCTTTCCTCATCTGTAAGCTCGCTGAAAATGGCATCATAGCCAATTGACATGCCGAGCAGGAAATGGGCGTTGCTTAAATTGCCTTCCGCCCCCCTATGTTTAAATTCAAACCACTTTGAATAAGCCGATAGGGATAGGAGATATTCTTTTACCTTAGAGGAAAAACACTCTTCCCCCGTCATGGCAAAGGCAAAGGACAAAACCTTGATCCGTTCTTCGATTGTCCGGGAATACATTGTCCAGAACGGGTAGTCCGTATAGCCTGGCGGATCACCGACAGGCTCAATCTCAACAAGCGGCAGCGGGATGTTCAGGACGACATCACAGCTGGGATAAGAAACCGTAAATGCTTGTTCCGCTGCATACGCCTCTGCTTGCTGCCTTATTTCCAGCCAAATTTCATCGAAACGGATCGGGCTGTCGGCAGCACATTGCTGTATCCGGGTCCTTATTTCCGTTATCTCCGTTGGATGAAACAAAATTCTCGGATGAGGCTTTACTTCAATTGTCTGCTGGAATGCATCCATCTTAAACACCAAATCCTTTCCTGGCAGTATCAGCTTGAACTAGGACACCGTGACTCCTTCATTCAGCAAATCATCAATCCGCTTACAGGAATCCTCTGCTTTTTCCATATTTGCCCAGAGCAAGTGAAGCTCACTCTCAATCAATTCCAGTTCCTTAATCGTGACATTCAAATCCTTCACACATACGGCATTCGGCATGATGTCCTTGAATGCATTGTAATTCGCCGGATGGACGCCAGGCTTGAGCAAATAATTATCTTCTGCTACGAAGCGCAGCACCGGAATCGTACAGCCATTTTGTTTCACCATCGTCTGTGCCTCCGTGCTGACCATATAACTAATCAGTGCCTGTGCCGCTTCCTTCACCTGGCTTTCGGAATTAATGCCAAGAGCACCGCCAAGAAGCAGGGTCGCAGGCGCCGTCTTCTTTGGTGGAGGAAGGACATCCCATTTGATTTTATGATCCCTGAATTCATTCATAAAATAATAGGTTGTTAAAATCATAGCCGCCCGCTCGCGCATGAACAGGTTTTCAGCAAGGACATTGCTGCCATGTGAAAAAATAGGTGAAACCTGGTGTTTATACATGAGGTCAACACAGAAATCAAGAGCCTCGATATTCTCCTTGCTGTTCATCATCGAGCGAGTACGGTCTTCGGTCATGAACCGGCCATTATTCTGTAAGAGAAAAACAGGCCAGCGATTCGTCAGCGAAGAAAAACAAAATCCGTACTGGTCGATTAACTGATTGCCATCAAAATCCTTTGTATTGCGGCGGGCCATATCCAGCAGGTCATCCCAGGATCCCATTTTGACCTTTTCCGGAATTCCTGCCTTCTGGAACATGCTTTTGTTATAGCAAATCATGACTGGAGAAAAGACGAACGGAGTAACATGCAGTTTCCCTTCATGGGTGAACATCTCAAACACCTTGTCATAGCTGTCCTTTTCAGGGTTGATGTGCTCTGGTAAAAAAGGATCGACTATATCCAGCCGCTTCGATTCTGCCAGTTCACGGAAATGGTAATCGGACACGATAAAGACGTCAGGCCCGCTGTTAGTCTTGATTGCTTCAGTTAGATGGTACACGTACATACTGTTTGGCAGGATTTGCAGATTCACCTTGATATATGGATTCAACTGTTCAAATCGTTCGATAATCTGCTCGACGATTTCGATTTCATACGAATTGGAGAACCAGCCAAGAGTGATTGTTTGTTTCTGGGTATCCTCCGGGATGGACACTCTGTTGCCCTTCCCGGGAATTTTTTCGATCAAGCCTTCCTCCACCAACTGTGCCAGGGCTTTGCGGATGGATACCCGGCTTAAATCATATTCCTTGCTCAATGTATTCTCGGGAAGGATGAACTCACCAGGCTTGATTCGGCCTGAGATGATTTCATCCTTCAATTCATGGATGAATTTATTGTAGCGATCATCAAAATCATTTTTTCGTTTCAGCATTCACAGACAGCTCCCATACAGCTTGATAACCTTAATATTAATGGAGTCATCAAGGTTTTGCAAAAGGAATTCCGGCAATTCAATCTTCTTCTGCAGACAGCCAGTGTTCAAGGAATGTATATGCCATTCCCCTGATGGCTGGCGGAAAATCATGCCCGCCATTCCCAATCAAAGAAGTGAACTTAGCTTCTTCGCAATGCCATCGATACAAGCTGCCTAATTCCGCAAGACCTTCTGCCGCTGGCTTCCAGTGTGGAAAAATTGTGTCATTTTGTCCCGTCCAGAAAAACACCGGAACAAAATCGGCCAGTGCGGCAATTTCATGGAACTCAAATGGGACCATATCTTCATCTAGATAATCGCTCAGCTTAGGAATATGGGAAAACCATTCCCTCCTGCCCCACCGATGCAATTCGGGATCCCCGGCAAAGGGAGAAAATCCGCAGCTGCAGACAACTGCCTTTAAACGGGAATCAACCCCTGCAAGAAAATAAGCATTATAACCTCCGAGCGAATGTCCGATCGCTCCAATTCTCTCAGAATCCACCAGCTTTAACGATTCAAGCAAGCTGATTCCCTGCCGGTGATCCACCATCATTTTGGCGACAGCTGACCAATCAGGGTGCCGCTCGTAGAATGAGGCTGTATGGAATGGCTTTTCACCAGGAGCTATTCGTTCTCCAGCAGTAATCGTATCAGGTGCCAACACCACAAAGCCCCTTTTAACAAGTTCCAGCCCGTATTGGCGGTTTTCCCTGCCTGTTGGAAGGCAGACCTCATCCTTTCCCGCTTCGCTCGTCGGGTGCAATGCGAGCACAGCCGGGAACGGTTTTCCCTCTTCGCGACCGTATAGAAGCTGCGCAACATCTTCCTCCGTTTCAAATCTATTATTCTCTCGGATCGGAATGAGTAAATTCGCGGGAACCACGTCATCGAAAACGGTTGAATAGCGGATACGAATCAAGAAATGATCATCATGAATTTTCCAGGAGACGATTTCCATTCGCGGTTTCACGAGCGGTGTGAGTCCGCCAATACAGTCGAGCCAAGTCTGTAAAATTGTTTCCTTTTTAAGGCTCCACTCTTCATAAGATTGAATATTAGCAAGCAATGGCGGAAGGCCATCACTTGCTAGTGATTTTAGTGAATACATGGGCTTCACCTCTATCCATTAGATATCCCGCGCATCTATGCTGCATAGATGGCTTCCGCTTCCGTAATAAATCCTGCCATCGTGGAGTACGACTCCACTAGTCGCGCTTTTCTGCAAGCCACTAACCACCTTTGGCTCAGCAATTGAATCTTGCCCTATCCTTACTGCTAACAATGTCCGTGAAAGTAAAACAAGCAATCTATGAGATCCTTCAATAAAAACAAAACCATTGCGGACGACTCCGCCCCAAAGGGACAGGTCCTGTTGATACAAAATCCCCATATTTTGCAAGTCATATACAAAATAAATACCCTCATTCGTAAGGCAGTGCACTCGTTCATATGGGTCAATGAACATCTGTGAGATTTCCCTTGTCCCTTTTATAGGGACGAACTTATCTACAATCCGATTGTCCTTCCAATCCAGTACGTACAGGCACGCTTCTTTTTCAAGGGAATTTGCTCCTCCCGGTGTCTCGATGCTTGTTCCTCCAAGGATCAGCCCCGACCTGAGTTCACCGAGACATAATGTACTTTGATTCTCGATAAGCTGCAGATGATCAAGGATGGTATGCCGATCAGTTACAGTATCATAGATTCCGAGCCCTCCGCCAACCATTCCGTATCCTGGGAATCCGCCCCAGACCACATGCTTCCCATCCCTGAGCGAAATGGCGCAGCGCGGCCGGTGGATCTCCTCTGTATGCTGCATGATCCTCGGATTGACACCTTTCATAAAAGGCTGCTGGAGATCAATTTTGTACAGTTTGCCCCCTGCATAGGCTGCTCCATAGAGGATTCCCCCCTGGTCTGCATACGCCGCGATATTTCCGCCCCCGCCTTGTTCGACCACCTCTCCGCCAAAGTTCACAAGTTCACCTTTGTCAAAGTCATAGCGAAACAGCTGGAGCGGATGCATCGAGGTCCCATAGAGACAGCCATCCGGACCTTTGCATAGCGTGGAGAGGTTCGCACCAGCAGATCGGTAGTGAAGAGATATCCGATTGGTCTCTCCTGTCACTTTATAACAGAAATCGGCATACCGTTCAGAAAGACTGAAGGCAGCGACCCGGTACGGCGTTTCTCTATTCCGATGGATTTTTTGGAACCCGCTGCCTGTATAACGGGAAGAACTCAGTTCATTCACGGGCCAATCTTGCGCCTCCCCCGCTAAAAACCTCAGCCACCTCGTTGAATCGTGGACATCCTTTAAGTCGGCAGCCTCCCAGTGGCCATATACATAACCATCTGTTCCGGCATAAACATACCCGGCTCCCTTTGTGCTCATATGTTCAGGAATAAGTTCTTTCCTCTCTCCCGTACCTGGATGATAGGCTACAATGTTTTTGTGCTCTGTTCCAATCCCCATATACACCCAGCCATCGTGGTCTACAGCCAGGCTTCCAGGGTACTTTTCAACGGAGTCCATCGATCCGTAATCGATCACTTCATGACTGGATGGGTCATAGCGGAGCAAATGGCAATGAGGATAAGACGAAAAGAAGATATATCCTCTATCATCTTCGGCAAAGCTAAAGCCAACAATCTCCTCGCCATTTTTAATACTTGTTTGAAAAATAAATTCTTCCGAGAAAGGATCAAGGACAAGAAGCATCTTGCCGGCTCCTGTGTAAAACAAACCATTACTGCTGAAGGAGGAGAATGGATATTCATCATTTCCATCGGGAAAATGAACCTGTTTTGACGTTCCGGCATCAGGGTCGACAATCAGCACAAACCCCCTGGCCGAAACGACAAACCTGTATTTTCCGTCCCTTTCACAGAACGCGGCGGCTCTTGCTTCTTCTGCCTCGACCGGGATGCCGTGGTCAACAAATGGCGATTCCTGCTTCATCTTGCACCTCCTTCATGCCATCATCTAGAGTAATAAGCAGCGACCTTTTTCACTGCCTGGATACTTTCTTCAATATCCTGGTCACTATAAAATTCACTGATATTCAGCCGGATCGCAGTTTTCAGGATTTGCTCTGCGTTCGGGCAGGTTCCCAGTGAATAATCATACGAACCTTGATCAAATGGGTAAGAGCTATTTATATAGGCTTGTTTTTCCTGGAATAAAGGCTGGGCATAAAGGACCTTCGGAATATAGCCAGCCTGGTTCGGAATCCCCTCGGCAGCAAGCGCCTCTGAAAATTCCGCTCTTGTACATGACAACTCATCCAGTTGAAGCCTCAGCATATAGAACCAGTAGCTGCACCATCCGCCTTCTGTTATTTTCATGGAATAGATTCCCTTCAACCCCCGCAGGCCTTCATTAATTTTCTCACCCAGTTCATGTCTTCTCGTACAAATCCAATGCAGCTTTTTCAGCTGGGCAATCCCAACTGCACCTTGAAGCTCTGTCATGCGATAATTCGGCGCCAGGTACTCTAAATCCTTCGTCACGGCATTTCCGTGGCGCTGATAGTTTTTATCGGCAAAGGCATGTGTCCTGTAATAATCACCCGCGTCACCCGAATTCACTGTGACAATGCCGCCATCACCCGTTGAAATATGCTTGAAATCGTTCGTGCTAAAGCATCCGTAATCGCCAATCGTCCCTGTAAGCCGCCCTTTGTAGGTGGTCAGATAGCTCTGGGCACAATCCTCGATTACCTTAAGGTTATGCTCCCTCGCCAACTCCATGATGGGGTCCATGTCACACGGATTGCCAGCCAGATGGACAACAAGTATGGCCTTTGTTCTTGAGGTAATCTTCTTTTCGATCGCCTCAGCTGTCATGTTATAGCTATGGGGATCTAGATCAGCAAACACCGGTACGGCATTTTGATACAAGATTCCAATAACCGTCCCCTGATCCGTAATCGGGCTGGTGATGACTTCATCGCCAGCACTCACACCCGCAGCACCAAGGGCAACATGGAGTGCAGCAGTGCCTGATGAAGTCGCCACGCTATATTTAACGCCGTACATTTCATTAAAATCCGCCAAGAACTGCTTCACTTTATGGCCGAAGTGGTAAAACAGCGTATTTTGCTCAAGAGCCTCAAGCAGCTCTCTTGCTTCTTCAAGCCCAAACCTTTTGCCCGTCGCAAACGGCGTTTCCTTGACCTTTTTTCCGCCATGGATGGCTAGTTGAGTCTGGTTCATCAGCATGCAGCCTCCCCCTTCCCCTGAAAGGCGGCAGTTCCAATTTTCACTTTACGGCAATGAAAGCCAAATCTTTTTACAGTTTCTTGTTCGGCGAATTCCGCTTCTGTCGGTGCCTCCGTGACCGGAACAAGTACGACAAACCCATCATGTTTAACGGAGCCTTCAATCTGGATTTCGCCCGAAATCCCTGTAATACTTACCTTCCTTCTGTCACGCTCCCACTGGTTGATCTGTCTTGATGTCCAGAAAGTGAAGCCCTGGCTCCTGGCTGTCCTGATCAGTTCGACAATCGCTTCCCTTACCTTCAGCTGATTGTAAATATGGTACTGATGGAACAGGAAGTGGGCAACCCCATTCACTCTTTTAACACCGTCAAGGAATGGCTGGATCACACTGGAGTCAGCCAATGTATTATGGTTCAGGTCCTGAGTCAAAAATCCAACTTCGAGAACATTGTAATTGCGGTTTTTTTCATCAGCCCAGGAAACAGGGAAGTATGGATGGCATGTGCCAAATAAAAATCCGATATTTCCCTTTTTGCTTGGCCCCCTCGTTTGGTCAGCCTGGATTCCATATTTCTCACACCAGGTGAAAAGCTCACCCCAGCCTTCAAACAATGTGTAATGGTTTTTATTTGAAACAATATCGCTTACTCCAGTGACAGATTTAACCCACGTGAGCTGATCTGAAAAAGCCTGCTCTGACCAGACACCATCGTCCATATGCAGCGCATTGTAATGAAGCGCAAGCTCGTGGCCTTCCTGTTTGATTTTTTCATAAATCTCTGGACTGTAACCCGGCGAGATCATGCACCAGGTTGTCTGGACGTCCTCCGCCTTCAGCGTCTCCAAGGTAATCTGTGCCGATTCATCGACATTCAAGTCGCTGTCGTGTGAAATCATCGCCAAATGTTTTACCTCTTCTGGCCAATAGTCTAGAAAAGGGAGGGTCAAACCTTTTTTTGCCGCACAGGATAGAAGATGCTCGACAATTGCTTCTTTCCATAAATCAGAATATGGATGCGGAAAATAAGGCATTCCTGTTTCGGTTGTTTCCCGATCCAGTACCCAGTCCAATTTAAATCCGTCATCTGCCTTCAGAAGATTCTCATCAAGGTTGGCCGTGCCATCCGGGGCCGGTATCCCATCTTCCGTTACAGGACGGGTTCCCTGTTGCAGTCCGACAATGGTGTTCGGTACATGAATCGACCAGCGCTGAATGGAGCCTTCTCCATATGGAATACACTGTAAAGCCGCTGCCTTTTCGTTCCCTTGTAACGAACCTTTCCCATCAGCCTTTACTCCAGCTGTTTCGCTGGTCCACGGATCAACAGCCAGATAACGAAGCGGCGGCAGGTCACTGGATAAAACATCAGTTAGCTCTGCATATCCAGTCTGATTAACAGGAAGCTTTTCAAAGCCCAGGATCTCTTTTATTCCTTCAAGGCCAGCATAGGAAATCAAGGTTCCTCCTGAACTGACATAGTCCAGCAGCTTTCTAGCAGTGGCAGTGGCAGTGCCATTGCCGCCAAGGACTGAAATGATCACATCATAGTCTTCAAGAGCGTGTTGGACTCCTACCGTTTCATAAGGAATCCTTAAGTGGTCCAGCACCTCGAACAGAAAGACTTCAAACACATTTTCTCCGGCAGACCACCGTTTCTCAGCTTCTTCCTGGTCAAAAACCAGGCCCAATTTAGCTATATTCATTTCTCTGTCACCAGCCTTTTTATATACATGTATTTAACATGTATTTATATTTACTTAATAGTATTATAACTTTTCGGATTTATCAATTAATTGTTTGATAATTTAAAAAATATCTCCCAGCAAAAATAAAACCCGGAAGTGAAGCACACTCCCAGGCTCATCCGTTATTTATTTCCGCCGGCATTATTGATCCAAATCGAAAGCGATTGTGTCTCAACTATAACGCCGTTCATCGTTACCTTTGCCTTGACCTCTACTCTGCCGCTCTTCAGCGCTGTCATAATGCCATCTTCAACAGAAAGCATCTTCGGCTTATCAATCTCATATTCGATACTGGCTCCAGACAGTTCATTCGTGCTTCTGCCCTTTTCGAGGATACCTTTGAGTTTAACCGGAACACGGTCGCCAACAGTCAGTTTTTGATCATCAACGCTCAATTCGGCTCCTGTCAATTCAAGCTTCAAGGCTTCAACAGCATACTTATAAAGCCTGTTGCCGCTGGACACATAGAACACTCCGAAATCATCCTGGGCCAGATGCTCTGCATTGCCGGCAATAAATTCATACTCACCCGTTGCCACTTCAAATCGGAAGAATTTATTGCTGATGATTCCATACAGGTTCCCATCTGTCCCTACCTCAAGGGAAGCATTCCGCCAGTTGCTTGATGCGAGCGGATCCAATTCATGCTTCGCAAGAATCTCATTTGTTTCAGGGTTCATTTTAAATAAGACTCCGTCAGCCATTCCCCAAATGTTACCGTCCGGTCCAACTGTCAGAGCGGTAAGCCCCCGTTTGCCTGCCACCGGAACAAACTCCGCTGTTTTTTCCCTTTTTTCAACATCCCATACGAATAGCTTGGCTTCTGTAGTTGTCGGAACGGACCCCTGTCCTCCAGCAACGGTCGTTCCTCCAAAAACTTTGCCATCCTTATAGACCAGCGAGATGATGCTCTGATCCTCAATCAAGTTCCAATGCACTTCCGGATCCTTTCCAGTGCCTGGCTCGTAAATCGTAAACGCGCCTCCAAGGTTTCCGTTTTTAGGGACTGTGCCAATGAACAGCTGATTGTAATCTTCAACACCAAGCATCGCAAACGCTCTGTCCTGCGGTGTATACCCAGGAATATCAGGGTTTTTTTCAAGGCTGAAAAGCAAATTCGGATTCAACGGCGAGTTTGAATCAGTCCTGTTCCATTCCATGAATGGATCGAAATCATAAATTTTTGCGTTCGGATAGATTCCCATATACATCTTGCCGTTCAGGTTGGCCATGCCTTCACTCTGGCTGATGCCGTCATAGCGGATTGTTTCCCCAGTCGTTGGGACATAAGAACTCATATTGCCAGGAAGATAACCCGTGCTGTAGATTTTTCCGTCTGGTCCTTTTGATAGGTCGTGTATCAGCACCGGCTCTGACGGTAAAACCAGATCCGTCAGCTTTAGGTTACCGGTTTCGAGATTATACTTATACATTTTTCCGCCGTTCCCTGATAGTCCAACCAATGAATATCCAGGGAAGCCTTCCTCATTCAGCTGAAGGAATTTATAGCTGATGGCGCTGCCTTTGATATCCACATTCAGGGATTTGAACGTGTTGGTATCAAGGTCGTATTCATAGAGGATTCCATAGTGGGTAAAATACACCTTGTTCGCTATAGGTGACTTTCCTGAAATCCCGCGTGAAGATTCAGGTATATCGAATGTTTTCTCGCCTGTATCCCCGTTCGTCGCTTCCACTAATTCTCCTGTCTCTGTATCAATGATGAACATTTCAAATGCATTTTCTTTCTGGGCAAACAGCTTGCCATCCACAAGGCCCATATCATAGACGGAAATGATATCCGCGTACTGAGACGGCAGGATATTGCGCTTTTCCCCTGTGGCAATATCGTACTCGATCAGGTGCGCTTTGCTTCCGACACCCGCATAGATCTTATTATTTTTTTCATCGTAGACCGTGCTTCTCACCCAGCTCTGACCTTCAGCCATCCTGCCAAAGTCAGTGAACTCATTGGTGTCCGGATCATACTGATAGACGCTGCCTGAACTATAGGCGCCTCCAAAAATCTTCCCATCGCTTGCGATGTCCATTGGATAAAGGACCGCATCTGTGGAACTGACTGGATGCCCAAGATTGATTAAATCATCAGATTGTGGAAGATACCGATAAAGATAGCCTTTATTGTATCCGCCTAAGTATACGGTCCCATCTGCAGCAACCTTGACACCCCAGGCACCGGATGTATCTTCAAGCGGATAACTCTTAACCAGTTTTTCCGTTTCCACATCGACAATCGCAAACTTCGCAGGAGCTCCCGCTACGACTGTGTAAATAACATCACGTCCATTCGCATCCTGACCGATATCCCCAAGCATAACGGTCGTTTTGGTCACTTGGACTCCTAAATCCTTCCCAACTTCATCGATTGGCATAATCGGTTTAATCTCCGTCATTTTGACTTCATCGAAGTAATACGTGCCTTTATTGCCTTTCCCTGAGTAAAAAAGAACAGCTGCAAAAGCTGCATTGTCCGGTGCAATAGCCGTGATACTAATATCCATCCAATCCGAGACTGGCCCAGGGACCGATTTATTAAAACCAGTGATGTATTTACCATTTCCATCGAAGAACCGGATATAAATCTCCCCGGCGCCGCCGGTGCTCTTCATTTTCGCTGCAGCAGTATATTCCCAGCCAGGATGAACAGGAACATTGTCACTTATGACCCCATAGTTCGCACTGCTGGGATCTGTAAGTTCCAGGCTTTGCGCACCAGAAGCATGTTCATGATTCACGACCGCTATGCCTCCTGTTCCAAACGACTGTGTCCAGCCTGGTATCTTGCCATCCTTTAAACTTTCCTCAAATCCCGCATTTTCTAAAGCAATATCCGTTCCAGCCCTTTGAGCCGCATTTGCCTGGAACATCCCCGGCTGCACAACCTGCAGCATCAACAAACTACATAACAAAGCAACAAAACTAGTAATCTTCTTTTTCATAATTTCCTCCCCATACAATGAATTTGTTTATTTACGAACAAAATGCACCCCCTTCTGTTGGTTTTGTTAAAATACATGTATATAACTTGTATTTTATTATAAAATAGACCCTATTATCAGAAAAATCAATAAATTTATAAAGCGCTTACATTAAACAGGACTTAAGAACTAGTGAGTAAATGGACGGTTCTACTGCTCACTTCTTCCATAGGAAAAATGTACAAGAATCGTCCCCCTGCTCATTTAATTAAAGACATATTAAAGACATTGTCTTAATTAAATGGGCTGGATATGATTTTATTAAGAGTATTCTGAATTTAACAAAAACAGTTGTGTTGAATTTCGGATTCTCTAATTATTAATAACCATTAAAGGGGGTTTTTGCGTATGGAGTCTGGTATTAATCAAAATCCTGTTACTCCTGGTCAGGAAGCTGGGGTTAAGAAGAAGAATTTTTTAAGCCTTTTGGGACCTGCATTTATTACGTCAGCATTGGTGCTTGGTCCTGGAAGTCTGACTCTGGCCTCTAAAATCGGGGCAATCCATGGGATGCAATTGATCTGGGTTCTGGCAATCGTAGTCTTTTTTATGATGATCTATACCGAAATGAGTACAAGGATTGGCCTTGCTGCAAAGGAATCTTTTATCCAGGTAATGAAAAACAAATGGGGCAAAACTTCATCGCTTTTAATTGGAATCGGAGCGTTCCTTGTTACAGCTTCCTTTCAAGCAGGCAATGCTTTAGGCTCAGGGTTAGCAATTTCAACAATTACAGGTCTCTCTTCAACATTTTGGATTCTAACCATTACGTTACTCGGAATGGCCCTTCTATTCACAAAGAACTTTTACAAAATCCTTGAAAAATTAATGCTTGGCCTAGTATTAGTCATGCTCG
Source organism: Mesobacillus sp. MER 48 (assembly GCF_023714225.1). Lineage (NCBI taxonomy): Bacteria > Bacillati > Bacillota > Bacilli > Caryophanales > Bacillaceae > Mesobacillus > Mesobacillus sp. MER 48. Next base: position 443,973 of record NZ_JAMAUR010000003.1, read on the forward strand.
TGTCTTTCGTCATTACCTTCATTTTAACTAAGCCTTCAATTTCAGAAATCTTTTCTGGTTTTGTCCCAATCATCCCAGACGGTTCACTGCCTCTCATCATTGCCCTTACAGCAACTAGCTTTTCGATCGTCGGCGCCGTGTATCAATCCTACCTGGTTCAGGAAAAGGGCTGGACGCTCCAGCAGAACAGTTCAAGCATCAAAGAAACTTACTGGGGAATCTTCATCCTCGGCTTTATTACGATGATGATCATGGTATGCGCCGCTGCCATCCTTAAGCCGCAGGGCATTGTCGTGAATTCCGTTTCCGAAATGGGATTGGCGCTGGAGCCCCTCTATGGAAACTGGGCAACTGTTTTATTCATGGTCGGGCTTTTCGGGGCTTCCTTCTCTTCACAAATGGGAAATGCGACAATCGGCGGCTCGATGCTGGCGGATGGACTTGGTCTCGGCAGCAAGCTATCATCCAACAAAGCAGTAAAAGGTCTTATTTTACTGGTCATGGCGTTCGGTTCCCTAATCGGGATTATTTTCGGCGCAGCTCCAATTAATATGATCATCTTCGCCCAGGCGATCACCATCGTCATTGTCCCTTTCATCGCAATTGCCATCCTCGTAGTGGCCAACGACGAAAAGATCATGGGCTCTCTCAAAAATACACTATGGAAGAATATCGTCGGCATTGCTGGACTGATTGTCCTGATTCTGCTGGCATTCAACAATATTCTCAATATCTTTTTCAAATAAAACCGGAGGTGCTTTAACATGAAAACAATCGCAGAAGTAGAAGAAATCATGACCATTCCCTCGAACGACTTAATCAATGATCTCTGCAGCCTGGAAGGGGATATCCTCATTCTGGGAGTAGGCGGAAAAATGGGGCCGACGCTGGCAAAAATGGCCGTCCGTGCTCTAAGAAAAGGAAATTCCGATAAAAAGGTCATCGGGGTATCGAGATTTTCTTCAGGTACTTTACAGGAGGAACTAGAGGCCGCAGGTGTTGAAACCATCGCCGCCGACTTGATGAATGACGTCCAGCTTCAAAACCTTCCGGATGTCAAAAATGTCATTTACATGGCTGGCAATAAATTCGGGACAAAAGGAAATGAGCATTACACCTGGGGAATGAACGCCTATCTTCCAGGACGTGTCGCTGACAAATTCAAGGATTCACGCATTGTCGTTTTTTCAACCGGAAATGTGTATCCTCTTGTACCGGTGACCCAAGCCGGATGTGATGAGAACCACCCTGTCAATCCAATCGGCGAGTATGCCCAGTCCTGCCTCGGCCGGGAACGGATTTTCACGAATTTCTCCCACCGCAATGGAACGCCGATGACGATTTTTCGTTTGAATTATGCGATTGATATGCGCTATGGTGTTCTGCTCGAGATTGCCCGCCAGGTCTACCAGGGCAAACCGGTCGATTTGACGATGGGTCATGTGAATGTCATCTGGCAAGGTGATGCAAACGAATACGCCCTTCGCTCCCTGCTGCTGGCAGATAGCCCACCTGCCATCCTGAATGCTACAGGCCCAGAAACGATTTCGGTCCGATGGCTGGCTGAGCAGTTCGGCAAAGCTTTCAATAAAGAAGTTGAATTTGTAAACGAAGAGCAGCCAACTGCCCTCCTGAATAACTCTTCAAAGGCACACCAGCTGTTCGGCTATCCAAAGGTGTCTTTAAACCAGATGATTTCCTGGACAGCCGACTGGGTCAAGGAAGATGGCTATGTCCTGAACAAGCCTACCCACTTCCAGGAACGTCAAGGAGCATTTTAATATGCTAAAAGAAGATATTAAACAGCTGTTATTTGAAGGTACCGTCATCCCCGCTCACCCACTGGCACTGAACGAGGATCGAACCCTCGATGAGGAAGGCCAAAGAAGGCTGACGAACTATTATATGGACGCAGGCGCCGGCGGCATCGCAGTCGGTGTCCATACGACCCAATTTGAAATCAGGGACCCGGAATTCAATCTTTTTGAAAGGGTTTTGCAGCTGGCTGTAGAAGAAGTTAACAAGAAGAACCTTACCCGCCCTTTTATAAAAATTGCAGGAATCTGCGGGCCAGTTCACCAGGCAGTTGAAGAAGCAGAGATTGCAAAGGATTTAGGCTACGACATGGGGTTGTTGAGCAATGGCGGTTTAACTGCACTGTCAGAAGACGAACTGCTTGAGCGGACTAGAAAGGTTGCCGAAATAATCCCGGTATTCGGCTTTTACCTGCAGCCTTCAGTCGGCGGCCGAGCATTCACCTACGAGTTCTGGAAGGAGTTTGCGGAAATTCCGAATGTGTACGGCATTAAAATCGCTCCATTTAACCGCTATCAAACACTTGATGTGGTAAGGGCGGTTTGCCATTCTTCCCGCTGCGATGAGATTGCTTTGTACACAGGAAACGATGACAATATCGTAAATGACCTGTTGACAACTTACCAAGTCAATGTCAATGGCAGATCAGTCAAAAAGCAAATCATTGGCGGCCTGCTTGGCCACTGGGCAGTATGGACGCAAAAAGCCGTAGTGCTGCTTGAAAAAATCAAGACTGTCAGGGACCAAGATACCATCCCGGCTTCCCTGTTGACATTAGCACAGGAAGTGACCGATTCAAACACTGCATTTTTCGATTCAGCCAACAGCTTTAAAGGATGCATTGCTGGCATTAACGAGGTACTTGCACGACAGGGATTGATCAAAGGAAACTGGTGCCTTCTTGATAAGGAAAAGCTGAGTCCCGGCCAGGAAGCAGAAATCGATAGAATCTATAAAGATTATCCGCATTTAAATGATGATGCGTTTGTAAAACAAATACTCTTTGAATCTACTAAATAGAAATTTTCCAAATACAAAATGAACACTTTCCCACAGGGAGAGTGTTCAGCTTTTTACCGGAGGGAGATCATGCAGAACCAAATTCAAATCGGGATTGTAGGACCGGAAGTTTTTTATGACCAACTTAGTGAATGCCTGAAAATGTTCCCGAATTTCCAGCCAGTTTTTCGCCTGTCCAACCAAATGACAGATGCGCCTCGTTTTACAAAAGAACTTGCCGATCAGGTGGATGTTCTTTTGTATTCAGGCTTCCCGCCCTATTCCCTCTCCAAACAGGAAATCCCTCCACATTTACCAGCCCACTACATCCCCTTAAAAGGGTCGGGCCTATATAGAGCTTTATATAAATTGAAGAAAAACGAACCAAAGGTCAAAGGGATGTCCATCGACAGCTTGCCAAATGCAGGAGTTAAACAAGCATTGAAGGAATTGGGGGAAGATCTCAAGGTTTATCATTACGAAGAATCCTTCCAGTTAGAAAGAATACTTGAAATGGTAAGATTCCATCGCGATTTGTTTCTTTCTGGTAATACCAATGGTGTTATTACTGGAATAAAAATGGTCGCAGATGAACTGACGGCCTTGGACATCCCCAACCAGTGGGCTATGCCAACACATGATGACATTATCGTCACACTTGAGCGCGCCCTTTTATCAACGGAAAAACGGCGCAATCGCGAATCCCAAATCGTATTTGGCCTGATTCAAGTCGATGGATACCATGAATTGGTCAGCCAAATGACGTCAGAGCATTTGATCCAGCGCCAAAACCTCCGTCTGTATCGCTTGATCCTCGATTATGTGGAGCAGCTCGAAGGCCATTTAACCTCTTTGAGCGGCAATGAATACATGTTTATCACGACCCGAGGTGTTTTTGAGAGGATAACCCAGGGGTATAAGTGGATTCCCCTTATTACGGAAGCAAAGAAACAATTGAAAATGAAATTGTCCATGGGAATCGGATTTGGCTTATCCGCGAATGAAGCAGGCACCCACGCGAGAATCGCCCTGATGCAGGCGAAGGATTTTGGCGGGGAAAACTGCTTCATTGTAAAAGAAGACCGCAGTGTGTTCGGCCCTGTAGAACTTTCTGCCCCTATCGCCTACCCTTTGTATATCACAGACGAGAAGATGCTGAAAAAAGCCGAAGAGGCCGGAATGTCAGCCATCTATCAGCAGAAGCTCATTTCATTGGTTAAAAGAAAACCGGACAGCCAATTTACCGCACATGAGCTGGCTGAAACACTGGGAATTACCACTCGGAGCGCCCACCGTATTATTTTAAAATGGCTGGACGCAGATCTGATTTCAATCATTGGTATGGAGAAGATGTCGACCAGAGGACGGCCTCGCCAGGTATACAAATTAACGGATGGAAATCTATTAAAAAGCTAAGGTGGTGTCTTTCATGAAACCCTTAACAATTGGCATGATCGGTCTTGATACTTCGCATTGCCTTGAGTTTACTAAACTATTAAATGATCCTGATCACCCTTTTCACGTCAAAGGAGGCCAGGTTGCGTATGCTTACCCTTTTTATTCTGAGGATTTAGAGATCAGCAAAGACAGAGTGAAAGGCTATACCGAAACATTACGAAATGAGTTTGCCGTCAAGATCATCTATTCAATAGAAGAAGTGGCGCGTATGAGTGATGCGATTCTGCTCACAGCAGTTGACGGACGAAAGCATCCGGAGTTGTTCAAGCAGCTGCTGCCATATAAAGTGCCTGTCTTTATTGATAAACCATTGGCTTTATCACTGAGAGAAGCAAAGGAAATCTATTCGTTAGCCGAGAGTCACGATGTGCCAGTAATGAGTTCTTCCTCGCTTCGATATGCGGAATCCTTCAGGACATTGATTGATCAACATAAGGAAGAGATCACAGGAATATATGTCCACGGTCCCCTCCCACAGCAGCCATTGATGCCGGGTTATTTCTGGTATGGCATTCATATGATTGAAATGGTTGTTGCCGCAATGGGCTTAGGAACAAAAGAAGTATGGGTTAAAAAAAGCTGCGACCATGAGACGGTGATGGTTGAGTGGACAGATGGCAGGCATGCTGTTGTAAGAGGAGAATATGAATGGCACTCCCGGTTTGGGGTGACCATTCATACTAGCTCTGGATTCTATAATGCTGATATTAGTAAAGATGCAAAACCTTTTTACGCCAGCCTGCTCGAGCAGGCCATACATTTTTTCCAGACCAAAAAGAGTCCTGTTTTAAAAGAAGAAACACTTGAAGTCATCAGAGTGATCGAGATGATAAATAAATAGGGTGCCAGGCACCATCCATGGAACATGGGCACGGTTCCCCTGTTCCAGTTGGAACGCGAAAACAACGAACTCGCTCAGCGTTGGCCTCCAAGTGTTACTTTCATATAATGGTTCGTTTTACCTTTACTGAATTATTTGTTGTTTTGTAGTAATATTGATAGCTGTATATCTTTATAAATTCCACAATGACCGGATCATTTCGGGGTGCCTATCTTTTCTCTAATACATGTGCAGCATCAAGACACCCTCAGCTTATTTCACCCACTCGCCGCGAGTTTATAACCACCAATAGTTGTGCTGTGGGCCATGCTTCCGTTTCCGTAGAAGTAATACCCACTAATAACTCTCAGCCTGTTACAAATGCATTTTTTTCGGCATCAAAATAATACCAATCAGTATTTACCTTGACCCTCTGTTCTAGGTGCCCTGAGCGGAGCGACAGTTCGGGCCAAAAGGATTCATCGTTTGGAAGACAAAGGTTATGAGATAATCCAGACAAGAAAAAGACTGGATTCACTCATGCGGGCTGAAATTAATTCCGGTCCAAAGTGGTAGGAGGATGGCGATGATAAAGAAAGGCCTGTTATTGATTTTGGCAGTATTAATCTTGCAGGGGTGTAATGATATCTCTAAGGAAGAAAAAGAGAAGATCGTAAAGGAAGCTACAGAATCGGCAGTCCAATATTTCAAAGAGCAAAAAGGATGGGACGTCGTAATTAATGAGCATGAATTCACAACACGCACGAATGGTACGGAGATTTTTCTTTTTGGATATCAGAAGGGGAATAAGGATAACAGGATTCATGCTATGGTGAATTTTTCTGAAGATAATTATGAAGTATCATTGATAGGATATGATGAAGAATAACCCGGGTCATTAAATAATAGATGGATATGACATTTCATCCCGGCTTTATGACCATCTAATCACCACACGATATAAATTTGTTTATTAATTAGAGAGGATTCAAAGAATTCACCTTCCAGAGAATATTACCGAAACACATTTTTTCATAATACGAAAGGAGCAAAAGGTACTTCCCATGCTTCTCAGAACCTACTAAGGAATTCCTTGGAAAGGTATTATAAGTGAGAAGAAGGATAAAGCAACAATATATTCTTCATCCCTCACCTTGTATCTTTCATCTTTAAAACTATTCATGCTGGAAAATTTCCCGACTCCAAGCATAACACATAAACCGAGCATCAGAAGTTAACCATCTTTGTGCATAGGAGAGGTCATACAATTCTTTGTGCTCGAAAAAAAGCTTCTTAGCATATGGGAGTTTGACTTCCCGGACCGCTTCATTTAACAAATTCAGTAAGCGTTTTTCCTTTTCACTCAATTGAATAAAATCCGCATCTTCCTTTTCTTTAGCAATTACTTTTACCAACTCTTTCGTTTCAGAACCGAGCAACTTAAAGTTCAAAGGCTCCGTTATACGATTCCATTCCTTAAGAATCATACTCCTCGCAGAACTATATTGCTGTTTCTCCATAAAATTATTCAAGCTATATACAACACTCTCAATTTTCACAGTTCATCCCGTCCACCTGATTAATATATTCCTATCTATTATATTAATCAGGACTTAAGGACTAGTCAATATTATTCTAAATATTCACAAACTATAATTATATTCCTACTTATTCTCCGATTATTTCGATTCATTTGCCAAGCTTTCCTCAAGTTAAACAGTAATTATCCCTCAACTTTTAACTGAATTAGCAAAAAGCGAATGCGCTTAGGCAAAAAAATACTGGCGCCAAAATCAAAGGCAGCCAGTTTTCATCCGGTGATTGTTTTTAGATCAATTATTAAATCGTCCATCAGCTTTTGAATCGTAATTTCCTCACTATTTGTCCCTTTTTCGAAAGTCCTTTTCATTACATCGAAAAAGAGCTCCTGATTCCATTCTGTCGGTTTCTCCTGAGTGTCCATTTTAAAGCCTCCCGATTGATCTACAATGACATCATTCTATTAAACTTAATATAAATTGTAAATAGATTTCCATAAACAAATTGTTAATTATGGAACATCCTGCTATTAATTGTCAGAAAATCGTACCAATTGTCCTTTTCTTTATGATAAAATATTAGTAAATATTACAAGAATTGGAGTGCTGACGAAAAATGAAGAAACAAGCCGCTTCTCTAATGACCGCTGCCCTTCTGACTTCAACGTTTGCCGGAGTTGCCTCTGCCGATACATATACAGTTAAAAAAGGGGATACTTTATCACGTATTGCTGTTACATATAAAACTAGTGTTTCAGAATTAAAAAAGACAAATAAACTGTCTTCAGATTTAATTTATGCAAACCAAACACTGGCGGTTCCTCCATTAGCCCAGAAAACAACAGTCTCTTCTCCAGCATCCGTCAAACCAACTTCCGCTGAAAAGGCTGAGCTGTATACCGTAAAGAGCGGTGATACTCTTAGTAAGATTGCTTCCGCTCATAAAATCAAGCTGGCCGATTTGATGAGCTGGAATGGCATCGATGGACATCTTATTTATCCTGGCCAGAAGCTGAAAGTTTCAAACAGAGCAAACGATAAAGGATCTGAACAGGCAAAGAATGAAGCTGCCAAACCAGCTTCACCGGTACAACCTTCTGCAAAAACTGTACAGTCTGAATACACCATAAAGGCCGGCGATACACTAAGCAAAATTGCCTTACAGTTTGATATGACTGTCAAGCAGCTGATGGACCTTAACAATCTCTCTTCTTATCTCATCTATCCTGGACAGAAGCTGAAAGTCAATAAACAAATGGAATCTGACACCCAAGTTGCAACCGATAAAACTGTTCAACAGCCAACTCAAACTGCAGAGCCAAAAGTTATATCCATTGCAAAGGAATACATGGGCGTCCCATATCTCTGGGCAGGTAGCACGCCAGACGGATTTGACTGCAGCGGCTTCATCTATTACGCCTACAACAAAGCAGGCAAGCAAATGGGACGCTATTCATCAGAAGGCTATTACAACCGCTCATTCTATGTTAACGAGCCGCAGCCCGGAGATCTTGTATTCTTCGAAAATACCTATAAAATAGGGATTTCCCATATGGGAATCTATCTGGGTAATAACGAATTCATCCATGCCAGCACAACAGGCGGCGTCATGATTTCAAACTTGAGTGAAGCATATTATGCTAAGCATTTCGAAGGGTTTAAGAGATTTTACTAGGTTAATGTCTTTGTATTTACCACAGTCATTAAGCAATAAAACATGGAGCATGAAATTTCCTGCTCCATGTTTTCGTCTATTTAACTTGCTGCTTCTGTTCTTTCAGCCCTTAATTCCGTTTTTTCTTGTGATCCTATCAGTACTGTACCTGCATATACAATGGCCGCGACCGCAAAAATAGCCAAACCAATGAAAAATCTCTTTGAAACACCCGTCATCTAAATTCCCCCACACTAACTGAAAAGTATTCACACTCTTAGTCGTTATGGAAGCTTGTCTCGTTTCAGTTTTTTGTTGACAAAAAACACAATACATCATTATTTAGACAGAAATTCTCCATTAAGAAGGTTACTTTTCATCACGGGGTAGTCTCTGGATCTTATCCAGAGGACAAGTAAAGTAAATGGAATGGAAAATAGCAGTCCTAATAAGACAATTGGACCGTAGAAGAAGGCGCCGACAATCACGATGAAGGAGTACAAAACAGGGATGATGTAAACAATTACAAACAAAACATTCAGGTACATAAGGGACATGTACTTCCCCTTATTTGTGACAGTCTCGATCTGCTTTGTTTGCTGATGTAGTTCTTTGATTTCTTTTAGGGCTTCTTTAATCACCTTGACCAGCATTCTTCCTCCTAATAAATGCTTTTTTTAAAAACGGGCTGCCTTCCTCATTTTTGTTAGGTTGGCGGTTTCTAGGTGGAACAATAAAGGATTCAACTTGAACTTGCCGTATATCAGCAAGATGAATTCAGGGATAGCAATGTCCATAGAGTACTGTAAGATGATGCAGAGGAAAAGACCATAAAACATACTGATTGATCCGTCCATATTCGATACGGCTCTGCTGAGAGAACCAGCAATCATCACCAATCCAAAGATCCCCGGACCGATGAGGATATTTTTTTATTCCTTAAAGTTGTACAGACCTTCTCCTTCCTTTTTGAGCTCTCCCTGTTCCACTCTTCTAAACGCTCTGAACGTCATCAGAATTAATAAAATGAAACCACCGGCCATTAAAGCAAAGGCGGTTTAAAAAAAATACAATTGATATAAAGGTCGAAGATTATCTGAGATTTTTGCAAGGCGTAAGCAATCGGAGGAATCGAGAACAGTATATTCAAAAGCAGCTGACCGCCCAAAACCATTATCATTACCCTTACTGCTGTCAATAACATCGGATTTACTAGAAGTTCGGCCTGGATTACCCCGAACAATGATACACCGACCACCGCTCCTGTAAACACAAAAGTCCCCCAAAGGAAAAGGGGGACAAGATCCGGTCTCATGCGTCCATAACCAGCCATTGTTATTTTATAAAGATCCTCTTCGGTAATAGACTTGTTCATGTTATTCTCCTTTGAACAAGGAATCCTCCTATTTGAAGAATCCCACCATTATATGCTTAAAAAGATCTCGCTTTCCTTCTTCCTTGAACGTCTTTTTAGCTAGTGAGCCTGGTTTCAGCTTACTAAAGAAAGGGCTGTCCGCTTTTTGGACATTTTCCGGTTTACCGACAAAGAGTTCACCTGGTTTGACTCCCTTTTTCAATTCGGTCTTCCCGCCGACTTCTAAACCCTTTTTGATTTTGCGTTTCTCGACTTTTCCTACTTCGTTCAGGATATAGACATAACTGTTTTTCTTGCCTTTATCTATTGACCGTTGTGGAACGACGGCGGCATTGACCACCTGGTTGGTGACGACTGATACGTCGACATGTGTTCCGTGGACAATCTCTTCCTCTTCCAGTTCAAGTTCGATCTCAAACGGGAAGTGGCTTTCTTTTTTTACCGAAGGGTCTGATTCTGGATGTTTGGCAATTTTGGTAAGGGTCCCACCGATTGCACCTTTGAGCATATCCGTTTTAACGTACACCTCCATGCCTTCCTGGACATTTTTCAGATCTCTTTCTGAAAAAGTCCCTTCAACCTTTGGTGTATCCGAGATGATTGTCACAATTGGGTTGTTCAATTCATAATTAACTTTCTTCACCGAGCCTGCGACTTCGCTGCTGATTTCAAGCTGGTCGCTGCCATCGTATGAGTCAATCAGATCATCGTACTTCTCGATTTCTGCTTCTACACGGCTTTTCTCCAATTCCTTGTCATATATTTCTTTCTCGATTGATATCGCCATCAGATCGTTAGACGAATCGGCTGCTGTTCCGTTGCCGGCAACAGGCAGACTATTGTCAGTGGTCGAGGCGGAAACGGTCTGCAGGTAGGAAAGCTGCTTGATTTGCTCATCAAGCAATGTCGCCTCTGTTTCCAACTGGTCCTTTTCTGCCTCAAGCCTGGCCAGTTCCTTGTCGATGTTATCGGAGGAGTATTCAAAAAGCGGAGTTCCAGAATCCACCACATCGCCTTCTTTTACAAGGAAGCTTTTGAACTCGCTGGAATTGGGATCATAGTAAACATGAGTCTCCTCCTCAGGAGTGGTGACTCCTTCTGCATGAAGGGTTTCTGTAAGCGTCTCCTTCCCGATTTTTGCCCAGTTATTGATATAGGAGGAGCGAACCGCCTTGCCGTCATCCTTTAGGGCAAGATAGAGATTGCCTGATACAAATAGAATGCCAGCGGACAACAGGATGGCCGTCTTCTTTTTCATGGTTGTTCCCCTCCCTTAAAGGATGTTTTCCATTCGAACAAATGAAATGAGTGCCGCAAAAAGCCAGATGACAAGATGAATGACCGTAACGAACAAGAGGATGATCTTCGGATTCTTGTCTGTCATTGCTTTTAAATACTTGTATTCTATGAAAATAGCCCAGATTTTAAAGATTGATATGTAGGCAAGAAAATGGATGACAAAATCATTTCCTGTTATGTATTGCGCGATTACACCTAATGAAAACGGAGATGATATCTTTGTCAGCCCAAGATATAATGCCATGGGTACAATCAACAATTTTTCCAGAAGGAAGATTGGCATGACGAACAGTTGGATGGTAAGCAATCTTTTGAACTCCAAGTCTGTCACTGTCCAGAAAAATAGTGCCGGCAGGAAAAGCATGATCGCACCGAAAAATAGCCCCTGGATGATCTGCCCTGCAAGGAACAGGAATTTATTCATTTCATATTCTGCCCTCGGAATTGAGGTCAATTTTCTAGAAAGATATTCGGAATCAATCCCAAAATAGGCACTAAACCCGAAAATCAATCCGCTCAGCAGGATGAACAGGATGGTTTTTTTCCAGACTCCCGGAAATCCTTCATTATCTCTTAGCTTATATGTATAGTAGTTATAGTTAAAAAGTCCGCGGAATACTTCTATTCTGTTCTCCATTTCCAGGCCTCCAGATTGTAGTAGCTTGTCTACCTTCTATTTTATATGAATGATTTCCATTAATGAAATATTAACCAAAGCCTCTTATAAAGTTGGACGATTAGTCCCATGATTTTGTTTCATCTTACTTCCCCACTCCTCGAATGGCTCTTTTTTGGGTATAATAGAAGAATATGTTTTTTTCTTAGGCTCTTTTCTAATACTTTGCTGCGTTTGCCTACAAAATAGGATTGAATTACCTAAGATTATTCACACACGCTTATTATGAGAAAAGAGCTTGCAAACTTAGTACCGACATACAAAATCACTATTATCACGTTAAAATCGGCTTTAGGATTTTAACAACTATTTTTACGAAAACAGCCTTTTCTTATTTTGATTTTAACAAAGCTTGTCCTATGTGCTTGTCGAATTATGGAATACATTTGGAAAAAGAACGAACGATGCTGCGTGAACGGGGGAATCGCTGTGGCTGTCATACCTGATAACCAGGCACCAATTTTTAAAGAAGCTGCCGCAAAACTGAATAGTATCCTTAAATCCAAAGTCGAGGAGGATGCGCGCCTGGTGCAGAAAGGGCTGATGCTCTATCGACAGGGGACGGTCCACCACCTGAAATACATGGTGAAATCGATCTGGGCAACGGTCCAGGACGTGACACCGGTCCGTGTGTACATAAATGTTTCCGATCCTGAGGAGAGCAGCTGCACCTGCCCTGCCAACTCGTTTTGCCGGCACCGGCTGGCTGCATTTTTCCAGGCATACAGCGATGTCGCTAGTGTTTCCGATTGGGTAGAGGCCTGGCGGAAACCTGCAAAGGAACAGCTGAATGCGGAAAAATGGGGACTGCAGCGCGCGAAGGATCTGGTCAAGAGAGATTCTCGGTCTGGACATGATTACGATAGCTGGGCCGCCTCCTTCCGTGAGAGTTTCGAAGAAATCATTAAGGGCCAGGGCGAACCGCGGGCCTATGTTGTCCCAGGTTTGTTCCGCTCGTATATACGCCGTGTGGAGGTTTCCGCACCGCTTGAGGCTGTCTGGAAAAACCTCTATCTGATTGCGGCGTCTGTACATTCCTTCAATTTGCTGACTGACCTTGCCATTGATCAAGGCCATGATGAGGAAGCGACGATGGACCGGTATTACCGGCCGTTGTTTGAGGATTTGTTCCATGACGCCGAGGAATACATCGAGCGGCTCGCCTACGGGACAATGCCATTTTCGTTCGATACATTCCTGGAGCGCTTGAAGGATGATGTCGTAAGATTGACAGAGCCTGACGCTTCTGGCGGCTATGACCGGATTGATTTATACCGCTTGCTGTGGGAAAAGCTTTTTAAAAACACAGGGTGGCGTGAGGCTGAGTTGGCTCGTCTTGAAGCGTTTGGCGAGGGCAAGCGGGATCAGGTTGAGGAAATTGCCTTGATTCACCAGCTTGTTTTAGCAAAGCAGGACGGCGACGCGCTGAAACGGTTAACGGCTCTTCCTGTCAGTGCCCTTCCTTACATGTTTTACTGGCTGGATGGTTTCCGTGTACAGCGCGAGTGGAATAGGATGGGACCGTTCATCGAATACCTCGTCCAACAGCTGCGGAATTATCTGAAGCACCTGGGTGAGTATTATACTTGTAAAAAATTCACGCGCTATGCGTTGAAGCTTGTCGGGGCTTACACCCGCGAGATCGGACGCGGCGAACTGTACGACCGAGCGCTGGCACAGGCGATGCCATACAGCTTTTACGAATATGAAGATTCTTTGTTTGAAAAAGGCCAGTATGAACAATGGGGAGAACTCCAATCGTACTTTGGCTTTGAATATAACTCGATTTCGAACGAGCGCCTTAAAGAATTACAAAAGGCGGCGCCTGAGGTTCTGATTCCCCTGTACCACCAGATGGTCGGGGACTTGATCGACATGAAAAACCGCAGCAGCTACAAACAGGCCGCACGACTTCTGAAAAAACTGCGGACAGTCTATAAAAAGCTGAAGCGGGTGCCCGAGTGGGAAGAGTTTTTCGCGAAGCTGCTCGTGAAGACGAAGAGACTTCGGGCGTTTCATGAAGAATTGACAAGGAGCAAGTTGATTGAGGTGGAGTGACGGAAACTGACAGGTCCCTTTCGTTTCTTCGTTTAGGGAAACGAAAGAGATAAGAGGACCGTCCCCATGTCCCAAGGAGGTGTTTTGATGCTTGAGATCAAGCAGATTCATATAGATGTGATGCCGGTTGCGGGCGGACGATATTTTTTAAGTGCCGAGGATTTCGATGGCTTCGAGCTTAAGACCTCTGAATGGAAGAAGCTGCTGTTTTTCCGTCATAAGGAGAGTTATTACGGGACGATGGTGGAGTCTGATAAGTGGGGTGTTTCTGAGGGTGTGACCCTTAGTGCGTGGCAGCTTGTGACGCTTTTCGGCGAGGAGAGCTTCAACCGGCTTGTTGAGTGGGAATGGGATGATGTTGGCGATATCTGCCTGTCCACTGCCCATGCAATTTACGATGCAATCCTAGCGAAGGAATGGCATCCTGATTTTACCCAGCTTGATGGCGAGGATTTCCGATGGAAGCTTCCGGAGAGTGTGCTCGATGAGTTCCATGAGCCGTTCTGGGAGGAAGAACTCGTGATGAGTGACGAGAAGCTTCTCGTGCGGGATTTCGTAGCAGAGCTGTTCCATCATGGTTTGGAGTCCTACTTCCATGAAAATGAGACGATGAAATACCTGCTTGGCGACAAGCTCAATGTGCTGCGGAACAAGCAGCTGTCCTCATCGCAGCTGGCAGCATATTTTGACGAGGATCGCTGGCTGGAGTGGATTGGACTTAAGGAAAATCCGGCTCCGTTTTCGATTGGGATGCGCCTTGAGGAGCCGATGGATGATCTCGGTGATTGGAAACTGGGGTTATTTTTACGCGGAAAAGAAGAGCCAATGATGATTGAAGCTCGTGATTATGGGAGCTACCCTGCCGGCTGGGATGATTACAGTAACAAGGTTGAAGACGAAGAAAAGCGGCTGGCTTCAATTTTTCCATGGATTGAGGAAGACGGACGCCTGAAGTCCGCCCTTAGCGAAGATGAAGCCTGGATGTTTTTAACCGAGGCGAGCGAAACGCTGATTGCGCTTGGCATTGAAATCCTCCTCCCTTCCTGGTGGGAAGCGATCAAGAACGCGAACCTGAAGGTGAAGGCGCGATTGAAGGGCCAGACTGGCTACCGCCGCTCGTTCGTCGGCTTGAACGCGATGCTCGACTATGACTGGCGATTCTCGATGAACGGTGTGGACCTGAGTGAGGATGACTTCCAGCGCCTGGTGAATGAAAAGCGGAGGCTCGTTTATCTTAAGGGCCGCTGGATCAAGCTTGACCATGGCTTTATCCGCCAGATCCAGGAAATGATGAAAAAGGCTGATAAAGAAGGCTTGCACATCCGTGACCTGTTGCAGCAGGAGCTTTCCGATGAGGAAGAAGACGGCGAAGCACTCGATGATCCGCGCGCATTCGCGAAAATCCAGATCGAGCTGAACCGCCACTGGAAGCAGATGATGAAGCAGCTGTCGGAAACGAAGGAAATCCCGGATTCTCCGGTGCCTACGGGGTTGCACGGTGAACTGCGCCCGTATCAGAAGCTCGGTATGAACTGGCTGCTATTCCTGAGGAAATATGGATTCGGCGCCTTGCTTGCCGATGACATGGGCCTTGGTAAGACGATCCAGCTGATTTCGTATATCCTGTCGGTAAAAGAACAGGAAACTGACGATCATCCGTCGTTGATCGTCTGCCCTACTTCCGTGCTCGGCAACTGGCAAAAAGAAATCGAGCGTTTTGCCCCCGATTTGCGCGTCCATCTGCATTACGGACCGAACCGCCTGAAGGGTACTCTTTTTATAGAAGAAGCGATGGCATCGGATATTGTGCTGACATCTTACGGACTGACGCACCTTGATTTCGATGATCTTGAGAGCGTTGAATGGAGCAGCATCGCGATTGATGAGGCGCAGAATATCAAGAACGCCGATACAAAGCAGTCGCGTGCGGTAAGGAAGCTGAAGGGCAAGCACCATATCGCCCTGACCGGGACCCCGATGGAAAACCGTTTGTCAGAGCTGTGGTCGATCTTCGACTTCACGAACCGCGGCTATCTTGGCAGCGCAGGGCAATTCCAGAAAGAGTTCATTTTGCCGATTGAAAAGGAAGATAAAAAAGAAAAAATCACCAAGCTACAGTCATTGATCAAGCCGTTCCTGCTGAGACGGACGAAGAAGGATGAAGAGGTCGCTTTGAACCTGCCGGACAAGGTCGAGCAGAAGGAATACTGCCCGCTGTCAGCTGAGCAGGCTTCCTTATACGAGCAGCTCGTGAAGGATACCTTCGCACAAATCGAAACGTTGTCGAGCTTCGAGCGTAAGGGGTTGATTTTACAGATGCTCAGCAGGCTTAAGCAGCTTTGCAATCATCCTGCACTGTATTTGAAAGAGGAAAATCCGAAGCAGCTGATTGACCGGTCTGCGAAGATGGAGAAGATGATCGATCTCGTGAGCGCCGTCCTCGAACAGGAAGAAAGCTGCATCATTTTTACCCAGTATATCGGAATGGGCGAGATGATCCAGTCCGCGCTGAAAAAGAAATTTGGCATCGACGTGCCGTTCCTGAATGGCAGCCTGCCGAAGACGAAGCGGGACGAGCTGATTACGAAATTCCAGAACCGCGAGTTCCCTGTGTTCCTGCTATCACTGAAGGCCGGCGGCACCGGACTCAACCTGACCGCGGCAAACCATGTGGTCCATTATGACCGCTGGTGGAACCCGGCTGTCGAAAACCAGGCAACCGACCGTGCCTACCGCATCGGGCAAAATCGCTTCGTGCACGTTCACAAGCTGATCAGCACCGGGACGCTTGAGGAGAAAATCGATGCAATGCTTGAGAAGAAACAATCATTAAACGATCAGATTATTCAAAGTGACAGCTGGATCACTGAGCTGTCTACTGATGAATTGCATGAATTGGTGTTTTTGTCTTAAAAAAAGGAAACAGTACCAGGACTATAAATCCTAGTGCTGTTTTTTATATAAAAAAACCGGCTATCGCAGCCGGCATCAAAATTCGAGGGTATATTGGAGATACGGTTATTGAATTTCTCTCTTGAAGGTCCTTAGTGAGGTGTTCCGAGGAAATTCGTATGTGTATTTACTTTCTTCGTTATTTTCTGGCGTATTCTTTTCGGCTGGAATTAGGTCGTGGAGGCTCGGCTATGAAGGAGTATACACGATTGACCTGCTGTTCTTTGGAGGCAATTTCTAGCTGGCGGACACGCTTGGTGAGTTCGTCGATCTTCTCATTGTTTTTTCCAACCATTTTAATCAGGCTGACCAGCAGCTTTTCGATTGAGTCGGTTTCGTTATACAAATGGAAGCTCCTCTCTTTGCGGCACAGATTGGACTGGCTGCGGCGGCTGGGACGGTTGCTGGGATTGGGGCGCTTCTTTGTTACTGACCGGTTTTGAACTTAAAAATCTGACTCCCTCGGCTACGACCTCGGTCACATAGACGCGCTTCCCTTCCTGATTGTCATAGTGCCGTGTCTGGATACGGCCTGTCACTCCAAGGACAGCGCCCTTTTTACAGTAGTTGGTCGTGTTCTCGGCCGTCTTGCCCCAGAGGATGCAATGGACAAAGTCGGCTTCGATTTCACCGCTGGCATTTTTATAATGCCGGTTGACTGCGAGCGTAATATTGGACACCGCCTTGCCCTCAGGCGTGTACCTTAGGTCCGGATCACGAGTCAGCCTGCCTACTAGCGTTACTTGATTGATCACCTTTTCATCTCCTTTCTCAAGTTATAGCCTGATAATATTCCTTTTTAAGCCGGGAGTAAAATGTCAAAAATGGGCCTTTTACCTTGAAAAATGGCTGTAACGGCATAAATTTTCTACCTATAAATCAGTTTTCAATTATACCGACCCTAAGAAAAATGAATTTTGCCTATTCAGAAATTTTTCTTTCGACAAACGGTGTTTTTTTCGTTTTCGAGTTCCTCTGTGTTATAATTTGGACAAGTATACGGGAGGTGGTTGACATGAAGACGTTCAAGTTGATTTCAATGCAGCTGGCAGATGAGGATGCTTTAGTGGATATCGAAATGGAAGACGGCCTGATTATCAACAAAGAGGATGACAAAGGCACCTGGCTTGTCGAGGTTTTTACCGACCATAAGTATATACCGTATTTCCAGGACGCATGCGACCACGACAAAGAAATCATCGTTCAAGTCGTCATCACCAAACGAGAAAACGACCCGGCTGCATTCCTTACGAAGGTTTGCTGTGTGAAGAAGCTTAAGAACCATGCCAGCATCCTTTTAACAGGAAAGCTGACAAAACCGAAGAGCGATTATCCGGAAAGGCTGCTCGAGTACCTGCTTGATAAAGGATACAAAGGCGACCAACTGCTCTCGGAATTCAAGGATAAAATCACTACTCGGCCGAAGATTCTGCAGCCAAAAAAAGTGTAACCGAACTCCCGCTGACTGGCTGGAGTTTTTTTATGCGAAAAATGGGTGAAGTACTGAATGCAATATTAAAGGGCAGGAAATCCATCCCTGCCCGTTTTTCTTACTCGTCCTCTTTATCCTTGTCATTCATATCGATGTTGTCTTCAACAGCGTCTTCACCTGGCTCATTGTTATCCTTCATCATATCGCCGTCGTCATCCGTGTTGACATCCGGAGTGTCAGGAACATTCTCATCATTATTATCGATTACGCCATCGTCATCGACATTTCCGTTATTATCGTTCATGTCATTGTCCGTTGGATTCTCGATGTTATCATCCGGTGGAGGATTTTGATCGTCATTATTCGCGCAGCCAGCAAGGAACATAGCCGACAGCAAAGAACCGCCGATTAACATCAATAGCTTTTTCTTCATAGGTAAAAGCCCCTTTCTTAAATAGGTAATTGGAGACCTGTTACACGGGTCTGCAGTTAGATTGCCCACCTATGAAAAAAACTTGCATTATTTTGTAAAAAAAGATTTCAAACCGTTTATTTATAAAAAGGTAACACTTTATATTATTAATAAGGAACCATTATTCACCCGATATAGTTTGATATACCCTTATGTTCTGTTGCCATACAATCCTAAAAAGAAATAATCACTCGTCTTCTCCGTTTAAACACTCCAAAATCGATGGGAATCACTACATTTTATTGAATAATCACTACAATATAGGAGTAAATCACTCCATTTTCTTCATTAATCACTACAAAACGAATTATAATCACTACTTTTTACTAAATATGTAAAAAAAGAACCCAATCTCCATTGGGCCCTCTAAAAGATTATTTAATCGCAAACGTAATCTCCGCTTCGCAAGCCAGCTCACCATCAACCGTCGCAACTGCTTTCCCTTTGCCAATCGGCCCGCGAAGCTTGACCATTTCCACCTCGAGGCGAAGCTGGTCGCCTGGTTTTACCTGCCTTTTAAACCTGCAGTTATCAATTCCGGCGAAAAAGCCGATCTTGCCGCGGTTTTCTTCTAGCTTCAATACTGCAACTGCTCCGACCTGCGCCAATGCTTCAACAATCAGCACACCTGGCATGACAGGGTAATCCGGGAAATGGCCGTTGAAGAATTCTTCATTTGCCGTTACGTTTTTGATGCCGACCGCCCTTTTGCCTTCTTCGATTTCAAGAATTTTATCAACAAGCAAAAATGGATAGCGATGCGGGATGATTTCTTTGATTTGAGTAATATCAAGCATACTTTTAGTACCTCCTACTAATACTTACTAACATTGTACTAAAAAACGCAATTAAAAAGGAAGGGAAATCTCCCTTCCTTCCGAAAATTTATTCTTTATCGACCAAATCCATAATATGAGTCCAGGTAGACTTCTCAAAAACATCCTTCACTTTGCCGTTGCCCATTATTGCGTAGCCGAATATGGCACCAAGCGTGATGCTTGCAGCTAAAAGGACGATTACAATAATAATCCGAAGCCAGATCGGAATAAGGCGAACCCGGATTCTTTTCTTTTTTTCGCGTGTGTTTTTTTCTTTTTTCATATCTTCACGCGTTATTGCTTCTTGATTATTCTTGTTTAAAGCCATTGATTAGTTCTTCCCCTCTTAACGGATTCCGTTCACCAGCCCGAGCATTTGATCGGCCAGCGTAATCGATTTCGAGTGGAACTGGTAGCTCCTCTGGACATTGATTAAATCCGTCATTTCTTTACTCATGTCAACATTCGATTGTTCAAGCGAGCCTTGCTGGATCGAAACCCTGTTGCGCTGCTGACCATCGAGAGCGGTAAGGATGTCTGCCTCTTCCACTCCAAGTTCCACTAGATTATCTGGCAATCCAAGCAGATTGCCGCCTTTTTGCTCCAAAAACTGCGGCTTCTCTACCAATACTACACCAAGATTGAAATTCTGGCTCGTCCCATCGTACATTTCTGCTGAAAAACCGCCCGTTTCATTGATACGGAAGTTTTTCACATTGCCGGAAATCGTGACAGGCTGGCTGTTTTCATCCAGAATAGCATGCCCATCGCTATTGACCAGCATGGATTCATTATCAGACAGTGGTGTCAGATACAGTGCACCATTGCGAGTCAAGCGCATTGCCGAGCTTCCGTCCTCATTGCGAACTATCACCCGGTAAAATTGGCCTTCCGATGTGAAGGCTGTATCAAGCGAACGGCCAGTTGATTTCAGGTTTCCCTGAGATAACGTCAGTTGAACCTGTCCAAGTCTTGCTCCATTCCCCTGGCGGATGTTAAAAGGCGTCATCCGGTTCTGCGGCTCCAGCGCATTATTCGGCTGGTTCCGGTATTCCTGTACAAGCAAATCAGTGAAGGACGCATCCCGGCGCTTATATCCTGCAGTATCGACATTCGCCAGGTTGTGGCTGATCAGATCCATCTGTTTTTGCAGCTGGGATAATGTATTTGTCGCGGTAATCATTGTTCTATTCATATTTTATACCTCGATGCGTGCCATAACAGACACGGAATAGTTTGCACCGTTATTCAAATCCAGTTTTCCACCGGACTGGCAATGCGATCCAAAATACAAGTTACAGTCTTCCAATTTCGTTCGCAGCCTTCTCCATGCTTTTATCATAAGCCTGAAGAATCTTCTGGTTTGCCTCAAACGCGCGGTATGCTGTCATCATGTCGGTCATTGTCTTACTGATGTCAACATTTGATTGTTCAAGAAAGCCCTGATGTGTCCTGAATTGGACACCTTCAGCTCCAGTAGCATTCGGCAGCTCGCCGCCATCTTCAGTACGAAACAGGCCGTCGCCTTCTTTGATCATCCTGAGCGGGTTGTTTGCGTATGCAACACCCAGTGCAGCAGTCTCTCCATTTTCACCAGTCAGCACACCGCCTTCACTGATGGTAAAACGGTCGCTGGAAAGCTGGATCTGCTGTCCGGCTGAATCAAGGACATAATGACCGCTCCCCGTCGTCAAAAACCCCTGCGCATCGACCGTGAAATTTCCGTTCCTTGTATAACGAACCGTACCATCTGCATTGCGGATTGTAAAAAATACCGAGCCATTCTCCGGCATATTTATATCTAGCAGCGCGACATCCGTCTTCCTTCCAGTTTCACGCAAATCGCCCTGGATGAACTTCGGGATCGCTTCCTGCATATACACGCCTGTATTGATTGTGCCAATTTCCTTATTGAACGGAAGATTCAGGCCATTTTCTGTAGGAATCTGCTGCTTGTCAAAGCGCTGGAGCAGCATTTCCGGGAACGCCCTCATTCCCGCCTGGTCCGCCTTATAGCCTGGCGTATTGGCATTGGACATATTATTCGTCAGCATTTCGGTCCTGCGCTGCTGCGCAAGCATCCCGGAAGCGACTGTGTAAAAGCCTCTAAACATGTTTTTCCACCTCTATTGGAAAAATCCCTATGACAGGAAATTTTTTCACTACTCTCTATTATAAGAAATATATCGGCAAGAAACATTAAAAATTTGCAGGAAAATGTAGGATTTTGGGTTTTATTCCAGAAAAATTGGGTAAAACATAAAAAAATCTGGAATCCTGCGGCCTTTTAACCGAGAAAATTCCAGATTTTCTGTTTTATACAATTCTGCGGCGACCCGCAATTTTATCAATATTATCAAGCATGATGCCAGTTCCGATTGCAACACAATCCATTGGATTATCGGCTACAAGAACAGGCACTTTCAACTCTTCCTGCATCAGTTGGTCGATGCCGTGAAGCAATGCACCACCGCCAGTCAGGATGACACCCCGGTCAATGATGTCTGCAGACAATTCAGGAGGAGTCTTCTCCAGAACTGTTTTTGCCGCTTGGACAATAACAGCTACAGATTCCCTCAAAGCCTTTTCGATCTCATCAGAATGGACCGTAATCGTGCGCGGAAGTCCAGATACCATGTCACGTCCGCGGATTTCCATTTCCTCACTGCGGCCGCCCGGGAAGACAGTCCCAATTTGAATCTTGATGTTTTCAGCTGTACGCTCACCGATTAACAGCTTATATTCACGTTTAATATAACTTAAAATTTCTGCGTCGAACTTGTCACCGGCCATTTTTATTGACTGGGATGTAACGATGTCTCCCATTGACAGAACGGCAACATCCGTCGTTCCACCACCGATGTCAACAACCATATTCCCGCTTGGCTGGAAGATGTCCATGCCTGCGCCGATAGCCGCCACCTTTGGCTCTTCTTCAAGATAAATCTTCTTGCCGCCGCTTTTTTCAGCTGCTTCCTTGATCGCCTTTTGCTCGACGCTTGTAATGTTCGTCGGACAGCAAATCAGGATGCGCGGTTTCGACAGGAAGCCTTTTACATTCAATTTGTTGATGAAATGCTTAAGCATGGATTCTGTTACATCGAAATCCGCGATGACGCCATCCTTCAACGGGCGAATCGCTACGATATTGCCAGGTGTACGCCCAACCATTTTGCGCGCCTCTTCCCCGACAGCCAAAACCTTATTCGTATTCTTATCAATCGCCACAACAGACGGTTCATTCAAGACAATTCCACGGCCCTTAACATGGATCAACACATTGGCAGTACCAAGGTCAATCCCAATATCCCTAGCAAACATTCTTCTTTTTCCTCCTTGACAAATGCGCTGGCTGCGGCTGACTTTAGCCTCGTTATCTCAGCTGTCGAAACCCTCATCTATGTAAAAATAGACCACTATGTCCGAGAATATTCAGACGTTGCCGCAATCTGCGAACCATATTCTACCCTAATTGTTTATTTTATCACAATTGTAATAAAGAAGTAACTAACTGTTAATAAATTTGATAGGTTTTGCGGAAATTTGTCATATTAGCGAAAATTCACGGTTTTTTTGTAAAATGGTAAAATAGAGAAAAATGCAGAACGGAGGAATTATATGGGCTTATTAACAGCAGCAGTCGTCGTAATCTTATTTCTTTCCTATACAGTCATTAAAAATTTGCGTCAATCCGCACAACGCGGCGAGGCACCAGATATCAGCAATCCATCCTCAGCACCCGACAGCATCGGAGGGGAAGGACGTGATTCGGATGATGATGGGGATGGTGATGGAGGGGATAGTGGGGATTGAGACTCAAATTAATCACATCCTTATAATTTTCGCGGTGTTAGCGTTTAATGTTGATTAATACTATTAGATTAGGCTGTCATTAAATGATAGCCTAATCGGATTGCCTTGAATTTACTCAAAAATAACCTCTTTATGGTTTAAAATTTTTTCTCTTTTGTTCTTGACACGAGGTACAGCATCGTTATCGTAATATCTGTCTAACACAGTGTTAATTTCACTCATATTTGTCATGATAATTTTCGGATTGAACCTTTCAATATATGGGTCGTTACCTATTGCTGCACATTTAGCCATAGTGTCTAATGCCACTAGGCTAAGAGGTCGTCCTTTCGCTAACCACACTTTCATCCTCTCCCAAGTCGGAAAGCATAGAGCTGCTAATCTTCCCCAATTATCATGAAACGTCATACAGTTGGTTTCAATCCAATCAAGCACTTCATTTGAGCGAAATCTGTGCAAACACGAAAATACAGACATAATTAGTTCTTTATCGCTTAAAGATTGTAATTTTTCGAAAATGTATTTTGGACCTTCTTTGGCAGGCAAACTACTTGATGTTGCCCAAGACAATTGAATCAAAAAATCATCATCGTAGTTATCCCAAAGTTCTCTAACCCAATCAGAAGCAACATCACCAAGAACATCAGCTATTATTTCTAACATTCTTGATTTTATTTCATAATTTACAGTGTCATAAAATCGATATTTGATAGAATTTAATAGAGAAACTTTATCATGCTGGTTCAGAGCATAAATTACCTCATCCTCAAGGAACCATCTCGTAATTGAAAAATCCAATAGCAATTCCAAATCATCTTTAACACTTTCTAGAGTTGGTGCTAAATCATTATCAGACACACATACTTCTTCTTCTGGTTGAGTAGCTTCTCCATCATCATCATAAAAATCATCGTGTAATAAGAATTTCTTTGGAGAATGAATAACCGCTAAGTTATACCACTCAATAGGTTTAAGAGAATATTTTACTAATCTATCACGACACACCAGACAAAGCCTGTAGGGTTGACTTTCATCATCAGACTCCTCAACAACGCTTATTGGATTTATCTTACAAGCCTGGCATACTTCAGTAGCGACCAAAAAACAACCACTCCTTTTTAACGTAACCTTTAAATTCAAAACACAGCACCAATTGTTATATCACCATATTTGAAGTTCTAAGCGTATTATATGTTTCTATATTCGGCATCATATTCCCTTTAATGATCAAATCTTTTATGCCTGTTGAAGAGAAGCAATCAAATACGCACGTAAACAATGTTTGTCTCCTGGATTAAGATATTGAATGGCATTAATAATATCTCTAACCTTCACTGATTACACCTACTTTGCACCGTCTTTTACCAATATTATAGAATGAATGTTCGAATGTTTGTAAATATAACAATGAATACTAACACAGCTAAAATTTTAAAAAAAGAGAATCCAAAGAGCGCATTAAAATACTCTTTGGATTCTCTATCTGCTTTATTCTTCTTCAACTTTCAACTTTCGCCTTCTCACCATCATAGTTGCTGTCGCTCCGATTAATCCTACTAAACCAGCAACCGTCCCGCCAAGCAAAGGTTTATTTTCATAAAACTTCACTAACGCGCCTTTTTCAACGATTTCAAATGAGATGACAGTTGTTTTTTCGTTGCCTGCCTCGTCAGACGCAGTTACTTTAATCTCATATGACTTTATTTCAGCCAATTTGGTCTTGATGACCTTGAAGCCATTTTCTTCAATTACGTCGCCATCGAACATTTCACCGTTGATCATGACGGATTTTATCTTGTCATTCGGGTTATCCAGGCGAATCGCGACGTCTACTGGATCATAGTATTTGCCTTTATTTTTTACACCTTCATACATAACCTTAGGCGCCGTTTTATCGATGATGAACTCGACGCTTAGCTGCTGGATGTTGCCTGCCTTATCCTTCACTTCGAAGAACATGACGTGCTTTCCTTCTTCCTTGATTGGATCACCTTTTTCATATGGTTTTCCGTCAAGCATCATGGCGATGATATCGTAAGAACTCATGTCATCAATCAGCAACTGTGGAAGCAGATCGGTGTTGAAATACTTATTGGAAATTGGCTCTTTGAACTTAATGACCGGCTTTGTTTTATCAATTGTGAAGACGATTGTCCGTGATGAAACGTTCTTCGCCAAGTCTGTTATAACCGCTTTTAAAATATAATCCTGTTCGTATTCAAGCTTTGCTCCGTTTTCGAATGGCTTGCCGTTCAAAGTAACTGATGTCTTGCTGCTATCCAGATGGATGTCTGAATACGTCACTTTCGGCGTGATGTTTTTATTGAAAAAGCCATCAAGTACGCCGGAAATATTCAGTGCTGGCTTTGTTGTATCCAGCGTGAAGCTGATTTCTAGTGTCGATTCATTGCCGGCTTTGTCGCGGGCAAGAACCTTGTAAGTGTACTTCATTTCCCTTGCCGCAACAGGAATGTTTTTACCAAGGTTTGCACCATTGTTCAATGTCGCAGAAACGATCATATCTTCTGCTTCATCCAGGGCAAACTCCGGTGTGAATACTTCATTGATATACTCGCCATCTTTGATCACACGATTCTGCCCTTTGAACTTCGGCGTGATGACAGGCTTCGTTTTATCGATGGTGAACGTCATTGTTTTGCTGAAGCTGTTGCCCGCTTTGTCAGTTGCTTCAACCAGGATGTTGTACTCACCTTCTCCGCTGAAGTTGTGGCGGAAGGAAGCAAGATTTCCATTTACGGAGAAGCCGCCGGCGTTATATCTTGCACCGTTTCTTGTAACAGTGATTCTGTTGATATCCAGGTTCACATCTTTGATTGTAGCGTTAACAGGTTTATCAACATTGTAATAGGCGTTATTTTCCACACCTGTGATCTCAATTTCCGGTTTGGTCTTGTCGATGGTAAAGGTCCTCTTTTCAGTGATTGGACCGTTACCGGCTTTGTCCTCTGCAGTCGCGAGGATGGTGTATAGGCCGTCCCTGGTAAAATTGTAGCCTAGCTTCGAAAGTTTTCCGCTGTTCCTCCAAGTTCCAATCGGGAATGAAGCGCCATCTTTCGTCGCGCTGATGCTGACATTATTCGTTACATAATTCAATTCGTCAATTGAGATGGTGACATTTTTATTCTCAGGATTGAATGAGTTGTTTTCTACTCCATCAATCTTGACTACTGGGTTGGTTTTGTCGATGATGAATCCAATCTGTTCATGAACTTTCTTGTTACCGGCTTTGTCGGTCGTATCAAGGTTGATTGTGTAGCTGCCTTCTTGTTTGAAAGTAAACTCTTTTTCAGCAGATGTTAGGCCTTTTAATTCTGGATCACCAATTCCGTATGCTTTATTATCCTTTTTAACCTTAAGATTCGTTTGTGACAAGTCAATGTTTCGGTCTGTTACCTTCATGCTGACTGGCTTATTCGTCCGATAGTTATGGTTTGTTTCTACACCAGTAATATTAATTTCTGGCAGAGTTTTATCGATTGTGAATTGAACTGATTCGGTTTTAGAGTTACCTGCTTTATCTGTAGCTGTTACTCTAACTATATATCTACCATCAAATTCTACAGGATAAATTAAAGTAGATTTCTTTCCAACGTTATTCCACTTATCACTGATATTTTTTTCATTTCCATCCCTATTAACGGTTATTACTACATCGTTATTACGAAAGTTGAGTTCGTCAATATTTATTCCCACTTCTTGTTTTGCTGCATAGTAATAACCTGGTTTCACATCCATAAAACCCACATCAGGACTTGTAGTATCGACAGTGAAAGTTAAAGTCTCTATATTGGAAGGGTTACCCGCTTTATCAATTGCACTGACAATCAGATTATATTTTCCCTCTTTAGTAAATTTATGTTGAAGTGTAGATATCTCTCCATGATTCCATTTTCCCATTTCATAAGATTCAAGCTTCCCATTCGGAGCAACTCTTGTTGCTTCTAGTTTTATATCATTAGTTAAATAATTATGTTCATTTACAGTGATATAAACGTCACCTTTTTGTACATATTTTCCGTTTGATATAGTATCACTGCTCATCTCTACAATCGGCTCTTTATTATCAATAGTAAAGGAGACTGTGTCACTTACTAATGGATGTAATAAATCTTTAGATTTAATAGTTATTTCATAATCTCCATCTTCAATAAAAGCAATATCCTTTATTGCTTTTAATTCTCCATTTTCTTCAACAGATTTATCCCAATCTTTAGTCTTAAACGCTTTACCGTCCTTTTTTACTTCTAAGAAAGTTTGAGTTAGATCAAGCATCAAATCTTGAACTTCAACATTTAGCGTAATATTTTCAAAGTGTTCCTTGTTAATTACTCTAGTGATATCACTTTTGTCATATATTTTTATTTTCGGGGCGTTTTTATCTACTGTAAAAGTAACTTCTGAAACTGCATCATTTCCTGCCTTATCAAAAACAATAAGTTTTAGTTTATAAACCCCTTCTGAAAAACTATGAACTTCTAAAGCCTTTTCACCTTTCAGTTCAGATATTAATTTTCCGTTCTTAATGATAGTCAAAACTGTTTTATCTAAATCTAAATTAGGGTCAACTGCACTTACATCAACATCTACATCTTCTGAATATTTTTCATCATTAATTTCGAATTTTTTATCATCTATTATTCTTTTAATTGACAATAGCGGATCCGTTTTGTCTATTGTAAAAGATAGATTCCTCCTAGACTCTTTTTCCAGATTAAGTGAATCCGTAGATACCATCGATATTGTATACTTTCCTTCTTTCGTAAATTCATGTTCAACTTCTGCAGAAAAAGGATTTAGTAAAGAAGTCTTTAACCCTTCAATAACATAATCTGCACTATTATTTATTCTATAGCTAAGAGAAGTGTTGTTAAGCAAAAGATTGAAGTCATTCACATAAAATGCAATTTTTTTGCTAGTGTTAAAGTATTGTCCATTAACCTCCTCTGAAGTTAATAATTCTGGTCCATTTGTATCGATTGTAAAAAGAACTTTTTGGTTTTCTAGATTAGTATTATTAGCTTTATCTACCGCAGTTAATTCAAGTTCATATTTCCCATCTTCAGTAGTAGTAAATGTTGCTACCCCATTTTTAACAGGAATTGGTATTGGCTTCTTCTCTCCACTTATATTAGTTAATATTGCCTTAAAATCAGAAGAATTAATGTTCTTTTCTAGTATGGTTATGGTTATACTTTTATTGGTATTAAAATTATCGCCATCTAATCCATCTATCTGAATTCTTGGTTCAGTATTATCAACAGTAAAAACCAAGGTTTCCAGTTGGTATGGGGCAATATTCCCATGCTTTTCGTTTACCGAAATCTTTAATGAATATTCTCCTTCCATAACAGGATAACTTAAAACTGCCTCTGATCCAGATACAGGTAGGTTGTATACCTCCGTATCACCATTCTCTTTAGTAATTGTAGCTTCGACAGACTCTAAGGGAACACCGCTGGAAACACTAATATCTATATCATTTGTTTTAAGGTAACCCCCATCTTCAATAACCCTATCTCCTGCACTTACTACCAAAGCTGCACCTTTTTGTCGAATCACAAATGAAATTTCTTTGGTTTCACTCTCGTTTCCCAAATCATCGTATGCAGTAATTTCTAAGCTGTATAAACCTTCATCTTTAAATGTGTACCTGTTTGTATATTGATTTTCTTTCGGATTCCCAATATTTTTAATTTCTGAAAAAGCAGTATAGCTTTTTCCATTTTTAAGTGCTGAAACTACAATATTGTTAATCTTGGAACCACTTTCGTTTACTGTTGCATCCAAAGAAACAGCAGAAGTTGATAATGAGCCATCCTCTATTCCTGATAAAGTTAATTCAGGCCCCGTAATATCACGCTGAACAACAAAAATCTTTGAGTCAGCATCAATATTAAACTGATTGTTTTCAGAGAATAATAAAGTTATTTGCAAATCACCATCTTCGGTGTATGGAATTTCCACAAGATATTTACCAGTGAATTTCGGTTCAGCAATTTCTTTGTAAACTATGGAATTCGAGTTAATGACTCCTTTTTTAGACTGCACATTAATTGTGAATGGTCTATCGCTACTTTCCGGTAAGTTTTTCGATGTAAAATCTTGCGATAAATCAACAATAAAAGAAACAGGATTACTATTCGTTTTCCAATCTTGTTTGAAATCTCCCTCACTTAAGTTCCAGATTTCCCCTCTTGATTCATTAAATATAATCTTCCGTTCAATTTCTCCATTTGACCAAGCCCTCCCATTGAATACCAAAACAGAAGATATTAATACTAACAAGATTGGAATAACAATTGCCCACTTATTAGGCCGCCTTTTCTTTTTCCTAGGTTCAAGCATTTCTCAATTCTCCTTTAAATTATGGTATTAGAGTGGACAATCATAATATCCACTTGTTTCTGAAAGCGTGGTTCCGCTTCTGTCAGCAGGGTGGTTTCATCGATGTCGTCTAATAAGGTTGTTTCATTCAATAATGTCGTTTCGTCAGGATTTGCGGTCAGCACGGTTGTTTCATTCCAATCAGACAGGATGGTCGTCTCTGTTGGCGAATCTGAATGATCCCTTCCGGCTGAGACTGCGGCTGCTACTGGTTCCCGTTTTGGCGTTTGTATAGCCGCTGGCTGTTGTCCTTCTTTTGTCAGAAGACCTGTTGCTTCATGTAGATCTGGCATGAGCAGTGCCGTTGGCTCGAGCCCATCCGGTGTGAGCAACGCTGTCGGGTCAAGGCCCTCCTGTTTTAGTAAATCTGTATTTTTAAAACTCTCCTGGCTCAAAAGCGCGGTCGAATCCATCTTCCCGCTTGCCATCTTTTCCGTTGGCTCCACATACTCACCAGCTGCCACTTCCTTCTCAACATTCTTGCGGACATGGATTTCCTTTGTTGTCGGCTTCGTGCTTGTGTCGGTCTGTTTGCTGGTCGTTTTCCGGGCTTTTCTCCCCGCACCTGGCCAATTCCATCCGGTAAGGTCCGTAATCACCTGGGCAATATTGAGTTTTATATAGACTGTGATGGCTATCACCAGCGTAACCGCTGCCCCTGCCATACCGCCGTAAAACATAATCTGGTATGCCAATCTCTTTCAACTGCCTTTCTTGGGAAGAGCCCCTTTGCTACTGGGGACCATCCTTTTACTCCCCTAGAGAATATTCAAGTTTTCCATACGTCTGGTGAGTTTTTTGAAGCCTTCATCGTCTTTGACGCCAGGCAGGCTGCCTGCTTTTTCATAGACCTTTTTCGCTTCGGCATAATTTCGGCTGCCTTCCTCTTTGTTTTGTTCAATGTCGAGGAGCAGGTTCCCGAATTTCACATGTGCGTCGATGCTGTCAGGGAATTTTTTTAGCGTCGTGTTACGGAAATGTTCGACTGCCCGTGAGAATTCACCCATCTCCTGATATATAACGCCAACTTTGACATAGACTTCTTCCTGGTCGGCGACATTCAAATCGAGCAGATTGTTATAACGCTCGATCGCCTGTTCAAAATCGCCGCGCGCGCTGGCTTTGTCCTCGGAATTCACGCCGCGGCTGTAGTATGCCTGAGCCAGCTTCTGTTCAAATTCCATTTCATATTTGAATTGGAGCTGTTCGTTTTCGAGCTTTGCCAGTACTTCCTTCGCCTTCTGGACAATTTCGATCGCCTGGGTATTGGCATCTGGAATCTGGCTTTTGTAAGAAATATAGATGTTGGCAAGTGAATTGTAGTTATCGATTTTCCTACTGTCGTTGGCAAGGCCATCATTGTACTCGTGGAATTCCAGAAGGTCTCCGGCAAATTTGGCATAGTCGACGTTCAGACTGCTCATTGTCGTTGCCAGCGACTTGTAATATTTCGCATCCGGCAGGTCTTTTTCATCGATTTGCTGGAAGTATTTCAGCGCATTGTTATAGTCCCTTTTTACATCGAAATAGGTCATCCCCATTTTGAAAAGGACCTCGTTATTCTTATGGACTCCTCCGTATTCATCCTGTATGTATGATTCCAGCTTGGCGAGTCCTTCGTCGGTCTGGTTTCTATTAATATATAAATCAAGCAGATTGATGTATGCCTCCGGACGGCTCTTGTCGACGCGGGTGGCACTTTCGAGAAGCTTGATCGCCTCGGTCTGCTCTCCGTCCATCAAGGCAATGCTGGCCTGATTAACAAGATTCATATAATCCTGGAACTGTTCATTTTTCATCCCTTTGTAGCCAAGGGCAGAAGTCGTCGAGAATCCGAGGAACAGTACAGCAGGAACAAGAAACATCGCCAGCTTCTTTATCAGCATGTTCTTGTAGCCCTTCGTCAGCCTGTTGATATGCTCGAGGTCATAGCTCAGCTCTTCGCAGTTCTGATATCGATTTGCTGGTTCGGCCTGGGTGCATTTTTTGATGATATGCTCGAGGCCTTCAGGAAGCGTCGGATCCCACTCTCGGATCGGCCTGATTTCAAACGGCGGCTCACTGAGGCTTTTGCCGGTGACGAGATGGTAAAGCGTGATTCCCAGGCTGTAAATATCCGTTTTTGCGTCGGTCTGCCTGCCGGAAATCTGTTCAGGAGCTGCGTACCCCTTCGTCCCGAGATTCGTAGTGTCAGAGAGATTCTCAGTTTTGAATTCCCGCGCGATCCCGAAGTCAATCAGCTTGATTTTCCCCTCGGGTGTGAGCATGACATTGTCCGGCTTCATGTCGCGGTAGATGATTGGGTATGGCTTTCGGGTGTGCAGATAGCCGAGCACATCGCTCAGCTGCTTCGCCCACTCGATCACTTCTTTAGCAGGGATTTTGCCGTCGCGCTTCAGGCGTTCCTTCAGCGACTCACCCTCGATATAGTCCATCACCACATAAATGTCGCCTTCTGACTCGATGATGTCATAGATTTTTGGCAGTGAACCGTGGTCGAGCTTCTTCAGCATGTTCGCCTCGACGACCAGGCTGTTGATCAGCAGCTCATTGTTGCTGTTGCTGCGCTTGCGGATATCCTTGACGACGAGCGACTTGTTAAGCCGGTTATCCATCGCCAGGTAGACGACACTCATGCCGCCGCGCCCGATCTCCTTCAATATTTCATATCTGTCATCAATAATCGTGCCAATTTGTATCAATGTCATTCCTCCCAGAAACGCGCGCTGGTTCTTCAAGATTTATCGTGATTCTAGAACCATCCTTACGCTTCCTTTTTTGCCAAAAGAATCGAGATATTGTCTGTTTCCTGGCGTTCTTTTGCGAGCTCGACGAGTTGAACGAGCTTTTCTTTCATGGTTATTTCACTGGTAAAATGTTGCGGATTAAGGTTTGTGAGCATTTCATCATCAGTGATTTCATGGTAAAATCCGTCGGTGCAGAGCATAAACATGCTCCTGCTTTCTAGTTGGCCTGAAGTAGTGACGACGTTGATGTCCTTAGTTGCGCCCACGCACTGAAGGAGAACATTCCGCCTCGGGTCAATCCTTGCCTGTTCAGCGGTGATATTGCCGCGCTGCAGCTCACGTTCGACGAGCGTCTGGTCCTCGGTCAGTTTTACCAGATGATCAGTGATGCTGTAGGCTCTGCTATCCCCAATCTGCAAAATGTAATATTGCTTGTGGAGGGTGAGCAAAGCCGTGATCGTTGTCCCGAGCTTGATGTTTGAAGCCTCGCCATATTCAAGGATTTTTTGGTTCAACACGCGGATGCGCTCCTCAAGCTTGCCGGGAATATCCTTTTCATCGATGCCAGTCTCCAGCAGCTCCGGCAGATCATTGTCGAACCAGTCGGACACGCCTCTGATTACCGTCGCACTTGCAAGTTCCCCGTGGGATAGTCCGCCCATGCCATCGCAGATGATGAACAGGCCGATTTCGCCTTCAGGTGTCTTCGCCGTTTTCAGCAACAGGCCATCCTGGTTCGTTTTCTTCTTGATTCCTATGTCGGTATGATAGGCCACTTGAAATGCCATCGTAGTTCCTCCTATCCATCAATAAAGCCTGAAGATGAATTCCTCGTTCGCGAGCTTGATTTTGTCCTCATGCTTGATTTTGACTTTCTCCTTAGGCGAGACCTTCACGCCATTCACGTAACTGCCGTTGGTCGAGTGATTGTCTTCCAGGAAGTATTCGCCGTTTGATACGATCACATGGGCATGGACCCGGCCGATCACTTTATTTTCAGAGGCAAAGTCCGCCCTCATGGGGTCGCGGCCGATTTTGAAAAAGTCCTTGGCAATTGTAATTTTTTCGTTCTTTGATACCGCCAGTAAAAATGGCCTTCGGGTCGAATGGCCGAGGGTTGTTGTTCCCTCATCCTCATCGTCCGGAAAAACTCCTAGAACTGTTGTCCCTTCGTGCTCCGGTTCACTGCTGGCAATGGCCGGCTGAATGTTGATTGACGTTCCGCCACCGAGTGCCGAAGCCTCTTTTAGCAAGGCATTGTTGTCACCAAGCTCAGCCCTCGTAATGCGCTTGTAATTGACCTCTTCCTCGATTTCAAGCTTGCGTCCCGTTTTTACATCCTTCTTCTGGCTTGTATACTCGGAGGTCAGCACGCCATTGTCGACACTCGTTTTCATAGTGTGAACTTCGCTGCCCGGGCTGTAAAAGTTCGGGTTGATCGCCGGAATTTCAAGCTCTGAGGATTCCAGCAGTGGTTCTTCGTCTGTTGTTGCTGCTTGTAGTGCCGCTTCCTGCTTCGGTTTTTCGGGCATTTTGTATGGCTGACGTACGAGCGTTTCATCCCCGCCAAGCTCATTCATCTTTTCTAATAGACGTTCCGGCGTGGTTTCCTCTGACTCAATCAGGAAGTTATGGAGTTTGATAAAAAATACGGCATCATCATTTTCGTCGTAAGGAGCCGACAGCAGCAATTCCTGCAGGAATCCTTTAAGTGATACCTTTTCAAAAATATTATTTTTTATTGGGAGGTAGATAAAAACTAATCTGTTTGAAAAATTATCAATAAAGATGTCACGCTGGCTGAACACAAAATTCGCGATATCCAGGCCGCTTGCTTGAGCATCCGCCAAGGTTTCGGCAATGTTGAGGAAGCTGTTGTACAGTCGCTCCTTCGTTGCCGGCGCGGAATTCATCATTTCAAGCGTGTTATCGGAAATCATGTCATAGCGAAGAAAGCAGTTCTCTCCCTCTAAAATCGCATGACACGGCAGGATTCCCGGAACCCGGCTCGCTCTCAGCAGCTCCACCTGGCCGGCATCGATATCCGCCTTGCTTTCTGCAAGATAATAAAGGAATTTCGAAATTCCGTAGCTTTCCAATTTAAATTCCACCTGTTTGATCATCGCGCTTCGACTCCAATTTTGAATTTATGTATGGTTTTAGGTTGAGACCATCCTTTAAGGACGTTTATCTCCAGTTGGGCCCATTTTATCTCCAGTTGAAAAGCTTTTATCTCCAGTTGAAGAACTTTTATTTCCAGTTGAAGAGCTTTTATCTCCAGTTTGGTGATTTTTTACAGCGAATCCCATTTTTAGAGGAAAACAAAAGCTTTCCCTCCTGCAAAATCATGGATATTTCCTGTTGGAGCACTTTTTTTCCGGGTTGCTCCTCATATATGAAAATTGCCCTTAATTAGGGGTACATTTTACAGAAGGGCAAACTGCCAATGCCGCTTGCCCCCTACCCTCTGTAAAAAGTGATTACTTAAAAGAGCTGGCGTTGTTGTTGATTGCTGTTTCTGCGGTGTTGTAGTTTGTGACAGTGTTATCCAAGAACTTGGCGTAGCTGTCGACGACCTGGCGATATTCTTCAAATCGTGGTGCCAATGAGTTGAAGTTGCCGCGGATTGTGTTGGATGCATCAGAGTTCCATGATGACGCAAGTGCATTCATGTCCTTCTTGATTTCTTCCAATCTAGTGGATAGTTGCTGGTTCAGCGTGCGGATCTGGCCCGCCGTTTTGCTAACCTCGCCGAGCGAGATTTTGATTCCATCTCCTGCCAATGTATTTCACCTCCTGCATTATGTTATGGATTAGTTGCTCAATCTCTTAGCCTGGTTAATTACTTCAGATTGAGTGTCGCGGTATGTCTTCGCGCTCATCTTCAGGAACTCAGAGTATTGTCTCATCAACTGAGTCATCTTCTGGAAGTCGTCCATGAAGCCTTTGATCTGTGAAGTGTAAGCCTGGTTGTCAGCACCTTGCCACGCTGCAGCCATGCCTTCGACTTCGTTGAAAAGAGCTTTGTAGTTTCTTTCGTAGTCAGCTGCCTGCTGGTCGATCTTGTTAGCAGTCGTTTCAAGCTTCGCTGGTTCAACAGTGATTGATCTTGCCATCATTTTTCACCTCCTTTCAAGTCTGATAGAGTTATATTCTTCTTAATTTGTAGCTTACATAACGGTACTTTTCCGCAGACCGGCGCAAACCCGCGGCTGCTTTTACCGAACCGATCCCTTTAAATTCGTGACTGATCCCATTCGAAATATCATCAAGCTCCCTGGCGATCGCGTTCGCTTCGTTGGCAATCCTGTTAATCTTGCTTTTCACTTTCGCATCCATTGTTTACCCCCTGATCGAACCGGCTTTTCCGGCAAGATATCTTTCATTCTTCTGTAAAAGTTCTGCCGTGGTGTAAAGGTAATTGATGCTATCCGGAATCCGGAAGTCGAAAGACGTGCTGATATCGGCAGCAAGGACATTATCCAGCCCGGACAATCCCGCTTCCCAGTATAGATTGTCAATCATGTCGTTGAGCTGCGCGATCCGCCTTTGGACCGAACGGAGCCGGTTGGCGTAATAGTACAGCCTTGGGATGTCTACTTTTATATAGGGTTCGATTGGGAAGTTGTTGCCGTTCAGGCCGTCTATAAAATTGCCGATTTTAACTGCAGCCTTTGATATGAGCTCGGCAAAGAATGAATTTACCTTTTCCTCGAACTCTTTTTTTGCTTTTGCCAGTCCCACGACAAGCTTCACCGTCTGTTCACGGATTAAATGGGCAGCTGCTGTCATTGCTTTGGCCGTGTAATGCATGACAGCTACCGCGGCATTAGCGACTACGTAAGCTGCCTTATAAACCCTGATCGGAGTGGAGTTAGATAGTTCACGGAAGATGTCTTCAAAAATCATATTGTTTAGGACAGACCTGCCAAACGATTGACCATTCTCATAAACTTTGAAATTGCCATTTTCATCAAATCCAGCACTGCTCGTTAATGAATGAGGATAGAATGGTTTTTTAATATCATAATCCTCTTTAATACCAATCGTTTTATCGACATACGGTACTTTGCCAAGTTGCGAGACAGGATCATAAGCATAAACGATGAAATCATGCCGATCTCCCATCAATGCCTCTTGTTCCTTCTTGGATAGAGACCACCAATATAATGGGGCAGCATTTATTACATATGCCTTGGTGTTATCATCAAGGTTGTTGATAAAGACGTAATCCGCCAGGTTGCCGCCCTTGGAATGGCCAAGCAGCAGCCTTTCACCCGATGCCTCTCCAAGATATTTTTGATAAAATTCATTTGCTTCTTTCTGTTGCTTGATTTCCACTCCCATTGAAGCTTCAAAGTTGGAGGTCCAATCAGTCCTTAAGTGACCCATATCCCCCATCGCCTCACTGCCTCGGAAAACAGCAGTCGCGTTTCCGCTCTTATCTTCGAATGCATATCCTACAAAACCGGAGTCGGATGCACCTTTAGAATTGTTTCCTTCATTCGGGTTAAAGTTCTGATAGCCTGATAATTTTACGCTATGAAGATTTGAACTTTTAAAACTACCACTTGAAAAAAATGCCTCTAGCTGTTTATAGCTATCCTCATTTTTATCAGCACTCATTTTTGCATAATCCCAAATCCGCTCTATGCTTTTGCCGTTAAGAGGTTGATTATTAGGCAAATCATAGTAGGACAACATTAATAAGACATTTTTCTCTTCATCAGTTAGTTGATTAAGGGACATATCATCACCCCTCTTGCGGTTGATAATATTCTTTGATCTGCTCAGGACTGTTAATATCCATTGAATCATCAACCATAATAGTTCCGTACACCTTAGCATCCAGATTTGACCAGTCAATATTGTTCACATTAGATGTCCTCATATAGTCAGATACATTTTCAGAACGATCTACAAAGCCGACAGTCACACCATAATATTTCGCATTAGACTCCTTAAGTTCGTTAAGCAATTGATATACCGGCTCCAAATATTTTTCTACTTCCGGTTCTCCGTCGGTCTTCACTGCAATATTTAACGTAAGCAAAGCACCATTTTCATCTGTTTGTAAAAAATCAGTGACAGATGAATCTTTCTTTTCTGCTGTGTATTTCTCTTCTTCCACAAACAGCATTGTCTTGAACTGGACATCTTCATTGAAAGCCTGGTTCACCTTATCCTTATAAAGATGGTCAAGCTGGTTTGACCAAACGGATAAAATATAGGTGTCATAGTATACTCCATCTTCATTTCTGCTTTCACCTGCAAGAAAAACAAGCTCAGGCTTTCCTTCTGGATGAGCCATCACTTTGTCCTTTCCATACATTTCCGGAAAAATAACACTGCCTTCTTTTACACTTTCAATCTCAAACTTCTCACCATATTTTTCTTCCAAATGCTCCATAACCTTACTCTCCGAACTCATACACCCCGCACCTCCCATTACTATGAATAAAATCACTGCAGTCAGCTTGATCCATTTCTTCAAGTTCTCCACACCTTCCGTATTTAAAAACATGAGCGGTCCGGTTTATGAAAACCGCCCCCAAGGTCATATGTTCATATTCTGTGAGACGTGCATCGCCCCTGCGTCGCTCTTTCCGTGACACAAGAACCGTCCCCATGTCTCTAGATCAGCATCAACTTCGCCCCGTTCATCAACCCATGTTCCTCGACGGTCTGGTTGATATTCAAGATGGTGCCGGTTTTGCGGTCACAGAGGATGGTGTCGGCTGTTGCTGAGAAGTATCCTTGTGACAGTTCGGTCATGGTGCCGGCGAGCAGGAAGACGACTTCGTGCAGTTTGCTCTCTGGCGGCAGGAAGACGTCGTATGATTTTTCCGAGGCAGGGATGAAGACCTCTACGAGCACCTTATCCATGGTACGCTACCTCCTCTTGCATGCTCTCAACTGAAGTTAGCAGCTTCACTAGTGTTGCTTTTCCTTTTGTCACGACATAACCGAAGCCTGGCGGGATTTCCTGGTACATATCGTTTGTCACCTTGCCGATCTTCATGATGTACTGGTCGGTGATGCCGTTGCCTGCCCAGATGAAATCGCTTAGCGATATGTGCTGCTTGAACCAGGCTTCGAATGAAACCGAGCTCAGTTTATCGGCGCTGTCGGAGATGATCAGGTTTACATTCAGGCCATTTCCTTTTTCAAGGAAGACCTTGAGTTTATCCTGGCCGTCCGGCGACAGATACATCATCACATCGGTGAATGAGTCGATGATACAGGTGATGTTGCCGAATACTGGCGGCTGTTCGCCCGCTTCGATCGCGTCCTTCGTCGTATTGTTGCGGTGGACGAGCGTGTTGAACAGATAGACGATTGTGTCTTCGAGTTCAGCAGGCTCAGCGATATATTTGTAATCCTGCGTGCGGCCCGCCGCGAAGTGCTCATTAGGGTCGATGACGATCAGCTCCCTGCCTTCGGAAGCGTTGAACATTTCCGCGACACCCTGCATGAAGCTTGAGCACTGGTCGTTTTGCGAAGCAGTCACGACATTTATATAATTGCCAAGGAAATCGAAATGAGCTGTCTTCAGCGAGTTTTTCTCGATGCCGACTGGCACTTTGTTGCTGGTCATATTTTTTGCTTCATCACGAAGATAGTTCAGGTCCACTTTTTCCGGAAGGATCGGAACGCGCATTGCGGCCGGCTGCGTCCAGGTTTCTCGCAAATCCTTGCAGTAATCAGTGATGAATGTGTACATATTGTCTATATCGCTTGTGATATGGGCCGTCTGAAATTCATATGTCGTATCGTTCTTGAATATGCCGCGGCCCTTCGATTTGGATGGGTACACTCCATCCGTATTGCCAAGCACACCGGAGTATTCACTCTGGTCATTCAGCTGGAGCACATACATCTGCTTGAAATTCTGAAGCAGCCTGTAGCGTATCGCTCCCGTATTGATGGCGGTGACGATGAAGTAAATGCCATACTTCAGGCCCTCGCGCGTCAGGAATGAAATCCCTTCCTCGAGCTCCTCGAACATCTCTGAGAATGCTGCATAGTTGTGGATCGCCACAATGATCGATGGCAGGCTCTCACCTGACATCTCGTTGTAGGTAATAAAATCGCCGCCGTAATTCGAAAGCAGCTTCTTCCTCCGTTCGATCTCGCCTGTCAGCATCTTGAACAGGTTGTGGATCTTCTCACTCTCATGCGACAGCATGACATCGCCGACATGCGGTGCTTCCTTGAACCAGACCAGTGTCTCGGAACCGAAGTCCAGCAGATAAAAATTCACTTCGTTCGGCGTATGCTCTTCCATCAATGAGTAAAGCATCGTCGTCAGGAAGGTCGTCTTGCCGCTGCCAGCAATTCCGTAAATGACGGCATTCCCTTCCTCAGTGATCGGCATCCTC
Organism: Mesobacillus sp. MER 48; assembly: GCF_023714225.1. NCBI lineage: Bacteria > Bacillati > Bacillota > Bacilli > Caryophanales > Bacillaceae > Mesobacillus > Mesobacillus sp. MER 48. The sequence goes on from NZ_JAMAUR010000003.1 coordinate 483,686, forward strand.
ATGACCAGCTGTCTCTGGTTAGCAGGATCATCGTATTCGCCGATGATTGGATTCAGATGGAAGCCTTGCTGGACGACACCATATTTCGTTTTCAGCTTATCTACGTAAATCAGTTCAGGTATCGGCTCTAGCCACAGCTGGCGGACCTTGATGTTCTCCTGCTGCGCCATTTTCGCCAGGTATTCGGTAATCTCATCAATTTGCTTCGGCGGGTTCTTCACCGCCGACTTGCGCTTATCGATACGCGCATTCTTGATGACGCGGCCGAGGTCATCGATGACGACGACGCTGTCATCCTTATGCTTTTCAACTCTGTCGGACGGATAGTATGGTGCACCTGCCCACGCGGACTGCCCCATCTCGAACAATTCATTGAAGCCGACCTGGAGGTAAAAACGTCCAGTCTGCTTCAGCTCCGCGGCGTCAGGACGCTTGATGACCTCCATACTGTCCGCTTTTTCCTGCACCTTCAAGCTGATGCGGAATTTACTGTTGCTCCAGATTTGGTCATCGACGACACCCGATGGCTTCTGTGTCGCAAGGATCAGGTGGACACCAAGGCTCCGGCCGATACGGGCCGCACTGACAAGCTGCTCCATGAATTCAGGCTGCTGTGCCTTCAGCTCGGCAAACTCATCGGAAATGATGAACAAATGCTGCAGCGGCTCTGTTACCATGCCTTCTCGGTATAGTTTCTGATATTTATAGATATCGATATTGCTCTGATCAACTACCCGGCTCGTTTCGCTAAAAATGGCCTGGCGGCGTTTCAATTCACTCTGGATTGAAATGAGTGACCTGTTGACTGCAGCTCCGTCAAGGTTGGTGATTGTACCTGCCAGGTGAGGCAGATCCTCGAACGCGTTAGCCATTCCGCCGCCCTTATAGTCGATCAAGATAAACGCAACTTCATCAGGATGGTAATTTACCGCAAGCGATAAGATGAACGTCATGATGAATTCACTTTTACCGGAGCCGGTCATCCCGGCAATCAGGCCGTGCGGTCCGTGATATTTTTCATGCAGGTCGATCATGAATGGATCGCCCTGCGTATCAACACCGATTTGCGTCTGAATCGTATGGACCGGATTGTTTTCCTTCCATTTTGTCAGCGCATTGAGATGTTCAATTTTTCCGACGCCAAACATTTCCAGGAATGTCAGCATATCAGGCAGGGTATATGCCTTTTGTGAGGTATTCAGCTGGATATTGGCCAATTTTACAGCCAGATCTTCAGCATTCCCCTCCAGGTAGCTGTCTGCGTTGAAACCTACATATTTCCCAGAAATATCGTCCTTGTCATAGATTTTCGAAAAACTCTTGTCGAGCTCAATGACATTTGTGCATTCCTTCGGCAGGTTTTTCAGCTCGTCATAAAGGGTGACCAGGCTGAATCTGATATTCTTTTTTTCTTTTAATATGAGGTTGATCATCTCAGCCTTTGAGGCGAGGCTCTTGCTCATTGAGAACACGATATAATGCTGTTCGATTTCAGCTAGGTCTTCCTCGTCGAGTGCCTGGCGCGCTGCAATTTCTTTTTCAAAGTAAGCCGAAAGCTCCTTGATTTCATTCGCATCTGTAGCGACGAAGCGGATTGTCTTGCCATCATCCCAGACATGCGGCAGCCACTTCACGAAATTCCATGTATCATGCTCATGGTCATCATAGATGAACACCAACTTCAGCTCGTCATAACTGTGCAATGCTGTCAGCTGGAAAATCAGCCCCTGAACGAAGCTCTTCACTTCTTCCCTTCTGCCGATGATGCCGCTGATCCGTTCATCCGTCAGGTCGACCGTGACCGGAACATCCTTTAAAATCTGCGGCTGCTCCACGATTTGATACAATTCATCCTGAAGATTATCATCCTCAAGCATGAAGCGCTTTTCCGGATATTTGATCTCTGCGTTGAGGGGCAAATCGCCGATTCCAAGACGCACTTTTAAAAAGTCATTCTGCCCGATCCCGCGCTCCCACAGATTCCGCTGGCGGCGCTTGATCCTTGTCAGGCAGTTTTCCAATGTGACATGGTTTTCAAACAGAATCTCGCTCTGGTGCTTGCACTCATCTGCGATGACCTGTTTCATGTCTGCAAGGTATTTCAAATATTTCTCCTGGCGGATGCCTTCAAGCTTGATCCGGCGCTTCTTTTCGTATCTTTTTGTTAAAATCGGCCAAAGTACGGTACCGATCAACATGCTGAACGACATAACAAGCATTGGCAACGCCTGTATGATATTCCCGTCATTGCTCATGACGTTCTGTAACATCAGGAGTCCGGTGAACAAGGATGCCATCCCCATCGTGATGGACGGTCCCAACAGGAGCATCAGCGGTGTTTCATCAACATTCGGCTGCGGCGGCGGCGGATCGATTTTTATCGTCGTTTCCTCAATATCCCTCTTGAAACGCGGTGAACGGTAAAAAAGCTGATCATTTTCTTCTTCAATATGTATTTCATCGAGGTTGATTTCTTTCTCTACTACCGGCTTTTCGGCAATGAAGGAATTGAACGCATTCCGGTCAAGGAATACAGATTTATGTGGATTGTTAAGCGACAACAGGCGGCCGTTGAAAATGATCTTAAGGCCCATGATAAAAATGACATCGCCAACAGCCAGCTGCTTTTCCTTGATTCTTTCGCCATTGACATATGTACCGTTCGAACTGTTGAAGTCCTTGATCACAGCCTCGCCCTTGCTGCTGTATTCGATGACGCAGTGTGAACCTGATACTAGTTTGTTCGAGAAGCAAATCTGGCTGTCCTGGGAACGGCCGATTTTTATGAGATTGCTTGTTGCGATATGTTTTGTGAATTCATTGCGGTCTGCCGTTTGCGGCTCGACATAGACTAACGCGGATTGATCATCGTTGCGGTGAATACTATACGTTTTGAATGGTTCAATGAGGACCTTTGATTGTATTTCGTTGGCGTTGTTCTTTATGAATGCATGCTTATTGGACTTCAGGTACCACTGGCCATCTTCCGCTTCCACCGCCAGCATATCGACCGGATTTTGCTCCGGGTCTTCCGTGTTCAGTATGTATCTCCCAGTGACTCGTTCAGGTAAAACGAGATCGAATACCCGATTCCGGTCAAAAAGTGTTAAAATCACCTCAAAACCTCCCCAGCCCCAATATTTATATTCCTACAGTATGTATAGTGGCAATTTCATATTTTTTACCATTTTAGCTCAAAAAGTGTAATTTTACATCAAACTTAAGGTTCATCTCTAAATATATAAATATCTTACAATATTAGGAATTATATTCAACTAATTACCCCCTTAATTGGAAAAATAGGGATATTGGTCCTAAATTTACTTACTATATGTAAGTATCAAAGGATGTTAAAGGTGCCAACTTGCTCTCCAAAATCATAAAACTAGTTCTTTTTACCCTGAAAAAATGTAACATAAACCCTAATTTAACTAAAATAATCCATTTTATTTTTATAAAACATTGGGATTTTTTTCAAAAACATACTATAATCAAAGAATCTAAAAATATGAGCAGGTGATCCAGATGAAAATCAATGTCAGCCAGGCGTATGCACAGGCAAATAGAATCAGTGAATACGCCCAGGAATTGAATGAGGTTAAAAGCAGGCTGCAGGACTTCAAGGGGAGTCTTAACAGCGGCTGGCAGGCGCAGGAAATGGTGTATATCAATAACGCCATCAATAGCATAAGCAGGGAAATTTCAGAACTGCAGACGCTTCTTTTTTCTATTGGACCGAATATCGTCGCAGCAGCGAATGAAATCAGAAGGGAAGAAGAGGCTCGGGAAGCAGCGGAAAAGGCAGCAGCAGAACGCGCAGCTGCCGAACGGGAAGCAAGACTGAAGAATACCGGCTTACAATAGACGAACAGGGGGCACGGGTGGATGGATTCGGCTGCCTGTCCCTTTTCCCCCCATAATAAAAAGGCGGCAGCCTCCGCTATGTATCAAAGCAGAATCATACACGCCTTTTGTGGCGATGCCCGGCTTTTCTGGATCTAAGCTGGGCATTTTTTTTTGATATGTCGGCAGTGATTATAAAGCTGAATTACGGTCCCTCCCATCTGCTTCATTCGGATTTTTTCACTTCACAGGTTCTTCTTCCCTTTCCTCTTTACGGTACTTCATTTTGGTGGCTTCCCCGCCTCTTAGATGGCGGATGGATTTATGATAATCAAGGATCTCTTTTACTTCGTTGGCAAGGTCAGGGTTGATCTCAGGCAATCTTTCTGTCAGGTCTTTATGGACTGTACTTTTGGATACGCCAAACTCCTTCGCTATGACGCGAACTGTTTTTCTCGTCTCCACGATATACTTTCCAATCTTGATTGTTCTCTCTTTGATGTAATCGTGCACACCACTCGCCCTCCCTAAATTGGATGTGAGAAGCGTGAAATGAGACTCGCTTTTATCGGCCAATACTGTATTCCGCGAATGCTCTCCCATTGCGGCAGAAGGATGGTCCTTCTGGATATTACTAAGATTAATCATGTCCCCGGCTGAATCCTCATATTGTTCAAACGATTCCTCACCTCAAACACTCTCTTTGTCAGGTTTGTAACATTTTATTAGCTTGGTTGAGGATATATGCACGAAAAAAGCAATAGGGACAAGGTTTAGTTAAGTTTTTTGAAAAATTCAACTATTTTTTACAGAAAAACTTTCCTATATACCCATTTTTAGTACATAAAAACTTATTCCCGCACGAATTTTTGTAAAGGAGTTTATTTTTCATTGGGGGAGAAGCAGACTTGATTACCTACAGACAGACTAGAAAACAGAGAATCAGAGAAGAAAAACGCAGAAAAACCTTAAAAAGGAATCGAAAATTAATTGGTGCAGCGGTAGCCGGATCGGTTGCGGCAGGATTGCTGATCGGGGTCGGCCAAAAGAAAACAGATGCGGTCGGATCCTTTTATACTGTGAAAAAAGGAGACACCCTCTACAGCCTGGCAAAGCAATATGATACCTCAGTTGAAATGCTGAAAGAGGTTAATTCACTCCGTTCAGATTTCATTAGGACCGGCCAGAAACTTGAGGTGCCAGTAGAGGCAGAAGCAGGAACCTATATTGTTAAAAAAGGGGACACATTGTTTTCCCTGGCAAAGAAATATGGAGTGGCCATTACCGACTTGAAAAAGGAAAACAAATTGGTCACTGATTCCATCTATGTTGGACAGGCCTTATCCGTACCGACTCATGGTTATGATATACACGAAGAATTTTATGAAGTGAATGCTGGAGACACGTTATTTAATATATCCAAGCGTTTTGGAGTTAGCCTAAAAGAATTAAAAGAAGCAAATGGGTTGAAGAAAGATATGGTGTTGATTGGCCAACACCTGCTCATCCCAGGTAACATTGAAGTTATGGAATCAACCGTCAACGGAGCAGCCGATAATTTCACCGTCGAGTTCGAAACAGATGGGAAGGCGATACCTTTGAAGGTTTCATACGGTACAGCCCGGAAATATCAAGAGCTGGCCGGACAACAAGTCATTGTTACTTTTAAAAACGGGGCATTGATCAATATTCAATAATACACAAAATGCTTAGAGGGATCTCTAAGCATTTTTTACTTGTCTTCTTGTATATTCATCAATTAAAAAGAAAATGGCCGAACATAATGTTGGCAACATGAAAACACCTGGTTCCATGTAGTCTGACAGTCCAAAAATCGCAGTAAGAAGTCCAAATCCGATGTGTATTGAACCAGATACCAGAGCACGAAACTTCTTGAACCGTCGAGAAACAAGCTCTGCGATGATAGAGGAGGGAATTCCATAACAGAAAATCCCGATACCGCTAAAGAAAAAGACAAGCATGAAGCCAACAAAAATTTCGTGGCCTAAATGTGCTATACTCTGCATGGCAGAAAAAAGCAGCAATCCGATCGAAAAAGCAAGTGAAGTATAAAGAGCCACTTTTATCTTTCTCAGTTTATTTTCGAACATAACCTCTCTCGCTGCCGGTATTATGAATGTTAATCCAAAGATCGCAAGGACTACTTTTATATATCCAGGAATAGTAGATAAGTAAACAATAAGTAAGACCATAATAACAGAAAGATTAGGTATGATATTTTGTATTTTTAACATATTACACCCTTCCTCTTGCTGAAATCGCACTCTTACTATATCCATAGCAAATAATAAGCCCCTGCTGCTATCACAGAAAATGACATCATTCCAAAACCTTTTTTATAGCTCACATCTATGAGTTCTAGGCCGCCATAAAACCAGCTAATGCAAATCAAGGAGATACCGATATGCTGGATTATAGAAATCCATGTAATCATCCCCGTAAACATCAAAAGCATACCGATATGCCTAAATCCATCATCAAGATAATATAAGGGACTTTTCAAGGCTGCTTTTATTTCTGATTGTTCCTCTTTATCCAGTTTTCTATAAATCTTTATAAACCGGACGAGTGGTATTCCCCATAACAAAATTAAAAAGACAATCTGGACTACATCCATGCATTTCCCTCATTTACCTAATAAGTTGAAACAAACTTAGCAGGCGAAAGCAATAATCCACTGTTTTCATTTTACACATTATTCCATATTAATGAAACAATCAAAACTGCATCGACCGCATCTGGCTATCGGTCGCTTTGATCAGCTCACCCCAGGTGGAATTTCCCCTGCCCTTGAACTGCTGCAGCAGCTCGGTGAACAGATAAGCTGTTGTCAGCGCGTCGCCGATTGCGCTATGGCGGTCATAAATCCTTGTCCCGAAAGCCATTGCGTATCGTTCCAAATCGCGCATATCGTAGGATGGGGCAATAAAGCCAATCAGGTCGAGCGTATCGATGGTGAACAGCTTTTTCAGACCCAGCTTTTCCCGTTTTAACTCGCTTTTCAGCACGAGGTGATCGAAGCCGACATAGTGGCCGACAAGGCATACCGCTTCGTGTGATTGTACATAATCAAAGAAGTCGGCGATCGCTTCAGATGCCTTTGGCGCGCCAGCTACCTTTTCATTTGTTATCGACGTCAGCTCAATTATTTCCCGAGAAATTTGTCGCTCAGGGTTCACATATGTCTGAAAACGGTCATTTTCCATCACCTTCAGGCCTTTTACCGGAACTCCACCTATTTCAATGAGCCGGTCAGAAGTCGCCACCTGAAAACCAGTCGTCTCCGTGTCGAAAACAATAAAAGAAAGATCATCGATTCCAGTCGATAAAGGTATTTTTTCATACAAAAGCGGGCAGGAAATACTCCTTTTTTGAAAAAACATGCCAGCCTCCTTTCCACTTCGGTGCCTGGCACCGCCCAATTTTGACGAATCCAGTAACGATCAGGTTTACGTTCGTGTGATTTTCATGGTGCCTGTCACCAAACTTGTCGATTTCTCAGACTGAGAATCTAGCATATACCATACCTTGTAGTTCGCGGAGTGTGCGCAGGCTCAGGATGAGTTCGTCTTTTTGTCTGGTGGACATGGTGGTGAATGATAGAATGGTGCTGCTTTCGCTATTTGTCCATCTTTGCCTGATATAGAGGTCAAGTACATGGCTGATGGCTTCTCTCAGGTCTTGTGTGAATCCTTCCGTAAAAACGCCTTTCTCCTTTAATGCTCCGATTTTCTCGAGGGGCATTCCCGGGATGCCGCCATAATACAGCGAAAGAATCTGCAGGCTGTGATGGAATGGGAACAAGACTTCTTTTTTCATGTCGATGCTTTTCCGGCCGAGTCTGAACAGGGCGCGTATTGGTTCATCCAGAGTCGGGATTTCCTGCTCCTTTTCTGCCTGGACCATGCGATACAGGAATATTTTAGAGCGGTCGAGCAGTTCGCCGATTTTTGCTTCGAATTCCTTGTTCAGTTGTTCGCTTCCAACCGCAAATCGATAAGAGAAAAAATTCTGGGCCAGCAGGATATTCTCATTCGTCGATTGCAGCATCCACTTTCGGACACGCTCCTGCCATTGCAGCACCGTCCCTCTCCACTGTTCTTCACTCGACATCATCAGACCTTTGCAGCGGGCAAAGCCTGCGGTCTCGAGCTTGGCGGTGATTTCCCCGCCTAATTTTTCAAAATAGCCATGTTCCTTCGTATCGGCATATACAAGAAAATGATCCTGGTCTGTCAGCATGAACTGCTCACCGCGGCCCGCAGATCCCATCAAGTAGAACGCAAACGGTACAGGCGGCTCCCCAACTGCCTCAACAGATAGCTCCACTGCCCTGCCGATCAATCTATCATACAGTTTTGTCACGATATCTAGCAGCGCTAGTGAAGGAACAGAGTCCCGCATCAATGTATCGGTAATTTCATAGATTGCGGCTTTAACCTCAGGCAGGCTCGCTTCATTTTCCCCCTCGATTTTCTTGATTGTCCTCATCACACTGTCATTCTTTTTTCTAAGCAAGTCGGTTAATGTAACAATCCCAGACACCTGGCCATCGTCAACGACCGGCAAATGCTTGATGCCATTCAAAAGCATTTCTGAAAATGCATCATAATAATAAGAGAACCTTGAGATCGTCACCGGGTCCTCAGTCATGACGAGTCTGGATGGTTCATCAAATGACAGACCCTCTGCCACCACCCGGCCGACGATGTCCCGCTCGGTGATGATTCCTTTCAGTTCTTGTTGTTCCAGTACCAGCACGGAGCTTGTTTTATGCTCGGACATTTTCAGGGCAGTGTCCTTTATGCTTGTTTCCGGGGAAACGGAGACGATGCTCTCCGACATCATGTCCTGCACCCTTGCTAGAATCGTCTCGCCTTCGCCGATTCCCCTGGCCATCTTCACCTGCTCTGCAAGCGATCCATACACATCTTTTAGCCGGATTGACACCTGGGTCAGCAGATAGTCATGGACATCCTGGTCATCCCATCTCTTTGCCAGAACGGAAAAAGGAATCAGCAGGGCCCGGACATCATCAACTGCCCTGACCTCAACATTGGTTTGTGATTTATCGGCCATCGTAAATCCGAGGAATTCCGCGAGGCTTGAAAAACCGACGATTTCCCCTTTTTGGATGACCTCCAATATTTCTTCCTGCCCGGCGGCATTTTTTACGAATACCTCGGCGATTCCTTGTAAAATCAACAAAAGCCCCTGGCGTGGTGTGTCCGCCTGGAGCATCATTTCCCTTTTCCCAAAAGAAAATGCTCCACATTCCTCGACAAGGGAAAGGGCCGTGCGTTCATCCAACCCCTGAAACAGGGGATGGAACTGCACGGCCTTCCAGATTTCTTTATAGAGCTTTTGTTCCATCATCATTCATCCAGACTTCGCCATTCTTGTAAGACATCTGTTCAGGATAACGAAGGTCGAGGACTTCTTCCTGAATTTTTTGCGATGGAGCCGGAGTGGCAAGCGATACGATCACGTTTGCTAAAATCGCAGCTGTAGCGCCGAATACTCCTGCACCGGTGTCGATAATGCCAAGAATCGTATAGCCGCCGTACTTTGCGGCGAAAATATATCCCAATGTCACGGCCAGACCGACGACCATGCCGGCGATGACACCCTGTGCATTGGAACGCTTCCACCAGACACCAAGGATTAGTGCCGGGAAGAATGTACCGCTGGCAAGCGCAAACGCCCAGGCCACGATCTGCGTAATCGCCCCAGGAGGGTTAAGGGCAATCAGGCCTGCAAATAAAGTCGCTACAACGATCGAGATACGCGCTACGTTCAGACGCGTTTTTTCAGTAGCATTTGGCTTCATGACTCGGTAATAGATATCGTGCGCAAACGCTGAGGAAATGGCGATCATCAAGCCTCCTGCTGTAGAAAGGGCTGCAGCCATAGCGCCTGCCGCTACAAGGCCGATGACGAATACGCCAAGGTTGGCGATTTCAGGCGTCGCCATTACGACGATATCGTTGGAGATGATCAATTCACTCCATTGCAGGACTCCATCGCCGTTTCCGTCGGCAACCTGAAGCTTGCCAGTATCGACCCAGGTTTTCGTCCATGCAGGAAGCTCGCTGATTTTGCTGCCGGCTACTTTTGTCATCAGGATGAAACGTGAAAATGCCGCATACGCAGGTGCAGACAGGTAAAGCAAGCCGATGAAAAGAAGTGCCCAGGCGCCTGACCAGCGAGCAGCCTTCATCGTAGAAACCGTATAGAAACGGACGATTACGTGCGGAAGTCCCGCCGTACCGGCCATCAATGTGAACATAAGGGCAAGGAACTGCCATTTTGTGCCGTTCGTGAATGGTGCAAAATATTCGGAAATGCCAAGCTCACGGTCGAGTTCACCCATTTTCCCGACCAGTTCGCCGTAAGAAAGCCATGGCAGCGGGCTGCTCGTGATTTGCAGGGACATGAAGATAACCGGAATCAGGTAGGCAATGATCAAAATGATATACTGAGCAACTTGTGTCCAGGTAATTCCTTTCATACCTCCGAAAGCAGCATAGAATGCAATCAGGACAACCCCGATCATCGTGCCAACCTTTGCATCGATTTCGAAAAGGCGCCCGATCACCACGCCGGAACCGGAAAGCTGGCCGATTGAATACGTGAAGCTGATGATGATTGTTGAAATGGCCGCAATAACGCGTGCTGTATGGCTGTTGAAGCGGTCACCGATGAATTCAGGAACCGTGTATCGCCCATACTTCCTGAGCTGCGGTGCAAGCAGGAAGGTCAGAAGCAAATATCCGCCCGTCCAGCCCATGATATACGCCAGGCCGTCATAGCCGAGCAGCATGATCGTACCGGCCATCCCGATAAAGGAAGCGGCACTCATCCAGTCAGCTCCGATTGCCATGCCGTTGAAAATTGGCGGTACTCCGCGGCTGGCAACATAGAAGTCTGACGTTTGTTTAGCTGTATTGTAGACCGCAATCCCGATATACAAACCGAATGTAGCTAAAATAATAGATAATGAGACCAAGAATTGTGTATCCAAAGTTCTCCCCCTTATTCAAACGCTCTTTTTGTCATTTCCAAAGACTTAATGGTCCAGGCTCTTTCCTTCGCTCAGCTTTACATTCTTCTCTTCGTCAATTCCATACTTCTTGTCGATGCTGTCGCTAAGCTTGGCGTTGACAAACAGCAGGATGATGAACGTCACAACCGCACCCTGGGCTCCCATGAAGTAGTGGAACGGGAAGCCGCCGATTGAAATCTCGCTCAGAGGCTCGGCAATCAACACTGCACCGAACGAAACGAGAAACCAGATGACGAAATAAACGATCATGTTACGGGTTTTTTCACGGAAATACGCGTCAGCAACTGACTTATCAATTTTCTTCACATTTACACCCCTTTGGTTTTGCTAATCCCCTTTTTATATTCCTTCATGATGGACGGTCACAGCCTATCATTCTAAAAGCTTCCCCACTCCTTTTTCAAATTTTAATTATATGAACCCTGCGCCAGGCAAGGTTGATACCGATATGTTTACGGGAAAAAAATTCAGCTCAGACTGAAGATGAATTTCAACGTTTCGAAAAATGGGGCCGGGACCATGATGATCTGGATGAGGAAGTAGAGAAAGATGCTCAGGAATGGGATTGCCAGAAAAATCACCTTGTTTTTCCGTAAACCCAGGAATAGACTGATGCCGGTAATCACCAGCAGGCCGATTAAAATAATCAAGTAGATCCCTCCAACTCTAAAATATGCCATTTAACTAAATCTTTAGAAAATTTAATTTAATTATCCATATAATGTCCAGGCTGGTCAATCATTATGTTTAAAAAATGTAACCGCTTACTATGTCGATATATTTCATACCGTGGTAAATTCGTCAGTAACAATAAGGGTTTATAGGGATTACAGGCTAAGGAGTTTGTCGAAAAAATTTTTTCTGCTTACTTCCAGAGAAATGGCCTGTCTGTAATGATTTTACAGAATAGTAAAAAGGAACACTCGTGATGGAGTGTTCCTTCATTAGACTATAATATTACCAGCAGGCAATGGCACCGTCAGTTCTCATTTCGGTTCCCCCGGTCAGGACGCCCGTCTTTGGATCACGGATAATAACCTGGCCTCGGCCGAAACCTCCTCCATCGTACGCCACCTTCATCTGATGCCCTCGTCTAGCTAGTTCTTTGACGATATGGTTTGGGAAATGATGCTCTAATTCAATCTGCTTTCCGCTGGTCCATTGCCAGCGAGGTGCATCCAGCGCAGCCTGCGGATTCATTCCGAAATCAATCATATTCATCGCAACCTGGACATGACCCTGTGGCTGCATATAGCCGCCCATTACGCCGAACGGGCCGACAGCCTGGCCATCCTTCGTGATGAATCCCGGAATTATTGTATGGTATGTCTTTTTGCCAGGAGCAAGCGCGTTCGCATGAGTGGGGTCAAGCGAGAAATCATGTCCGCGGTTTTGCAGTCCGATGCCTGTTCCCGGAACGACCACACCAGAGCCGAAGCCCATATAGTTGCTCTGGATGAATGAAACCATGTTGCATTCGCCATCCGCTGTAGAAAGATAGACCGTTCCTCCTTTTGGAAGTGAACCCGGTTCAGGCATTCTTGCTTCATCGGAAATTTTAGCTCGCGCTTCCTCACCATACTGCTCTGATAACAGGTCCGCTACCTTCGCCTGCATCGTCTTAGGGTCGGTGACATACTCCTTTCCATCCGTGAACGCCTGCTTCATCGCTTCCAGCTGCAGGTGGACTCCACGGACATCATCACGATGAGTAAACTCGTATCCTTTTAAAATATTCAATGCCATCAAAGCTACGATTCCCTGCCCGTTCGGCGGGATTTCCCAGACCTCGTGCCCGCGGTAGGATACTGAGATGGGCTCAACCCATTCCGGATGATAGTTTTCAAGATCAGTCTTACTTAAGAATGCGCCAGCTTTCTTAGAGGCAGCGGCAATTTTTTCAGCAAGTGCGCCGCGGTAAAAGCTTTCACCATTCGTTTCGGCGATTTCCTGGAGTGTATTCGCATGGTCTTCCGATTTCCACATCTCACCGGCGTCAGGCACTCTGCCTTCAGGAGCGAAGATACGGAACCACTCATCGTATTCCTCGCCCTGAAAGCGGCTCTTGTAGGCGTTATAAGCACCCTTCCAATATTTTGCGAGAATCGGAGTCAGCGGATAGCCATTGCGAGCATATTCGATTGCCGGCTGCAAAACTTCGGTTAGCGGTAGACGCCCGAACCTCTTTGACAACTCCGCCCAGGCAGATGGCGCCCCCGGAATCGTGACCGGAATCCAGCCATGCGAAGGCATTTTTTCATGGCCAAGCTCTTTTACTTTTTCAATCGAAATCGATTGCGGTGCAGGACCGCTCGCATTCAGGCCATAAAGCTTGTCTTTTACCCAGACGAGCGCGAACGCGTCGCCGCCAATCCCGTTTGAAGTTGGTTCAACGACCGTCAGGCATGCTGCTGTTGCAATCGCCGCATCAATCGCGTTGCCGCCCTTTTTTAAAATATCCAGCCCAGCCTGCGCAGCAAGGGGCTGTGATGTAGCGACCATCCCATTGCGCGCCACCGCCGCCATTCGCTGGGACGGATATGGATATGTATGCAAAGACATTTGAATTCCCCCAATATTTTTTCGTCTTACGAAATATTATACCAAGATAATTGAAAATTCTAAATAAAAATATACTAGGGACTAAATTTCGACCAACAATGGAACAGGCTAATTGATTTGCTATAAATAAAAAAGCCCGGCCAGTATCGGCCAGACTTCCTATTGTCCACTATCCAACTTTAACTCATAAAACGACTTCACCCGAGAAACAACATCCTTGGATCCAGAGTCCTCGATCATCATTGCGACAATCATGTCGGCTGCATTCGGGTTGTAGGCGACGAACCATCCAAGTTCTTTGCCCTTTTCACCCTGCTTCTCTTTGATTTCCGCTGTGCCTGTTTTACCTGCGAGCGGATAATTGGCTATCAAGCCGTTATGTGCGGTTCCTTTTGGATCGGTGATGACCTTTGTCAGCATGCTGTTTATCACAGCGGCATTTTCCGCGCTGACCAGGCCTTCCTTCCACACCTGCCCCTGCTCATCCTCCATATTCAGAATCGGCTTTATCATGTTGCCCTTGTTCACGAATGGCGAATAAGTGGTCGCAAGATGGAGGATATTCATTTCCACCTGCCCCTGTCCGTAGGCAGAGTCCGCCAGGCGGATTTCACTGTCAATCTTGCCGATTTGCGATGGCTCGATCGGGTATAAATATTCCGGCTGGTCTTCAAAGCCGAATTTTTTCAGGCCTTCTGTAAAAGTTTCCTGCCCCATTCCAAGCGCAGCCTGAGCGAAATAAATATTATCCGAATAAACCAGCGCTTTTTCCAGATTGATGCTGCCTTTTATATCGGAATATCTTGTCACCTTGTACTTGCCCCAGGATGCGTCTTTTTGCCATTGTTTCTCGTTGATTTCAAATGCAGTATCCGTCTGGAGCTTGCCGCTCTCAAGGCCGATTGCCGTGGTGATCGGCTTCATCACAGACCCTGGCACATAGGTCAGTTTGAATCGGTTCAGGAAGGGCTTGAGCGGGTCTTCCTCTAGCATTTTCCGTTTGTTTTGCGAGATTCCGAGCGTCATTTCATTCGGGTCAAAGCCTGGCGCGCTCACGAGGGCCAGCGTTTCGCCTGTTGCCGGATTGATGGCTGATGCCATACCCGCTTTTCCTTTTAGCTGATCATACAATTGCTGCTGTGCGACTACATCGATGGTCAGCTTGACGTCCTTCCCGTTTTCCACTGGCTTTTCTGCGAGTGTCTTGACCGTGCCGTCTTTCTTCACAATCGAAATCCGGACACCATTTGTTCCTTTTAATTGCTCCTCAAGAACCTGCTCAAGTCCGCGGCGGCCAATGAGATCAGTCGAGGTGTATCCTTTTCCCTCCAGCTTTTCGAGGTCATCGGCTGTGATTGGGCCGACGTAGCCGATTAAGTGGGACAATGCTGCTCCGTATGGATATTCACGTGCCCCAACCTCCTGGCTCTTCACGCCATTCATCGCAAACAGTTTTTCATGCAGACCTTTGTCTTCCTTTGAAATTTTCTTTACTGGAACAAGCAGGTCATCTTTTACCCAGCCGGCGCTCATCGCCTTGTTAATCTGCTCCTCGGACATATCGAGCAGTTCCGCCACCTTCGCAATCGTCTGATCTTTCTGCTCTCCCAGTTCGCCTGGGACTACTCCAACCTGCACAGCAGTACCGTTGATTGCAAGACCGTTTCCGCCGCGATCGAGGATGCTGCCCCGTTCTGCCTGGACATTCTTGAAGCTGATTTTATCGCCTGATCCAAGCTCAGGAAAAATATAGGTCGTATTCCATTCCACATACCAGTTTGTATCATCATCGCGTTTTTCTTTTACAAGAGTGGCATCATGATCGAATCCAATCGGACCAGCAGCACTCTCCATTTTTGCCGAAAAAGGAAGCTCTGCGTTCTCTTCGTGTTCCTTTTCTTCCTCAGGCTTTTTGTAGCTGACCTTCAGCTTGTCTATCTCCAAATCCTGATAAATTTTATTATACCGGGAGACGAAATCCTCTTTTGAAATCGAATTCTTCGCTTCCGCTGATAAAAATCCATACATCTCATCAAACTTCTGGTCATTCCAAAGCTTCACATACTCGGAAAACCGTTCTTCGGGAGTCGGTTCCTTGCTGCAGCCTGAAATGATTGCGGCTATTAGCACCGACATGATTATGAACAATACTCGTTTCATATGTACCCCTCCTCCTGTCTGATTTTACCATACTCAACCCTTTTCGATAAGTGTGATGCATTTCATATTATTCCAATAAAAAAACCCGCCTTTAAAACCAGGCGGGTTCCAAAATTTTTAATTTTATTATGAGTTGCTCGAAGTATCAGAGTCAGTTGAAGAATCTTGGTCTTCGCCTGCATCCTTATCTTCATCTTGTCCAGCGTCTTTTTTATCAGAGCCATCTTCAGCAGGCTTCTCTTCTGCTGGAGTCGTACCCTCTACATCTTTTTTAGATGGAGTGGTTCCTTCAGCATCTTCCTCGACAGCATCTTCAGACTTTCCTGCATCTGCATCAGATGAAGCCTTCTCTTCTGTCACATTGGCATCCTGCAATGCGCTCATCGGCTTGTTGAAGTACTCGTGCGGATTGACAGGAACATTGTCCTTGCGGATTTCAAAGTGTACGTGGTTGCCAGCCTTCTCATTGATCAGGCTTGTGCCGGACTTCGCAATGACTTGTCCTTGCTCAACCTCGTCGCCAACCTTAACTTGATAGTCTTTTACTGACTGATATTGTGTTACAATACCTTTGTCGTGCTCGATTTCAATGACATTTCCAAGTACAGCATCTTCCATGACATTCTTGACAGTACCGCTAAGTGACGCGATTACATCAAATTCCTTGCCGTCTTTTGCTGCAATGTCCAGTCCAGTGTTCGGATGGTAAGTATTATCATAGAACACTAGAGCTGCTTCTTGCTCTGCCGAATCGCCGTCATTATCATAGAATCCCATTTGGATGACAGCATCGTCTTCACTCACCACTGGCATTACGAAGTTCTCCATCGCGCGGTTTACTTCAACTGCAGGCTGGTCATTCATCTTTTTGCCAGGCATGTCAGTCGATTTGTATTCCGACTGATCCAGTTGATCGCTCGCGCTGTTTTGATACCAAAGGACACCAGTTAGAATGATTGCGGCACTAGCAATATAAACTGTTGGATACACCCACCGCTTCTTGAAAAAGCTGTTCTTGCTTTTGTCTTGAGAAGATCTTTTTTCTTCCTCTCTCATTTTCATCACCTCAGCAATCAGTTTGAACAGAAGCGAAAAAATATATACATAGAGTTGAAAAATTTTTTACTGCTTATTTTTCGACAAAGGTTATGATTTTATGCAAAAAAGTTTTTTGGGCGGATTTTTAGCTGCTAAGTGTCGGCTGATACCCGCTTCCCACTCCGTTCGTTCGGGTTATTACCATAAAGAGAGGTATTATCATGAAAAAATTATTAGTATGGATTCTGCGCATTCTTCCTTTTGCCTATATGGCGGCGATCTGGATCATGTCCAGCCTGCCCGATACCGCGGTCATCGAACTGCCGGACCGTGGCGTTGACCGCTTTTTAAAAGAATCACTCCACCTCGTTGAGTTTGGCATCCTGTATGTGCTGCTCGTCCTGGCCGCGCTGACGACCGGACGCTTCAACCCTGTTATGAGCTTTGCCTTTATGGGCGTGGCAATTTTGTACGGCCTGCTCGACGAGATTCATCAAAGCTTCGTCCCGGCGCGGTCCGCCACCGTGATTGATTTTATAAAAGACGTAATCGGGGTTTTAGCGGCATCACACTTCATTCATCACGCCTACTTCAGCGGCAAGTTTGTGTGGTTGGGGAAGGTTTTGCGCGGGATTGAGGAGAGAGTTCGGGGATTTTAACCGGGTGTAATTTTGGGATTATTAATAATTACGGTTTTTAAGGGGCTGGCCTTGTTATTGAGGCTGGCTTTTGTTTGTTTAGTCCAGCCGTAATCTCAACTGGAGATAAATTGAGCTTAACTGGAGATAAAATCCGATTAACTGGAGATAAAATGTCTGCAACCGGAGATATATCCGCTGCAACTGGAGATTTAATTTCTAATAGTTATTCGGACATAAAAACTTCATAATAAAACAGTTATCTCAGCAGGTAATTTCGGTGCAAGCAAAGAATTTATTAAAAAAACAGTAAGGAAGTGACCAATTTGATTGAAAAAGATAGAACATATCCCCTCCGTCTTCTCATGTATGAGGCTTTAATGGAAAGAATCATACCAAATCACCCTAAAATCTCACTAATCGAACAAGATTACAAAGCCAGGCGTGCAGGATACAGAGGCGAGTTGCAAACTGATTACCGTTTAAGTTTTCTGCCTGAAAAAGGTTTCCATATATTCAGGGATTTACGCCTGCAAGATGAAAAATGGCATTTCCAGATTGATACCCTCATTTTAACTCTTCGATATATCCTTCTAATTGAAACCAAAGCCCATTCCGGTACCCTTTTCTTCGACAAACATTCCGAACAAATGATTCAAACCAAAGATGGTCAAGAAAAATCATACGATAATCCCATTAACCAGGTCCGAATGCAAGCCTGGCACTTGAAAAGGTGGCTGCAGAACCACAAATTCAGTGTCCCACCCATATACCATCTTGTTGTGATCAGCAATTCATCTACTATTATCAAGGTAAGTGACCGCTCCCTGAATAACTTGATTGTAAAAGGGGACGTATTATTAAGTCGTGTTCATGAAATTGATGATAGGAATTCAAATCCAACTTTTACTGATAAAGAAGTAAGAAAGTTATCCAAGTCACTTGTAAAGAATCATTCCCCACACCACCCTGACATTCTGAAACAATATTCCCTCACTCCAGACGACCTCCAAAAGGGTGTTCAATGTCCATCCTGTTTTACATATGGCATGCAACGGGAAAAGTGGATTTGGCGTTGTCCAGTGTGTGAGCATAAATCCAAAACAGCACATTATAAAACTATAAAAGAGTTTTTTCTCCTTATTAGTCCCACTATTAAAAATCAGTTGTGCAGAGAGTTTTGCCCCGGAATATCATCCAGAACTATCACTAACATTTTATCCTCTTTAAATCTCCCTTTTACGGGGACTAACAAAGGCCGCATCTACCACATGCCACCAGACATCGAAACCTTCTTCGATTCAGCGAAAAAATAACATCCTGAACTCGACATAGAAAAGTGCCATCCTGAACTCGCGAAGAATTAATAAGTCAAACCACCAAATCAATCCGCGCTAAAAAGCCAGGGCTGCTCTTCGCCCTGGCCTGGTCATTAATCTTTTATTTCCTCGCTGTCACCTTCGCCAGCATACTATCCGCTTCACTTATCTCAACGCCTTTGTAGTAGTGCTTGACGATGTCCTGATAGTTCTTGCCCTCGGTGGCCATGCCGTTGGCTCCGTATTGGCTCATGCCGACGCCGTGGCCGAAGCCTTCGGTGGTGATGATGACGTTGTTGCCTTTGAGTTCCCAGCTGAAGTCGCTTGAGCGCAGGCCGAGTTTATCACGAACTTCTTTTCCAGTCAGGACTTTGCCGCCGATATCAATTTTTGCAACACGGTTTCCAGTGGTTCTGGAGATGACTTTGCCAATCTCCGCGGAATTTGGGAGCTTTACGCCCAGCTTGGATTCCACCTCGGCCACTGTCTTCACTTCCTGGCTGCGGAACTTCGGTGATTTCAGATCCCATGGACTTTCTACGCTGCGCAAATACGGCAGTGAATTTGACCAGTATTCCTCCGAATTCTCTGTGAACCCGTTCGATGTCGAAAAGAAGGTGGCATCGATCGGCGAACCATCATAAGTCAGTACCTGGCCATCGGTAGCTTTTACAGCCTCGGCGATTTTCTTCATCTTCCATTTATAATCGGCACCCCACTGCTTTTTCAGCTCTTCTTTATTTTTAAAAACCTGGTGGATTTCGGTATCATTCAGCTGTGCACCTTCGGGAACGCCAACTTTATTGGGGCTCAGCATTTGTTTTACATAATAAGTCCTTGCTGACAGCGCCTGTGCCTTCAATGCCTCAAGCTCGAACTCGGCTGGCATTTCAGCGGCTACGACGCCGATCAAGTAGTCATCAAGTGGAAGCT
This sequence comes from Mesobacillus sp. MER 48, assembly GCF_023714225.1. Taxonomy (NCBI): domain Bacteria; kingdom Bacillati; phylum Bacillota; class Bacilli; order Caryophanales; family Bacillaceae; genus Mesobacillus; species Mesobacillus sp. MER 48. The sequence goes on from NZ_JAMAUR010000003.1 coordinate 503,266, forward strand.
TCTCGGTTTTTGATAACGCTGTCCGGTAGACAGCCACCTCGATTGCTGAATCTGCTGTAGGCATAGCGGCAGCCTCCTTTGCTTCATTTTGCAGCTCTTCCCCAAGCTTTCCGCCTGCCTTATCTTCCATAAAAGGGAGGACCAGCAAGGATGGGATCAAGAGTGTGACCGCGAAAAGGATTGCAGCTAGTACGATGATTGGTTTGAATTTTAACATAAAAAAGCCTCCATTATGAAATTTCACGGCTGTTAACCGTCTCATTCCATTCTTATGGAGGCGGACGAGCTTTTATGACAGAAATTGAAAAAGCTCACAATTTGCATATTTTCTTTTAAAAAGTTCATAATAAGTCGGTCGAAATTGGACAGATATTTTTTGAAGAAGTTTATTTTCGTAAACAGGGGTGTTAAAATCCTAAAGCCGATTTTAACGTGATAAAAGGCAAATTGTAGGTCGGTACTAAGTTTGCAAGCTCTTTCCTCATTAAAGCGTAAATTTAGTGAAGAAGCGTAGGTAGTTCAATCCAATGTGGTATTCAATAGCAACAAAGGTTTGAAAAAAGAGCATTGAAAAAATCCAGTCAAAAAATCAAAAAACCGCAGAACTATACGTTAAAGCACAATTCTCCGGTTTTATGAGCAGTTTATTTATGCGTTCATGTCTGAGACTAATTTTTCAGTTACTGGCTGTTCTTCTACTTCGCTTACGCGTTCGATATCTGCGCCAAGTGCGGCAAGCTTAAGATGGAAGTCAACATAGCCGCGGTCCAGGTGATACAGTTCTGTAACGCGTGTAACTCCATCTGCTACAAGGCCAGTCAGGATCAGTGATGCTGCGGCACGCAGGTCAGTTGCTGCCACTTCTGCTCCTTGAAGGTCAGATGGCCCATTCATGATGACAGAGCGGCCATCAATTTTGATGTTTGCGTTCATGCGGCGGAATTCTTCCACGTGCATGAAGCGGTTTTCGAAAACAGTTTCGGTGATCATGCTTGTTCCCTGTGCGCGCAATAGCAAGGCCATCATCTGGGACTGCATATCCGTCGGGAATCCAGGGTGCGGCATCGTTTTGATGTCGACTGCTTTCAGTTTTTCAGGCCCGATGACACGAAGACCATCTTCTTCCTCGGTGATAGTAACGCCCATTTCTTCCATCTTTGCTACTAATGAAGAAAGATGCTCAGGAACTGCGCCCCTTACAAGCACGTTTCCGCCAGTAATGGCAGACGCAACCATGAATGTTCCTGCTTCGATTCGGTCAGGAATGATGTTGTGGTCAGCACCAAACAGTACTTCAACACCTTCGATCTTGATCGTGCCAGTGCCTGCGCCTTTTACCTTTGCTCCCATTTTGTTCAGGAAGTTTGCAAGGTCGACGATTTCTGGTTCTTTTGCGACGTTTTCAATGATTGTTGTACCTTTTGCAAGGACAGCAGCCATCATAATATTTTCCGTAGCGCCAACGCTAGGGAAATCAAGGTATATTTTAGCTCCGTGCAGACCATTGACTGCTTCGGCTTCGATAAAACCGTTGCCTACCTTGACTGTAGCACCCATTGCTTCAAAGCCTTTAAGGTGCTGGTCGATAGGACGGGAACCGATTGCACAGCCGCCTGGTAATGCTACGCGAGCACGGCCATTCCTGGCAAGCAGGGATCCCATAACCAATACAGAAGCACGCATTTTTCGAACATACTCAAAAGGTGCTTCAATTTTTAACTCTCTGGATGCATCTACTGTAATCGTGTTATTTTCAAACTCCACTACGGCGTTTAAAGAACGTAATACTTCGTTGATGGTATATACATCGGAGAGAGTTGGCACATCACGAATTACGCTTTTTCCGTCACTTGCTAATAATGTTGCAGCGATAACAGGCAAGACGGCATTCTTAGCTCCTTCAACCTTTACAGAACCGCTTAGCCTTTGTCCGCCGCGGACGATGATTTTTTCCAAGTGTATTCCCCTCCGCGTCCAATTTCTCTATATTAATATTCAATCGTAATGATGGGTGTGCCAACTACGACGGTAGTCTTTGCGCCCAATCGTTCAGTTTTCCGTAATCCAAGCTGCATATTCATGTCATGTTCATTGCTCAGTGTTTTGTCGAACAAAGGCGAAACGGCGGAAGAGGAAATGAATGATTCTTCTGCCAGCCCTTCAACTTCACGAGCGTTGAAAGCCTTAAGCAATTTACTTTTATAAACAGGTAAAGCCGACTCTATCTTATCATTGATTTCGCCTATTACACAAGAGAAAGTTGTTGCGTTTCCTCGAAAAATGTCAAATATTCTGCCTGGTAAATTTTCGTTTAAAAAGGTTTCTGTATTTTTATTCCAGTACTGACCTCTGACCTCATACATCACATACGTATGTAAAGGTCCCTTTGTGTCGGTAGAAACAATTTTAATTTTTTCCTGAATCCCAGATGAGTTCGTGACAGCTGTCAGTTCTCCATCGTGTCCTGACCATGTCCACTCAGAAAGCTGGACCTTCAAATCCTTCACCAATGCTTCGACATTTTGTTGTTCCAATGTTTCCCTTGCATATAAAGACCAACCAGTGATTAAAATATCTTCGTCCTGCAAAACCGAGGCCAGAGTTTTTATTTCATGATCAGCGTCAGCTACAGTCGTCTTATTCCCAGCTTGGAACACAATAAAACCAATAATGCCAAAAATTGATAAAATAAATGGAATCTTCTTCATATCTGCTTCACTCTCCCCTTATTACCATTCTTACCAGGAGAGCGAATCACATACTTGGGAATTCTCGTCACTTTTTGACATCATTCTATGTACCAACTTGCCCGGGTGTTCATAGATTGTGAAAAAACAAACATGTTTGTTCAAAAAAACAAACACAAAGAGAATAATACTTGATATTGTTCGTTTTGAAAACATGTATGAAGACCTAATTTTTTACCAATTTGGGTATGACTTAACAGCTACTGAAAAATCATAGGAAGCTGCTGCGACCATTGGAGGTAATCAAGGAAGAAATTACTGACTGTAGATCCGAGTGCAATGGAAAGCAGGATATATAGTACGCGGGCTTGAAGAACATGATTCGCTCGCAGCAGTTTGTCAAACTGCAGTGCCTGAAGAGCCCACCATGAAAGAGCAATAAAAACTAGATGTGTCAGAATGCTGGTCAGCGCAAAGCCGCCAAAACCTGTTAGCATATACTCTCCTCCCTTCACATGCTATTTTACCATAAAGGCGATACTTTCCCTTATTTATAGACGTATTACTTATGAAAAAGTTTCAAATAAAAAACCGGCCCGCAAAAATCGCAGGCCAGCTGAATTTACCCCTTTGTTTCCATGAATGGATTTTCCCCAAAATTCATTCTGGTTATTTCATAAAGTCAACGAACTGGTTGAAGTTATTTTGCATGAAGTCGATGGCCAGGTTTGGCATGACTCCGAACAGGATTGTTCCGATTACTGCTACCAGGATGACCACGATTGTTCCTGCTGGTAGCTTGATTTTTTCATCATTAGCTGCCGGGCGGAAGAACATTTGTGTCATGACTCCGAAGTAGTAGAAATAGGATACGACTGTAGTCGCAATCATGATCGAAACGAGCACGTAATGTGCCTCGTCGACCATCAAGGCTCCCATGAAGATGTTCAGCTTTCCGATGAAGCCTGCTGTACCAGGGATTCCTGCGAGTGACAGGATGAAGATTCCCATTCCGACTGCTAGTAATGGCGAGCGGCGGTAAAGTCCGGCAAAATGGCTGATATCCTCTGAACGGGTTTTTGCTGTGATGACCTGGATTACGGCGAACGCACCTAGGTTCATCAAAACGTATGCCAGCAGGTAGAACCAGATGGCATCGAAGGTCACGAACGACATCGCTGTCAGCGCGACAAGGATGTAACCGGCATGGGCGATGCTTGAGTACGCGAACATGCGCTTGATGTTGCGCTGCCTTAAGGCGACGACGTTACCAATGATCATCGTTGCTCCCGCAAGGAATGCAATGTAATCCTGCATCGCGAACAGCAGCGGAATTGGCTGGCCGTCCTCCTGTGCAACCGGTACATACCCGAAGATGGATAGCAGGATGCGCAGGATGATGACAAATCCAGCTGTTTTGGAGACGACACTCAGGAATGCCGTCACTGGAGTCGGCGCTCCTTCGTAAACATCAGGTGCCCACATATGGAATGGTGCAGATGCCAGCTTGAAGGATAGGCCAACGAAAATCATGAAGAATGCCAGTCCAAGAATGTAAATATGCTGAGGGTCACTCAAGCCATTGAAAACCTGGGCGATCCCTTTTAAATTCGTTGTGCCGGCAATTCCGAACACATAGCTCATACCGAACAAAGTGATGGCAGATGAAATGCCGCCATTCAGGACGTATTTCATTGCTGATTCATTCGATTTCAGGTTGCGTTTACGCATTCCTGCAAGGATGTAAGACGGAATCGACAGCAATTCAAGGCCGACGAACAAAGTGATCAAGTCGCCGCTTGATGCCATGAACATGGTTCCAAGCAAGGCAGTAAGGAACAGGTAATAGAATTCACCTTTGTAGTCCTCAAGCCCCTCATTCGCTCTGAAGTCAATCGCCAATAGCATGACAAGCGCCGCTCCAAGAAGAAGGATCAACTTGAAGGCGATCGCGAATGAATCAAGCCTGAATGTATCATGTAAAATTGATGTTGTATCGGTACCAATCAAAGTTACCAGTGAAACCAGCGCCATTACCACCCCGGCAAAACCAACCAATCCAAGGATCTTGCGGTCAACATGCTTTGGCATGAACAAATCAGCGACTGATAAAAGTGCAATAAAACCGAGGATGATGAATTCCGGAGCCATCGTCCCCCAATCAAATGATAGAAGTGTATCTAGATCCATCCTTCATCACCCCCCTATTCCCATCAAGATAGTCTCTAATGTTGCCTGAAGCGGTTCACTAAGAACGGCCGGATATACACCGATCAGGACGATCAAGCCGACAAGCACAAGCACCGGTGCCCATTCGAATGAACGGATGTCACTTACGCCGACAAATTCACGTTCTGCTTTGCCATACGTGATGGCCAGCACGGCACGCAGCAGGTAAACCGCAGTCATGATGATGCCCAGTGTACCGACTGCAGCCAGAACTGGCATCTCTTCGAACAAACCGAGGAATGCCATGAATTCGCTGACGAAGCCTGACATGCCAGGCAGTCCAAGTGAAGCCATCGCGCCTGCGAGCAGGAAGCCTGCGGCAAGCGGCATTCCGTTTGCCATGCCGCCAAGATTGGCAAGTGTGGTTGTGTGTGTGCGTTCATAAAGTACACCGACAAGGAAGAACAATAATGCTGAAATCAGGCCATGTGATACAACCTGGAAAATAGCACCTTGTATTCCCGCCTCATTTAATGCTCCAAGTCCGATTAAAACGATTCCCATATGGGAAATAGAAGAGTAAGCAAGGACCATTTTGAAATCTGTCTGGATAAAAGCAAGGAACGCTCCGTAAAGCAGGTTGATGACACCCAGTACTGCAAGCAGCCCGGCTAATTCAGCGAACTGTTCAGGGAAAATCCCCATCCCGAAGCGGATCAAACCGAATGCCCCGATCTTCAGCAGGATCCCTGAGTGGATCATGACGATCGATGGCGGTGCTTCAACGTGGACGCGCAGCATCCAGCTGTGCAGCGGGAAGATTGGCAGCTTGACACCGAAAGCGACAAGCAAGGCAATCAATAATCCCATCTTCAAGGAATCAGACACAGGCGCGAACAGCGGCGCATTATCTGTGTTCATCATGACTTTTAGCATTTCGATATTTGAGGTGCCGGTTCTTGAGAACAACACCATGATGACAATCAGCAGGATCGCTGAACCAAGGCCGTTATAAATCAAGAAGCTGTAGGCAGCCTTTTCTTTTTCGTAATAGCCCCATTTCCCAATCAGGAAGAACATCGGGATCAAGGTGATTTCAAAGAACAGGAAGAACAGGATCAGGTTTTGCGATGTAAATACTCCGAGCATCCCGATTTCGAGAAGCAGGAACAGCATGTAATAGCCTTTCCACTCTTTTTTGATATGGAAGGATGCGATTGCCGCAAGTGTTGCGATTACCGCTGTCAGTACCACCATGATCAAACCGAACCCATCGATGCCAAGTTCGTAGTTGACAGAGAACATGCCCTGCTGCTCGGCACCCTGCCCGCCGAATTGGATCCAGCGGAATTTTTCAGAAAAGCCAGCGAGATCGCTGCCTCCGCGATACGAAAAGTACGCGATCAGCGCAAGGATCAAAGATGGCAGTGTTGCCAATACGCCAAGCATTTTAATGCCTGATTCGTTCGCTTTTGGCATGAAGACCAAAAGCAGGATTCCTAGTAAAGGGGAGAATACCAGCAAGGTAAGAAAATAGTTGAAATCCATTATAAATACCCCCCTGTTAACGCATAGATGACAATCAGGACTGCAAGGCCGACGAAGGCGATTGTGCCGTAAGTCTGTACCTGACCGTTCTGGATTTTCGCACCGGCTTTACCAAGGCCCTGGACAGTTGCCGTTGTCAGCTTCACGAGTCCCTCAACAAGGAAGAGCTCGATGAAACGCAGGAACAAGCTGACTGCCTTTGCGCCAAACACGATGCTTTGATTGTATATTTCATCGATATAGTACTTATTTTTCACAATGCCATAGGCAATTGGCGCCCTGCTGGACAGCCAGTCGCGTGAAATCGACTTCTTGCTGTACATCATCCATGCAAGCAGGATGCCAAGCAAGGAGACAACCGTCGCGACAATCATAATCCAGCCAGGTCCTTCGATATGGCCATGTCCGAGTGCTTCGTTGCCTTCGACAAGCCAGTCACCAAGGAATGTGCCGAACCAAGGTGTATTCACATAACCAGCAATGACTGCCAGGATTGCAAGGACAACCATCGGCATCGTCATGACGGATGGCGATTCATGGACATTCTTCATGTCGCTGCGTGCTTCACCAGAGAAGACCATGAAGAACAGGCGGAACATGTAGAACGCTGTGAAAAATGCCGCAATCACTGCCAGCCAGAACAGAATATAATTGCCATGTGCCCATGCAGCGATCAAAATTTCATCTTTACTGAAAAATCCCGAGAATAATGGGACACCGCTGATGGCCAGCGTTCCGATCAGGAACAAAGGTCCTGTGAAGGTCAGCTTTTTCCATAGCCCGCCCATTTTTTCAATATCCTGAGTATGTACAGCATGGATGACGCTTCCTGCTGCAAGGAATAACAATGCTTTGAAGAAAGCGTGGGTCATCAAGTGGAATACTCCGGCCACATAACCGGCAGATCCCAATGCGAGCATCATGTAGCCAAGCTGGCTGACAGTCGAGAAGGCAAGCACTCGTTTAATGTCAGTCTGGACAAGGCCGATCGTTGCCGCAAAAATTGCTGTGAACGCTCCAATGATCGCTACCGTCAACATTGCTGTTTCACTAGCGTTGAACAGCGGGAACAGTGAAGCGACCAAATACACACCAGCCGCAACCATCGTTGCTGCGTGGATTAACGCAGAAACTGGCGTAGGACCTTCCATCGCGTCTGGAAGCCATGTGTGCAGCGGGAACTGACCTGATTTACCAACTGCCCCGATGAAAATCAGGATCGCAGTCAAGGTAATCATCGTTCCGGAAATCGCGCCTTCTTCTACTGCCGCAAAAATTTCATCATATTCGAAGCTTCCAGTTTGCCAGAATAAAAGAATCATTCCGATCAAAAGTCCGACATCCCCGATACGGGTCATGATGAAGGCTTTCTTTGCAGCCGCTTTGGCGCTTTCCTTGTAAAAGTAAAATCCAATCAACAGGAATGAACCAACACCGACCAATTCCCAGAAAATATAAGTCTGTAAAAGGTTCGGCGAGATGACGAGACCAAGCATTGCAAAAGTAAAGAGTCCAAGATAAGCATAGAAAACCGGGAATCGCTCATCACCATGCATATATCCTTTTGAGTAGGTATGTACAAGGAAGCTGACAAGAGATACGATTACCAGCATCAGTGCGTTTAATTGATTTACTTCAAAACCCGCAGTAAGTTCCAGATTCCCAATAGTGAGCCAAACGGCTTCAGCTTTATGTGTCGGGCTCTCCAGGCGCTCAAGGAGCACAAGGATGGAGTAGACAAGTGAGGCTAGCGTCGCAAGGATTCCGACGAATGCGCTCGCTTCTTTAAGCTTTTTTCCGAACAGCAGAAGGAATAGAAAGGATACAAGCGGGAACAGCGGAATGAGCCAAGCATTCTCCATTAATATCACAATCCCCTTTTTTGAACGCGCGCGTGTTCTTTCATGTGTACGCCCGTCAGATTGAGGCCCGCATCAAGCGGGGCAGTCCAGCTACTAAATATCTTCTTTTTCAAACGGCCGATGCCGCTTATGAAAAGTTCCATTAATTTTTCAACTCATTCATTTCATCGATATTGACACTTCTGCGGTTGCGGTAAAGTGAAATAAGGATCGCCAGTCCAACCGCTACTTCAGCAGCTGCCACCGCGATGGAAAACAGCGCGAACACCTGGCCGGTGATCGATGGAACTGCTCCGTATTTACTGAAGGTTACGAGATTGATATTGACCGCATTCAGCATCAGTTCGATTGAAATCAACACAATGACTGTGTTCTTTTTTGTCAGGGCACCGTACAGTCCGATGCAGAAAATAATAAGTGCAAGTGCCAGATAGGCTGAAACCGGAACAGAACTCATTCCTGATCACCCTCCTTATCGTCATCCTTGCGCGCGAGTACAATTGCGCCGACTAGCGCAGCGAGCAGGATCACGGATGTCAGTTCAAACGGGATGATGTAATGCGAGTACAGAGCGACCCCGATTTGTTCTGTATTGTTTTCGTGCAGAGTATTCGGCAATGCTTCGAAATCCAGATCGTAGATACCGAAATAGACTGCTGCGCCAAATCCGAGGACACCGAGCAGCAGCACAAGCTTGCGCAATCTTCCGCCCTTTGGCTCTTCTTCGTCGCCATGGTGGCGGGTGAGCATGATCCCGAACAGCATCATGATTGTGATGGCGCCCGAGTAGATCATGACTTGGATGACCGCCAGGAATTCAGCGGACAAGAGCACATAAATACCTGCAATACTGACGAATGTAAAGACGAGCGCTACGACCATGTGGATGACCTTGGTGAGATTCAATAAAAGCACGCCGCCGATTACCGCCACTAAAGCAAGTGACATAAACGCAAAGAATTCGCCTGTTAACGTCATGCTTTATTCACCTTCCGTATATTCTCATCATTTTCGTCAAGCCATTCCAGGTTCTTGAATAAGTCATCCCGGCTGTATTCAGCAAGTTCAAAGTTATTCGTCATGATGATCGCTTCAGTCGGGCACACTTCTGTGCACAGGTCACAGAGGATGCAAAGTTCGAAGTTGATATCATACGTATCAATGATTTTGCCTTTTTTCGTTGGATCAGGATGCTTTTTACCAGTCAAGTTAATGCATTCGGTCGGGCAAATATTGGCACATTGGTTGCAGACGATGCATTTTTCAGGATAAAACTTCTGGATTCCGCGGAACCTGTCAGGAAGCGGAATCGGTTCGTTCGGATAATCGTAAGTCACCTTTTCGCGAGTCAATTGTTTAAGGGTATAAGCTAATCCTTTAGTCCATCCTAGCACGTAATTCACCCCTTTAATGCAGGAAGCCATGCTGCTTCCATTCCTATTTTAGAAAAAATTAGTGAAAAATTCTTTGATCAATGCCGACAGGAAGATGTTTGCCAGCGCAACCGGCAAAAGCACTTTCCAGGCGAACTCCATCAATTGGTCTGCACGGATACGCGGGAACGTAGCACGGAACCAAATGAGGATATAAACCACTAAGCTGAACTTGAGCGCGAACCATACAGCTCCAGGGATGAAGCCGAGGAATGGGAGCGGCAGCCAGCCTCCAAGGAATAATACAGTGATCAAAGCAGACATTGCGAACATATACACATATTCAGCCAGCATGAACATCGCCCAGCGGAATCCGGAATACTCTGTGTGGAAACCGGCAACAAGTTCGTTCTCCGCTTCGGCAAGGTCGAATGGCACCCTGTTCAGTTCAGCGGTAGCGGCAATGAAGAACACGATGAACGCGATCGGCTGCCACAGGATGAACCAGCCGTTGTTCTGCTGTGTTTCAACGATCTCATTCAGGTTAAGGCTGCCTGATAACAGGACAATCCCCAAAACACTCATGACCAGCGGGATTTCGTAGGAAATCATCTGGGCCGCGGCACGCATACCGCCAAGCAATGAGTATTTATTGTTGGATGCCCAGCCTGCCATCAGCATCCCGACAATCGTCAGGCCTGAAATCGCTATATAATACAGGAATCCGACATTCAAGTCGGCAAATTGCAGTTTATCCGTCAGCGGGATCGTCGCCATGACCATGAAGGACGGCGCGAACGCGATGACCGGTGCGATGATGAACAGCGGCTTATCCGCTGCTTTTGGAATTAAGTCTTCTTTTACAAGAAGCTTTACAACGTCGGCAACGGATTGCAACAGCCCCCACTTACCGCCGACATGGGCTGGACCATAACGGCCCTGCATGAAACCAAGCACTTTCCTCTCTGCCAGAATCGCCATTGTTACGAATCCAAGGATTACGAACAAAAGGACGACAGCCAGGACGAAGAAGATGCTGAAATTCATAAGGCCAGCACTGGATTCGAGTAGCTCCTGAACCATTATCCGTCTACCTCCCCAAGAACGATATCAACCGCTCCTAAAATTGCAATCAGATTTGAGATGCTTTCACCTTCGAGCAGTTTAGGGAGGATTTGCAGATTATAGAAACTAGGCCTTCTGAACTTGAGGCGGTACGGCTCTTTTTTGCCATCGCTGGAAATATAGCAGCCAATTTCGCCCCGGGAGCCTTCGATCCGGACAAACGCTTCCCCTTTTGGAGCCTTGATGATCTTTGGAACCTTGGCCATGATTTCTCCCTCTTTCGGGAATTGCTGCACAGCCTGTTCAATGATTTTTAATGATTCTTCGATTTCGCCCATCCGTACATAATAGCGGGCCAGCGCATCGCCTTCGTCACGCGTGACAATATCGAAGTCGAAACGGTCATAGATTGAATACGGCTCATCCTTGCGCAAATCCCACTTGACTCCGGTTGAACGCAGGTTCGGGCCGCTCAATGAATAATTGATTGCGTCTTCCTTTGTATATGTACCGATATTCTTCGTACGATTAAGGAAGATTTCATTCCCTGATACAAGCTGGTGATAGCCCTTCAGCTGTTCCCTCAGGTATGGCACGAATTCCGCTACCTTTTCAATCCATCCTTCCGGAGCATCCCATTTGACGCCGCCTACACGCATGTAGTTGAACGTCAGACGAGCACCAGACAGTTCATTCAGCAGATTCAGGATCATCTCCCTGTCTCGGAATGCGTAAAGCAGTGGGCTTGTCGCACCAAAGTCGAGGATGAATGTTCCCCACCACAGCAGGTGGCTGGCAACCCTGTTCAGCTCCATTGCAAGTACTCTTAAGTACTCGGCGCGTTCCGGAATTTGGACGCCCATCATCGTTTCCACAGCATGGACGATGACATAGTTATTCGTCATCGCTGACACATAGTCCATCCGGTCTGTGTAAGGAATGATCTGGGTATATTGCAGATTTTCCGCTAACTTTTCAGTGCCGCGGTGCAAATAGCCGATGACCGGCTTCGCTTCTACAATGATTTCCCCGTCGATTTTGAGAACGAGGCGGAATACACCGTGTGTACTAGGGTGCTGCGGGCCCACGTTCAAGAGCATTTCTTCTGTGCGTATCACGGGCTACACCTCCACATCATACGGTTCATAGTCTTTTCTTAATGGGTGGCCGACCCAGTCTTCACCAAGCATGATGCGATGGAGGTCAGGATGGCCTTCGAATTTTATGCCAAGAAGGTCGTAGGTTTCACACTCTGGCCAGTTCGCTCCTGCCCACAGGTTCGCCAATGACTCGATGGCCGGCTGGTCACGGTCAAGCTTAACTTTCAACGCTACTGACTGTCTGTTCTTGTATGAGTACAAGTGAACATACACTTCCATATGGGTCTGGAAATCCGTTCCGTGAAGCTCTGACAGATAATCGAATCCAAGCAGTTCATTGTACTTCAGGAATTCAGCCAGGCGATAATAGGATTCTTTCTTTGCCACAAGCGTTGGGACATCCTTTGAAAGAGGGTTAATATAGGAATCTTCCAAAATGTCATCGCCAAGATTGTCGGTGATTGCTTTTACATATTTATCAAGGTAAGGCTGGTTTGGAGATGGCTTCTTCTCTTCGACAGGCTCATCTGCTCCTGCTTTCGCGCCAGCTGCTGATTTAGCCTTCGCTGCTGCTGCGGCTTTTGCCTTGGCTGCGGCAATCGCTTTCGCTTTCTCGTCGTCCGCAGAGTCTCCGCCTGCTGCCGCTTTTGCTTTTGCTGCTGCGGCCGCCTTCGCTTTCGCTACAGCTGCGGCTTTCTTCTTCGCCAGATCATCGTCACCTGCTGAAGCGTCTTCTCCTCCAGCTGCCTCCTGTGCTTTCCTTTTTGCTGCCGCTGCTGCCTTTGCCTTCGCTACGGCTGCGGCTTTCTTTTTCGCAAGGTCATCGTCATCCGTTGAAGCGTCCGCTCCACCTTCTGCCTCGGCCTGCGCCTTCCTTTTCGCTGCCGCTGCTGCCTTGGCTTTCGCTACGGCTGCGGCTTTCTTTTTCGCCAAATCATCGTCGTCTCCGGCTGGAGCATCCGCTGCTGCTGGAGTTTCTGATGCTGCTGGAGCTTCGGCGTTTTCCTCTATCTGGCCAGTCGCTTTCATCTTTGCGAGAGCGGCTGCCTTTGCTTTTGCGGCTGCAGCTGCTTTTTTCTTGGCCAAATCAGCATCCTGTCCTTCGACCGGAGCCGAAACCTCTTCTTTTGCCTCTGGAGCTTCCCCAGACTGCTCGTTGGCTTTCATTTTTGCAAGTGCAGCTGCCTTTGCGTTCGCTGCGGCTGCAGCTTTCTTTTTCGCTAGCTCGGCATCGTCACCAGCAGGTGCTTCCGCTTTTGCTTCAGTTTGTTTTTCTTCAGGTTCTGCGACTTTGTCGGCAACCTCTTTCGGGTCATTTCCTTCCCCTGCTTGTTTGGCAGCCTGACGCTGCTTTGCAAGCTCCTTCGCCTTTTGGGCTGCTTCTCTTTTTATTTGCTCTAAATCCTTTTCCCCGCTCATCGGTTAGATCACCTTCTTCCCGGTTTTCGCCTCATAACGGATTTTCTCTTTCAATTTATTAATCCCGTAAATCAATGCTGCTGGGTTCGGCGGGCATCCCGGTATGTATACATCAACCGGTACAATCTGGTCGACTCCCTTTACAACTGAGTATGATTTTACATATGGTCCACCTGCTGTCGCGCAAGAACCCATCGCGATTACCCACTTTGGTTCTGCCAGCTGGTCATACAGCCTGCGGACAGTCGGAGCCATTTTCTTCGTTACGGTACCTGAAACAATCATGACATCGGATTGACGAGGTGAGTTCCTGTAGAACGTCCCAAAACGGTCAAGGTCATAGTGAGCCGAACTGGACGCCATCATTTCAATCGCGCAGCACGCAAGACCAAAAGTCATTGGCCACATCGAGTTGCTTCTGGCCCAGCCTTTTACCTGTTCAAGAGTTGTCACGAATACATTCCTTTGGAGTTCTGCCGCTTCTGCTGGTGATAAATCATCCAATTTTAAATCCATTTTAGCACCTTCTTTTTCCATGCGTAGATGAGTCCGATTAGAAGCATTACGACGAAAATCAGCATTTCAATCAATGCGAAGATCCCCAGCTTCTCGTAGGCGACAGCCCATGGATACAAAAACGCTGTTTCTACATCAAAAATAACGAACATAAGGGCAAACACATAATAACGGACATTAAACTGGACCCGTGCATCGCTGAACGGTTCCATCCCGCTCTCGTAGGTGGTATATTTCCGCTCGTCGTTCTTGTATTTCGGCCTCAGAAGCTTAGCCGCAAACAAGGCTACGATTGGAAGCAATACCCCGAGACATAGGAACACAAAGACTATCAAATAGTTATTTTGATATAGATTCAACTGTTCCATGCCCATCCCTCCAATGTTGTAAAATTTTCATACTTTTTAAACTTGTAACCGATAACAATTATACCATTGTTACAATAGTGTGTCGACAAGGCTTTGAACAATCTGGCAACCTTCTTCCTTACACTTTTGGTAGAAAAATAGTATCTTTCTTGACCTGTTCGGAAAGCTGGAAAGAGTCGTCCCTTTCCATACTTAGTTGTCCAGAAGGCAAATTATTCTCATTGTTTTTACGTGGCTGTCTGGTGTTAATGCCGGGCCGCGTTCTGAAGGGTGCATCCTCACAGACGCGCGTTAAAAACAAGACAATCGGTTACATTTTATATTTAAAACAATTCAGGCTTGATTGTCAGTGACGTTTGTCAACATTTATGAGTTCTGTTACAGCGTTGAGTTTATGGCGAAATTGTGGACTTTTCTCCTTGCGGGAGTTTTTGGGGACCATTATTGGGGAATTGAGTGAGGAATTGATTTCTAAACGAGAATTTAACGAAGATCGAGTGTATTTTGATCTCTATCATGATTTCTTAGGATAATTTATCGGATAAACTCTGATTTATTTTTGAGTTTTATAGCCGGAATTTTATTTATATAGCGACTGTTTTATTTATATAGCGAGTTTATCGGTTATATAGCGACTTTTTCTTTTTTATAGCGACTTTCCCGATTTTTTAGCGAGTTTTTAGTTTTTATAGCGAAACGGAATCCGCTCCCAGATTTGCTAATCAATTGGATAGCTCCGCCGAAGTTCACGGCATTCAATCAATGCCAAAAAGAAGATTCTTTCACAGCACAACAGAAAGGGAACATTGTTGTCAACAAACACACCTCCATAAAAAAACACCCCCCAGCATCACCGGAGGGTGTTCATCCAAAAATTAAATTCTGCGTTCAGCAACTGAAATACGGTTTATTGCACGCTGAAGGGCAAGTTCTGCACGCTTGAAGTCGATGTTCTCCTGCTTTCTTTCATGCAGGCGCTGTTCAGCGCGTTCCTTTGCTCTTAATGCACGTTCAAGATCGATTTCAGATGATTGTTCTGCAGATTGAGCAAGGATGGTTACCTGCTCGGGACGGACCTCAAGGAAGCCGCCGCTGACTGCAATGAACTCGTAATTGCTGCCATTTTTCAAACGGACAGCGCCAATTTGTAGCGGTGCAACCATTGGAATGTGGCCTGGCAAGATTCCAAGCTCGCCTGTGCTCGCTTTTGTGCTTACCATTTCAACATCTGATTCATACACCGGCCCATCGGGAGTAACAACACTGACTTTAATCGTCTTCATTTTTTACCCTCCTGGTCCGTTATTAGACCTCTACACCCATACGTTTTGCATTCTCGATAACTTCTTCGATTCGGCCAACTAGGCGGAATGCATCTTCTGGAAGGTGGTCATATTTGCCGTCAAGGATTTCAGCGAATCCTTTAACTGTTTCTTTAACTGGCACGTAAGAACCTTTCTGTCCTGTGAACTGTTCGGCTACGTGGAAGTTTTGTGACAGGTAGAACTGGACGCGGCGAGCGCGGTGTACAGTCAGCTTATCTTCGTCAGAAAGCTCATCCATACCCAGGATCGCGATGATGTCCTGAAGTTCTCTGTAACGCTGCAATGTTTGCTGGACGCGGCGAGCTACTGAGTAGTGCTCTTCGCCAACGATTTCAGGTGTCAATGCACGTGAAGTCGAAGCAAGCGGATCCACCGCAGGGTAGATACCCATTTCAGAAAGCTTACGCTCAAGGTTCGTTGTTGCATCCAAGTGAGCGAAAGTTGTAGCCGGAGCCGGGTCAGTGTAGTCATCGGCAGGTACATAGATCGCCTGGATGGAAGTAACAGAACCTACGTTAGTAGATGTGATACGTTCCTGCAATTTACCCATTTCAGTTGCAAGGGTCGGCTGGTAACCTACCGCTGATGGCATACGGCCAAGTAGGGCAGAAACCTCAGAACCTGCTTGTGTGAAACGGAAGATGTTATCCATGAAGAAAAGAACGTCCTGTCCTTGCTCATCACGGAAATATTCAGCCATTGTCAAACCAGTCAGGGCAACACGCATACGTGCTCCTGGCGGCTCGTTCATCTGTCCGAATACCATCGCAGTTTGCTTGATAACGCCAGAATCCGTCATTTCGTGGTAAAGGTCATTACCTTCACGTGTACGCTCACCAACACCTGCGAATACGGAAATACCGCTGTGCTCTTGGGCGATGTTGTTGATCAATTCCTGGATTAATACGGTTTTACCTACACCGGCACCACCGAACAATCCAATCTTACCACCCTTGATATATGGAGCAAGAAGGTCAACTACCTTGATACCTGTTTCAAGGATTTCTACCTCAGTTGAAAGCTGTTCGAATGTTGGAGCTTCCCTGTGGATTGAATCGCGGCGTGCTTCAGCCGGTAGTGGAGCGTCAAGGTCGATTGACTCACCCAATACGTTGAATACACGTCCTAGTGTTACGTCCCCAACCGGAACGGAGATTGGAGCACCTGTATCTAATACTTCCACGCCGCGCTTAAGGCCGTCTGTGGAAGACATCGCGATTGTACGAACTGTGTCATCGCCTAAGTGAAGGGCTACTTCAAGAGTTAGTTCGATGTTCACATCCGCATCGCTGGTTACAATTTTCAAAGCGTTATAGATCTCTGGAAGATTGCCGCTTTCAAACTTAACGTCAACAACCGGACCCATAACCTGGAGAACGCGTCCTTTGTTCATCTTGTTCCCTCCTATCGTACTAGTTGAAATATATACATCATGATGGGATGCGGCATTAAGCCACATCCCCGATTGTCATTGGAAAATCTATTCGAGTGCTGCAGCTCCACCGACGATTTCGGTGATTTCCTGGGTAATCGCAGCCTGACGCGCGCGGTTGTAGCTCAAGCTGAGGGAATTGATCAGCTCTTTTGCGTTGTCCGTCGCGTTTCTCATGGCTGTCATACGAGCAGCGTGTTCACTTGCTTTGCTGTCAAGCAGTGCTCCGTAAATCAAGCTTTCTGCGTATTGCGGCAAGAGAACTTCCAGGATCTCCTCAGCGTTCGGCTCAAATTCATATGAAGTAAGCTTTGTTGAAGCAGCGCCAATATCCGTTAACGGAAGCAGCTTCTTTTCGGTTACTTCTTGAGCGATCGCGCTGATGTAATGACTGTAGTAAATATATAATTCATCAAATGTTCCATCCGAGAACATGCCAACTGTGCTGCTGGCGATATCCTGGATCTCAGAGAAGGACGGCTGGTCAGCGATGCCAACGATGTCAAGGACAACGTTCATGCCACGGCTTTGGAAAAAGTCACGGCCGACACGCCCGATCGCGATGATCGCAAACTCGTCATTTGATTTATGGCGTTGCTGGATTGTCTGGTACAGCTGGCGAAGGACGTTACTGTTGTAAGCCCCTGCTAGTCCGCGATCAGATGTAATCACTAGATATCCCGTCTTCTTGACTGGACGGCTGTTCAGCATTGGGTGGTTGGAATCCTTGCTGCCCATTGCGATTGAGGCAGTCACTTCCTGGATTTTTTCCATGTAAGGAACGAATGCTTTCGCGTTCATCACTCCACGGTTCCATTTAGCTGCGGATACCATCTCCATTGCCTTGGTAATCTGGCTCGTCTTTTTAGTCGAAGTAATACGGTTTTTTATATCGCGTAAAGATGCCATTTCGGTTCTCACCACCCTTTTACATAGATTGTTAGTCCAAGGTCAGGCAGGACCAGCATGGAAGCTGGCGCTGCTTAACTACTTATTCAGATACTGCAAACGTCTTTTTGAAAGCGTTTAGTGCAGCAGCCATATCGTCGTCTGAAGGAAGTTCCTTCGTTGAACGGATATGGTCTAACACATCTGTATGGTTGTGGTCTAACCATGAAAGGAATTCACCTTCGAAGCGGCGGATATCCTGCAATGGAATATCGTCCAGGAAGCCGCGAGTCAGTGCATATAGGATTGCAACTTGCTTTTCAACAGCAAGCGGCTTGTTAAGATCTTGTTTAAGTACTTCTACCGTACGGGCACCGCGGTTAAGTTTTGCCTGAGTTGCTTTGTCAAGGTCAGAACCGAATGATGCGAATGCTTCCAATTCACGGTATGAAGCAAGGTCAAGACGCAATGTACCAGATACCTTCTTCATCGCTTTGATTTGAGCGGATCCACCTACACGGGATACAGAAAGACCTGCGTTGATCGCTGGGCGTACGCCAGAGAAGAATAGGTCGGACTGTAAGAAGATCTGTCCGTCTGTGATTGAGATAACGTTCGTTGGAATGTAAGCAGAAACGTCGCCTGCCTGCGTTTCAATGAACGGAAGTGCTGTGATTGAACCCGCGCCTTTAGCGTCGCTCAACTTAGCAGCACGCTCTAGCAAGCGTGAGTGCAAGTAGAATACATCCCCTGGGTAAGCTTCACGGCCTGGAGGACGGCGAAGCAGCAAGGAAAGTTCACGGTATGCTGCCGCTTGTTTTGAAAGGTCATCATATACTACAAGCACATGCTTGCCATCGTACATGAAGTCTTCAGCCATTGTAACACCTGCGTACGGAGCAAGGTATAGCAATGGAGCTGGCTGGGAAGCAGATGCTGTAACAACGATAGAATAATCTAACGCGCCGTTCTTACGGAGTGTTTCAACCGCATTACGTACAGTTGATTCCTTCTGTCCGATTGCAACGTAGATACAGATCATGTCCTGGCCTTTTTGGTTAAGGATTGTATCGATCGCTACAGATGTTTTACCAGTCTGGCGGTCACCGATGATCAATTCACGCTGTCCGCGGCCGATTGGAACAAGTGCGTCGATCGCCTTGATACCAGTCTGCAATGGCTCATGAACGGATTTACGATCCATAACGCCTGGTGCAGCGTACTCGATTGGACGAGTTTTAGTTGTGTTGATTGGACCCATGCCATCCACTGGCTGTCCAAGTGGGTTTACGACGCGGCCGATAAGCTGTTCCCCAACAGGAACCTCCATGATGCGGCCCGTACGGCGTACCTCGTCGCCTTCGCGGATGTCCGTGAAAGGTCCAAGGATGATGATACCGACGTTATTTTCTTCCAGGTTTTGTGCCATACCCATAACGCCGTTTGAAAATTCAACAAGTTCTCCAGCCATGACATTGTCGAGGCCATGAGCACGGGCGATACCGTCACCAACACTGATAACTGTACCCACATCACTCACTTGAATTTCCGACTGATAATTTTCGATTTGCGATTTTATCAGCGCACTGATTTCTTCAGCTTTGATGCTCATGAGTTTCACCCCTATCTACGAATCTTAGCCTAGCAATTTACGTTCTAAACGATCGAGCTTGCCGCGCAAGCTGCCGTCAAAAATGCGGTTTCCAATGCGAAGCTTTACGCCTCCAAGCAAATTGGAATCTACAATGTTTTCAATTTGAAGTGACTGTTTGCCAACCTGTGGCGCGAACGAAGCTGAAAGAGCTTCAGCCTGCTCAGCCGAAAGTGGCTGGACACTATAGACTTTTGCTTCAGCCACACCTTTTGCATCATTTGCAAGGGCGATGAACTGGTCAGCAACGTCTGCGATCTGGTCTTCGCGGTGGCGGTCAACCAAAATCATCAAAGTGTTAAGGACATACGTGCTTACAGATCCGAATGCCTGCTTCAAAACCTCTTTCTTCTTCTCATTAGGAAGTTTCGGAGACTTTAAAAATGCAGTCAATTCCGGATTGTTCACAACAACTTCTTTTACTGTGCGAAGCTCTTCCTCAACCTGTGGGAGAGCCTGCTTTTCAGAAGCGAGTTGAAAAAGTGCCAGGGCATAGCGTTTTGCTACTGTAGAGTTGCTCATCGGGCATTACCCGCCTCTTGAATGTATTCATTGATGAGCTTTTCCTGGTCAGCTGCAGAGATTTCCTTCTCGATTACTTTAGAAGCGATCAAGACAGAAAGTGAAGCAACTTGTTCGCGGATCGCCGCAACAGCCTGCTCCTTCTGCTGTTCGATTTCAAGCTTCGCAGATTCTTTGATTCTGTCAGATTCAGTGCGTGCCAGTGCAATGATTTCATCACGCTGAAGGTCGCCCTGTTTCTTTGCATTTTCAATTAGGCCCTGTGCTTCTGTGCGTGCCTGCTTAAGCATATCACGCTGTTCTTCCAAAAGTTTTTGTGCTTCTGCACGGCTCTTTTCAGCCGCTCCGATTTCACCAGCAATATGCTCTTCACGTTCCTTCATGATGCCCATCAATGGACCCCAAGCGAACTTTTTAAGCAATGCTAACAAAACAAGGAACATAACAAGCTGGAACAAAATATCTCCAGTATTTAGGCCGGAAGCCGCTCCCAATACAAAATTCATTGTTAACACCCTCGATTCACTCCCTTCAAGAGTTGTACCATGATTAAAAAAGGTCCAACATGCGTCATCCGGCTTAGTGCCGACGCTTAGGGCCGCTCAAAATGCCTGCTTGCCCTATTTTATTTCAAACGATTGCTTGCATTCAGATCCAGGTCTGCTCCTCTCCGGGTTTAACCGTCTCGAAGCCTACATAATAGAATGGCGAAGGTTCGCGCGGAATGATCTTCGCCATCTTAAATTCTTATAATTGATTAACCACCGATTACCATGAACGCGATAACTACTGCGATGATAGGAATCGCTTCAACCAACGCAACCCCGATGAACATTGTAGTTTGAAGCATACCGCGAGCTTCTGGCTGACGAGCGATACCTTCTACTGTACGTGATACGATCAAACCGTTACCAATACCTGCACCAAGTGCTGCTAAACCAATTGCGATTGCTGCTGCTAATAGACCCATTATAAAGTTCCTCCTTTAATGTATGAAAAAATAGTTTTATAAGTTTTGTTCATTAAATGAACAGGGTATATATTAATGGTCATGACTCACTTTATGAGAGAGATAAACCATCGTTAACATAGTGAAGATAAACGCCTGGATTGCTCCGACGAAAACGGAGAATCCTTGCCATACAAGCATTGGAACGGCTGCGGCCAAGTGTCCGCCTACTCCGGTTGCGAGGCTGGCTGCAAGAAGACCCAACAAGATCTCACCTGCGTAAATGTTACCGTAAAGACGAAGACCAAGAGTGAGCGTATTCGCGAACTCTTCAATGATCTTGATCGGGAACATGAACCAAAATGGCTTAAAGAATTCCTTGCCATATTCGGCAGTGCCCTTAAGCTTGACGCCATAATAATGGGAAAGCCCTACCACCATGACTGCAAGAGTCAGTGTGATGACCGGGTCAGCTGTCGGTGATTTCCACCATAGTTCATTGTCGACAACGACAGAGAACGGCAGTCCCAGCATATTGGAAACAAACACATACATCAGCAGTGTGATCCCAAGGACGTGAAATCTTCCCCCGTCCTTCCAGTCCATCGTGCTGTTGATGATTCCCTTGACGAAATCCATAACCCATTCCATGAAGTTCTGCATTCCTGTCGGTTTCATCGCAAGCCTGCGAGTGGAAAGAACGGCAATGATGAATACGATTGCGGTAGCTACTGTAATCATCAGCAAATTTGCTAAGTTAAAAGTAAGCCCAAATATTTCTTTTAATGGAGCTTCATGATGCATCAATTATTCACCTCTCTTCCCCGCTATTTACGTGATTGAAAAGTCTGGACAAAAAAATCTATCATAATGACAATATAAGCTGTCATTAATCCCAAAACCGTAAATACAAGGTTTATGCGATCCGGATATTCCATCGCAATGATTACGGCAAGCGCACCGGTCGCAAGTCTCGACATCGAGCCAAGTGAGCGAACCTTCTTCCCCTGTACCACCGAATCCCCGAAGGTGTTCATTTTCCTCGCAAGCAGCCATAAATTAAAAAGGCTCAGGCTTGTACCAAAAATCAATCCGGCAAAAACAGATTGATAGGTTGTAAACCCATATCCAAGTACATATAAGGACAATAATGTAAATATGTATTTTCGCTGGCGAGTAAACATATCCTTAATTTCCATTGGTGGCTAGTCTCCTGAAAAGAAGTGTTGGATGAGGCGAAGCATGGCATACACACCTGCCGCCAGTCCGATCAGCAATCCGAATATTAAGAAAAGCGGCTCTGTACCAAGGGTACGGTCAAGCCATCTTCCGGAAAAAATGCCAATTAAAATGGAGCCTACCAATTGAGATAGTATAGCGGACATGAGTGCCATCGCTTGTAAAGGGTGGCGGTTGTTTCGGCGCATAAAAACGCATCCTCACTATAGAGAATGGACATTCAGGGGAGTGAGAAATATTTTTGCAAAAACAATATTTTCACATAAAAAAAAGCTTGCATATCAACATTGAAAACCTTATCATTTTATGCCCTTTGTAAGCATACAATAGGCAAATGTCAATGTCAATCAATTGGGGTGAAAAAATTCACAAAGTTTTCACTGTGAATATATACCATCAACCCTATATCAGTATTATATTATTATAACAGAAAAAAACAGGACCGGAGTAAAGTTTCACCTTTTTCCGGTCCTGTTTTCAATAGAAGTTTTATCGATATAAATCATCGTTTCGATCATGCTCTCGCGCCCAGCTTTCTTCGCGAATACCTTTGCCAGATACACTCCGTCCTCCGGCAATTTTTCAAGCGGTATCTCTTTGCCGGCCATCCCTTTTTTCAGCTTTCTTCCCCAATCGAGAAAACCAACGAACCGAAACTGATCAGGATCGAAGAGGGCGATACCAAACTCGTCGGCTCCCCCGGGGAGATAAACTTCATATCGATAGGCTGTCCCAGAGTCGGCTGGAGCGAAACCGAAGCCCATTACCCGCGGATAATCCGGCTCTTCGAGGACATACAGATAGGGTATGCGGATCTTATTTTTTCCGTCATCCATCACAAGGCTGCCGTCATTGATTTTGTCATCGAGCATCTCCGGGGTAACCTTCATCGCCACTGCGACATCTTTACTTTCACCTGGTTTGAGTGTAAAACTCAGCGGCAGCTCCCATGCAATCCCTTTTTGTTTTTTCGGTATCGAGAAGGAGTAGGACTTTGTGGCGGAGCCCGTATTTTTCACTTTCAGTCGAGCGCTATGCCGATGCATGTTATCTGCAAGCTGAAATTTCCCAAATTGCAGCGATCCAGGAATCACGAGGCTCTCTGTTTCGATTGCAGCTTCTGTCTGGATCCGTCCTGCCCCCTGCTCGAATGTCCGGTATGTTTTTCCGGACTGATCCTGGATTTCCTTGGCAGTGTTCATGATCGCCGACTTGATTTCAGCAGGATTCCAATCCGGGTGCGCTTGCTTGATGAGAGCCGCAGCACCGGCGATATGGGGCGATGCCATGCTCGTTCCCTGAAGCGGCAGGTATCCTCCGGGAATCGTGCTGTTAATCGCGACCCCTGGCGCTACGATATCCGGTTTGATTTCCCAGGTGACCGTCACCGGGCCGCGCGAACTGAAGTCTGCCAGGATATCTTTTTCTTCTATTAAATGGATGCGAATCATCATCGAATTGTTTTTCAGTTGCTTTTTCAAAGCCAGCCCAGTTTTCTTGCTGATTGCAGCTACAGGGATCGGCAGGGTCTCTTCAAGGTTTCCGAAGAATGTACCATCCGTATTGTTGTAGATGATGACACCAATCGCGCCTGCTTCGAAGGCATTCTTTGCTTTTTCGGTAAAAGTAAGCTTGCCCCGCTCTACGAGGACTAGCTTATCACTAACATCTTTCATCTCTTCTTTGGTTCCCAGTCCTGCAAACACCAGGTTCTCACTCTGGGTAATCTTCCAATTGTCCGAACCCTGTAAAAGCTCGAGCCTGATTTCTTCCGTGTTGCCTGTAGCGGTGATGTACGGTATCTGCATCGGTGGAGTGGAAGCGCCCACCGATATCGCTTTTGAAGCGGTCCCTGGCGACCCGACTGTCCAGCGGTTAGGACCTGAATTACCCGAAGACGTAACAGCGACGATCCCCGCATCTACCGCTTTGTTAAGCGCAAGGCTGATCGGCAGATCAGGACCATTTACATCATTTCCAAGTGATAGGTTCAGGATGTCCACCTTATCCTTGATCGCTTCATCTATCGCCGCAATCACCTGCTCGGTCGTTCCGCTTCCGCCCGGACCAAGCGCCCTGTAGGCAACAATTTTCGCTTCAGGTGCCATGCCTCTCATTCTCCCGTTTGCTGCGATGACACCGGCCACATGCGTACCATGAAGCGTGCTTTTGAATCCCATACCCTTCGTTTCCATCGGATCATCATCGCCATCTACGAGGTCATGGCCTCCGGCAAAACTTCTCCTTAAGTCAGGATGCTCGTAATCGATTCCCGTATCGATCACCCCGATGGTAATCCCCTTTCCCGTCAAATGGTTTCCCTTTTCATCAAGCAGCCCATGGACCGCTTCCGTTCCTATTAATTCAAAGTTATCAATGAAGCTGGGGCTGGATTGATAGTGCTGAGGCTGGTGAAGTGATGAATTCTCCACTCTGTATGTGTTTACTTCAGAAACAAGTTTTACATTTTCTATCCCTTCCAGCTGTTTCAGTTCAGAAGCTGGCCCCTGTACAGAATATCCATTGATCGCATGTGTGAACACACGTCGAAGCTTCGTATTTTTAAGGTTTTTCAGCGTATTTTTGATTTGCTGTTCCTCCACCGGCTGCTCCGTCATTACGATGGCGATTTTTTCAGCCTGGGGATCTTCACGCGGAATCTGCGGATGCTGCAATTTTTGTGGCTGGAAGGCGGTAAGGATGACTAATGAAAGGAAAAAGAAGAAAATGCTACGGATTTTCATGAAATACAGCCCTCCCTTTTTAGCTTAGCCTGTCATTTTAGGGAGAATAGTATTCAGATTACATTTTTTCCGCGAAAACTGCGGGGAATTCCGCGAAAGCGATGTTGTTTCCCGCGAAAAATTGGATAATTCCGCGAAATCTTGATGGTATTCCGCGAACTAGAATTATTCTAAATCTACAAACAAAAAAATTCGACTCTGCAATATCATAAAAAAACACCCCTAAAAGAGGTGTCTAGGTATAGCTTATTTATATTGCTCCGGACGAGTTTCTGTTCTATTAAAGTAAAAACGGATTGCTTCGCAGATTCTTTCGGATGCGCGTCCGTCTCCGTACGGATTTGAGGCTTTGGCCATTTTTTCATAGGCTTCGCGGTCTGTGAGCAATTCAGTAGCCATATCATAAATTGGCTGCTCTTCGTTCCCTGCAAGCTTCAATGTACCTGCTTCAATCCCCTCCGGACGCTCTGTCGTATCACGGAGAACAAGAACTGGCACACCGAGAGAAGGTGCTTCTTCCTGCACTCCGCCTGAGTCGGTCAGGATCAGATAGGCGCGTGATGCGAAGTTATGGAAATCAATGACATCAAGCGGCTCAATCAGATGGATGCGCGGATCGTTTCCTAGCACTTCATCAGCAAGCTCACGGACCACAGGGTTAAGATGGACTGGATATACCACTTGTACGTCCTTCTGCTCATCGACAATCCTTTTGATGGCACGGAACATATTGCGCATTGGCTCACCTAGGTTTTCTCGGCGGTGCGCCGTCATCAGGATCAAACGGTCATTGCCTAGCCTGTCGAGCACCTCATGATGATAAGCATCTTTCACCGTTGTTTTCAATGCATCGATAGCTGTGTTGCCAGTTACGAAGATATTTTCTTCCAGCTTGTTTTCCTGCAATAGGTTGGCAGCTGACTTAGAAGTCGGGGAAAAATGCAGGTCTGCCATGACGCCTGTCAGCTGACGGTTCATTTCCTCAGGGAACGGGGAATATTTATTCCACGTTCTCAATCCGGCCTCGACATGGCCAACGACAATCTGATTATAGTAAGCCGCGAGACTTGCCACAAAAGTGGTTGTCGTATCACCGTGGACCAGGACGATATCCGGCTTCACTTCTTTCATGACTTTATCCAGGCCTTCAAGACCGCGGGTCGTCACATCAATCAAAGTCTGGCGATCCATCATGATGTTCAAGTCATGGTCTGGCGTGATATTGAAAATGTTCAGAACCTGGTCAAGCATTTGACGGTGCTGGGCAGTGACTGTAACAATCGATTCAAATTGTTCAGGATGTTTCTGCAGTTCAAGGACAAGCGGAGCCATTTTAATCGCTTCCGGGCGTGTCCCAAAGATAGTCATTACTTTAATAGGCTGATTCATATTAAACACTCCTTACTTCGTCCCAAATAAACGATCTCCTGCATCTCCAAGGCCAGGTACGATGTATCCGTGGTCGTTCAGCTTTTCATCGAGCGCGGCGATATAGATATCGACGTCAGGATGGGCTTCTTTTACCGCTTCGACGCCTTCTGGGGCTGCAATCAAACACATGAATTTGATGTGCTTGGCGCCGCGATTTTTAAGAGAGTTGATCGCTTCAACAGCAGATCCTCCTGTCGCAAGCATTGGGTCAACGACGATGAAGTCGCGCTCTTCGACGTCGCTTGGAAGCTTCACATAATATTCAACCGGCTTCAATGTTTGCGGATCACGGTAAAGACCGATATGTCCTACCTTCGCTGCCGGGATTAACTTCAGGATGCCGTCAACCATTCCGATACCTGCACGCAGAATCGGGATGATGCCGAGCTTCTTGCCTGAAAGTACTTTCGATTTTGTCTTTTCGACTGGTGTTTCAATTTCAATTTCCTCAAGCGGCATGTCACGCGTGATTTCGAACGCCATCAGCGTTGCGACTTCGTCTACAAGCTCGCGGAATTCCTTTGTGCCTGTGCTTTTTTCGCGGATATAAGTAAGTTTATGCTGGATCAATGGATGGTCAAATACGTATACTTTTGCCATGATTATCGCTCCTTTTAAAGGTAAATGAGTTGTGAACACCGTCTGTTATATGTAAGATCTGCTGAATCACACTTCGTTTAATTTTACAGAAAAACCTCTTTACAAGCAACCGCAATAGCGTAATGATTTTTCCCTGAAAAAGCGGCCCTCATTCATGATGGGCCGCCGGGGTGTTATTTTATCTCTCAGGGTATAATTCGAACTTGCTTGTCAGGTCTTCGACGCGTTTGCGCGCTTCTGCCAGTTTTGCTTCATCTTCATGATTTTTCAGGGTGAACGCGATCAATGAAGCAATCTCGTCCATCTCTTCATGTCCGAAGCCGCGGCTTGTGACGGCGGCTGTACCGATACGGATTCCGCTTGTGACGAATGGGCTTTCCGGATCGAATGGGATCGTATTTTTATTGACAGTGATGCCGATTTCATCCAGGACCTTTTCCGCTACCTTTCCAGTCAGGCCAAGTGAGCGCAGATCAACCAACAGCAAATGATTGTCTGTACCGCCCGATACAAGATCGATTCCTTCTTTGTTCAAGCCTTCTGCAAGGCGGTTGGCATTGGAGATGATATTCTGGGCGTATTCTTTGAAAGAATCCTCCAGCGCTTCGCCAAACGCAACTGCTTTGGCAGCAATGACATGCATAAGCGGGCCGCCCTGGATGCCAGGGAAAATGGACTTGTCGATTTTCTTCGCGAATTCTTCTTTGCAAAGAATCATCCCGCCGCGCGGTCCGCGAAGGGTTTTATGGGTAGTCGTCGTGACAAAATCAGCATATGGAACCGGATTCTGGTGCAGGCCTGCTGCAACCAAACCGGCGATATGCGCCATATCGACCATCAAATAGGCGCCGACTTCATCCGCGATTTCACGGAAACGCTTGAAATCAATCGCTCTTGGGTATGCACTCGCACCGGCAACGATCATCTTCGGCTTATGTTCACGCGCTTTTTCAAGGACAACATCATAATCGATGACTTGAGTTTCCTCGTCGACACCGTACTCGACGAAATTATACTGGACACCACTGAAGTTAACCGGGCTGCCATGAGTCAAGTGACCGCCGTGGGAAAGATTCATCCCGAGGACGGTATCGCCCTGTTCAAGAACGGTAAAATAAACCGCCATATTCGCCTGGGCGCCTGAGTGAGGCTGGACGTTCACGTGCTCTGCGCCAAAGATTTCCTTCGCGCGGTCGCGGGCGATATTTTCGACAACATCGACATGCTCGCATCCGCCATAATAGCGGCGGCCTGGATAACCTTCCGCATATTTATTTGTCAGTACAGATCCCTGCGCTTCCATGACTGCCTCGCTGACAAAGTTCTCAGATGCAATCAATTCGATTTTCGTACGCTGACGCTTCAATTCATCCTGCATTGCTGCGAATAACTGGCTATCCTGCTGTGACAAGTGCTTCACGTAAGTTCCCCCTCTTGATATGTATTATCTGGTTTCGTTATTAGAAAATTCATTCTTATTTTAGCCGATATTATGATGAAAGAAAAGGATGACGCCAGAAAAAACAGAACCATTGAACAGGTTCTGCTTCTTCATCAATCAACATGATTCATTTTCGTTTGTTCGTTCGTAAACTGCTCGGGCGCCCCCGATCAGCTTCGGCCTTGTTTTCGCCAGCGTCACATGGGCATGTCCGACGCTTTTCTGCTGCACTCTGACTGGCACGGCGACATGCTTCATTTGCATGCCAATCAATGTATCGCCAATATCGATGCCGGCGTCTGCCTTGATGAATTCCACCACAACAGGGTTGTCGAGGTGTTGGTAGGCATGCGCGGCCATTGCCCCGCCTGCATTCCTCACCGGGATCACCGTCACTTCATCCAGCTGCTTTCTCTCCGCCGTATCCCGTTCGACGACGATTGCGCGGTTCAAATGCTCACAGCATTGGAACGCCAGCTGGACGCCTGTTTGATTCTGTAGTTCGCGGAGCTGCCTGAAGACCATTGCCGCGACCTCGTCCGTACCCGCTGTACCAATCCGCTGGCCGATGATTTCACTCGTGCTGCAGCCGACAACCAATACCTGGCCTTTTTTCAGTTGTACCTGTTCGTTAAAATCGGTAAGAATGGAGTTCAATTCTGCTTCCCATTGTTGAATAGACAGTGTCAGCGCCTCCTTTTAAAAATCTTACTGCTTGTTTTCATACTCCTTGATTTTGCCTACACGGTTTTCGTGGCGGCCGCCTTCGTACTCCTCTGTAAGCCATACAGCTGCAATCTCCCGCGCAAGCCCAGGTCCGATGACACGCTCTCCCATCGCGAGCATATTGCTGTCATTGTGCTGGCGAGTTGCTTTCGCACTGAATACATCATGCACCAGCGCACAGCGAATGCCCTTCACCTTGTTCGCAGCGATGCTCATGCCAATGCCTGTACCGCAAATCAAGATTCCCTTATCAAACTCTCCGTTCGCCACCTTTTCCGCAACCGGGAGCGCATAGTCTGGATAGTCAACAGAAGTTCCGCACTCACAGCCGAAATCTTCATACTGAATATTCATTCCATCCATCAAATTCTTAATTTCTTCGCGGATATTGACTCCGCCATGGTCTGAAGCAATTGCAACCTTCATTTGTAAAATCCTCCTATGTATTCCCGCTTGCGGGGCGATTAAATCTACTGATATTTTCTCATATTCGCTCTGGATTATAAAGAAAACGGTATTTTTGTATTGATATTCATTACTAATATTTGTTTAGAAAAAGATTTTATAGCGAGTTTTACTTTTATATAGCGACTTTTTGCTTTTTATAGCGAGTTTCATTTTTATTTAGCGACTTTTTGCTTTTTATAGCGAGTTTCATTTTTATATGGCGACTTTTCGTTTTTTATAGCGAGTTTTTAATTTATATAGCGACTTTCTCATTTTTATAGCGACTTGGAAATTCAGCGCCATTTTTTCCAACTCAAAAAAAGAAAACCACAGCATCTTCCAGCTGTGGTCCAACAATTATTTACAACGAAAACTTCGTAATCGTGCTTTTTAGTTTTCCGGCCTGGTTTTGCAGTTCTACCGCCAACTCTTCTACATCTGAAATGACTTCCGCCTGCTGTTCGGCAGCTGTGGCCACGCTCAATGCTCCGGCAGAAGTTTCTTCCGCAATCGCGGCCATTTCCTGCGATTGATTGGATGTGTGCTGGATGGTTTTCATTTGCGTTTCGACAAGTGCGGTAATTGCGTGGATCACGTCTGCCATCTCGTGGATGGTTTTCGTCATTTCTTCAATCACCTGGTTTGTCTTCTCGCCTTTCTTCGCTTCACCATTCGCCGTCTCGACCTGTCTGCTGATCTGGCCGACGACGTTCTGGACCTCAGACTGGATGTTTTGGATCAAGCCTGATATTCCCTGGACAGCATCCGCGCTCTGGTCGGCAAGCTTCCTCACTTCTTCGGCGACAACCGCGAAGCCTTTGCCATGCTCTCCGGCACGCGCTGCTTCAATCGATGCATTAAGCGCGAGCAAATTCGTCTGTGCAGCGATATCGCCAACAAGCTGGATGATCTGCTCCACTTTTGTCGCGTTTTCTTCTAATCGTTTGACCGTGCCAAGCGATTCGCGGTTATCATTCGCAAGCCTTTCAATCCCTGAAATCAATGAATGGATGGCATCCTTTGATTCCTGGAGATCTTTAACCATTTCCACGGAGATCGATTCAGATGCTCGCGCTTTTTCCTGGACGTCTTCTGCGATCCGGATGACTTCATCAACCGATTCCGCCGTCGTTTGCGTAGATAGCGCCGAAGAATCAGCTCCAGCCGCAATTTCCTTGATCGTCGTTGAAATGATCGACGCCTGCTCGGAGGCTGCTGCTGATTGGCCGGAAATGCGGATTACTTTTTCATTTGTTTCATTGAAATTCGCATCAATCTGGCTGACCATCTCACGCAGGTTTGACAGCATGTTATTGAAGGCCATTCCCAAAGAGCGGATTTCGTCATCCGATTTCGAGACTTCGACATCCTCGCCAATCTCACCCTGTGCCGCCTTCAAAGCCGATTGTTCCAGCTTTTGCAACGGCTTGATAATAAGACCGGCAGCCATATACGCGAGCAGCCCGGACCAGAAGATACCGAGACCTAGAACTGCGGCAGTATAAACGACCGAATTAATGCCAATGAACTTTTGAACAAAAGGATAAAGGAAATAAATAAAGAATGCACTTGTTGAATACGTGATGATCGCTAACACGGTCGTCAGTATGACCATTTTCTTTCGCAATCCCATTTTGTAGCTTCGTTTTGAACCCACTGACAATCCCCCTGAAAAAATGAATTTGCATCGTTCCACTTTTCGAATCGCTACGAAAAGTTTTTCTCAAGGGTATTATCGGATTTTATCGATGATTCTTTCGATACTTTTTTGAATTTCTTGAAAAGCTTTCCGATAAATTTGCTCATCCCCGCCATACGGGTCGGCCACATCTCGGCTTCCGCTTTCCCCCGCAAATTCTTTTAATGTAAAAGTTTTCTCAGCCGCGTCTGGATATTGGCTAAGAATCAGCCCTTTATGGCTACCGGTCATCGTCAGGACCACTGTCGCCCAATCAATCATATCCTTTGTCAATGTCGAGGAAAGATGCTCATGGCTTATTTCGTTTTCCTCAAGCACGATTTTTGCGTTGACCGAAGCATCCGCGCCGTTCGAAGCATACACTCCCGCTGATTTCACTTCGACGCCGGGCAGCTGCTTGCTTTTTAAAATCGCTTCCGCCATTGGGCTTCGGCAAGTATTTCCGGTACAGACAAATAAAACGCGCGCCATGCGTTTCCCTCCTGTGTTGAACTTTTCTCCATTATAAGACAATCTTAAAGCATTTTCATTTTTGCCATTTGGAAACGCGCGAAAAAAATACACCCGCATCACAACAGGTGCACAAAAAAGTCTATATTGGCAGAAGCAATTTCAGCCCGAATGCGAGCAAAATGCTTCCTCCCAATGCTTCGCTGTATGTACCAAGCCAACCCTGCACTCTTTTCCCGACCAGCAGGCCTGCCCATGTCAGGACCATCGCTGCGACTCCAAAGCAAATCAGTACTAGCAGTGTCCTCGCGCCATAGATTCCCAGTGTGAGGCCGACAGAAAAACTATCAAGGCTGACAGATAGGGCAAAAATCATTAAACCCTTGCCAACCGGAGTAATCAGGCTTGTCTCCTCTTCCTTGAAGCTTGCCCAGATCATCTGGACACCGAGCACAATCAGCAGCAGGCCGCCAATATATCCTGCTATCGCCCCGAATTGCTGCGATAAAAATCTTCCTGCCACCATTCCAAGCAGCGGCATCCACACATGGAACAAGCCAATCGTGACGCCAATTTTAAAAATATGCCTTTTCGTCAGCCTGAACATGCCCATTCCGAGACCTACGGAAAATGCATCCATTCCCAATGCGAATGCCATCAACATCAGTGTGAATAATTCGCCGGCTATTGCTGCCATGTCTTCGCCCCCTCGGACTTGCTAATTCAGCATATGCACGTCCAAAAAGATTTAGAAGCACGGAATTGGGAGTTTAAAACTCATGGCGGCCGCAACAGCAAAAAAGCGCTTCAGGGCTGAAGCGCTTTTCTTCTATTTGTTGATAATCGGCAGACCAGAGGCCTTTGATAAGCGATTCATGATCGCCTGGCCGACACCCTGATCAGGGAAGATTTCGCCGAAAATGATATCGAGGTCTTCCTGGTTGAATGCCCGGAGTGTATCATAGAGAGCTTCCGCGACAGTTTCAAGACGGGCTCTTTCGCCGCATGCTATCACGACATTCGCATCATAAAATCCCTTGTTTTCCTTCGTGGTCATCACGCCGACTCTCTGGCCTTCGTTCCGCTTTTCATTCACCAGCTGCTGGATTTCTTCTTTTAATCCATCAACGAGATAAAAAGGGGAATTAGGCGCGTAATGGCGGTATTTCATCCCAGGTGCTTTCGGCGCCTGCCCTTCATCCGTTAACGCAGGGTCTGCCGAAATTTTGCCAATTACTTCTTCCAGCTGCTCCTTCGTTACACCGCCAGGCCTTAAAATCACAGGGACTTCACTGGTGCAATCGACCACCGTCGATTCAAGGCCAACTCCGGTTGCACCGCCATCAACAATCCCGGAAATTCTGCCGGTCAGATCGTCAGCAACATGAGCAGCCGTCGTCGGGCTTGGCTTACCTGACAGATTCGCACTTGGTGCCGCAAGTGGAAGGCCTGTTTCCTCGATGAGCGCCAGGGCAACTGGATGGTCAGGCATCCTGACTGCGACTGTGGATAACCCGGCAGTTGCCTTTTCAGAAAGAGCGCCTGCCTTCTTTTCGAGGATGATCGTCAGCGGGCCTGGCCAGAAAGCATCCATTAAACGCAATGCCTGTTCAGGGATTTCTTTTACAAAAGAATGAATTTGTTCACGATTGGCAATATGGATGATCAACGGGTTATCCCCAGGTCTTCCTTTTGCTTCGAAAATTTTCGATACGGCTTCATCGCTTTCTGCGTTACCTCCGAGTCCATAAACCGTTTCTGTCGGAAAAGCGACGACTTCATTTTGCTTCAGTTTTTGTGCAGCTTCCATGATTTGTGGATATGTTTTTAAATTATCCACATTCTTATCCACTGTCCACATTTTTGTTTGCATGTACATCCACCTTTTACTTCTCGCTATACTAGTCTATTTCTATGAAAGTATAAAAGAAGAATTAGCAGAACTCAAGTTTTTATCCACAAATTGTGGATACTTTTAATGAAACAGTGGATAACTTTGTGGATTAATCCACAATTCACAGAATTATTTTCATAATCGCGGAGTTATCCACAGTTAAAACTTGTTTAAGATGATTTTTTTCAAGAAGAGAATCAGGAATTTCGGATTGGTTCACCATTTCAAAACCAATGCTCCCAAAAAAAGAGACAGCACTCATCTTGTTGGTGACGAGATAAAGCTCCTCCAGCTCCTGGCTTTTCGCCGTCAGGAATGCTCTTTTGAAAAGAAGCATCAAATCAGGCTGGGCAATTTGCGGAGAGACGACGAAGGAACGCAATAAACCCGCCTTGTCCACAGGTTCTACACCAAGACATGCCTTAAGTTCCCCTTCCTGATTCTCCATTAAAGAAAAGTTTTCAATCGATTCTGCCAAACCTTCCGGGCTTACACCTGCCTCTGTCAAAAAAGCATCTAGCTTAGGCAGGTCCTCTTTATTTGCACTTCTGATTTTCCATGTCATATCTTTCACCTCGAGATTTAGATTCTACTAAATTGATATGATAGGATTGAAAAAAGTAGAACTCAAAAAAAAAACACGGCAGCAAATCACTTATGTGACGCTGCCGTGCTTCTTTTAATTGTGCTCTTTAAGCCGGGTGTTTAGTCGTTGTTATTGTTGTTGCGGGCATTGCCGCCTTTTTCACCGATTTCTTCATAGAAGCTTCGGTCATGGTTCTCAGAAGTCGCTTCTCCGCCTTTGCGGCCAATCTCCTGATAGAAGTCCTTGTCGTGGCTTTCGGATGTTGATTCGCCACCTTTTTTACCGATTTCCTGGTAGAATTCGCTGTCATGGCTCTCAGCAGTAGCCTCTCCGCCTTTGCGGCCAATATCCTGATAGAAATCTTTGTCGTGATTGTTGGAAGTTGCTTCGCCGCCTTTACGGCCGATTTCCTGATAGAATTCGCTGCCATGGTTCTGGCTTGTTGCTTCGCCGCCCATGCGTCCTCGTTCTTCACGTGACATCTTATCATTATTATTGTTTTTAGCCATATTACTCATCCTCCTTGAAATCTAAGTTTTGATGTTACACTACACTGAATATCCGGAATCTCACATGCTAAAACTAGATTCAAAAGAATGTAATATGCTTGTTCAACGAATGTAATATTTTTGGAAATTCGCGCAGTCGTTTTTCCTCCTTTACCATGTATTTCTTAATAGAAGCTAGCTAATGTTTCCTAGCTTCTCATAGTGAAAAATTCATACGTGAGTGATTTAGGTCACTATGTCCCTCACTTTGTATGGTTATAATAAATTTATACAGATGAAAATCTTTCTCAAAAAGGGGGCAGGGCATGGAAATCAAAACAATATATCAACAGATTGGCGGAGACGAATCGATCCGCAAAATTGTTGATACTTTTTATCCGAAAGTTTATGAAAATGAAGAGCTCAGTCCGTTGTTTGAAGGAGATATAGCAGAAATCAAGAGGAAGCAGTGGATGTTCCTCACACAACTGACCGGCGGCGGAGCACTTTACAGCGAGGAATTCGGACCGCCCAATATGAGGGCCAGGCATATGCCTTTTGAAATAACGCCTATTCGCGCGCAGGCATGGCTGAGGCTGATGCATGAAACATTGACCGAAACAGGATTGCTGGAAACCGAGGGAGGCAAAGCCTTGTTCGAGCGCTTGAGCCAGATCGCGCCAATTATGATCAACAGCCAATAAGGAGGGCTTATCATGGAAAAACAATCATTGAAACAATACCAGGAATTCAGCGAAGAACGGTTTACGAAACGGATTGTCTTTAAAAAAGGTGACAGCACTGTATTCCTGCTAAACTTCATGCCAGGCCAGGAGCTGCCGAAGCACACTCATCCAGGGACAGAAGTGTTTATTTTAACAATGCAGGGCGAAGGAACGTTTACGATTGACGGAGAAGAAGTAACGGCAGCAGCCAACGAAACCGTCCATTTGAGCGGCAGCGAAGAACTATCCTATAAAAACACCGGTGATGAGCCTGTCACTTTATATGTGATGCTCAACAAGATTCCGGATGAAAGATTTGCACAGGATATTTAAAGGAAGATTGAAGCAGCTGGTTTTTGCTAGTTGGTCGATATAATGATGGATTTGGTCGAAATACTTTAAAATGTGGTCGATATAATTGAAAATCCGCTGATATAATTCAAAAAGTGGTCGATATATTTTGAAATTCGCCAAATTAATTTAAAATGCGGTTTAATTATCTAAAATTGCGAGCTGGATTGAAGTTATTTTGATCGATTCTGCTCAAAAACAGCCCCTGCATCCGCTGCAGGGGCTTATTTTATCCAAAAATCCTGTTCCAGATCTCCACCAGGAAGAATGCAACCTCAACTTCTTCTTCCTCGCTGCCTTCGTAGACTGGTTTTTCATCCTTTTCTGATGATTTCTTGTCCTTTTTCGTTTCTTTTACAAGATCGGCATCTGCCTTTTCGTCTTCCACATCTGCTTTTACATCACCTTTGTCGCTGTTTTCATCGAAGCCTTCGCTTGTTGCTTCGCCGTTTGAGAAATCAAGGAAGCATAGCGGCGGATACAGGACGCACCACCAGTTTGCTCCTTCTCCTTCGCCCAGGGTGATGAGGATCGCTTCATATTCACCTGCCGGATAAAGGAACTGTCCGTATAGTTTAGTAGGAAACTGGACCTTATCGAACTCTGTTTTTACCGTCTGTGTGGAGCCTTGTTCTGCGACGACTTTTTCGGCGATCTTCTGGATTTCCGGAAGTTTGGACTTGATCACTTCTCTCGCAGCTTCAATCGATGTAAGGTCCTGGACCCATTTGGTGATCTCCTTATTGATTTCATCGCGTACCAGTCGCTTGATTTCCTGATCTTTTTCAAGGTCGCTTTCAGCAAGAATCCTCAGCCGGATCGCTTCGTTCGGTATGACCTTTGCCTCCTGGGCTGCCACTTCCGTTTTCGGTGTATATAAACTTAACATCGTACCTGCACATAATAGGAGTATATATAATAAAGCCGCTGATTTTTTCATCATCATCATCTCTCGCACCATCCCTTCACTAGTCACAGTGTGGACAGTTTGATAGATTCTTAAACTAGTAATTTTGAAAAAAAATGGACCCCTTTTGATCAGGAGTCCATTTCAGCAAAAACCATCCGGTCCTTGCCATTGATATCAAAAACAACCTCAACTCTGGCGTGCGGGAAGGTTTTTTCCAGAAGCGCACGGACGGCTTCTCCCTGGCCTGCGCCGATTTCAAAGCCGACGAGTGCCTTTTCTTTCAGCACAAGTGGCAGCTCGTCCATGAAGCGACGATATAGGTCCAATCCATCTTCCCCGGCAAACAGCGCCATATGCGGCTCATGCTCGGTAACGATGTCTGACATCCATTCCTGGTCTGCAATGGGAATGTACGGCGGGTTCGAGATGACAGCATCGACTTTTTTTCCTTGTAAAATAAGCGGCTGCAGCAGGTCGCCATGGAAGAATTCGACGTCTGCACCCAGCTGGCTGGCATTTTTCCGCGCAACATCCAGTGCGTCTTCTGAAAGGTCGATCGCTGCCACCTTTAATTCAGGTTTCTCCAGCTTCAGGCTAACCGAAATCGCTCCGCTTCCGGTCCCGACATCGACAAGGTCAATTTGGCCACTTTCCGGGAAAAGCTTTTCCAGCCGCTGAAGCGTGCCATGAACAAGCTCCTCCGTCTCCGGACGTGGAATCAGCACATGCTCGTTCACCTCAAAGCGGCGGCCATAAAACTCCTCTGAACCGATAATATACTGGATCGGTTCACCTTCTGCATGCCTTTTTACAGCGGCACGGAACTCTGTCCACACTTCCCCATCCAGTTCATCGCGCATCTTCATCAGCATCGAAGTGCGGGACAGCCCCGAGAAGTGCCGCAGGAGCAGCTCACCGGCAAACTCTTCACGGTTATGTTCTTTTAAAAAAGAAGAAGCCCAGTTGAGGGCTTCATACATTTTGGGATTAGTCATTGTTCGCACTCTCAAGTCTTTGCGATTGGTCTTCCATGATTAATGCATCGATGATTTCATCCAACTTGCCTTGGAGAATCTGGTCAAGCTTCTGGATTGTCAGGCCGATGCGGTGGTCAGTCACACGGTTCTGCGGGAAGTTGTACGTACGGATACGCTCAGAGCGATCGCCGGTACCAACGGCTGATTTACGAACCTGGTCGTACTCCGCCTGCGCTTCCTGCTGGAACTTGTCATAGACGCGGGCACGAAGTACCTTCATCGCCTTGTCTTTGTTTTTGTGCTGTGATTTTTCATCCTGACATGACACGACGATTCCAGTCGGGATGTGAGTCAGACGGACCGCTGACATCGTGGTGTTAACGGACTGTCCGCCAGCTCCGCTGGATGCGAATGTATCGAAGCGGATATCCTTATCATGCAGCTCGATTTCAACTTCTTCTGCTTCCGGAAGACATGCAACCGTAGCTGTTGAAGTATGGATACGTCCGCCTGATTCCGTTTCCGGAACACGCTGGACACGGTGAGCGCCGTTCTCGAACTTCATTTTGGAATAAGCGCCATTTCCGTTGATCATGAAGATGATTTCTTTAAAACCGCCAACGCCAGTCGTGCTGGCATCGATGATTTCTGTTTTCCAGCCCTGTGATTCAGCAAATCGGCTGTACATGCGGTATAGGTCGCCAGCAAACAGGGCAGCTTCATCACCGCCAGCAGCGCCGCGGATTTCCATGATAACGTTCTTATCATCATTAGGGTCCTTAGGAACCAGGAGAATCTTGATTCGCGCTTCCAGCTCTTCAATGCGCGGCTCAAGCTCGGAGATTTCATCCTTGACCATTTCACGCATATCAGCATCAAGCTTTTCTTCGAGCATCGCCTTTGCATCGGCCAACTGCTCTTTCACTTCTTTGTATTCACGGTAAGCCATGACCGTTTCCTGGATGTCAGACTGCTCCTTGGAATACTCGCGTAGCTTCTTGGAGTCATTGACTACTTCCGGGTCACTCAATAGTTCATTCAATCTTTCATAACGATCCTCAACTGCTTGAAGACGATCAAACACGGACATTCACCTCTATTTTCATAATCCTTCATATGGATTCAAACATAATAGTAAAAGTTCATAGCATAACATTCTAATTATAGTATAGGTGCCACTCTCAGTCAAAATCATTCTGAACGCTTATAGCCAACGAAAAAGCATGCCCGATGCCGAGCATGCTGTCCCGATGGTGCTTTTATTCAATATTGACATTGATGTCGTAGCGCGGCAAAGCTTGAGCCAGCTTATCATGTAATGTTTTCTGTGCTTTTTCGCGATCCTTTCGGGTTACCCGCCCTTGAAGCTGAGCTGTCACGTTCATCTCCCCGCCGTTGATCCAGATCGAACCTGGTTCATAGCCAGCATCTGAAATGACGTCTTTCGCTTTTTGGACATCCTGGGAAAAACTGTGGTGGTTCTCGTTATCGGTATTCAGCAAATTCGGGTTTTGATCGGTCATCGTCATGCCATTGTCCTGGTCCTTTGTGAAATTCGGGCCATCCCCGTGGCGGACTCCGTCATTTTCCCTGTTCAGATCAACACCAGCCTGGTCTTCATCCTTGTCATATACAGATTCAGCATTATCCTGAGCACATCCTGAAACCATAACCACCGCGAACATAAGCAATATGAGTAATTTTTTCAAATTATGGCACCTCCCGCGGTTAGCTTGCCCTTTTGGGGGATCATCCATGCAAGGATTGAGCTATTTTTAGCGGAAATACGCGGCCGGAAAACTTCACGGCTATCATTGCATCTTAATGAATATTAATTGCACGATAAGAAGCATTAATTGCATGTTCAACCGTGTTAATTGCACCGTAAGAAACATTAATTGCACGCTCACCCGTGTTAATTGCACCGTAATGTTACATGATTGCACGCTTAACCAATATAGGCGAATTCATATAAAAAATCCCCCCGCTCACGGGAGGATCAGACATTATTATGTTAAGCTTTGCGTCGTTTTTTCGATTTTAAGCTCATTTGGTGATTTTGGCACCTCATGGTGGTGTCTGCAGCGCGGCTCATATGCTTCTGATGCGCCAACAAGTATGACTGGATCATCGTAAGAAGCCGGTTTGCCGTTGATCAGACGCTGTGTACGGCTTGCAGGCGATCCGCAGACAGCACATACAGCCTGAAGCTTGGTCACATTTTCAGCAACAGCCATCAATGCAGGCATTTGGCCGAATGGCTCGCCGCGGAAATCTTGGTCAAGCCCGGCAACGATGACGCGATAGCCGCTGTCTGCCAGGTGCTGGACAACCGCAAGGATTTCATTGTCAAAAAACTGGACTTCATCGATGGCAATGACGTCGATATCAGGGTTGATATGCTTGAAAATATCAGTAGAGTTGGCAATAGGCTTGGCAGTAACTGCTGCTCCGTTGTGTGATACAACCGATTCTTCGCTGTAGCGGTTATCAATCGCAGGCTTGAAAAC
Organism: Mesobacillus sp. MER 48; assembly: GCF_023714225.1. Taxonomy (NCBI): domain Bacteria; kingdom Bacillati; phylum Bacillota; class Bacilli; order Caryophanales; family Bacillaceae; genus Mesobacillus; species Mesobacillus sp. MER 48. The sequence continues at coordinate 543,358 of NZ_JAMAUR010000003.1, forward strand.
AGCAATTTTTTGCTTTGCAAATTGCGTCCTGCGCACGCGGCGGATCAGTTCTTCGGATTTACCGGAAAACATGCTGCCGCAGATCAATTCGATCCAGCCGCTTTGTTTCATAACGTACATGGTCGGCCTCTCCTTCCTCGCTAAACCAAAAATTTGATAAGCTTTTTTCGTATTTTTACGGCTTTTCCATGCCATAAAGGTACGAAAAAAGCCTGGTCAAAGTTCGACACTTTTTTTCAGCTTTTTCCATTATAACAAAAAATCCCGCTGAATCCAGACACAAAAATAAAGTTCATAAAATTAAATTTTCATCTTATATGTACCTAAAAGCACATGTTAAAAGGCAATAAAAAACAGGCAAGTCACAAAGCTTCTTGCCTGTTTCGTTTGTTCTTATATTACTGGTTGTTTTTAAGACCGTATTTCTTGTTGAAGCGGTCAACACGTCCGCCAGCTTCAGCAAACTTTTGACGTCCAGTATAGAATGGGTGGCACTCAGAGCAAGTTTCAACGCGAATCTCGTTCTTTACAGAACCAGTTTCGAATTCGTTTCCGCAAGCGCAAGTCACCTTAACTGTTTTGTAGTTTGGATGAATTCCTGATTTCATTCTTTTCATCTCCTTCCGCCCTGAATCATATCAGAAACAGAGTTATAATCAACGGTTTAGACCGTTATTGGAAAAACACACTGACCTCATTATAACAAGTCCAATTCATTTTTTCAAGTCAGTTTTTCCGCCCATAATCTGGAATTATGAGCGTTTGTTATTGCCTTTCATTTCCTCACCAAGGACTGCGAAGAAATCTTCATTCGACTTGGACTGCCTTAGCTTACGCAGGAATTTTTCCGCGAAATCCGGTGAATCCGACATCGATTTGCGGATCGCCCACAGCTTATCCAGGTGATCCTTTGGAATGAGCAATTCTTCCTTACGCGTTCCTGAGCGACGGATGTCGATGGCCGGGAAGATCCTTCTCTCGGCGAGTGAACGGTCAAGATGAAGCTCCATATTACCAGTTCCTTTGAATTCTTCGTAAATGACATCGTCCATGCGTGAGCCTGTATCTACAAGCGCAGTTGCAAGGATCGTCAAACTGCCGCCTTCCTCGATATTACGGGCCGCACCGAAAAAGCGCTTCGGACGGTGGAATGCCGCGGGGTCGATACCGCCGGACAAGGTACGTCCGCTTGGCGGAATGACAAGGTTGTAGGCACGAGCAAGACGGGTGATGCTGTCCATCAGGATGATGACATCACGCTTATGCTCAACAAGACGCATCGCACGCTCAAGCACAAGCTCTGCAACCTTGATATGGTTTTCAGGCACTTCGTCAAAAGTAGAGCTGACTACATCGCCGGCAACGGAACGCTCGATATCGGTTACCTCTTCCGGACGCTCATCGATCAATAGAACAATCAGTTCCGCTTCAGGATGATTCGTTGTAATGCTGTTGGCAATTTCTTTGATAAGCATCGTTTTACCAGCCTTTGGCGGAGCGACAATCAATCCGCGCTGTCCGAAGCCGACTGGTGCAAGGACATCCATGATTCTGGTGGAAACCTTGTTGTGCGTAGTCTCAAGCTTCATCTGACGGTCTGGGTACAATGGCGTCAATCCCGGGAAGTGAACCCTTTCTTTTGCCGATTCTGGGTCATCACCATTGACAGCCTCGACCTGAAGCAATCCGAAATAACGTTCGTTCTCCTTAGGAGGACGGACTTTACCCGATACCTTGTCCCCGTTCCTTAAGTCAAAACGGCGGATCTGCGAAGCCGAAATGTAGATATCCTCTGAGCTTGGGGAATAGTTGATTGGGCGCAGGAATCCAAAGCCCTCAGACTGGATGATTTCCAGGACACCTTCCATGAAAAAATAACCCTGCTGTTCGGCACGTGCTTTTAAAATAGCAAAAATAAGTTCTTTCTTCGTCAACTTGCTGTAGTAAGAGACTTTATACTCTTTCGCGAGTTCATAAAGCTCTTTCAATTTCATATTTTCTAAGCTTGAAATATTTACTTCCATAATGAATGTCACCACGCCTTAAAATATTTCGATTTCCCCCATAAAGAAAAGTATATGAATATCAGAGTATGGATGGAAAAAGAAGAAATGAGTTCCTTGAAGGTTGTAAGAAGGAATTAATGAAGGTAGAACATTTTGTGATCTATATATTTTACTTTCAAAACAATTTTCATTTTACCCTTAAATATGAAAAATAATCAATCTTTTTATATATCCGCTGCCTTTAGGTGGTAAGGCAGCGGACTTGAAAGGGTTTGCAGTTATTTTGAAAATTTTTATTATTTCATGACTAAGTGAGGTTTTTTCTTCAGGCTGTGCTGGCCTTCGATGAACCGGACTGTGCCTGATTTTGCACGCATGACGACGGAGTGGGTTGAGCCGTATGAGCCTTTGAACTGGACTCCTTTAAGCAGCTCGCCGTCTGTTACGCCTGTGGCTGCAAAGATCGCATCGTCGCCGCGGACGAAATCTTCCATAAGGAGGACTTTATTGACATCGATGCCCATTTTTTTGCATCGCTCAAGCTCTGCATCATTTTGCGGAAGCAATCTTCCCTGGATTTCACCGCCGAGGCTTTTAAGTGCTACAGCTGCGATGACACCCTCAGGTGCTCCGCCTGAACCAAACAGGATATCCACGCCGGTAGTATCAAACGCCGTATTGATCGCGCCTGCTACATCTCCGTCATTGATCAGTTTGATCCTTGCTCCGGCATCACGAAGCTGGGCAATGATATGTTCATGGCGCGGACGGTTCAATACCGTCGCTACAACATCTTCAATATCCTTGTTCTTCGCTTTTGCAACTGCCTTCAGGTTATCAAGGACAGAAGCATTGATATCGACCATTCCAACCGCCTCTGGTCCTACTGCAAGCTTATCCATGTACATGTCAGGTGCATGAAGCAGGTTGCCGTTATCTGCCACCGCTAGGACAGCAAGGGCATTCCAGCCGCCGGACGCTACGATATTCGTTCCTTCCAAAGGATCGACCGCTACATCCAAACGCGGGCCATAGCCTGTCCCAAGCTTTTCACCGATATACAGCATCGGTGCTTCATCCATTTCACCTTCACCGATCACGACTGTACCTTTCATCGGGATGGTGTCAAACACATCTCTCATTGCCGACGTTGCAGCATCGTCAGCTTCGTCTTTTTTTCCGCGTCCCATCCAGCGTGCTGACGCAAGCGCCGCCGCCTCGGTCACGCGGACAAGCTCCATCGTTAAGCTACGTTCCATATGATCATCCCCTAATCATGAAAGGGGCTAATGCCCACCGAAACAGTAAACCTCTCTATCCCTTTGATGTCGCCGCAATGCACAGCTCGATAATCAAATAGGTTATACTAATTTACGGTTTCAAACAGCATTAGCACCACTATTTGTATTGTACAACTCCATTGTACTATACTTTTTATGATTTTTTTACTTCTTCTTGCTCTTCAGAGGTCATATCTTCACGCCAAATTGTGGCACCGAGCCCATTCAGCTTTTCAACGATGTGGCTGTAGCCGCGATCGATATGGTCTACACCCGTCACCTCAGTGACACCTTCAGCCATAAGGCCGGCAATGACAAGAGCTGCTCCGGCGCGGAGATCGCTTGCCTTAACCTTGGCTCCCTGAAGCTTGACCGGACCGCTGATGATCGCAGATCTGCCTTCAACTTTGATATTGGCATTCATTCTTCTCAGTTCATCGATATGCTTAAAGCGTGCGCCATAGATTGTATCCGTGACAACGCTTGAGCCTTCCGCCCTTGTGAGCAGTGCGGTGAATGGCTGCTGCAGGTCTGTCGGGAATCCTGGATAAACGAGTGTCTTAATGTCGACCGCCTTGTACTTCTCAGCCGGAGCAACATAGATTTGCTCATCACTGGCTTCAATTTTGGCTCCCATTTCCTTTAGCTTGGCCACAAGTGACTCAATATGCTGCGGAATGACATTATCAATCGTGACGCCATCACCAATCGCAGCTCCAAGAATCAAATATGTTCCTGCCTCGATCCGATCCGGAATGATAGTATGGCGGCAGCCATGAAGCTCGTCCACACCATCGATACGGATTACATCGGTTCCGGCTCCTTTGATTTTCGCTCCCATATTGGTGAGCAATGTTGCTACGTCAATGATTTCCGGCTCTTTTGCGGCATTTTCAATGATGGTCCGCCCTTTTGCCCGTACAGCTGCAAGCATGATATTGATCGTTGCCCCAACGCTTACGACGTCAAGATAGATTCTTGCTCCGCGAAGCTCATCTGCACGAAGATAGATCGCACCCTGCTCATTTGTCACGCTGGCACCAAGTGCTTCGAATCCTTTTATATGCTGGTCAATCGGCCTGGGACCCAAATGGCATCCGCCAGGCAGTCCGATGACAGCCTTTTTAAAACGGCCAAGCATCGCTCCCATTAGATAGTAAGAAGCTCGCAGCTTTTTCACTTTTCCATTCGGCAAAGGCATGGAAATCATGGAAGACGGATCTACCGTCATTTCATTGTTCGAGAATTCAACAGAACCGCCGATTTCCTCCATCAAGTCCTTGAGCATATGAACATCGGAAATATCCGGCAAACCTTCAATGGTTACAGGCGATTCAGCTAAAATAGTTGCGGGGATCAAGGCTACCGCGCTGTTTTTCGCGCCGCTTACCCGTACAGTCCCTTTTAAAGGATAACCGCCTGCAATCTTAAGCTTTTCCATTTTTGACTCCCTTCTAAGCCGTGATGTAAGGTCAAGCTGGAGATGCAAACAATGTACAGCTAAGACCGATATAGGCTCTACGTAGATTAAAATGACCGAAATCAATTTGGTTTATTTTTCCAATAAAAATATTCAGATTCCGGGAGTTTTCTATTCCCTTAGTTTACACGATATTCCCAATTTCATGTAATAAAATGCAAAAAAGATTAAATTGGGTAAAAGTTCCTAACTTGACTTAGCCTCTAACGGGCAGACTATGATTCTGTTGCACATATACAAAAATCTATGGCTCTGTTAATCAAGACTGTTGACCTGCGTTCCAGGCACTTCGCTTTCCGCGGGCAGTCTGGGAGCCTCCTCGGCGTTAACACGCCTGCGGGGTCTCCCAATGACTTGCTAATCCCGCAGGACTTTGAATAAGCTTCCTCGAGTTCGCCCACGCACGATGGAAATGCGTTAGCATTTTCGGAGGAGTCTTCGTGCCTTCCACTACAGTCAACAGGACTTAAAAAATCGTTGGGTGTAACAGAGCAACTAAGTAAGTTGCTTCATACAGCAGATACAATTACTGTCCGCGAGATTCCCAGTCTTTCAAAAATGCTTCGATTCCTTTGTCTGTCAGCGGGTGGTTGAACATTTGCTGAATGACTTTGTATGGTACGGTGGCGATATGTGCGCCTCTTAGTGCTGCGTCTGTTACGTGTTGTGGGTGACGGATGGATGCTGCGATGATTTCTGTGTCGATTCCGTGGATGGTGAAGATTTCGGCAATCGTTGAAATCAGGTCGAGTCCGTTATGGCCGATGTCATCGAGGCGGCCAAGGAATGGTGACACGTATGTAGCCCCCGCTCTGGCTGCCAGCAATGCCTGGTTTGCACTGAAAACCAGTGTTACGTTTGTCTTGATTCCCTCTTTTGAGAATACGGAAACAGCCTTCAGCCCTTCTGGAGTCATCGGAACTTTGATTGTAATGTTCGGTGCGATTGCAGCTAATTCTTTTCCCTCTTTGATCATGCCTTCTGCATCAAGCGCGATGACTTCGGCACTGACAGAGCCAGGGACCAATTCGGTAATTTCCTTCAGACGGTCCTCAAACTTCACATTCTTTTCTTTTGCCACAAGTGACGGGTTTGTCGTGACACCTGATAAAATTCCAAGAGTATAGGCCTCGCGGATTTCTTCCATATTTGCAGTATCGATAAAAAACTTCATTTGTAAACGCCTCCAGTCGACATAATTTTCAAACTTACGAGAAAAGCGCAAGCGCCTTGGTCAGCCCCGACAAGCGCTGGAGGGCCTGACAGTGAAGTCGTTCTTTGACTTCATTGGCAGGACCGAAGCGTCTTGAGGGGCTAGGCGCTGAAGCTAGACAATTCTCGAAGTGGATTTAAAATATTCTAAATTATATAAATGGACAAAAACCGCCTTATTGTAAGGCGGTTTTATTATAACAAATTTTCGTTGCTATTACGCTTTGTTAGAAGAACCAAATTCGCGCATTTTGCCGATTACAGTTTCTTTGATTGCGTCACGAGCTGGTCCAAGGTATTTGCGTGGATCGTACTCGTTAGGCTTTTCAGCCAATACCTGGCGGACAACTTTAGCTGAAGCAATCTGGTTTTCAGTATTAACGTTGATTTTAGCAGTTCCTAAAGAGACAGCTTTCTGGATGTCTTTTGTTGGAATGCCTGTACCGCCGTGCAATACCAATGGTACGCCTGCAACCTTGTTGATTTCTTCCATTTCTTTGAAACCAAGGTTTGGTTCGCCTTTGTAAGGGCCGTGTACAGAACCAAGTGCAGGAGCAAGGCAGTCAATGCCAGTGCGCTCAACAAGTTCTTTACACTCTTGTACGTCAGCATAGATAACGCCGTCTGCAACGACATCGTCTTCCTGTCCGCCGACAGTTCCAAGTTCTGCTTCAACAGAAACACCTTTTGAGTGAGCGTATTCTACAACCTTTGAAGTTGTTGAAACATTCTCTTCGAAAGGTCCGTGTGAAGCATCGATCATGACAGATGTGAAGCCTGCGTCGATTGCCTCTTTACATTTGTCGAAGCTTGAACCGTGGTCAAGGTGAATAGCGACAGGAACTGTAGTGTTATAGTCCTCCATCAAACCTTCTACCATTTTCACAACAGTCTTGAAGCCGCCCATGTAGCGTGCAGCACCTTCAGAAACACCAAGAATAACCGGTGACTTCTCAGCTTCTGCAGCCTGAAGGATCGCTTGAGTGAACTCAAGGTTATTTAAGTTGAATTGCCCAACAGCGTAGCCTTCCGCATTCGCTTTTTTCAGCATTTCAGTCATTGAAACTAAAGGCATATCTTTTCCTCCTTCGTTATGATCAATCGCTTTTTGATTATGCTACCCTTTAAAAGGGTTTCCCTCTCTGCTTTTGATTATGTACCCGAGATGGCATTCATCAAAACGAAATGATCCTGTGGAATTCATATGTATCATACCAAAAGAAAATCAGAATTGCCATTGTTCAAGCCTTGTTTTTGCAAGTGTCATAAAAATGCTATAAAGCAAGCGCTGCCAATAGTTTCACTTGTCTGTAAACTCACTTTTTCAGGCAAGAAAAAACCCCCTGGAGCATCCTGAGGGCACTTTATGTATCTCAATCTTTTGATACGGTTTGTGAATATTTCTTTACTGCTGCGCGGATATCATCAATATCGAATGGCTTGGCAAAGTGGGTCAAAGCACCAAGGTCCATCGCTTCCTGAATCATATCCAGCTCGCCATAGGCGGTCATGATGATGACGCGTATATCCGGGTCGATTACTTTCATTCTTTTTAAAATTTCAATACCATCCATGCCCGGGATTTTCATGTCCAGAAGAACGAGATCGGGTGGATGCTTCTTAACCAGTTCCAGGGCCTGGACGCCATTTGCAGCCTGGTACGTTTGATAACCTTCTTTTTGCAGCACTTCATTAAGTAGAATTCTGATGCCAAATTGGTCGTCAACAATTAGTATTTTTTCTTTCATGCCGCCTCTTCCCCCTAATAAATGTAATATGAGTAAATGCTTTTGCCCAGGAAATGGTTTCGTCCTATCCCCATTACACAATTCGTTAAGAATCTTGAAATTCCTGCCATATTTTTAAACTTATTTTCGACAGATGCTTTTTCATTCTCATTGTAGTACTTTATAATCAGTATTGGCAAAGACGGAGGTGCTGGAATGTTAAAAATGTTTTCGACACAATTGGCCGGATTATTCAACCGGCTGATGGAAAAAGAAGAATTTTCAATTGAGGATGGAGCACGGCTGCTGGCACAGGCTGCTGCCGGAGAAGGCAAAATTTATATTTTCGGTACCGGGGAAATGAAGGCTGTTGAACTTGAAGCCGTTTATGGCGAAGAGCCACTTCAATCTGCAGCTATTTTATCGAAGGAAACAGAAATAGAAGCCGCAGACCGCGTGCTGATTGTCAGCCGCTACGCCGATAATGAAGAGGCAGTCAAAATGGCAGGCATTATACAGGAAAAAGGGATCCCGTTCGTGGCGATTTCTACCGTCCGGAATGAAAATGAAGGACTGAATACGCTTGCGGACGTCCATATTGATTTACGAATCAAAAAAGGCCTGCTGCCGGATGATGCCGGCAACAGAATTGGCTATCCCACTTCTATGGCGGCACTGTATATCTATTTTGGCCTAAAATTCACGATTGAGGAAATTTTGGAAGACTATTGACACGTATTTGTATGATTAAATCACAAAAACGCACAAAAAAAGCCGGCAAATTCACCGGCTTTTTTTCATGTTATTTATTTGTCTTGATGGATGCTTCAATAAAGTCCCTGAATAGTGGCTGCGGACGTGTTGGTCTTGATGTGAATTCAGGATGGAACTGTGATGCCAGGAACCATGGGTGGTCCTTCAGTTCGATGATTTCAACCAGACGACCATCCGGGCTTGTCCCTGAGAAGATGAACCCTTCATTTTCCATTGCCTGACGGTATTCGTTATTGAACTCGTAACGGTGGCGATGGCGCTCGTATACCAGGTCATCACCATAAGCAGCGAATGCCTTCGTATCTTCAGCAAGCTTACATGGATATAAGCCAAGACGGAGTGTTCCGCCAAGATCTTCAATATCCTTCTGCTCTGGAAGAAGGTCGATGATCGGATTTGACGTGCTTGGCATGATTTCGGCAGAGTGAGCATCTTTCAAGCCAAGAACGTGGCGTGCGAATTCAACGGATGCCAGCTGCATGCCAAGGCAGATTCCGAAGAAAGGCACTTTATTCTCGCGCGCGTATTTGGTCGCAAGGATCTTCCCTTCGATTCCGCGATCGCCAAATCCGCCAGGAACAAGAATTCCATCTGCGTCATTCAGCAATTCAACGACGTTTTCCTCTGTTACTTCCTCAGAGTTGATCCACTTGATTTCAATATCACTGTCAAATGCATATCCTGCATGCTTCAATGATTCAACTACTGAAATGTAAGCGTCCTGAAGTTCAACATATTTACCGACGAGGGCAATTCTCGTTTTGCCGGTAAGATGCGTCACTTTCTCGACGAGTGCATTCCACTCAGTCATGTCTGCTTCAGCGCAGTCCAATTTGAAGTGCTCGCATACAAGCTGGTCCATCTTCTGCTCTTGAAGAGCCAGAGGGATTGAATAAAGAGTTTCCGCATCTGTCGCCTCAATTACCGCTTCCTTGTCGATATCACAGAACAGGGCAATCTTGTCCTTCATGTCCTGTGAAATCGGCATTTCGGTACGAAGAACGATAATATTTGGCTGGATTCCCAGGCTGCGCAATTCTTTTACGCTATGCTGGGTTGGCTTTGTTTTCATTTCACCGGCTGCCTTGATGTAAGGAACCAGTGTACAGTGGATGTACATCACATTGTCACGGCCAGCATCATTCTTGATCTGGCGGATTGCTTCAAGGAACGGCAGTGATTCGATATCCCCTACTGTGCCGCCGATTTCAGTGATGACAACATCTGCGCCAGTCTCTTTGCCGGCACGGAAAACCTTTTCCTTGATTTCATTCGTGATGTGCGGGATAACCTGCACAGTTCCTCCGAGGTAGTCACCGCGGCGCTCTTTTTTCAGAACCGTCGAGTAGATTTTTCCTGTTGTCACGTTTGAGTATTTGTTCAGGTTGATATCGATGAAGCGCTCGTAGTGGCCCAAGTCCAGGTCCGTTTCGGCGCCATCGTCCGTCACGAATACTTCACCGTGCTGGTAAGGACTCATTGTCCCAGGGTCTACGTTGATGTATGGATCGAACTTCTGGATTGTCACGTTCAAGCCCCTGTTTTTCAGCAATCTTCCAAGGGATGCAGCCGTGATTCCCTTACCTAAGGACGAAACTACTCCGCCCGTAACAAAAATATACTTTGCCATTGTGTAATCCCCCTCATCAAACAGTTTGTACAATATGCACCTGTTTAATTGATTTATTAATTAAATTTTTAACCTTTTCATTTCGCCTGCTTCTGTTTTTGCAAGCGGATGTACAGAGGGTTATTTTTAGCCTGTAAAAATAAAAAAAACGCCCCGCATACAGAGTATGGGGAGCGTTTTGTGGCTGTTTTACTTAATCGTCCTTTTTTAAGGAGCCCAAAAAGTATTCTACATTCGGTAAATATAAAAGTCAAGTTGTTAATTATAGTTCTTCGTCTTCATCTTCGAGATCTTCATCTTCGAGCGGCAGGTCTTCGTCTTCATCCTCCAGCAGCTCATCCTCATCGTCTTCGAAGTCATCGGAATCTTCCAGGTCCTCATCGAAGTCCTCATCATCGTCGTCATCGTCGTCGAGAGCATCATCGTCGTCTTCTTCATCGAATTCGTCGACATCATCGTAGTCCAGATCGTCCTCATCGATTTCATCGAATTCGTCAAGATCTAGATCGTCCTCATCAACAGCCTTCTTAGCCTTCTTCTTTTTCGGCTTGACTGTGGTGACATTATCTTCTTCGATCTGGTCGACTGGGTACCAGACGCGAAGACCCCAGCGTCCTTCACCCTGGGACATGAAACGTCCATCTATATTTATATCTGTATAGAATTGAACCATTCTTTCAGCAGCATCGGCCTCGTCCAATTTAAGGACGCTCTTGATTTCAGCCATCAGCTCCTGAAACGTGATCGCTTGCTTCTTTTCTTTTAAAATTTCAAATCCTACTTCAATCAATGACATTTCTTGAAGCTCTTCTTTTGAGTATTGGCTTAAACTCAATTTTCGCACTTCCTTTCTCTATTCCAGGCCTTTACCCGGCCATTCGTCCGAAAACAAGGAAAATATCCCAGAATGCATATTCTACATTATAAACAAATTTTAGACCTTTATGCCAGTTTTATCTGCCGTTTTCCCGGCTTTTTTCGCTTTCCATTTCCACTTTCCCTCTGCCAGCCTTCCTCCTTTTCTTCAGCTGGCCATATGCCAGTAAAAAAAAGGCGATCGATAAAATGAAAAATGGGATTGCGCCAAGCTGACGCTGATAAAGATAATACATGGCAGCAGCAGCCACAAAAGCCCCTGCCGTGAACAAAACCGATTTCACAAAATTCACATCCTGAAGTAGGTCGTATGTATGAACCGATAACTAGATTATATAAGATTATCCGCCAAATGATAGGTAAAATTTGAAAAATCTTATATTGGTTTCTAGTTTACGAAACGAGCACCATAAAATGCAAGATGGCTCATAGATTTCCTATAAGCCATCCCATTCAGGCAGATTGCAAAAGTCTTTTTTTTGCACGCCCTACATTTTTACACCATAATGCTTGTTTTGAAACTAACCTTTACATATTCCTGCGGAACTGGCCGCCTACTTCGTAAAGCGCCCTTGTGATCTGTCCCAGGCTTGCGTATTTAACAGTTTCCATCAGTTCGGCGAAAATATTGCCGCCATTGACTGCTGTTTCCTTCAGCCGGTCAAGCGCTGTTTCGGACTGGTCTTGATTCTGGTCCTTGAATGCTTCTAGGTTGCGGATCTGTGTTTCTTTTTCTTCTTTCGTCGCACGGGCAAGCTCCATCTTGTCGATCTCTTCCTCTGATGGAGGATTTGGATTCAAGTACGTGTTCACACCGATGATCGGCAGCTCCCCGGAATGCTTCTTCATTTCATAGTACATGGATTCATCCTGGATTTTACCGCGCTGATACTGAGTTTCCATTGCACCAAGCACGCCTCCGCGGTCATTGATCCGTTCGAATTCCTGAAGGACTGCTTCCTCAACCAAATCAGTCAGCTCTTCAATGATGAACGCACCCTGGAGCGGATTTTCGTTCTTCGTCAATCCGTGCTCCTTCGTGATGATCATCTGGATCGCCATCGCACGTCTGACTGATTCCTCAGTCGGCGTGGTGATTGCTTCGTCGTAGGCATTCGTATGAAGCGAGTTGCAGTTATCATGAAGTGCCATCAACGCCTGAAGCGTCGTACGGATATCGTTGAAGTCGATTTCCTGGGCATGAAGCGAGCGGCCTGATGTCTGGATATGATACTTCAGTTTCTTGCTGCGTTCATTCGCTCCGTACTTATTTTTCATGACCGTCGCCCAGATTCTGCGGGCAACGCGGCCAATCACGGAATACTCAGGATCAAGGCCATTCGAGAAGAAAAAGCTCAGGTTTGGCGCAAAGTCATCGATCTTCATTCCTCTGCTCAAATAGTACTCAACATACGTGAAGCCATTTGACAGTGTGAACGCCAGCTGGGAAATCGGGTTCGCCCCTGCTTCGGCAATATGGTACCCGGAAATCGATACAGAATAGTAGTTCCGGACTTTTTCATCAATAAAATACTGCTGGATATCGCCCATCATACGTAGTGCGAATTCAGTCGAGAAGATACAAGTATTCTGTCCCTGGTCCTCTTTTAAAATATCGGCCTGTACTGTACCGCGGACCGTTTGAAGTGTCATTTCCCTGACCTGGGCAAACTCTTCGTCATTCAGCTTGCGGCCAAGCTCTGCTTCCTTCTTTTCCACCTGCTGTTCAATCGCTGTGTTCATGAACATCGCCAGGATGATCGGTGCCGGTCCGTTGATTGTCATCGACACCGATGTTGATGGATGGCAAAGGTCAAATCCTGCATACAGCTTTTTCATATCATCAAGCGAACAAACACTGACGCCGCTCTCGCCGACCTTACCGTAAATATCGGGACGATAATCCGGGTCTTCCCCGTAAAGTGTGACGGAATCGAATGCAGTGCTTAGGCGTTTTGCTGCGTCATCCTTTGAAAGGTAATGGAAACGGCGGTTTGTCCGCTCCGGTGTTCCTTCACCAGCAAACTGGCGTTTCGGATCCTCACCTTCACGCTTGAACGGGAATACGCCCGCTGTGTACGGGAAGCTGCCAGGCACATTCTCAAGATAAACCCAGCGCAGGATTTCGCCGTAATCCTTGTATTTTGGCAGTGCAACCTTAGGGATGCTCAACCCGGAAAGACTTTTTGTCTTCAATTCTGTTACGATTTCCTTGTCACGGATTTTCGTGATGAACTGGTCACCGCTATATTTTTCCTTCAGAGATTCCCAGTTTTCAAGGATGTTTCTTGACTCTGGTGTCAGTTTCTTCTCTGTTTCTTCCCTTAACGCTTGCAGAGAAGAAAGAACTTCGCTGTTTGTTTCTTTTTCTTTTACCGCTTCGATTGCCCCTTCAAGCTGGAACAGTCTGCGGGCAAGGTCGGCCTGCTCAGCTGCGTGTTTATGGTAGCTCCGTACCGTTTCGGAAATTTCCCTTAGGTAATAGCGGCGGTCATTCGGGATGATGACATTTTGTTTTTCCACTACTGCATTGGTAGAAAATGATGTCGTCCAATCTGTGCCTGCTTTTTCATTGATTTTATTGACCAGCGCAGCAAACAGCGCGTTCGTGCCAGGGTCGTTGAACTGGCTGGCGATTGTGCCGTAGACAGGCATTTCATCAAGCTCTTTGTCAAAAAACATATGGCTGCGCTGATACTGCTTCTGCACCTGGCGCTTTGCATCCTCTGAGCCTTTGCGCTCGAATTTATTGATAACAATCAAGTCGGCATAATCGATCATGTCGATTTTCTCAAGCTGTGACGGCGCACCGAATTCGCTCGTCATCACATACATGGAAACATCACAGACATCCGTGATTCCTGCATCGCCCTGGCCAATGCCGCTCGTTTCGACGATAACCAGGTCAAACCCTGCTGCTTTTACAACATCGATGGCATCCTTGATCGCAAGGGACAACTCAGACTTTGACTTTCTCGTCGCCAGGCTGCGCATGTAAACGCGTGGAGAGAAAATCGCGTTCATGCGGATCCGGTCTCCCAGAAGTGCTCCACCTGTTTTCTGCTTTGTAGGGTCGACTGATAAAATCGCTACGCGTTTTTCAGGAATTTCATTGATGAAGCGCCTGATCAACTCGTCCGTCAATGAACTTTTACCTGCACCGCCCGTACCCGTAATTCCTACAACCGGCACCGCCTTTGTCATCGTCTTGACTTTTTCCATCAAGCTTTCGACAGCGGCGGCTGTTTCTTTTTCCGAACCAACATGCTGCTCGGCAAGCGTGATCAGCTTTGCGACAGCATTTGGGTCTCCATCTTCAAGTTTTTCGATTTCCTCGACGCCTTCAGCAGTCACAGTCGGGAAATCACACTCCTTGATCATTTGCTCGATCATGCCATTAAGGCCATATTTCCTGCCGTCTTCTGGCGAGAAAATACGGGCGATTCCGTATTCATGAAGCTCTTTTATTTCCCGAGGAATGATGACACCGCCGCCACCGCCGTAAATGCGGATATGGGAAGCGCCTTTTTCCTTCAAAAGATCGTACATATACTTAAAGTATTCAACGTGCCCGCCCTGATAGGAAGAAATCGCAATCCCCTGTGCATCCTCCTGGATTGCGGCATTGACGACCTCTTCGACGGAGCGGTTGTGGCCAAGGTGAATAACCTCGCCACCCAATGACTGGATGATCCTGCGCATGATATTGATTGAGGCATCATGGCCGTCAAACAAGCTTGAAGCTGTCACAAAGCGAATATGGTTCTTTGGCTTATACATTTCCGGCATACTCATTTTGTTCCCCCTGTTCCTAATTTCATTTCCGATCCCTTAATCCCCTTGAAAAGCAAATCTGTCTGCAGTTCTGTGTACTCCTCGAGAGTGTACAGTTTTTGCAGTGCCCAGCGGCGGAATCCCCACATCTGCCCCTGGACAAAAATATCATGGGCAATGATTTTGACATGTTTTTCATCCAGGTCAAGCTCGCCATTTTCGACGCAGCGCTGGATTACATCCTCAAACATCCCTACCATCTCGATTTCTTTTTTCAGCACATATGGAAGGGCATCCTTCGTCAGCGATTTGACCTCCTGGTACATGACGAGCACTTCGTCCTGCAGGTCATCCATGACCTTGAAGTAATTGGCGATGCCAACCTTCAGGCTCTCAAGCGTCCCCTGGTTCGTGTCGAGGTTTTCCTGAAGGCGGTCGCGGACTTCGTCATAAATGCTGTCGCAGACTAGGTAAAGCACATCTTCCTTCGTGCGGATATATTCATAAAGGGTACCGATGCTAAAGCCTGAAGCCCGGGCAATCTCTCTGGTCGTCGTGCGGTGGAAGCCCTTTTGCTTGAAAAGGGTTACGGCCCCTTTGATCATCTGGTCGCGCCTCTTTTTCACAAGTCGCTCATCTTTTACCGACGCCTGCACTTCTCGCTTTTTCATCTCTTCTGCCCCGCCTTGTTATTTCGTCAGCATCCTTGAGATGACTAGACGCTGGATTTCCTGTGTACCTTCATAGATCTGCGTGATTTTTGCGTCACGCATGAAGCGTTCAACCGGATAGTCCTTCGTGTAGCCGTAGCCGCCGAATACCTGTACTGCTTCAGTTGTCACCTTCATTGCTGTGTCGCCGGCAAATAGTTTGGACATTGCTGATTCCTTGCCGTATGGAAGGCCTTCAGACTCTAGCCATGCAGCCTGATAAGTTAATAGTCTTGAAGCTTCTACTGAAGTTGCCATGTCCGCAAGTTTAAAGCCGATTCCCTGGTTCGCCGCGATCGGCTTGCCGAATTGCTGGCGTTCTTTCGCGTAATCGACCGCTGCATCTAGAGCACCCTGCGCAATTCCGACTGCCTGTGCAGCGATCCCGTTACGTCCGCCGTCAAGTGTCATCATCGCGATTTTGAAGCCTTCGCCAACTTCGCCAAGGATATTTTCCTTTGGCACGCGGCAGTCTTCAAAGATGATTTCAGTTGTCGGAGATGAACGGATGCCCAGCTTTTTCTCCTTCTTGCCGACAGAGAATCCAGGGAAGCTGCTTTCGACGATGAACGCAGTCGTTCCTTTATGCTTGCTTGACGGATCAGTCAATGCGAACACAACATAGATATCAGCCACACCACCGTTTGTGATGAAGATTTTCGAACCATTTAATACATAATGGTCTCCATCTTCTTTTGCAGTCGTCCTCATTGCACCTGCATCAGAACCACTGCCTGGTTCAGTCAGGCCGTATGCACCGATGCTCTTTCCTTCAGCCATTGGACGCAAGTACTTTTGCTTCTGCTCTTCGTTTCCGAACTTGAAGATCGGCCAGCCGGCAAGTGAAGTATGTGCGGAAAGCATGACACCAGTCGATGCGCAAACACGTGATAATTCTTCCACTGCAATACAGTAAGCCAGATAGTCACTGCCGATGCCGCCGTACTCTTCAGGCCACGGAATACCTGTCAGTCCAAGCTCCGCCATCTTGTCAAAAATCTCGCGGTCAAAGCGTTCCTCTTCATCACGCTCAGCAGCCGTAGGAGCCACTTCATTCCTCGCAAAATCACGGACCATTTTCCGGATCATTTCATGTTCTTCGGATAATCGAAAATTCATTATTGTTTCCTCCGTTACTGTTTGATTTATATTTGCCAATTGGTTGGGTTACCTTTTCAGCCGCTTTGTTGTATTCAATCGTTAATTGACTTCATTTTCGCAGTCGACCCTGGATTATTCCGGACTTTTTTGACAGCTTTTCAGCTTTCACTGCCTTACCTGTCGGAATAACCTGCTTTTCTTGACAACTTTTCATCCTTCACTGCCTAACCTGTCAGAATAACCTGCTTTTCTTGACAGCTTTTCGTCCTTCACTGCCTAACCTGTCAGAATAACCTGCTTTTCTTGACAGCTTTTTAGCTTCAGCAGCCTAACCTGTCAGAATAACGAGGGTTTCTTGACAGCTTTTCTGCTTCCACTGCCCAATCTGTCAGAATAACCTGCTTTTCTTGACAACTTTTCAGCTTTCACTGCCCTACCTGTCAGAATAAACAGCTTTTCTTGACAGCTTTTCTGCTTTCACTGCCCACCCTGTCAGAATAACCCGCTTTTCTTGACAGCTTTTTAGCTTTCACTGCCTAACCTGTCAGAATAACCTGCTTTTCTTTACAACTTTTCATCCTTCACTGCCCAACCTGTCAGAATAACCTGCTTTTCTTGACAGCTTTTTAGCTTCAGCAGCCTAACCTGTCAGAATAACGAGGGTTTCTTGACAGCTTTTCTGCTTCCACTGCCCAACCTGTCAGAATAACCTGCTTTTCTTTACAACTTTTCTGCTTTCACTGCCCTACCTGTCAGAATAAACAGCTTTTCTTGACAACTTTTCAGCTTTCACTGCCCTACCTGTCAGAATAAACAGCTTTTCTTGACAGCTTTTCTGCTTCAGCAGCCTTACCTGTCAGAATAACAGCCTTTACTTGACAGCTTCTCTGTCTTCACTAGCCGTAGCTGTTATAACATCCCGTGTTACAACTGCTTACTTATGACAATCTTCTGAATCTCGCTCGTTCCCTCGTAAATCTCGGTGACTTTGGCGTCACGGAAGTAGCGTTCGACTGGATAGTCTTTTGTATAGCCGTAGCCGCCGAATACCTGGATGGCTTCGGTTGTGACTTCGACTGCTGTTCTTGATGTGAACAACTTTGCCATAGAGGCTTCGATTCCGCACTTTTGTCCTTCAGACCGCAATTGAGCCGCTCGGTAGATTAATAGTTTTGCAGCTTCAACGGATGTTGCCATGTCTGCCAGCTTGAAGCCGACGCCTTGCTGGGCTGCGATTGGCTTGCCAAATTGGACTCTTTCTTTTGCATATGAGGACGCTGCGTCCAATGCAGCCTCTGCAATGCCAAGAGCCTGAGCCGCGATGCCGATACGGCCGGAGTCAAGGTTGCTCATCGCGATTTTGAATCCTTCGCCTTCCTGGCCAAGCAGGTTTTCTTCTGGCACCTTCATATCCTCGAATGTCAACTGGACTGTTCGGGAGCCGTACAGCCCCATTTTGTGCTCATCCTTGCCGACGATGAAGCCCGGTGTATCTTTTTCAACGATAAAGGCTGAAACGCCCTTTGTACCTGCTTCAGGATTAGTCGATGCGAAAACAATATAGACATCCGCTTCGCCGCCATTGGTGATGAACACTTTTGATCCGTTCAATACATAATGTCCGTCTTTTTTTACCGCCCGGGTTTTCAGGCTGGCAGCATCGGAACCGGCACTTGGCTCAGTCAGGCAGAAGGCTCCCAGGTATTCCCCTGAAGCTAGCTTAGGTACGTATTTTTTCTTCTGCTCTTCTGTACCGAAGTACAGGATCGGATTTGTTCCTACAGATGTATGAACGGATAGGATGACGCCAACCGTTGCGCTGACCCTGGAAATTTCATGGATGGCAATGATATAGGAAATGAAGTCCATCTCTGAACCGCCATATTCCTCAGGTACCGGAATCCCCATCAGGCCAAGTTCGCCCATCTTTTTTAAAATCTCCCTTGGGAACTCGCCTTCCTCCAATTTTTCAACGAACGGCGCAATTTCTGTCTGTGCAAAATCACGTACCATCTTGCGCATCATTTCTTGTTCTTCTGTGAATCTCAGATTCATGTTTTCACCCTCCAGGCGTCCAGACAGTGAGTATGTATGGACGCATTTGTCGCTGAATTCTTTACGCGTATGTGTAGAACCCGCGGCCGGATTTTTTGCCTAGCCAGCCAGCTTTTACATATTTCCTTAATAATGGGCACGGTCGATATTTATCGTCGCCGAAGCCTTCGTGAAGTGTTTCCATGATGTAAAGGCAAGTATCCAGACCGATGAAATCAGCAAGCGTCAACGGACCCATTGGATGGTTCATGCCGAGCTTCATGACTTCGTCGATTGCTTCCTTTGTTGCTACGCCTTCATATAATGTGTAGATGGCTTCGTTGATCATCGGCATAAGGATGCGGTTGGACACAAATCCAGGGAAATCATTCACTTCTACAGGAACCTTTTCCAAAGTCTTGGTGATATCTTCGATTGTCTGATACACTTCATCAGCTGTCGCCAGGCCGCGAATGATTTCGACCAGCTTCATGACAGGTACCGGGTTCATGAAATGCATGCCGATAACTTTTTCCGGACGCTTTGTTGCTGCAGCAATCTCGGTGATTGGTAACGATGATGTATTGGAAGCAAGGATTGTGTGTTCAGGTGCGATTTCATCAAGCTGGGCAAAAATCTTTGCCTTGATGTCCATGTTCTCCACAGCAGCTTCGATGACCAGGTCAACCTTACCGGCATCCTGAAGGTCTGTTGAGGCAGTAACCCTGCCAACAACGGCGTCCAACTGGTCTGCTGTCATTCGGCCTTTGTCTACCTGGCGGTTAAGATTCTTCTTAATTCCGGAAAGTCCGCGTTCCACAAATTCCGGCTTCAGGTCGTTCAAAAACACATCATATCCACCCTGCGCGCACACCTGGGCAATACCGGAGCCCATCTGACCTGCGCCGATTACCATAATTGTTTTCACACTCATCATTTCTCCTCCTAAAAAAGTTTGTATCAATGGAGGGCAGCTCTCGCATATGCCCTCATTCTTTTTTCGTTATTGTTTCGGAACCTCGATCATCACAGCATCACCCTGGCCGCCGCCTGAGCAGATCGCCGCAATGCCTACACCGCCGCCGCGGCGTTTCAGTTCATGCATCAATGTCAGGATGATGCGCGCCCCGCTTGCTCCGATCGGGTGTCCGAGGGCAACCGCACCGCCGTTGACATTGACTTTTTCCGGATCAAGGTTTGCGATTCGTCCGCTTGTCAATGCAACCGCTGCGAAGGCTTCATTGATTTCAAATAGGTCAATCTCTTCAAGTGATTTGCCGGTCTTTTTCAATAACTCGTTAATGACGATTCCCGGTGTTTTTGGGAAGTCCTTTGCTTCAGTGGCAATTGCGGCATGAGCCAAAACCACTGCCTGCGGTGTCCTTCCTTCACGCTGCGCACGCTCTTCGCTCATCAGGACGAGGGCGGCCGCACCGTCATTGACACCTGGTGCATTGCCTGCAGTAATAGTGCCGCCCGAATTGAAAACCGGCCCCAGTTTGGCCAGTTTTTCAACTGAAGTGTCCTTCCTCGGCGCTTCATCATGCTGGACCAATATCGGGTCGCCCTTACGCTTCGGCACCTCAACCGGGACGATTTCTTCGGCAAGCTTTCCTGATTCAATCGCTTCGATAGCCCTTTGATGGCTGCGGTACGACCACTGATCCTGCTCCTCACGGCTGATTTCATATTCCTTCGCTACTTCATTTCCGTATGTCCCCATATGGACACCTTTGAAGCTGCATGTCAGGCCATCATGGATCATCAGGTCTTTCACCTGACCGTCGCCCATCCTGAAGCCCCATCGTGCTTTAGGCAGGATATAAGGCGCATTGCTCATTGACTCCATTCCGCCGGCTACAATCACTTCCTCATCTCCAGCACGGATGATCTGGTCGCCAAGTGTCAGGCTGCGCATCCCGGATGCACATACTTTGTTGATGGTTTCTGTTTTCACTTCCCATGGAATGCCTGCTTCCCTTGCTGCCTGGCGTGATGGAAGCTGTCCCTGGCCTCCCTGCAGCACTGTCCCAAGAATGACTTCGCCGACTTCCTCAGGTTTAACACCAGCGCGTGATAATGCTTCCTTTACAGCAATTCCTCCTAACTGACTGGCCGAAAAACTGCTCAATCCGCCGCCAAGCTTGCCAAACGGTGTTCTTGCCCCTGCTAAAATGACTGTTCTTCCCATTGCCATCTCTCCCTTTTAATCTATTAATTTTTAAAAATGAAAAATTCTTGTGACATTGAGTGACTGAACGCTCGCTCGATACTGGTCCATAAAAAATACTTCTGCTGTTCCATGAGGCTATAAAAAGTGGATTCTTGCTGAATAAGATAAATGTAAGCGCTTTATCATATTATTCATTTTACTTTAAAAATAGTAGAAATTGAAACACTTTGCTAAAAATTCTGGCATATGTCGAATTTTTAATGTGAGTCAACTTCTACTATTCAGGTTTTAACTATTCATTAAGAAACTAACGGCTTAATCTCACCAAAAACGGATTTTTCAAGCAGTTCTGCAACGTCGAGCGTCTCAACGCTGTCTTCAACTTCCTTCGCCTTAGTGCCATCGGAAAGCATTGTCAGGCAGTATGGGCAGCCGGAACTGATGACGGACGGGTTCACAGCAAGTGCCTGTTCGGTACGGGAAACGTTGATTCTGTGGCCCGTTTCTTCCTCCATCCACATCAAGCCGCCGCCAGCGCCGCAGCACATTGCTGTATCGCGGTTGCGTTCCATTTCCTTGAGGTCCACGCCCGGAATCGCTTTGAGGATATCTCGCGGTGCGTCATAAACCTCGTTATAGCGGCCAAGGTAGCAGGAATCATGGAAAGTGATCGTTTCGTTCACTGCATGCTTCGGAGTCAGTCTTCCTTCCTTGACTAATTGAGCAAGAAGTTCAGTGTGGTGATATACCTCTGCTTCAAGGCCGAAATCTGGATACTCATTCTTAAAGATATTGTATGCGTGAGGGTCGATCGTCACGATCTTCTTTACTTCATTTTTCTCGAATTCTTCGATATTCTTTGTTGCCAGCTCCTGGAACAGGAATTCATTGCCCAGACGGCGCGGTGTATCGCCGGAGTTCTTTTCCTTGTTGCCAAGGATGGCGAATTTGACGCCTGCTTCGTTCATCAGCTTGGCGAATGACAGCGCGATCTTTTGGCTGCGGTTGTCAAACGCACCCATTGCGCCGACCCAGAATAAGTATTCGAATTCTTCATCTGCTTTCTTAAGTTCTTTTACGGTAGGAACGACAACATCGTCGCGAAGCTCGCGCCAGTTTTCTTTTTCCTTGCGGTTCAAGCCCCAAGGGTTGCCCTGGCGTTCGATATTTGTCATCGCACGCTGTGCATCAGCGTCCATCTTGCCTTCTGTCAAAACAAGATAACGGCGAAGGTCGATGATTTTATCAACGTGTTCGTTCATGACCGGACACTGGTCTTCACAGTTTCGGCAAGTCGTACATGCCCAGATTTCCTCTTCTGTGATGACATCGCCGATCATGCTTGGGCTGTAAGCCAGAGCTGCAGCCGATTCATTGACACCCTGTCCTGAAGCTGCCAGAGCAATCTGGTTGCCTTTTGTGCCTGAAAATGCAAATGTCGGTACCCAGGGCTGTTTTGATGTGACCGTTGCACCTGTTAGAGTCAGATGGTCACGCAGTTTGACGATCAAGTCCATCGGAGACAGCATCTTCCCAGTCCCTGTTGCAGGACACATATTCGTACAGCGTCCGCATTCAACACAAGCATAGAAGTCGATCATTTGTTCATAATTGAAATCAGTGATTTTACCAGCACCGAATGTTTCCTGTGTTTCATCTTCAAAATCGATCTTCGTGATTTTTCCTGGTGAGTCAACCCTTGTTAAATAAACATTGGCTGGTCCAGCAATCAAGTGGGCGTGCTTTGATTGCGGCACGTACACAAGGAACGCAAGCAGGAATAATAAGTGAATCCACCATGCAATATAGAAAACCGTAATGGCAGCTGCCTCAGGAATTCCGCTGAAAGCCGCAGCAATAAGTGATGCAACCGGCTCAGTCCATGTTCCTTCATGGCCATGCCAGATCATGCCCATCCCGTTCCCGAGCAGTACAGAAAGCATCAATCCGCCGATGAACAGCAAGACCAATCCGTTTTTGAAGCCGCGCTTCAGGCGGACAAGTTTTTCAACATAACGGCGGTAAAAAGCCCATACAACCGCTACAAGAATCGTCAGTGTAACAAGCTCCTGGAAGAAAGTGAAGCCCGGATACAACGGTCCCAGCGGCAAATGCGAGCCAGGCTTTATGCCCTTCCAGATAAAATCAATTGCCCCAAACTGGACAAGGAGGAAGCCATAGAAAAACATAACGTGGATGGCGCCGCTTTTCTTGTCCTTCAAGAGCCTTTTCTGGCCGAATACATGAACAAGGATTCTTCTCCAGCGATCTTTGATATCATCATCAAACTCAGATTTCTTGCCGAGTTTGATGTATTCGATTCTCGTCTTTACCACATAAACGAACAGACTGATAGCGTAAGCGGTTACAAACAAGAACGCAATAAGATTGATCCAAAGCAAACCGTTCATAAAATCATTTACCCCTTTCGATGCTGAATTTTTGGGAGAAAATTTTTAACCAAATCAATTTTCTGAATTTACCTTTAACTCCATTATATAATGAATGAGCATTCAGTCAACTCATTTCCATTCATTTCTGAAAATTGTTTACGCTCGCCCTTTTACAGGAACTTAACATATATAAAGCGTTTTCGGCAAAAATAATATGAAATGTACAACCCTAAATTTTTAACAAGGGAGCCAAAACGCTATGGGAATTGGATGGATGATATTTTGGATAATAGCCGGGATTGCACTGTGGGTCACAGCGGACTTCTTTCTTGGCAGGAAGCAGCATCTTGCAAATGCAAAAAAGTACGCTTTTCCAGAAAGGTATAGTGATCTGGAAATATTCGCAAAGGGACCAGAATTGTTCGAGGATTTATTTTCTGAAATTAAAAAGGCCAGACAGCACATCCATATTTTATTTTATATCATCAAAGATGATAAACTCAGCCACGAGTTCGTCACTTTATTGAAGGAAAAGGCACAGGAGGGAGTTGAGGTTCGGCTTCTTGTAGATTGGATCGGAAGCAACTTGAAACGGAAGACGATCCAGTCCCTGAAAGCAGCGGGAGTGCAGTTCGCTTATACCCATATTCCGAAGCCCCCCTTCCTGTTCTATTCATCCCAGGTCCGCAACCATCGCAAGATTACGGTTATTGACGGACAAATCGGTTACCTTGGCGGCTTTAATATTGGGGATGAATATAATGACAAGAATCCAAAGCTTTCACCTTGGCGGGATTATCATTTGAAATTAACTGGTGAAGGGATTGTTGACTTGCAGAAGGAATTTTTACGTGACTGGCAATGTGCAAGCAAGGTGAACCTTCTCCAGAACAAAGCGTACTTTCCTGAGTTGCAAAAGGGATCGATTCGCCAGCAGTTCGTCCCAACCGAAGGTGATTCACTCGAAGACTTAATCGCCACATTAATCAGCGAAGCAAAGAAATCCATCATCATCGGCACACCATATTTCATTCCAAGCAAAGAGGTATTTGAGCAATTAAATGCTGCGATTTCCCGGGGAGTGTCCGTTACGGTCCTTGTCCCATATAAGTCCGACCATATTCTCGTAAAAGAAGCATCGTACAGGTATTTACGTTCCCTCCTCAAGGATGGAGCCGAAGTGTACCAATATTTGAAAGGTTTTTATCATGCCAAGGTCGTGATGATCGATGACAATATTTGTGATATCGGAACAGCAAATTTTGATCAACGAAGCATGTTTTTAAATTATGAATTGAATTGCTTAGTTTATGACCCTTCTTTTATTAAAAAAGTGAAGCATATTCTCACTGAAGACATGTTGGATTCTCATAAAGCTTCACTTGCTGACTTCAGCCGCGCAAACCTGTTTTTATCATTCAAAGAAACAGCCGCAAGGACGATTTCATTTTTCCTATAGGCTCTTTTCGTAAAAATTCGGAAGCATCTCTGAAAAGCAGCGAAAAAAGCCTTTCTATAACATAACCGGAGTTAGTGTTCGGCCTCCTCCGGAAAAAGGAGGTTCTATATGATCATTCGGCTAGGATATGTATCCACCGCCATCAGCCTGTGG
Source organism: Mesobacillus sp. MER 48 (assembly GCF_023714225.1). Classification (NCBI taxonomy): domain Bacteria; kingdom Bacillati; phylum Bacillota; class Bacilli; order Caryophanales; family Bacillaceae; genus Mesobacillus; species Mesobacillus sp. MER 48. The sequence goes on from NZ_JAMAUR010000003.1 coordinate 568,140, forward strand.
GATGCATCTCCCTCCAAGGCACTTACGTTTGCCAGATACGGGCAGCTGCCTGAGGAGGAGCGGTATGAAAAATTGCTTTCCATTACCTATCAAAATCTCTTGAACACGGAAAGAATGATTCATTACAATATCGCCCATGACATTCCTTTATACCGCTTTTCCAGCTCGATCGCCCCGCTGGCGACCCATCCGGAGGTCAAGTGGGATTTTGTCACACCTTTTCGTGAAAAATGGCTGGAAATCGGTGCGTTGGTGAAAAAGCATGAGCTGCGCACAAGCTTCCATCCTAACCAGTATACGCTGTTCACTTCCCCGAGGGAGGAAGTAACGGCCAATGCCATCATCGATATGGAATATCACTACGGAATGCTCGAAGCAATGGGATTGGAAAACAATGCACTCATCAATATCCATATTGGCGGTGCTTACGGAAACAAAGAAGAGACAATTTTGCGTTTTCATGAAAACTTCGCAAAACTGCCTCCCCATATCAAGGCAATCACCACCCTTGAAAACGATGATAAAACCTATAATTCTGAAGAAACATTGAAGGCTTGTAAAAAAGAGGACGTGCCATTCATGTTCGATTATCACCATCACATAGCAAACCTCTGTGAAGAGCCTCTTGAAAAATTGCTTCCTGAAGGTTTCACGACCTGGGAACGGATCGGGATGAAGCCGAAGGTCCACATTTCCTCACCGAAATCGGAAAAAGCCTACCGGTCACATGCCGATTACGTGGATCCGGAATTCATCCTTCCGCTGATCGATATTTTACGGAGTATAGGCCAGGACGTCGATTTCATGATCGAAGCGAAGGAGAAGGACAAAGCCGCGCTTAAGCTCGTCGAGGATTTGGCGAAAATCCGCGGAGTGAAGCGGATTGGCGGGGCTGTTTTGGAGTGGAAGTGATGAATAAAGAAACTAGGAAAGATAATGGTATCCGCTACCTATATGGTATAATTAACTAGCACAGCAAAAAGCAGGGTGAGCAGCGGCCGTCCCCAATCCAGCAGGAAAGGGGGTGACGCTGATGGTTACGTATGAAGCAATGAACTTGATGGTGAGCTTCGCCACGCTTATCGTTGCCGTAATCGCCATAGGTATTTCTTCTAATAAAAAGAAGTAACCTACCCTGCACATCGCCAAATGTGAGTAGATTACTTCTATTCGGAACTGGCCGCTGTAATTCAAGCAGCTTGCTGTGTATTGAGATCTCGGTTGCAGCCGAGATCTCTTTTTTTACTATATGGACTTTATGCTTAAATTATAAACCTTATATTACATCAATTCAACAAAACCGATAATACTTCACTATAATTTGGAAGTTCAGTTACTAAGAGAGACCCAGCCAAGTGGCTGGATCTCTTAAAAGGTATATTACATCTTCTCCGGAGCAGATACCCCGATCAACTCAAGTGCATTCTTCAAAGTGATCTGCGCTGTCTTGATCAGCGACAGACGGGCTGCTGTTCTTTCTTTATTCTCCAGATCCAGTACTTTTTCAGCGTTGTAGAAGCTGTGGAATACGGATGCCAGTTCGAAAATGTAGTTAGAGATTCGATGCGGCATACGCTTCTGGGCTGCTTCGGCAACAGCCAGCGGGAATTCTCCCAGCTTTTTCAGCAGGTCGATTTCCTTCTCGGATTGGATATGCTTGAAGTCTGCTTCAATGTCGAAAATCAAACCTTGCTCTGCAGCAGAACGCAGAATGCTGTTAATGCGGGCGTGAGCATATTGTGCGTAGAATACCGGGTTTTCGTTTGACTGGGAAACGGCCAGGTCAAGATCGAAGTCCATGTGAGTATCAGCGCTTCTCATTGCGAAGAAGTAACGCACTGCATCCAGGCCTACTTCATCAATCAAATCACGCATTGTCACGGCTTTACCCGTACGCTTGCTCATCTTCATCTTTTCGCCATTCTTGTACAGGTGGACGAGCTGGATGATTTCGACTTCAAGCGCATCACGGTCATAGCCCAATGCCTGGATCGCCGCCTTCATCCGCGGGATGTACCCGTGGTGGTCTGCGCCCCAGATGTTGATCAGCTTTTCAAAACCGCGCTCAAGCTTGTCTTTATGGTAGGCAATATCAGGCAGCAGGTAAGTATAAGAGCCATCCTGCTTGATCAGCACGCGGTCCTTGTCATCTCCAAGCTCTGATGAACGGAACCATGTTGCGCCGTCCTCCTCATAGATATGGCCATTTTCACGCAATGCTTCAAGCGCCACGTCAATTTTGCCGTTTTGATATAGAGATGTTTCCGAGTACCAAACATCGAACTTAACACGGAAGTTTTCAAGGTCCTGCTTCAGTTTTTCCATTTCATATTTCAGGCCATATTCACGGAAAGCATCAAAACGCTCCTGTTCAGGAACATTTACATACTTATCACCAAACTCTTCAGCCAGGGTCTGGCCTATCCCAATGATGTCAGCGCCATGGTAGCCATCCTCAGGCATCTGCTTATCCATGCCAAGCGCCTGGAAATAGCGAGCCTCAACAGAGAGCGCCAGGTTATTGATCTGGTTGCCGGCATCATTGATATAGTACTCACGGGAAACATCGTAACCCGCTTTAGCGAGCACATTGCACAAAGTATCGCCGACAGCCGCGCCGCGCGCATGTCCAAGGTGTAGGTCGCCAGTCGGGTTCGCCGAAACGAACTCAACCTGGATTTTCTGGCCGTTTCCTACCTTTGATTCCCCATAGTTATCCCCTGCTTCAAGGATTGCCGGAATCAAATCCGTCAGATAGCTATTGTCCATGTAAAAATTGATGAAGCCCGGACCGGCAATTTCAATTTTCTCAATGGATGCCTTGCTTTTATCAAAGTTCTCGATCAATTGTTCAGCGATCTGGCGCGGAGCTTTCTTCGCCACGCGGGCAAGCTGCATCGCCATATTCGTGGAGTAGTCACCGTGCGCTTTTTCCTTTGGCGTTTCAAGGATCACAGCCGGAATCTGCGCTTCTTCAGCAAGATTGGCCTTGATGATCGCCTGCTTGATTTCTTCCTTCAGCTTCAATTGAACCTGTTCAACTATATTCATTTGCCTTCCTCCTTATATTTAATCGTCATATGGTATGTACCTGCACTCGCGCCCTGGATCGCCATTTCATACAGCAAGTCCACATGGCCCTCCTGCTTTTCCTCGTTAAAATCCAGATCAAGACGCTTCGTCAGCGCAGAAGTCTCGAGCAGACCGTATGGCGTCTTGTAATTGCCAGGGGTTTTTTTATTCAGCAGAAAATGAAGCCTCATCTTGATTGCACCGCTGCGCAGGATCAGCACTTCATCTCCTGAAATTTTCACCGTCGTATGAACATCCCCTTCCTCCATCACTTCATCATACTGGAGGTACGAGCTGTTCGCCTTTTTATAGTATCGGCCAAAAGTGGTCAATTCAAAAGTATCCTTCTCACTGCCACTATAAATTGCCGTTTTCACCGTCACCTTTACAGGAGTCTGTTCAGCGGGTCCAGTTGACACCGATAACACATCCTTTTCAAACACTATTATAACTTTATAAGTATAAATATTCTCCTATGAAAGTGCAAGGTTCTCGGAGATTTGAATGATAAATGGAATACCCTGATAGGATTAACTCTGCTGAAAAGCGGGTATTGATTATCAAAACCTTTTAAGGAGGTGGCCTTCATGAAAATTGAAGTTAAATGTGAAGTAGAAAACTGCAAATACTGGGCTGAAGGCGACAAATGTGTTGCTGATTCAATCCTTGTCGTTGCGAATTCAGGAAAACAGGCACTAAATGAACGCGAAACCATTTGTGATACATTCGAAAAGATGTAAGAATGTGAAAAACCGGCTGGCGAAATGCCTGCCGGTTTTATCATGTTCAGGGAATCCAGTGATATCCCTCATTATCCCGCGAAAACTAGCCTCGATTCCGCGAAAAATCCCCCCTATCCCGCGAAAGTCTCCCCTAATTCCGCCAAAAACAACCCCGATTCCGCGAACTGGAAAAAAACTCCTGATTTTTTCCAGTTAGAAGAATAGCATTCCAGCTGAAATGACAACTCCTGAAACAACCAGCATGAGGACACAGTATCCCATGATATCTTTTGCCTTCAAACCGGCAATTGCCAGTGCTGGCAGTGCCCAGAACGGCTGGATCAGGTTGGTCCATGCATCACCCCAGGCAACAGCCATCGCCGTTTTTGGGATCGAAACACCAAGAGTCTGTGCTGCGTCAAGCATGACAGGCGCCTGGACTGCCCATTGTCCTCCGCCAGACGGTACAAAGAAGTTGACTAGTCCCGCGCTCAGGAAGGTGAAGAACGGGAAGGTGAATTCATTCGAAATCGACACGAAGCCTTCCGACATGACCGCTGCCAGGCCAGAAGCTGTCATCATACCCATGATCCCCGCGTAGAAAGGGAATTGGATGATGATTCCGCTTGCCCCTTTTACCGCATTCACCACCGCGTCAAGGAATCGCTTTGGCGTTCCATGGAACAGGATTCCGAGGAATAGGAACAAGAAGTTAACTATATCGAGATTTAGCTTGAATCCGTTTGTTGCAAAATAGTAAAACAGGAAAACAAGGCCCATTATTCCAATCAATAAAGAAATGATTCTGCTGTTTTCCAGTTTTTCTGCAGGTGTCATCGCTCCCTGCTCAATTGCCGCTGCCTGAACATCCGCTTCAAGCAATACAGGATCGACCATCACTGTTTGATCCTTAGATGGCATCATCATTCGGTTAACTACCGGCAAGACGATAAGCAAGATTAAGATAATCAAAAGATTGAAGCCTGCAAAAATCGTCTGGTCAGTCGGGATGATTCCAATCAGATCCTGGGAGAAGTGCCCCTCCGTCGCAATCGTCAGCGGAATCGAACCAGAGATGCCGCCATGCCAGACGATGAAGCCCCCGTAAGCGCTTGCAATTAACAGTCTGTAGTCGACATTTTGAATCTTTTTCGCCAGCTCTTTCGCGAATAGAGCACCTATGACCAGACCAAATCCCCAGTTGATCAAGCTTGCGATCATTGAAACGACCGTGACGATCACAATCGCCTGCCCCGGCGATTTCGCCAGCGATGCCAGCGCACCCAATCCTTTTTTAAAGATATTGCTGCTCGCGAGAACATGCCCTGTCACAAGCACGAGCACCATCTGCATCGAGAACGTCAGCAGGCTCCAGAAGCCGCCGCCCCAATGCTGGGCCATTTGATAAGGACCACTGTCAGTAAAAATAAGACCCAATCCAAATACAACAAAAGTTAGGATAATGACAAAAAGAAACGGATCAGGCAAATACCGCTGCATCAGGCGGTTGAAAAAAGAAACCAACATTTTCATCCTTATTACCTCCTTTTTAGTAGTTACCTTCATAAATACTATATTTTCTATACATTTCGGAATATTCCTTCTTTTAATACCAACTATTAATACTTGGTTTTTAAAAAATCCCTATACAAGACTGTTGATTTTCGTTCCAGGCGTTTCGCTTTCCGCGGGGCTGGCGCTGAGCCTCCTCGTCGCTTTGCTCCTGCGGGGTCTCACCTGACCAGCTGCGCCCGCAGGAGTCTACGCGCCTTCCACTACAATCAACAGGGTTTAAAAATCAAACCTTCAGCTTTTAATAGAGCCGTAAATAACCATAAAAAAATGCCCCCTCAATAAAGGGAGCATTGCTTAACTTTCTTATTTTACAAATCCAAGCAGCATTTCACGTATGATTTTGCTAGCTGTGTTTGCGGTCATTTCGGATGTATCGTAGATTGGGGCTACTTCCACAAGGTCGGCACCTACTACATTGACTTCAGAGTTTGCGATCGCATGGATAGAAGCCAGCAGTTCCTTGGAAGTGATGCCGCCAGCGTCAACCGTTCCTGTTCCAGGAGCGTGAGCCGGGTCAAGAACATCGATATCGATCGTCACATAAACCGGACGGCCAGCAAGCTTCGGCAATACTTCCTTCAACGGTTCAAGAACCTCAAACTTGGAAATATGCATGCCCACTTCCTTGGCCCACTCAAATTCTTCCTTCATCCCTGAACGGATCCCGAATGAATAAACATTCTTCGGTCCGATGTGCTCAGCGATCTTACGGATTGGCGTGGAGTGTGACAATGGCTCGCCCTCATAATGCTCACGCAGGTCAGTGTGTGCATCAAAGTGAATGATGGCAAGGTCTTCATACTTTTTCGCGAATGCCTTCATGACCGGCCATGACACGAGGTGCTCGCCGCCCATTCCAAGCGGGAATTTTTCCTCAGCCAAAAGCTTGTCCACGTACTCCTCGATTAAATCAAGGCTCTTCTGGGCATTACCGAATGGCAGCGGGATGTCTCCTGCATCGAAGTAGTTAAGGTCTGCCATCTCGCGGTCAAGATACGGGCTGTATTCTTCAAGGCCGATCGATACCTCACGGATGCGGGTCGGGCCGAAACGTGAACCCGGACGGTAGCTGACAGTCCAGTCCATTGGCATTCCGTAAAGGACAGCCTTGCTTTCTCCATAGTTTGAATGGCTGCCGATAAACACATTGCCAGAATAGGCTTCATCAAAACGCATTGCAAACACCTCTTTTTAAAAATATTTTTACAGTAAAACGGCCCCCGGGAAACCGGGAAGCCGATTGAGATTTTGATTATTTTACAAGGTCGCCAACAAATTTAGGCAAGACGAAAGCTGCTTTGTGAAGCTCTTTCGTGTAGTACTTTGTTTCGATGTCGTGGAAACGCTCCTCGCCCACTTCAAGCGGATCGTGCTTCTTGGATCCAAGTGTGAATGCCCACATTCCGCTTGGGTATGTCGGGATATTCGCCACATAAAGGCGAGTGATCGGAAAGATTTCCTTTACATCCTTTTGAACGTTGCGAATCAGGTCAGCCTTGAACCATGGGTTGTCAGACTGGGCAACGAAAATTCCGTCTTCCTTCAGTGCCTTTGAAATTCCAGCGTAAAAGCCTTTTGTGAAAAGGTTCACCGCAGGGCCAACTGGTTCAGTCGAGTCAACCATGATGACATCATACTGGTTGTCGCTTTCGGCGATATGCATGAAGCCGTCGCCAACCTGGACATCGACGCGCGGGTCGTCCAGCTTGCCTGCGATTTCAGGCAGGTATTTCTTTGAGTACTCGATGACTTTCCCATCGATATCGACAAGAGTCGCCTTTTTCACGCTTGGGTGCTTAAGCACTTCACGGATGACACCGCCGTCGCCGCCGCCTACTACCAATACCTGCTCAGGGTTCGGGTGTGTGAACAACGGAATATGCGCAACCATTTCGTGGTAAACGAACTCATCTTTTACAGAAGTCATAACCATGTCATCAAGCAGAAGCATATTGCCCCACTCTTCTGTTTCAACCATGTCAAGCTTCTGGAATTCTGTCTGTTCTGTATGTAACGTCTTGTTCACTTTCATTGTAATACCAAAGTTTTCTGTCTGCTTTTCTGTAAACCAAAGACCCATTTTTCTTCCTTCCTTTCGGCAAAAAAATTTTCCGTTATGTTGCGGCGAATTTTTCATGGTGGGAGCCACTGACCAAATTTTATATGAATCAAGCATTGCGCTTACATTTATTTGTTATACTTCCCCAACATCACGAATACAAACATCAGAAAAAGTATAGTTGAATCTAGCAAAAATGCAAGCAAAATTTGATTCTATGTTTAAAAACAGCTGTTTTTTTTCATACTGATACTATCTATCTTTTTAGGGGGAAGCAGTATGGAGCTGATGACTGACCAGCGGTTTCGCAAAACAATCAAATATTTGCGTGCTTTGATCTTTTTCGGGCTTGCGGGGCTTGCATTGGCGATGATCGTCTATTTTTCGCTGATCGGCTATGCGAAAATCCAGGGTCCGCCCCCTCTCGCCGTGCCGCAATCGACCTTGTTATTTTCAAACGATGGGACGGTAATCGGCGAAAGCCATTCGGGACAGAAGCGCTATTGGGTGGCGCTCAAGGATATCTCGCCCCATTTGATCAATGCGACGGTTTCGATAGAGGATAAGACCTTTTTTACCCATAACGGGTTTGATTATAAGCGAATTGCAGGTGCCGCAATTGCGGATATGAAGGCAATGTCCAAAGTCCAGGGCGCGAGCACGATCACACAGCAGTATGCAAGGAACCTTTTCCTCGAGCATGATAAGACATGGTCACGGAAAGCGACCGAGGCGCTCTACACCTTGCGCCTTGAGATGAATTATTCCAAAGATGAGATTCTCGAAGGCTATCTGAATACGATTTATTACGGCCACGGAGCATACGGCGTCCAGGCAGCGAGCCTTTATTATTTTGGCAAGGATGCAAAGGATTTATCCCTGGCGGAAGCTTCCATGCTTGCAGGGATTCCGAAAGGACCAAGCATCTACTCGCCTTTTTCATCTATGGAAAAAGCAAAGCAGCGTCAGCAGACGATTTTAAATACAATGAAATCCAATGGGTATATCACAGAGCTTGCCGCGCAAAAAGCAGGCACGGAAAAGCTGAAGCTTGTCGGTGAGCACCAGCATAACCGGATTGGCACGGCACCTTACTTCCAGGATGCTGTTCAAAATGCACTCCGGAACTCGTTGAATTTTGATGACCGGACGATTTCACTCGGCGGTTTGAGGGTTTACACAACACTTGACCTTGAGCAGCAGGAAGTGGCCGAAAAATCGATCAGCAAAATGATCGCGACTGATTCAGAAATCCAGGCAGGATTGGTGGCGATGAATCCGAAAAATGGTTATGTAAAGGCACTCGTCGGCGGCAGGGATTATAAGGTGAGCCCTTTTAACCGGGCAGTGCAGGCTGTCAGGCAGCCAGGGTCGACGATGAAGCCAATCCTGTACTATGCTGCTCTCGAGAATGGCTTCACGCCGTCGACAACGATGAAAAGCCAGTTGACGACCTTCCTGTTCGATGATGGTCGTTCGGAGTATACGCCGCATAATTTCAACAATAAATACGCTGAAGAGGATATCACAATGGTGCAGGCCCTGGCATTGTCGGATAACGTCTATGCCGTAAAAACCCATCTGTTCCTGGGCGAGGATACGCTGATCAAGACAGCGAAGCGCTTTGGAATCAAGACAGAGATGGAGAAGGTTCCCTCTCTCGCCCTGGGTACCTCAGGCGTCAGAGTCATCGAGATGGCCAATGCATACAGCATTTTAGCCAATGGCGGGAAAAAAGTAGAACCAGTCCTGATCACAAAGGTCGAAAACCATAAAGGCGAGGTCATCTATGAATATGAGGGTGAAAAGAAAGAGGTATTGAAGCCCGAACTCGCATCGGTGATGACCCATATGCTGACAGGCATCTTCGATAAAAAATTGAATGGCTATTCTTCCGTGACAGGAAGCACGCTGATCAAAAAGATGACTCGGCCATACGCAGCAAAATCAGGCACGACAGAAACGGACAGCTGGATGGTTGGCTATACCCCGCAGCTCGTGTCGGCAGTTTGGACGGGATATGACAAAGGGAAACCGATTGAGCTGACCGTGGAAAAATCCTACGCTAAAAATATCTGGATGGATTTTATAGAAAAATCGCTCGACAATGAACCTGTCAAAAAATTCAAGGCAGCCAAAGGCACGGTCGCCGTCTATGTGGATCCCGCTAACGGAAACCTCGCCTCCGATGGCTGCCCAGTTAAAAGACTTACTTGGTTCGCGGCAGGAACCGAGCCAACCGAATATTGCACAGACCATCTTGCACACGAGGAGCATAAAGAAGAAACATCTGAAATGAAGAAAGAGAAGAAGCCTTGGTACAAGCGCTGGTTCGGATTATAGAACCACATATATCAAAAGAAAAACCCCGGAAGCATAGCTCCGGGGTTTTTCTCGTCCTAGCATAAAATGTGTTTTACGCTGTTATCAGTTTACTTTTTTTATTGAAATTGAGCAAGCCAGATATTGTCACTTGCTATCAAATGTCACAATTTAGACACTTTTTTAGAATAATTATCCAATCGCTACTCTGCAGATAAATCGGTCTTCAACTTCTCTTCAGACCGCTCCCACATTCCAGGGTCATGGTTCTTCAGGAAGTCTCTGAGAATTTTCTTGGATTTTTCATCCATATGGTCGACGATGATATGGCGCTTGATTGACTTGTCGAGACGGTTCACATGTTCCGGAAGCGATTTATAGCCACGGCGGATTTCACGGTTGACGGTCATTTCACAGGCAGTGACGCCAGCGTAATATGGCCCCTCTTCCTTCCTGTCAATTGTCACCCAGACAACCCAGTAGGCCTTGGCATCCGGCACTTCATTGCGGTCAGGAAGGAACTTGATGCCTTTTTCAACAGCACTTCGGGCATGCATTGCACCGACTTCAACAGCTGCCTCGCCTGCATCCACGTCAATGATGACCGGTGATACATTATCAAGTGTAAGGACGCCTTTACCAAAACCCTTATGGCCATCCATAGGGTCATTTTTTATAATATTGAAGCCAATATTCTTTCCCTTTTTTTCTTCCATGTTGGAACCCTCCTTAAAATGAATCAGAAAAACAAATTGTATATTCCATCAGTCACAGCCGGGATCAAATAGCTGAAAATCGGCTGGATTGTATATCGGTCAAGGGGTGTGATCACCAGGATCAAGAAAATGATTGAACCGTATGCTTCGTATTGTGTCATTTTTGCCCGGATGTCCACAGGTGCCAAATCCTCTATGATCCGGTAGCCATCAAGCGGCGGGAACGGCAGAAGGTTGAATACGAACAGCATCGCATTCAGCCCGATAAATATATTCAGGAATTCCAGGAAAAATTCCGGAACTCCCTGGGCCAAACCGAGCGTGACAAATATGTACCAGATTGCAAAAGCCAGGAACACAAGAATAAGATTGCTTATTGGCCCGGCAACCGATACAAGCACACCGGCAAGCCTGGGATTCTTGAACATGAATCGATTGACTGGAACCGGCCTTGCCCACCCGAATCCAGCGATAAAAATCAAGATAGTCCCCAGCGGATCCAGATGCTTGATCGGATTCAAGGTCAACCGTCCCTGTCTCTGGGCAGTCGGGTCGCCAAACTTATACGCCACCCAGGCGTGCGCGAATTCATGGACCGCGAAAGCGATCATCAAAGCTGCAGCTACAAACGGAATTTGTTCTAACGAATAGGGTAAGCTCACATTCCATTCCCCTTTTATTGTCTTTTCCCTAAAGTATAACCCATTCTCGTTGGAATGTGAAAAAGACAATCTTTCACCAGACTTGCGAATTTCCGCGAATTATGAAAAACTCAATTTAGATTTACATATCTTTCATTTTAAGGAGGCAAAACAAATGCCATACGTAACAGTAAAAATGATTGAAGGCCGCACAGAGGACCAAAAGAAAGCACTAGTTGAAAAGGTAACAGACGCTGTCAGCGAAACAACAGGCGCACCAAAGGAGAAAGTCGTTGTGTTCATCGAGGAAATGGCGAAGAACCATTATGCGGTAGCTGGCAAAAGGTTAAGTGACGAATAGGACTCCTAAAAGCTCAGAGAAATCTGGGCTTTTTTCTTTTTGTGCCCGTAAACCGTGATTTTCTCGTTTTACGTGCACATGTTTCCCTTTCTTGTGACCGTAATCCGTGATTTTCTCGTTTCACGGGCACATGTTTCCCTTTCTTGTGACCGTGATCCACGATTTTCTCTTTTCACGGGCACATGTTTCCCTTTCTTGTGACCGTGACCTCGGCTTCTCCTTTGCACGGGCACATGTTTTCCTATTATATGGCCGCCATTTCAATTTCACACCTCTAACGGTCGCATAATACCTTTTCTTTTTTTACATAAAAAAACCGAGCACAAAACCCTATAAGGGCCCATACTCGATTCCAAGTAAAAATCTGCTTATGCTAATAATTGCTTTGACTTGCTTTTCAAACTCGCGATATAATCATAAGCTTCATCAATTTCTTCGTCTGTGTATTTCTGGCTCTTTTTCACGGTCTGGATCTTCTCGCGTACTTCGGCTTCTGGCAAGTTATCAAAATATAAAACCGTGGAAACGAGTTCAAGGAATCTTGCATTCTGGTCGTTGATGTCGGTCAGGCAGTCGCCGAGGCATGGCATCTCGATGCTGTTTTCACCGAGGAATTCCTGGCCTGCTTCTGTCAGGGTGTAGCGGTATTGATAGTAGCCGCCTTTCTTTTCCTTCACTTCGTCGAGGAAGCCCATATTGCAAAGCTCCTCTACCCTAAGCGTCAGTTCTTCGGAATAGGGTCCGTAAAAATGGAACTGGAATCGTTCCTGGAATGGGAACTCCATCTTTTTGGCGATATAGATCATCTTCTGAAGCTTTTTCCTGCCGATGACTTCTCCAGAAACTGAAATGGCATGTATGATTTTAGCGTGGTCTTTTAACAAAACGAGTCAACTCCTGTATCAAATGGTCCCATTGTCTAAGTTCAGTTCAAGAATCTGTGCAATCTGCCTGATTTCAGGTCGGGCTTTTTCCCTTTCCAGGAAATCGGCAGGATAATAAAGTTTGTGGTCGGTCCTTCTTTTTCCGGAAATGGCGTCGACAATCTCTGACTCGCGTGAAAGTTCGCGGATTTCGCCGTTTTTCTTCAGCAGGTGGATTGGGAGGCGTTCTTCCTCCTCGCCAGGACGGTAAAAATCGTATGGAAGGTCTGATGATGAATCGACCACCAGGTAGTATTCAGGGTCAAGACCAGCCTGCTCGAATAACACAGAAAGCTTTGCCAGCTTCTTGTATTCTTTTGCAGGGTCGAACTCGACATATTTAAATAGATTTCGGTTATTGAAGCGGCGGCACAAATCGCTCAGGATCTGGTCCTCCTCTTCCTCCCATATCTGGAAATAATAGAGGAACACAGCTTCATCCAATTTTAAATAGTCTTGCAAAGTCATGCGGTCCTCAAAGATTGAGTAAAAATGGTGCGGTTTATGTTTAAATGTGTAGTTTTGCTCATGAAGGTGTTTGGCACGGTGCAGGATTTTCGTCAGGATGACCTCGGCACTCCTTGTCACTGGGTGGAAATAAACTTGCCAGTACATCTGGTAGCGGCTCATTATGTAGTCCTCGACAGCATGCATCCCGCTTTGCTTGATGACGACCTGGTCCTCGCGCGGGCGCATGACGCGCAAAATCCGTTCCATATCAAAATGTCCGTAGCTGACTCCTGTAAAATATGCATCCCTCTGCAGATAATCCATCCGGTCGGCATCAATCTGGCTCGAAATCAGGCTGATGACAAGCTTGTTCTCATAGGTTTTTTCGATCACTTCAGCAACCTTCTTCGGGAAATCTGCGGCAACCTTTGAAAGCACCTGATTCACTTCTGTATCGCCAAGGATGATTTCCCTTGTGAAATCCTCATGATCAAGGTCGAATACCTTCTCGAACGAGTGCGAAAACGGTCCATGGCCAAGGTCATGAAGCAGGGCGGCGCATAACGATAGCAGGCGCTCTCCTTCATTCCATTCAGGGCGGGATGCGAACGCATTGTCAACTATCCGCCGGGTGATTTCATAGACTCCCAGTGAATGGTTGAAGCGGCTGTGTTCAGCTCCGTGGAAGGTCAGGTACGTTGTGCCGAGCTGCTTGATCCTTCTCAGGCGCTGGAATTCCTTTGTCCCGATCAAATCCCAGATGACACGGTCACGGACATGGACATACCGGTGTACTGGATCTTTGAATACTTTTTCTTCAAGTAATTTTTCTTCCGAATATTCCATCGTTCTCCTTCTTCCTGATTAGCTTGTTTTTATTATAGCCTGTTTCATTCGTCAAATCATCTCGATTTTCTGCAATTTTTTACAAAAATTGCATACTGTTATTAAAATCCTATTCCCTTCATTCCAATATTCCCGGATGTATAAACTAGTTTGCAAGTTTGCGCGGGAAAAAAAATCACCTCTAAACGGTGGTTTAAAGGTGATTTATCTATTTTATAAGGAAAAAGTTTATTTAAGCTTCTTTTGCACTTTTTCCATGAGCTCTTCCTCAGACAGTGCAGCGACTGGCCGATTGTTGACGAATGCGAAAGTCTTCTTCCTGCCTGGTCCGCAGTAGGACTGGCAGCCGATGTCAACTGTTGCTTCAGGATCAAGCTGCTTGAGCTTCGGTATCAATGTTTTAAGGTTTACGGCCTGACAATCGTCGCAAACACGGAATTCGTTTGCCATTTAGGACAACCCTTTCTTTAAAAACTGTCCAGCTGCGCCGCCCCTCCAAGTGCCTTAGCAGGAATCCGGATTGCTGTCCCGATCCAGCTTTGCTTTATGGCTGACAAGGCGGTTGCGCTTTTCTTTAAGACTAAAGCGTATTTTACCTCTAATTGGACTTGAATGCAAGCTGTTGAACAGGCCCACTTGCTTATCTATCTATATGGAAAACACGTATTTCCCGCAAAAAATCTACTATCCTCCAATTATACGATGTATAAGGTTTCCAATTTCAGGACAAGATTGAAATAGAAGTTTCAATAGTTAACCAAAGTAAAAGGGAGTTGAAGAAGAATGAAAACACGCCAGGATGCCTGGACAGATGAAAATGATTTATTGCTGGCTGAAACCGTGCTCCGCCATGTAAGAGAAGGCAGCACCCAATTGAATGCTTTTGAAGAGGTGGGCGACAAGCTCGACCGTACTTCCGCTGCCTGCGGATTCCGCTGGAACGCCGTTGTGAGGCATAACTATGAAAAAGCCTTGCAGCTTGCCAAAAAGCAGCGTAAACAGAGACAGAGAATCCTAGGAAAAGATCAGGGCGGCAAGAAAAAACTGCTATACAACCCGCCGGTTCCAACATTGGATGAAAGTTTGACAGGATCGTTGCCAGCAGAAGAACTAACTGAAATGGCCCTGCCTACCTTCGACCTGTCCGTTCTTGAACAAGATGATAAACAGATCGATGCTGCACTCATGGCAGAAATGCAAGAATTAGTGAACAAGGAGAACGCGCAAAAGGATTACTCAGTGGAAACGGCTGAAGAAGTGTCCGAAATGCCGGTCCAGGCTGTACAAACACGAGTAACCCATACGGCACCTGTCCGTCACACTGTCCCGCCAACCGGCCTGACAATGGGACATGTCATCGCCTATCTGCAAAGCCTGAACGGCTCATCGCTGCAGGTTGATATTTATAAGAGCGAGAATGAAAGATTGAAGCGTGAAATCCATAGTTTAAGAAAACACAATGAAGAACTGCAGCAAAAAATCAACAGGCTTGAGGAAAATACGAACACCATGCAGGAAGATTACGAAACACTCATGAAAATCATGAACCGCGCCCGCAAGCTTGCCCTGTTTGAAGAAGAAGAGCGTCCGGCAACCAAATTCAAGATGGACCGCAATGGCAATCTCGAAAAAGTAGCCGAATAGATATCTAGTTATAAAATAAATAGATAATAGATGGAGAAGGAGACTTTGGCAGCTGCCCCCTCTTATGTTTTTTAAAAAAAGCCGGAAATCACAGATTTCCGGCTTTCATTGCATTAATCCAGGAATTTTTCATTCCGTTCGATGACACGATTATAATAATGATCAAAAAGCCCAATCTCGTCTCCGTTCAAATATCCTGAAGTGAGCTCGTTGCTGTTGGCATGCAGGAATGTCAAAAACCGCAGCATAACATCCTGAATGGTCAGCTCAATCCCGAATAATTCGGACAAGGAGGCCATGACCTCTGGCTGGACTTCCGGATAGGTGAATTTCGTGATCTCCCCTTTTTTGGCGCGATCGTAAAATCCACGGATCAATTCAGCCCTCTGGCTGCCGCTTCCCGTCACACAAAGATAGATTTGCACAGCTACCCCTTTTTTCAGGCGGCGTTGCGAGATGCCAGCGAATTTTTTACCGGCGATGCTCAAATCATAGCTTCCAGGACAATAGGAAGCAGAAATTTCCCTTGCCTCAATCTTTTTATTGAAGTCAGCGAACATCTCCTTGATCAATAACCACATAGCATCATAGCCGCGATTGATGTCAATCCCTTTTTCCTTTTCAGGTAAAATGAGTGAAAGATTCAGGACACCTTCGTCCAGCACGACAGCAAGTCCGCCTGAATTGCGGACGATATACTGATAGCCCTGCTCCTCGAGGTAGTCGAGACCTTCCTGGAGATGAGGAAGCCTTGTATCCTGGATTCCGAGGACAACTGTGTCATGATGGACCCATGCCCTTGCAGTTGCCGGTGACTGTCCTTTGCCGACCGATTCGCATAATGTATCATCCGTCCCGAATGACTGCAGGGCATGAAATTGCGTGCCGAGCGCCGACTGGTCGATCAATCTCCATTTATCCTGACGCAGTAAATTAAGCGCCTCATCCATCGTGGTTTCCTCTTTTCTATCTCTAGCTTTTTCGTTGATATTATAGCATATCTGGGCCGGCAGCTAATACGATAGCCGATTTAAAAAAGCCGATCGAAAAGTTCCGACCGGCTCAGAAATTCATTATTTTTACTTCGTAAGTGCCTGTGCTGCCGTTATGAGCGCAAGCTTGTACACGTCTTCTTCGCTGCAGCCGCGGGACAGGTCGTTTACCGGACGGTTCAAGCCCTGCAAAATTGGTCCAACTGCTTCGAATCCTCCTAAGCGCTGAGCAATCTTATAGCCGATATTCCCTGCTTCAAGGCTTGGGAATACGAAAACATTCGCATTGCCCATGATCACTGAATCGGGAGCTTTCTTTTCAGCAACAGATGGAACGAAAGCTGCATCGAATTGGAACTCTCCGTCAACGATTAATAATGGGTCGCGAAGCTTGGCTTCTTCGACTGCTTTGGACACTCTTTCAGTCTCAGGAGAAACAGCTGAGCCTTTTGTGGAGAAGCTAAGCATGGCCACGCGCGGCTCTACATCGAACATTCTTGCTGTCTTTGCACTTTCGACCGCGATTTCAGCAAGGTCCTGGCTGTCGGGAGCGATATTGATCGCGCAGTCAGCGAAGACATACTTCTCATCTTCACGTACCATAATGAAGACACCTGAGGTCTTGCGTACGCCTTCCTTCGTCTTGATGATCTGCAATGCCGGTCTTACTGTGTCCGCAGTCGAGTGTGCAGCACCGCTTACAAGACCATCTGCTTTATTCGAATACACGAGCATCGTACCGAAGTAGTTTTCATCGAGAAGGATTTTGCGCGCCTGCTCTTCTGTTGCTTTTCCTTTCCGTCTCTCAACGAATGCAGCGACAAGCTCATCCATCATCGCAAAATTGACAGGATCATAAATTTCTGCCGCATCCAACGAAACATTCATATCAGCAGCTTTCGCCTGGATCTGTTCAATATTCCCTACTAAAATTGGTGTTAATACTCCGTCTGCAGCCAGTCTTCCCGCTGCAGCAAGAATCCGTTCGTCGAGGCCTTCCGGAAACACGATCCGTAAATTTTGTCCGCTTAATTTGGCTTTTAAGCCTTCAAATAAATCACTCATGCTGACTCCTCCTTTTATCTATACTTATAGCATACTTTACCAGCCCTAAAATTCAAGAATGTTACCGTTTACAGCCCAGAAGTCTTTTTATTGAAAATTTTCAAGCATGTTTTTCCTGCCCCTTTTACTATTTGCAATCTTTAACAAAATATCCTTTTTCCCATCAGGATAAACAAACGGGGTTTATTAACATGACGAATGGCGAAACTATGATATGATATTGGTATATTGTTGATTTATAGGAGTGATATAAAATGACTGAAGCAGCACAGACTTTGGATGGCTGGTATGCCCTTCATGATTTCCGCACTGTTGATTGGACAACCTGGAAAATGCTCCCGGGTGAAGAGCGTCAGGAAATCATCCAGGAATTCCTCGGCCTTGTGGAAAAGTGGAATAAAACTCAGGCTGAAAAACAAGGCAGCCATGCCCTGTATACAATCGTTGGCCAAAAAGCAGATTTCATGATGATGATCCTGCGCCCTACGATGGAAGAATTGAATGAAATCGAGACAGAATTCAACAAATCCAGACTTGCTGAATACACGATTCCTGCTCATTCTTATGTTTCTGTTGTCGAGCTCAGCAACTATCTGCCAGCAGGCGAAGATCCTTACCAGAACCCGCAAATCCTTGCCCGCCTTTACCCTGAACTTCCAAAGGCGAAGTATGTTTGCTTCTATCCAATGGACAAGCGCCGTCAGGGCGAAGACAACTGGTACATGCTGCCTATGGAAGACCGCCGCAATATGATGCGCAGCCACGGCATGATCGGCCGCCAGTATGCAGGCAAAGTCAAGCAGATCATCACTGGTTCCGTCGGCTTCGACGACTATGAGTGGGGCGTAACATTGTTCGCGGACGATGTCCTTCAATTCAAAAAGCTAGTATATGAAATGCGTTTTGACGAAGTCAGCGCACGCTATGGCGAATTCGGTTCATTCTTCGTAGGAAACCTGCTGGAAGAAGACCGCGTTGTTTCATTCCTGAATGTCTAATGATTCGATAAATCCCCGGGCTGATGCCCGGGGATTTTTTTGTCTGTTCTCATGAATATGAAGCATTGTTTATGCCCCTTTCTTACGCCCCTCCATCCAAAATATTTGAGTCATAAAATGCAGCTTCCCTCATATGAATGAAATAGTGAGGATTCATTTTACTTGTACCCTATCCTATTAAAGCTCAATTTCACCATTTACATAAATAAGGTGAAATGAATGAAAAGAAAATAATTTTAAGGAGGCTACACAATGACTCAATACAATAACCCATACTATAACTACAGAACCTATCCACAGATGTATCAGCCTTATAGCGGCACAGAAGAAAAATCGGCAGCACAAGCCCAGGTGCCGCAGATGTCTCAGATGGGACAGATGGGGCAAATGGGGCAAATGGGCCAGCCAGGATTCCCGCAGGCAACATCATTCCCAACCCAGTCTGGCGGTGCCTTTCCAGGTACAAGTGCAGGTGCAGTTGGAGGTGTCCAGGTACCAGGAATGCTTCCAATTGAAGCATCCTACATCGAGAATATCCTTCGCCTGAACAAAGGAAAACTCGCAACAGTGTATGCTACTTTTGAAAACAATACCGAATGGAATGCGAAAATTTTCCAGGGACTCATAGAAGCTGCTGGACGTGACCATCTCATCCTCAGTGACCCGCAAACAGGAAAACGGATTCTCCTGCCAATGATTTACCTTGATTATGTTACTTTCGATGAAGAAATCGAGTACGAATATCCATTCGGCGGCGGAGCTGGACTGACGGTATACCCGCCAAGATAATGAAAACTACTATTCTCCAAAGCGGCTTCGGCCGTTTTTTTGTTGTGGTATCATTCATTATTTTTAAACAATCTTTTTTCTGACAGGTGACAGAAAACACGTAGTTGGGACAGTTAATCATGATTAATCAGCTAAAAAGCATGTCATAGTTCAGCCTACAAATTCTTGACAATGATTCTACTCGAAAAATAAAATTTATATACTTACTATATCCGATGAAGGAAGCTGGGTGGATGAGATGGTTTCAAATGAAAGCAATATTAGGCTTGTAGTGGCAGGTTTGCTGCTTGGGATCTTGATGGCTGCAATGGATAATACGATTGTGGCGACGGCAATGGGAACAATTGTTGCGGACCTTGGCGACTTTGACAAGTTTATCTGGGTGACCTCTGCTTATATGGTTACCGTGATGGCCGGAATGCCCATTTTTGGGAAGCTGTCAGATATGTATGGCCGGAAACGATTTTACATATTTGGCTTGCTGGTTTTTTTAATAGGCTCCGCGCTTTGCGGAATTGCCCAAACAATGGTGCAGCTAAGCATTTTCAGGGCGATCCAGGGAATCGGCGGCGGAGCTTTGATGCCGATTGCGTTCACGATTGTTTTTGATATCTTCCCTCCCGAAAGGCGCGGCAAAATGACTGGACTGCTTGGCGCCGTTTTCGGGACTTCAAGTGTCCTTGGACCACTCCTTGGTGCTTATATCACTGACTGGTTCAGCTGGCATTGGGTGTTTTACATTAATGTCCCGATTGGCATTGTCTCTTTATTCTTTATTGGGAAGTATTATCATGAATCCACTCAGCATTCCAGGCAGAAAATTGACTGGGCTGGCGCCTTCACATTAGTTGTCGCAGTTGTCAGCTTAATGTTCGCCCTCGAACTCGGCGGAAAAGAATATGACTGGGGCTCAGTCCAAATCATAGGTTTGTTTTCAAGTTTCGCTCTATTCTTTTTAGTATTTATTTTTGCTGAAAGAAAAGCAGCGGAACCGATCATTTCTTTTTGGATGTTTAAAAGGCGGCTGTTTGCTGCATCACAGGTTCTGGCCTTCCTCTACGGAGCAACATTCATCATTCTCGCAGTCTATATCCCTATTTTTGTACAGGCGGTTTATGGGGGCTCGGCTAAGACGGCTGGACTGATTTTGACACCGATGATGCTAGGTTCTGTTGCCGGCAGTGCGGTTGGCGGCATATTCCAGACAAAGACCAGCTATCGGAACCTTATGTTCATTTCGGTTATCGCCTACTTTGCAGGGATGCTGCTGCTCAGCATGATGTCACCTGATACGTCGAGACTGGTCCTGACACTTTTCATGATATTGGTCGGATTTGGAATGGGATTCTCTTTCTCCCTCCTCCCTACAGCTTCCATACACAACCTCGACCCGCGGCACCGAGGATCGGCGAATTCAACTAATTCATTCCTTCGCTCGCTTGGAATGACACTGGGCATCACCATATTTGGGACTATCCAGAATAATAGTTTTATGGACCAGCTAAAAAGTGCCTTTGCTGGAATGGGCGGCGGCCAAGGGAACCAGCTGATGGGAGACCCGCAGCAATTATTCCAGTCTGGACAACGTTCGCAAATCCCGGAATTTGTCCTGGATAAAATCGTCGAGGCGATGTCTTCTTCAATCACTCATATTTTCGCACTTGCTTTAATTCCAATTGCTATTTCGGCAATTGCGGTCTTTTTCATGGGAAAAGAACGTGTTGAAATCAATAAGACGATTGTCAAAGAATCTTAATGAGCCTGTAAAAAGAGCATGCCAGCCGGCATGCTCTTTGATTATAAGTATTTAACTGCGGCAATGATCAACAATACCCAGGCGGCGAGGAATGATACTCCGCCAAGCGGGGTGATGGCCCCAAGGATGCTGATTTTTGTAAGGGTCAAGGCATACAGGCTTCCGGAAAACAGGATGATTCCGATCAGCATCAGCCAGCCTGACCAGTTCAGCAGTGAAGTTGCAGGGAGTTTTCCCAGCAGGACTCCAATTATCAAGATTCCGGTTGCGTGGAACATCTGGTATGTAACACCGGTTTTCCAGGTTTCTAGATATTTTGGTTCGACCTTGCCTTCCAGCCCATGTGCTCCAAAGGCTCCGAGTGCGACTGCAAGAAAGGCATTGATTGCCCCTATTATGATAAATAACTTCATCATTTCCACCTCTATCTTTAAATTAAGGCTCTTTTCTCAAACTATGTTGCCATTGATTACAAAATGGGATTGAATGACCTAGTTTTCTGCATAAAAAAGCTTATTATGAGAAAAGAGCTTGCACACTTAAAAACGAACTGCAAAATGGCTTAATAGCACGTTAAAATCGGCTTTAAGATTTTAACAACAATCTTTACGAAAACAACCTAAATTAGAAATCGAATAGCGAGTCTCCGTTTGAATCATCATCCATTTCCAGTTTTTTCGGCTGCGGAACCATTGTTGATGGCTGGCTTACTGGCATCTGCTGCTGAGGAAAGACTGGTTGAGCAGGAATAAGTTGCTGTGCTGGCTGCTGGATGATATGGCTTTGCCCGGGCTTGCCTGACCCCTGCTGTGGTTCATCAAGAACAAGTTCACAAAGCGTTTTAATCGACTGGATTCGTTCCCGCTGTGCAGCTTCAGATTGTGCCGATTTGGCCCGGCTTAATTCTTCTTCCATTTTCAAAAGCAATTTTTGCAGTGAAATATTCATTAACTCACCTCCACGGGCGGTACCTTATATGTAGGATCCGACTCGATCATGCTGTACGGTTCCATTCTACAATAAATCTGTTATATTTTCGACTGTATAAGAATTTGCTGTCAGTTCCACGTGGAACATGTCGATTTTTAAAAAAAGAACTCAGTCGACCAGAAAAAAACTCTGGTCCCCCAGAGCTAATAATTTTTCATATCGTCGATTTGCCAATCGATTTCCTGTCTGCCCCACTCTCGCAAAATCTCGTTTACTCTTGAGAATGGCTTGCTTCCAAAGAAACCTCTTCTTGCGGACAAAGGGCTTGGATGTGCAGACGTGATGATCTTATGTTTGCTTTCATCAATCAACTTCAATTTACTTTGAGCCGGTTTGCCCCAAAGGATGAAAATGACTGGTTCCTGACGGTCATTCAACAGGGTGATGACTTTATCGGTGAAGGTTTCCCAGCCTTTCCCCTTGTGGGAATGCGCTTCACCCTTCCTGACTGTAAGCACCGTATTCAAAAGCAGCACACCCTGGTCTGCCCACTTTTTCAAATATCCGTGATTGGGTATCTCACAGCCAAGGTCAGCCTTTAGCTCCTTGAACATGTTCCGGAGTGATGGCGGGATTTCAACCTCTGGTTTTACCGAAAAACTTAAGCCATGTGCCTGACCCGGTCCATGGTATGGATCCTGGCCAAGGATGACCACTTTTACCTTATCATAGTCTGTATACCGCAATGCATTGAAGATGTCTTCCTTATCGGGATAAACCGTTTTGTTCTGGTATTCTTCCATCAAGAACTCTCTTAAATCCAAATAATAAGCTTTTTCAAACTCCTCTGCCAGCAGTGGTGCCCAGCCGTTTTGCATCGAACGCATCGTGATCGCTCCTTTCTCTACTATCTAACTACCCGATTTCCAAAAAGGTATGTGAACATTTTCCAGCATGTTTAATAGAGCAAATAACGGTTATATAAATAGTGTAGACGCGGAAGGCTATAAAAGCATCCCAAACTAGTATAGGTTAAAAACACTTAAGGAGGAAGATATTATGTTGAAAGTAGAAGTTGTGGAAAACGGCGTACAGGCAACTGAAAAAATCAGCTCTCTGGAAGCTGCAGGTTTCGGAAAAGAAAACATTTATATTTTCGCTCATGATGAAGACCGAAGTGAGCACTTGACAGATGCTACCGAAACAGGCGGTATGGGCTTCAAGGAACAGGGCTTCTTTGATTCCATCGGCAATATGTTCAAGTCCCGCGGAGACGAACTGCGAAACAAATTCGAATCCCTCGGACTTTCAAAGCAAGAAGCTGAGCAGTATGAGGTCGAATTGGACAAAGGCCGTTTAGTCCTTGTCGCAACCGATGAAGTAAAATAAAGCCATTAATCAGCAATGGTATATCCGATCCGCTGTGATCGTTTATCATAGAAACCCCCTGCCGAAGCCGGCAGGGGGTTTGCGAGTTTAAAGATTTCTAGCCAAAGAAGCGCTGGTAGATGCTGCGGGCCTGTGCCAGATCCTTCGTTCCATGGATCAATGCACGTCCATCCTGGAAAATGACCATCCTGTTATCATCCATTTCAACAGATACCAGATAAGGGTTTCCTTTTACCTGATAACCCAAATCCCTCATTTTTTCAGCCGTCTCCTGGAGGTTAAGCTGCTGCTGTTTCGGCGGCCTGATCTGTACGGTATCACGGCCGCACAGGACAGTCGTTTTGGTCATATTTTCAACATCCAAATACGGATATTCCGGATTGTCGCCGCATGAGAGACAACCAGGGTCCTTCGCTTTTGACATTTTCATGCTTGTATACTGATTCCGCCACAGATCAAAGCTGACAAAAGAAGTTCTGACCGCATCCCAGTCTTCCACAAGGATCTTCAGTGCTTCGGCACCCTGGTGGGCAATGACCATCTGTACGGCAGGCCCGATGATTCCGCCGGTATCGCAGGTCAGCCCGTGCAGCGGCACCGTCTTCAGCAAACAGTTCAGACATGGTGTTTTTCCAGGAATAATGGAGAAACTCATGCCAAAGCTGGCAACGCAGGCACCATATATCCACGGAATCTGGTACTTCTGCGAAATATCATTAATGGCCATCCTTGTTTCAAAATTATCGGTAGCATCGATAATCAAATCGACGCCATCAACAAGCTCAGCCAGTTTTTCGGGAGTGGCATCCGCAATCAATGCGGTGATTTCAACGTCAGAGTTGATCGCCTTCAATCTTTTTTCAGCCGCTGCAGCCTTTGGAAGCTTCTCAGCGACATCCTCTTCAGTATATAATTGCTGTCTTTGCAGGTTGCTTGCTTCGACATAATCCCGGTCGACAATCGTCAGACGGCCGATACCTGCTCTAACCAGCAGCTCGGCATTCCCTGAACCAAGTGCACCTGCGCCAATCATCAGGACATGCTTGCTGCGGATTTTGTCCTGGCCTCCCTTGCCTATTTGAGGAAACAGCGTCTGGCGTGAATATCTTTCTGACATAGGGTGTACCCCTCCTGTAAAACAAACGCCCTGATTCCATCGACAATCCTGTCAACGGAACGGGGCGCCGTAATTTGCTATGGATCAACCGCCGGAAACAGGCGGTATGAAGGCAATTGTGTCTCCTTCTTTAATGACTTCATCATTAGATGAAAATTCTTCATTGATCGCTGTCATTGAAGTATCAAGCTTTTGGACACCATATTTTTCTGCGACTATTTGCTTCAGTTCGGCAACTGTCTTGCCTGCTGCTTCGATTTCGACTGATTCATGGCCTGCTTCGTCACGCAGGTGGGCAAAAAATAATATTTTATTCATTGAGATCCTTCTCCTCCGGTTTCCCTGTCGGATATGGGACAGTTTCTAGTTGGTTGCCAATCCATTCTTCCCCGTCTTCCCAATGCTCTTTCTTCCAGATTGGGACGATTTCCTTGATGCGCTCGATCGCATAACGATTGGCTTCATATGCATCGTTGCGGTGAGGTGTGGAAACGGCGATCACGACAGCAATATCCGTGATGTCGAGCTTGCCGACCCGATGGGTGATCGCGACCTGCGCGCCATCCCAGCGTTCCTGGATTTCCGTGCCAATCTGCTCAAGCTTTTTGACAGCCATCGGCTCATAAGCTTCATATATAAGATAAAGGGTTTTCTTTCCCTTCGTCAATTCACGGACAGTGCCAATGAATGTCGTGATTGCCCCTGCTTCACGCTGGACCACTTTATCAATGACAGATTGAACGTTGATTGGATCTTTCGCTATTTCATAATTCATCAAAATCACCTCAATAAACTGATCCGGATCAGGATTTAATATGTTTATGGACACTTTTTCCGGGTTCTGAACCCGTTTTGTCCATTAGAGACCTTCTATCGGACACTTTTTCCGGGTTCTGACTCCGTTTTGTCCATTAGAGTGTCCCTTTAAAAATGGCTCTGTTAAACAAGACTGTTGATTTTCGTTCCAGGCGCTTCGCTTTCCGCGGGGCTGGCGCTGAGCCTCCTCGTCGCTCTGCTCCTGCGGGGTCTCACCTGACCAGCTGCGCCCGCAGGAGTCTACGCGCCTTCCACTACAATCAACAGGTGTATAAACATCATTGGGCTTTAACAGAGCCTTAAAAATAAACAGGCTCAGGATTTTCAACAACTGCGTATCCGCCAATTTTGTCGACTTCGGCTTTGAAGGACTGTGATTGGATCACTGACCTTAACCATATACCCTTTTCGCTTTCGAAGAATGCTTTTGTCATCAGCAAATCGTAGCTTTCGTCTGCGACCGGGATGAAGTCGAGCCCCATTGCCCTGGCAGCCGGGAATATGCCGAGTCCGGCCGCATTGTCGTTCCCCTTCACTTCAGCAGCGACGCTCAAATGTGAGAACATTTCACGGTCATAGCCGTTGACCTGTTCTGCGTCAAGGCCGGCATCTTTTAACATTAAATCAAACAGGATCCGTGTACCGGCGCCTTTTTGCCTGTTGGCATAATCTGCGCCCTTCACAGCGATGTCGCTGACATTTTCGATTCCGAGCGGATTGCCTTTTGGCAGCATCCAGCCCTGGGTTCTTTTCAAGAAAGGATAAAGGACTGCGTCTTGCCCGGCAAGGAATTTCCTTACGTAGGTAACATTATATTCTTTCGTCTCCGGGTCAAGCAAATGAATGCCCGCTACATGGGCTTCCCCTTTTCTGATTGCCATCAAACCGGCCATGCTGCCAACATGGGAAGAAACAATTTTCATGTCGGTGCGCTGATTTTTGAGCTGGGAGGACAAAAGGTCAATCGTCAGGTCATGGCTGCCGCTGAAGACGATCGCGTTCTTGATTTCTTCAACCGGTCTGTATAGCTCGACCATGACGGCATCTCCCTGTTCATATCCTAACTCCTCCGGCGGAACAACGAGCAAGCCGTCCGCACGCACCAGTGACATCGTGACCCCCGCCGCGCGTGTCAGCGGATTGGCGACAAATTGTCCATCCACATAGCCGATATTCATTCGGACAAAGTCCTCCGCCCCCATTGTGGAGACGATCCTGCGGCCAAGCTTCACTTCTAGTTTTGGCCTTTCGGGTTCTGGTATCCCCAGATACTTGCAAACGAGCGGCCTGACGAACCACTCAAGCGCCATGTAGGCCGACACTGGATATCCAGGCACGCCTACTACCACTTTATCTTTAATTTTTCCGAGGATGACTGGCTTACCCGGCCTTGTCGCGACACCATGGGTGAAAACAGTGCCGAGTTCCTCAAGAATGTGTACAGTGTAATCTTTTGAACCTGCGGAAGAACCAGCGTTGATCACGACAATATCAGAGGTTTCGACCGCGTTCAGCAACGCTTTCCTGATTTTTTCCGGTTCATCCTTCACGATCGGATGCAGATAGGGATTGCCGCCCCAATCTTCTACATAAGCGCTAAAAACAGTTCCATTGAACTCGATGATCC
Organism: Mesobacillus sp. MER 48; assembly: GCF_023714225.1. Lineage (NCBI taxonomy): Bacteria > Bacillati > Bacillota > Bacilli > Caryophanales > Bacillaceae > Mesobacillus > Mesobacillus sp. MER 48. The sequence goes on from NZ_JAMAUR010000003.1 coordinate 594,950, forward strand.
GGCCTGAAGCTAGCGACGCATCTGCGCTGACCAGTTCATTCCCTGTTGGAATGATCGTTACCAACGGCTTTTTCACGACGCACACTTCGGTCACCTGGGCTGCAAGGAGTGCGCCAAGGTCGGCAGGACGCAGCTGATGCCCCTGTGTGAACAGCATTTCCTCCTGGACGATATCCTCACCAATCGGGCGGATATGCTGCCAGGGAGTTGCCGGTTCAATGATTTCAATTGTCTCATCGTCAATGACGTGAATGTTTTCGACCATAATGACGGCATTGAATTCCTGAGGAATCGCATTCCCGGTATCAACGTATTTGAACTGCTCATCCTTTTTTAAATGGAGCGGACGCTGCTCATGGGCTTCATAAGTCTCCTCGGCATTGACGGCAACTCCATCCATTGCGGATGCATGATAAAAAGGCATGGACACATTGGCGAAAACAGGTTCAGCAGTAATCCGGCCCAGGGCTGAGGAAGCAGGGATCCATTCTTTTTCCTGAGACAGGTCGAACGCGGCCAGCACTTCTTCCCTAGCTTGTGCTCTCGGCTTGTCTTCAAGGTAGATTTTTCGGTTATAACGTATTTTATCCATGATGCGGCTCCCCCTATCTCGTCAAAATTACTGGAACGAATTCGCCTTGAGAAATCCCCTCTTTTTCGGAAACAATCTCGACGATTCCATCGCTTTTTACCAAAGTGGTGATCAGGCCTGATTTGCCGATGATCGGCTCGGCCCACCATTCGCCGTCCCTTTTCTCCAGTCTCACTCTGATGTAATCGGAGCGCCCTGGTGAGGATGCGATATTTTTAACAATCCGGGCAAATATCCTCTCCGGTTTTTGTTCGTATTTTTCACCCTTCAGCTTTCTAAAGACCTGTTCGCCAAACAGCTTGAAGATGATCATTGCCGATGCCGGATGCCCTGGCAGTCCGATGACCGGTTTTCCATCCGCCACCGCGAGAATCGTCGGCTTGCCCGGCTTAATCGAGATTCCGTGAACAAACACGCCTGGATCCCCAAGTGACTGGATAACCTCGGTCGTGTAATCCTTCGTACCGACGGAACTTCCTCCTGATAAAATAAGGCAGTCCGCCTGTTCATATAATTCGCGAGCCTTGCTGGCGAATTCCTGATAGTCATCGCGGGTGATGCCGCCATAAATGACCTCGATGTCCCATCCATTGGCCAGGCCCTTGACGGTCAGGTAATTGATATCACGGATTTGTCCGGTTTCAAGTGTTTTCGTTTCATAAGGAACGATTTCGTCCCCTGAAGAAAGGTATGCAGCTTTCAGCTTACGATAGACTTTCACCTCGGAAACGCCAAGTGCTGCCAGGGCTCCGAGCTCCTGCGGACGCAATTTCGTGCCTTGTGTCAACAGCACCTCGCCTGAACGGATATCTTCGCCTGCGGAGATGACGTTTTCGCCCGGTGCGATCTGCTTGTACGTATTCAACAGCCCGCCGATTTCCTCGCAATGCTCGATCATCAGGACGCTGTCGCTGCCCGGAGGAAGCATTCCGCCCGTCGGGACATAGATTGCTTCTCCCCTGCCCACCGGTTTTACTGCTTCTTCGCCCATATGGACCTCACCGGCGACATTCAGGAATCCAGGCATGGATTCAGAAGATCCATAGGTGTCCCTGGCGATGACGGCATAACCATCAACGGTCGATCGATCAAAGCCCGGCACATTCTCTTCCGCTCTGATGTCCTCGGCCAGGATGAAATGAAGTGCCTCATCAAGCGTGCGAACCTCGGTTTCTTTGATCTTGCTGATTTTCTCATCAATTAACGCAAAGGTCTCTTCAACCGTTTTCACTTTGAAAAATTGCATGCTGCCTATCTTCCTTTCTGGCACCTGAAAACTATTCCCCGGATTCCGTCCATTTCTTCGCATTTTCATATTCTTCGGGATGGTTCATATTGAAAAAGACGCGTTCAAGATTGTTTCCGCAATACAGTAGCAAATCTGGCTCATCGAGGTATCGGACATCCAGTTTTTCAAGCATATGCCTGATCCTTAACGTTCCGTCCTCAATGCATTTCACCGCTTCGCGGGCCACGCGTTTTTGGTACGCCGCAAAAAGCGGATGCTTCCGGCCATCACTGACGGGCACGACTGCATCGTGGTGCTTGAGGGCTTTCACAAGGTTCTCGGCAAGCTCTGCGGATACAAATGGCATATCACAGGCAACGATGAAATTCTCTTCGTAATCTGATGCCTCGAGCCCCGCATGGATTCCCGCCAGCGGTCCAGAACCCGGATATTGGTCTGTCACACTTTTGATATTTAAAAATTGATAGGTTTCAGGATCATTCGTTACTAGAATTATATCATCAAAAACGTGCTGTAACTCATCCTTAATTCTCTCAATATTCGTTTTTTCGTGAAATTTCAGGAGAGCTTTATTCGTTCCCATCCTGCTAGATTTGCCGCCTGCTAAAATAATCGCTCCGGCTTTCATCCCACAGCACCTTCTTTTAATTTGTCTGTTTGGTTTCCCCAGCGGCTTTGTAGCCATTTTCCTGTGCAACAAAATCGAGGTGGATTGTATTCAAGTCTAGCATTGCCGGTGTCGGCTTCACAATATATTGTCTCGTATCGATTACTTTCGTGTAGCCCTTGCATTCCTCACAAACCTGGATCTGGGCAGCGGACTCACCCTCGATGGTCAGGAACTGGACTGTTTCATGATCTTCATTGCCACAATGCGAGCATGTAATGCGTTTATCATGCCAGTGGGCCAGACAGCGAGGGCAATGCAATACCTTTTTTCCTCCGTCTTCCAGCTGCGCAAGGCGGACTGGTTCACCGCAGACAGGACATCCGGCGCCGTGAACAGCATATTGGATTTCATCCTGGACTTTTTCAGCGGTCAGCTGCAAATAGGGACGCAGCACGGTTTCGGCGATGAACTGCGGAATCCACTCATCGACACCCTGCTCTTCTGCAAAGCTGGCAAAATAAATATGGTTAAAAGCAAAAGCCTCATCAATCCAGCGTTTTGCTGTCTCTTCATCTAATAGTCTCTTGATTGATTCCATTGTTTTTTCGAGCTCTGGTTGATACTTCGCTAAAAGTTCACCTATATCCTCTATCCACTGTAAGAATAGGGGAATATCAAAATCAATGGCCGTCAATGCAGCGACAGGCACCCCTGTTTCCATGGCCGCTTTGTCAAGCTTAGGCTCGATACGGTCAGGGTTGAGTGATGTTTTCCATTGTTCCTGCAACGTTATAATATCTTTCTGCAGTTTCTGGTACTCTTTTGAGACAACGGACTTTTTCATTGCGGTAGCCTCTTTTCATCAGATTTTATTAAACGGCGACGATTTAAATTTTGAGGGAATGGGCCCATTTGGTGAACCCATTCCCTCTGTCAAAGGTTTTAAGCGCCTTTTTTCTTGTTCTTGCCTTTGTCAAGATCAGGGAAGTTGCCTTTCTTGACTTCTTCTTCATACCATTCTGTATAGTGGTCTTTTGCCCACTCTGCCGGAACCTCACCAGTAATGACGCCCGTATATCCTGGACGTGAATTTTTGTGGATGACACTCAGATAGATGTGGCCAACCACGACTGCGATCGCAAGACCGAAGCCAACGTTATGGGCGACATATGCCCACTGGACCATTGCTTTCGGGAACAAGGCCGGGAACCACATCGGGAATCCCGAACCGATGATCAAAATTGCTGTGAAGATCTGGATGATCGAGTTGATTTTTTCACCCGCGTTGAAGAATGTCTGTTTTACATGCTTGAACTTAAAGCCGAACAGTTCTTTAACGAACTCCGTGAAAAACTGGATATCCCTCTTTTTCCAGGTAACGAGTTCCTTGCCCCAGCGAAGCAGGCCTTTTGGATCCATGATCATCCAGATGAAAGTCGGCGTGACGAACGCGACAGCGAAAATCCTGTGGAGCAATCTGGCACCTTCTGGTCCGCCAAGCACAGGGTATAGCCAGTCAAACCATTCTGTATACATCGGCAAGGCCGTGATATACAGGGCGAAGAATGAAATGGCGTTCACAGCATGCGCTAAGACAAAGCCTTTTGAAAAACGTTTGACCTTCACACCTGAGTACTGCGTTTTACTCATGGCTGCCACCTCCATCTTCTTCATGGCCTTTGTCCTCTTTATTGAACAGCTTATTGCTGACGAATGCGCCAACAAGTGCCATGCTTGTCGCTCCAAGCATCATTTTGCCGATTGGCTGTGCGTAATCCTTCCAGACTACCGCTGAAGTTGGAACCTTGGGCTTTTCAGGCAATCCGTAAACGGAAGGCTTTTCAGCTAGGACATAAATCGTATGTGTACCGCCGACTCCTTCAGGGTTGTAGATCATGGCGTTAGGGAAACGGCCCTTGATTTCGCTCAGGCGCTTTTCAGCTTTCTTGAGCATTTCATCTTTTGTGCCGAACTCCATTGCGTCTGTATGGCAGGTAGTGACACAAGCCGGCTGCATGCCTTCCTCAAGGCGGTCAACACACATCGTGCATTTCTGGGCTTTCTTGTATTCCTTGCCATTCTTGTCTTTGTATGTTGCCAGCTGGACCACATCGAATGGGCAGTTCTGCACACAGTAGCCGCAGCCAACGCATTTATCCGTGTTCACATCGACCGTGCCGAATTCTGTGTAGTGCATGGCATCCTCCGGGCACACCTTAACGCAGGCAGCTTCCGTACAATGGAAACAGGATGAATGACGGAAAAGGTATTCAAGATTTCCTTTTCCGTTTTCGTGTTCAATGAATGACAGCACGTTCCAGGTATTTGCCGTTACATTCGCATGTGATTGGACGCTGCCCTGGAAAGCTTCCGGCTCAGCCGGAAGGTCATTCCAGTTTTTGCAGGCGACCATACATGCGCGGCAGCCATCACACTTGGTCACGTCAACAAATTTTACATATTCAGCCTTCGCCATTAGTCAGCCCTCCTTACGTCGCAGAGGAATGCCTTATATTCAGGAATCATCGTGTTGGCGTCCCCGATATGAGGTGTTAAGCGGTTTGCTGTATCCCCTGTTGCATATCCTTTATATCCGAAGTGCCAAGGCATGCCAATCTGGTGGACTTTCTTGCCGTTTACAGTGTGCGGCTTGAAGCGTTTCGTCACCATCGCATAGGCTTTAACCTCGCCGCGAGCTGATGTCACGATAACCTGGTCCTTGTTCTTGATGCCTTTTTCCTTCGCTAGCTCTTCACTCATCTCGATGTACATATGGCCCATCAATTCTGACAGCCATTGCTGGTTCCTTGTCATCGAGCCGGATTGCCAGTGTTCACTTACACGATACGTTGTCGCCACGATCGGGTACTGCTTCTTCGTGCCTTTAAGGTTGAAGTCGCCATCCCAGACCTTGATGGTCGGGTTGAATTCCTGGCTGGAGAACGCATTCGGCACCGGACTTTCAAACGGCTCATAGTGTTCTGGGAACGGTCCGTCATTAAGCGTTGGAGCAAACATGCCGCCGACGCCATCCTTCAGCATGATGAATGGATTCGTGCCTCCCTTATCAGAAGGAGCGACCACTGCCTTGAAGTCAGGAATATCATGTCCAGTCCATTTTTTAGCCAGGCCATCCCACCAGATGACTGCCTTATCCTTGTTCCATGGCTTGCCGGCCGGGTCTGCAGATGCGCGGTTATAAAGAATCCGGCGGTTCATAGGCCATGCATAAGACCAGTTCAGGAAGTTGCCCATGCCATTATCCTTGTTGTCACGGCGCTTGGACAGGTTGCCTTCTTCCGGATAGAAGCCTGAATAAATCCAGTTTCCGGAGCATGTGGAACCGTCATCAGCAAGCGAACCGAAGTTCTCGACCTGTTTGCCTGTCTTAATGTAATAACCATTGATTTCACGGGCGACTAGATCGAATTCTGGATGATCATGTTCACCGTAATTCCAGTACAGTGCATTGATAGCTTTTGCAGCAGGTGAGCTTTCATTTTTGTACATGCCTTTGATTCTTTGCATCAGCATATGGATGATTTCCATGTCTGCCTTTGATTCGCCTTTAGGCTCGATTGCCTTCCAGCGGTACTGCATCCAGCGTCCGCTGTTCGAGACCGTTCCTTCTTTCTCGTATGAGGATGCGGCCGGAAGCAGGAATACCTCTGTGTTGATTTTTGATGGATCGCTGCCAGCTTCCTTTTGCCAGAATGCTGAGGTTTCTGTCTCCCAAAGGTCAATTGCAACCAGCCAGTCAAGCTTGCTGAGTGCTTCTTTTTCCTTGCCTGCATTCGGGCCGCCGACTACAGGGTTGGTTCCAAACAGGAATGCGCCATCCAATTCGCCTTTATACATCGCATTGAAAAGAGCGATATGGGAGTAATTCTTGTTTCCTTTAGGTAGATATTGATAGCAGAACTCATTGTCCTTTGTCGCGTTAGGGCCATACCATGCCTTGAGAAGGCTGACGACGAATTTTGGCTTATTGCTCCAATATCCAGCAGCAGGCGTTTCTTTTTCAAGATAGGCCTTAAGAGTTGCATGTTCAGGAAGCTCTTTCGGGGCCCCCAAATATCCTGGAAGATCCCCGAACAAAAGACCGAAGTCAGTTGAGCCTTGTACGTTTGATTCACCGCGAAGCGCGTTTACTCCGCCGCCAGGCATACCGATGTTGCCAAGAAGCAACTGCAGCATGGCATATGAGCGGACGTTCTGGGTTCCGACCGTATGCTGTGTTGTACCCATCGCATAAAGGATCGTACCTGCTTTTCCAGGCTTTCCTGTTGAACAGAAAGCGTCAGCCACCTTCAGGTAGTCTTCCTTAGGTGTTCCTGTCACTGTTGACACAGTGTCAACATCATAACGGGAATAATGCTTTTTCATCAGCTGGAACACGCTGCGAGGATGCTGTAGTGTTTCATCCTTGACCGGGGTCCCGTCTTCTTGTGTTTCAAAAGACCAGCTAGCCTTGTCATATGAACGGGTTTTTGAATCATATCCGCTGAACAAGCCGTCCTCGAATTCGAAGCCTTCCTTGACGATAAAGGAGGCATTTGTATATTTAGCAACATACTCTTTGTGGAAAAGGTTATTTTCGATCGCATAACTGATCAAACCGCCGATAAAAGGAATATCGGTTCCAGAACGGAGCGGAGCATAAGTGTCAGCCTGTGATGACGTTCTTGTGAAACGCGGATCGACTGATAGTATTTTCCCTCCGTTTTCCCTTGCCTTTAAAAGCCATCTAAAGCTGACTGGATGGTTTTCAGCAGGGTTCGCGCCAATGATCAGCGCACAATCGGTATGCTGCAGATCATTCCAGTGATTTGTCATTGCTCCACGACCAAATGAAGGTGCCAGACCGGCAACCGTTGAACTGTGTCATATTCGTGCCTGGTGCTCTAAATAGGTGACACCAAGCCCTCTCATCATTTTCGCGAGCAAATAAGTTTCTTCATTATCAAGTGCCGCGCCGCCTAGGCTTGCGATCGCTTCTGTTTTATTGACAAAAATTCCGTTTGTTTTTTCAACGAATGTCTTGTCACGTGTTTCCTTCACGCGCTTGGCAATGGTATCAAGCATCCATCCCCAATCTTTTTCTTCCCACTTATCGCTTCCAGGAGCCCGGTAACGAGGCTTCAGGACGCGTTTTTCTGAGGTGAATAATTGTCTGATCGTTGTCCCTTTACTGCACAGGCTTCCTTCGTTGATGGGATGATCCGGATCCCCTTCCGTATATACCACATCATTGTTTTTCGTATGGACTAAAATCCCGCAGCCCACAGCGCAGTATGGACAAATGGTTGGTGTAACAGTAGCTTTGGCAATCTTGAATTCTTTTGTTTTCGCATGGACTTCTTTTTCGTTGAAGCCAAGTTCAACAATCGCCAGGGTTGCCGCAGTGGCTCCTGACAGCTTCAAAAACTGCCTGCGATTCAGGTTGATTTCAACCATCTCTCTCTCTCCTTCCCAATAGTTGCTTGAACATCCGTAATCCCACAGTTGGTGTTAATTCAATACTTGCTGGGCTTCCCCCCTTTCAAGCAGGTCATCCGCAGCAGCGGGCGGGGTTAAATCATTGTTGATCCTCCCGGCCGATGTATAAATCGTCGCCATTTTCCCGCGAAGGTAGCCGACAACCTCAATATTGAGGAATCTTGCCAGCTGTACCGCCTGCTTGGTGGCAGCTGTACGGGAACCGATGATGGCAAAGCCAAATTTTGCTGCTTTTGAGAGCATTTCATATGAAACCCTGCCGGTCGTCAGCAGGACGAGCCGGTCGGGCTGCAAACGCTTTCGAATTGCGTGTCCGATAATCTTATCGACAGCATTATGTCTGCCGATGTCTTCCCGGACCTCGATACTGCCATCCTCAAGGATGATACACGCGCCATGCATGCCGCCTGTTTCCAGGTACAATGGCGAATTTTGCGCGAATTCCGCCCGTTTTTTCAATAAATAGGTCAACGAATAGGTTTCATCGGAATTCACTTTATTGAACTTTTTGACATCCGTCATTGAAAAGAAGGTCACTCCCCGGCCGCAGCCCGCTGTATAGTGCTTCTTTTTCGAAAACATCTGTTCAGGATCGAAGGAATTGCATAACGACACATTCAATGTGCCAGTCTTTTCACTAAAATCAACACTGACGACATCCTCCGGGCCATCGATCAACCCTTCTGAAAAAAGGTAGCCGTATACCCAATCTTCGAGATCCTGATTGGTCAGCTGGAAAACCGCGATTTCATATCCATTCAGCTTCAGGCTGATTGGATATTCTTCAGGACAGCCTTTCTTTGTCATGTTCTTCACCCCTTATCTGTTCGGTCATCTCTGGGTCCGGTTCAGCAATCGATATCTCCCAGTTCATTGGAATTGAAAGACTGTGATCAATCTCGCAAACTGGCAATCTCTATAATTCACTCTGTAACATTAGATGCTTTGAAATCTTTAAAAACGGCCTTTCCGGATCAAAAACAGGGTTGCTTTTCCATACATTAAAAAACATTTCACTATGCAAAAAGGAATAATACCCCTATGCCTTAAATGTACGGGAAAATGAATGGTTGTAACCGTTTCAATTGTTACAATAATATAGATGAAAATTGTCTATTTCTTTAACAAATGCTTAAATCTATATTTTCGTTTTGCGAAAGGATTGTTCTGAGCCAAATTACACATTTCCCATGCTATATCAAATTATTTTTCTGCTCAGTAACTTTCATCACGTCAACGCACTAATGCCACAGAATTGTCAAAAGTTAAATTTTACCTAATACACCTTTCTCAAAAACCAATTCTTTGTCTATTCTTACAGAATTGGTATAATTATAAGAAAGTGTTGAAGGCGACAGGCCTGTCCATTCAGGCAGCCGCCATTCTATAAATGGAGGTAGTTCACATGAGTTTGAAAAAGGTGTTAACAATCGCAGGATCCGATACAAGCGGCGGCGCCGGCATCCAGGCTGACCTAAAAACGTTCCAGGAACTTGGCGTTTACGGAATGACCGCTCTAACAACGGTCGTGACAATGGACCCAAAGAATCACTGGCATCATGAAGTCTTCCCTCAGCCAGTGGAGCTGGTCGAAAGACAGCTGGAAACAATCCTTTCCGTCGGAATTGACGCCATGAAGACAGGAATGCTGGGAACGGTTGAGATCATCGAGCTTTCTGCCCGTAAAATCGATGAATATAACTTGGACAGAGTTGTCATCGACCCTGTCATGGTCTGCAAGGGAGAAGATGAGGTTTTGATGCCTGAAAACACAGATGCTATGAGGGAATTGCTTCTTCCAAGAGCGACTGTTGTTACGCCTAACCTTTTCGAAGCATGGCAGCTGGCACAGACAGGACCAATCCGCACAATTGATGACATGAAAGAAGCAGCTGCTAAAATCCATGACCTTGGCGCGAAGAACGTCATGATCAAGGGCGGAAACAAACTGAACCATGAAAAAGCAGTCGACCTTCTATATGATGGAAAAGACTTCACTCTATTCGAATCAGAAAAAGTTGAAACAAGCTTCACGCATGGCGCAGGCTGCACATTCGCATCAGCCATCACAGCTCAGCTGGCAAAAGGCAAAACAGTCCCTGAAGCACTGGAAGTCGCTAAAAAATTCATCACAGAAGCGATCAAGCACGGCTTCAGACTGAACGAATATGTAGGACCAACCGCGCATCTGGCTTACAACAAATATGCAGACGGCAACCGCGGAGAATAAACCCATAATAAAAAGGATGGCAGCCGCCATCCTTTTTTCTATCCCTATTTCTGTTTCTAATGATATTTTAAAAGCCTTTTTGCCTGGTAGAGCCCTTTTTATGGACACTTTTCTGGGATTCTTCTATATTTTTGTCCATTAGAGCCCCTCTCATGGACACTTCTTCAGGAATTCCTCTTGTTTTTGTCCATTAGAGCCCTTCTTACGGACACTTTTTCAGGAATTCCTCATGTTTTTGTCCATTAGGGCCCTTCTTACGGACACTTTTCAGGAAATTCGTCATGTTTTTGTCCGATAGAGCTCCTCTTACGGACATTTTTCAGGGAATTCGTCATCTTTTTGTCCGTTAGAGCTCTTCTAATGGACACCAGCAATCGTCATCTTTTTGTCCAATAGACTCTTCTCCTGCCCACTATACAGCGACCTCCAAGAGTCTAACAGCTATTATCCAGCCTATTTTTTCTATTATATTTTCCGGTTGATATGAAGAACCCGATCTGCGACATAACTATGGAAGAACCATTCACCAGAGGCGATCAGGGCAGCTGCAAAAAGTGACGCTCCAATCAAGCCATTAGTCTGTTCAAACAACAACAGCCCCAGTCCCCATATTACGAGAAACGACAATGCAAAATCTGCAAGTGAAGCTGTCAGATTGCTTGTTTTTGGAAGAATAAACAAATCTCCAGCCAGGTAGGATATGGCCCCAAGAACAATGGTGATGATCAGGATGTCTCCTAACCCTGCATAACTGCCCAAAAACAGAAGCAGGATGGCAAATGTCATGATGGCTTTAATCAGCAATGCTTTTGCGTGCTCCATATGCTCCCTCCTTTTCCCTTCACTATTTCCATTTACTTTCCTGATTAAACACTTACTGTAAAAACCTCCGAGCGTACATTTCGCTTTAAGAAAGATTTTTTAGTAATATAGATATAATCGATTTTAAAAAGATTGATGCAATCAAAAGCAGAAGGACGAAGCCGCGAAAACTTGTCGATAGACCGAAAGGCGAATCATTCATTTTTCACATAGAAGGCTGTCCCTTCGGCTATTATAAATTGAAAACATCGAAATCCGGGAAGGAGGAACAAGGATGGATCCGGTGATTTTGTCAGATGTCCAGGAAGCATTGGACCGTTTTAAAGACAAAGAAGTCTATATTCATTTGGAAACAACAAATGGGGCATACGCATCCCATAACGATGAGTCGTTCTTTTCATCAGGCGCATATATTCGAAATGCGAAGGTCACTTATGAACGCGCGAAGATTGCTGGCGAAGGTCCATATCGGGCTGGTTTAAAGATACCCTTCGGCTGGGTTTACGCAGAAGGAATCACCCATTTTGAAATTGATGATAAAGGCAGGCTGCTGCTTGCAGGCCATGATTTTAATGGGAAGTTAGCCGTCGCCCTTGAAATAAGCGAAACGCCGTTCGAATAAATAGCGTACAGAAAGGAGAGATCTTACGATGGAAAAAGAAAGGCAGGTACTTGTCGTGTTCCCTCATCCTGATGATGAGGCATTTGGTGTTTCAGGAACAATCGCATCCCATGTCAATATGGGTACACCTGTTACATATGCGTGTTTGACACTTGGACAGATGGGACGAAATATGGGAAATCCGCCATTCGCAAACAGGGAAACCCTTCCTGCAATCCGTGAGCAAGAATTAGACAACGCAGCACGGGCTATGGGCATCAACGATTTGCGGAAGCTTGGATTCCGTGACAAAACGGTTGAGTTCGAGGATGAAAATATGCTGACAAACCTTATGTCCTCACTGATTGCTGAATTGAACCCTTCACTCGTCATCACATTCTACCCTGGCTATTCCGTACACCCGGACCACGAGGCAACAGGTGCAGCAGTGGTGCGCGCAGTAGAGAAAATCCCTGAAGCAGACCGGCCAAAACTGCATTGCGTAGCGTTCTCGCGCAACTGTGTTGAAGAGCTCGGTGAACCGGATATCGTCCATAATATCAGCGCCGTTGCCGATATCAAGCTGGATGCTATTCGTGCCCACCGCTCGCAAACCGAGCTGATGCTTGAGAATATGGCGGAAAAGCTGAAAGAGAAAGATCCACAAACGATGGCGTGGCTCAATAATGAACGCTTTTGGACCTATAAATTTTAATCCACCTGTTGCAGGTGGATTTTTCATTTTCTTTCATATACTCCTTCAATCATCAGGCCTTTCACGAACACCACTTCCTCGGCTGGCTCTCCTTTGATTTTCCACACTGATTCCTTGAATCCAAGGAATTTACTGTTGTTTGTCTTGCCGATCAACCTGTCGATTTCGAAATTCCGTTCCCCATTATGATAAAATTTCTGATACGTTTCATAGCCGGTATGGAATTCCTGGTCCTTAAAAATCAGGACCCCGCTTGTTTTGCTGGTATACACATCAAGGTTCACATCATAGAAGTAAAGGCCAGCGATTAACAAGACCGGAGCAAGAATCAATACCCATCTCTTCTTTTTCAGGAACAAGCAACCACTTCCCCATTTTTTAAAATTTTCAGTCACTTCCTATAATAGCATATTACCCTGGCTTCAATTAAAATTGTCGGATTATAAGTGAATTTGTGAGTGATTACTCACTATACAAATTTATGTGAATGCGTTATGCTCTTAGTGAGTGATTACTCACTTCTAAAAAGGAAGGTGAACTCAAATGATTGTTTCGATAAAAAACGTAAGTAAACGTTACGGTACTCATGAAGTCTTAAAAGATCTCAATCTCGAGATTGAAAGCGGGGAAATCTTTGGACTGCTGGGTCCCTCAGGTGCTGGAAAAACCACTCTTGTCAGGCAGCTCGTCGGACTGGAAACACCGACAGAAGGCGAAAACTATCTTTTCGGTGAAAAAATGCCATCATTGCAGCTGATTGAAAGAATTGGCTATATGGCTCAATCCGACGCGCTTTATACCGAATTATCCGCCAAGGAAAACCTTGAATTCTTCGCTTCATTGTTCGGCCTGAAGGGTGCGCAGCGAAAAAAGCGAATTCTGGAAGTGATGGAGCTGGTGGACTTGTCCGACCATCTTAACAAACTGGTAACCAATTACTCTGGCGGCATGAAGCGGCGCCTCTCCCTTGCTGCGGCATTGCTGCACGAGCCTGAGCTGCTGATCCTCGATGAGCCGACCGTTGGGATCGACCCTGTTCTCCGTCAAAGTATTTGGTCAGGATTTTATGATTTGAAAAACAGCGGCAAAACGCTGATTGTCACAACACATGTCATGGATGAAGCAGAAAAGTGCGACAGGCTGGGGCTGATCCGCGACGGAAAACTGATTGCAGTCGGCACTCCTGCCGAGTTGAAGGAAAAGACCGGTTCAGCCAGCGTCGAGGAAGCATTTTTAGCATACGGAGGTGTCCAACATGCGAATTAGAGCTCTGGCAACCAGGATTATCCGGCAATTTCTGAGGGATAAAAGGACGCTTGCGATGATGCTCGTTGCTCCTCTCTTGATCTTGACGATGCTCCACCTTGTCTTTAATGGCGAAAACTATATTCCCAAGGTCGGTTTGGTCAATGCCCCTGATACAATCATTAACAAACTGAATTTAAAAGATGTCAAAATGACAGAATATGACTCTGAAAAAATTGCGAAAGAAGCCGCCCTCGACCATACTCTTGACGGATATGTTGTATTTGAAGGTCCAATGGTGGATAAAATTGTGCTTGAAGGAAGCGACCCATCCGGTAACGGTGCTTTTATGAAGTGGTTCCAACAGGCTGCCAAGCAGCTAATGCCTTCACAAGGCAATCCTGAATTGAACGCTGAATACCTGCACGGATCGGAGGATATGGGACAATTTGATTATTTTGGGCCTGTCTTGCTTGGATTCTTCGCCTTCTTCTTTGTATTCATCATTTCCGGGATTTCATTTTTGCGGGAGAGAACGAGCGGCACCCTTGAAAAATTGCTGTCGAGTCCATTGAGGAAATGGGAGATTGTTGTCGGCTATATTCTTGGATTTGGGCTGTTCACCTTGCTGCAGGCTACCTTGATCGCCTGGTATGCGATCTATATTCTCGGAATGCTGATGGAAGGTTCGTTCATCTATGTACTGCTGATTACGCTGATGCTTTCCATGACGGCCCTGACACTCGGGACACTGCTGTCGGCGTTCGCGAACAACGAGTTCCAGATGATTCAGTTCATCCCAATCATCATCGTGCCGCAGTTTTTCTTCTCCGGCCTGATCAATCTTGAGACGATTTCCGATTGGCTGAGCTGGCTTGGACCGATCACACCGCTCTATTATGCTGCTGATGCATTGCGTGATATTATGGTGAGAGGATACGGATGGGATGCTATTTACGGGAATATGCTGATGCTTGCCGGGTTCTCTGCTCTGTTCATGTTCCTGAATATTTTAGCGCTGAGAAAGCACCGCGCAGTCTAAACACCGGCGAAAGGAGTAAACAATGACAGATCCAGACTTAACAATAGATGAGTTGATGGACGGAGAAGAGCTGACAGATAAGCAGAAGAAAATTATTGTCTCTGCGATTGAATCCTTCGCCGAAAAAGGATTTTCCGCTACATCAACCAGCGAAATCGCCAAAAAGGCAGGCGTAGCGGAAGGAACGATCTTCAGGCATTATAAAACGAAAAAGGATTTGCTGCTGGCGATTGTTTCACCAGTAATGGCAAAGTTCGTGGCTCCTTTTATCATAAAAGATTTAAAAAAGATCCTTCATCAGGATTATGAGCATTTTGAAGACTTCCTTACAGCAATGCTTATGAATCGCCGTGATTTCCTTGTCAAAAACCTTGCTACCGTTAAAATTCTGGTGCAGGAAATTCCGTTCCACCCTGAATTGAAGGAATTATTCAAGGAACATATCGCCCTTAAAGTATATGCCCAATTCGAAAGGCTTGTTGAGCATTATCAGGCTAAAGGCCAAATTATTGATATTCCAGCCTACAGTGTATTCAGGATGACGTTTTCCTCTATCTTCGGCTATTTGATTGCACGCTATATGATTCTGCCCGAAGCAGACTGGGACGATGAAGCAGAAACAGAACGGACAATCCAGTTCATCATGCATGGATTGGCAGGACCAAACAGTAAGAATTGAACCGGGTGTGGGTGCCCGGTTTATTTAATTGGAAAAAATCACGGAAAATTACCAGTTCGCCAATAAATTTTGATTTTCGCCAATAAACCAGTGAAATCGCCAATAAAAAAATTTTTTCGCCAATAAAGTTGTGAACTTCGCCAATAAAACTCGATTTTCGCCAATAAAATGATTAGCGCCTTTATAATAGGAAGTTAAAACTCTCCTTTCTCCCCAAAAAAGAAAAGAAGCACCGTTTTAAGTGCTTCTTCTGTACAATTTTAACGCAATTCTTCAAGTTTAACGCGATATAGTTTGTCATCGCCCTCACTTGGGGTGCCGCGGCCGTCTGTATTATTGCTGATAAAATACAGATACTCCCCATCCGCCATTACGTCCCTGATCCGGCCGACTCCCGTAATGACCTCTTTCGTCGTTTTTGCAGCTGGATCGAATTCACGGAGTGCATTGCCTCTTAAGGTTGCGACATATAGCTTGCCCTCGTTCGCTGCCATGCCGGATGGTGCCCATGTATTGCTGCCAGACTGAAAAATGGGTGTTTCCATGCCCTGCTTTGTATTATCACCGGTAATTTCCGGCCAGCCGTAGTTTTTTCCTGCTTCAATCCGATTAATTTCATCATGAGCGGAAGGCCCGTGCTCGCTGGCAAACATCGTTCCATCCTCCGACCAGGCGATTCCCTGAGGATTGCGGTGGCCGTAGCTGTATACGTATGAATTTTTGTACGGATTATCTTCGGGAAAAGACCCATCAAGGTTCATCCGCAGAATTTTTCCGCCGAGCGAGGTTAAATCCTGAGCGATTTCCGGGTTTGTTGCAGCGTCCCCTGCTGTGGCATATAATTTTCCGTCCGGACCGATTTTCAGTCTGCCGCCATGATGGAAGCGTCCGCTCGGGATGTTATCGAGCAACAACTTCCCTTCCGTCCATTCATCATTTTTCAAAGTTAGCTCGACAATCCGATTGAACTGGCCGGTGCCATTCTTGTATGTGTAGTAGGCAAATGCCTTCTGCGATTGCTCGAAATCCGGTGCCAGGACAAATCCAAGCAAACCGGCTTCAGCTGCCTGTGATAAGTCCTTTTTCAATGAAACATTTTGTCGTGTCATGTTTTCACCAGATACTTTTACAATCGAGCCAGGACGCTCACTGAGGTAAAAGGTTTCCCCGCTTTTACTGATCGACCACGGCACTTGCAAATTTTCCGCCACAACCTCAAGCCCGCCAATCTGGGCCACCACTTCCTCGTCCGCTTGATTTTCATTCGCTTCTCCGGCAGGCTTTGTTTCTTCGTCACTGCCTGTACATCCTGATAAAACCATCAGCATCATCGGCAGCACATACAAGATTCTTTTCATGACACCAGTCCTTTCTTAAATCAGTCTGCCAACACACTCATAATCGCCTTTCCTACACCGCTCTCTTCATTCGTCAATGTCACTTCGCCGCATATGACTTTGATTTCTTCAGCTGCATTGCCCATTGCGACCGGTTTCCCGACTTTTTCAAGCATCGACACATCATTGAAATTATCTCCGAGGGCCATCGTTTCTTCGAGGCTGATCCCTCTTGATTGAACGAATTTTTCAAGAGCGATGCCTTTTTGGGCGTCAAGGCTTGTGATTTCGATATTCTCCCGTCCGGATGAACTTACTGCTAATCCGGCAATTTCCTTCAAACCAGACCTAGCAGCACCAAGCTTGGCATCATCGAGAGAAAAAGCCAGAAGTTTGTATATTTCGTATTGGTCATCCTCGAATAACTGGTCATATTGATCAATCTTTGTAATCAGTCCTTTATGCATCCTTTCCTCAGCCGCAGCGGCAATCTGCTCGATTGGCACTTCTGGATTGGCTGTTGAAAAAATATCGGCGATGATCGAGACCGCTTTATCTTCGTCTTCCGTGAATGTTCCTTTGTTTGTATACACCTCGAAATAGACACCGTTTTCTACAAGACGCAGTGCAGCCTGACGGGCCTTTGCCTTTTCCAGTGGATTCGAGGCAACAACCTCGCCTGCTTCCGAACGGACCTCTGCACCATTCACACAGATCATCGGCAGCTTAAGTCCTGCTTCCTCCACTACGAATCTTGCCTCCTGGTAAGAGCGCCCGGTCGCGACAACTACCTCGACCCCCTGCTTCTTCGCTTTTAAAATCGCTTCGCGGTTTTCAGGTGTAATCTCCTGGGTTGCCGTCAATAATGTTCCATCCATATCAGTTGCTATGCACTTAATCATGTCTTCACCTTCTGCTATTATTTTTCAGTATTATCATCCATGATAGACCTTCAAACCCACCACAAGCAAATAATACGTGTATATACATCATGCTATGCTTTAATCCCCAGCTATCTAACTTTTTTGCAAACTTAAATTCTCTGAAACTTTCATATTGTCATCGTGAAAATCATATGCTATTATGTAGCCACAAGCTGCAATCGTTTGCATACAAGGGCAGCACTCTTCTACTTTTGCCAAAAAGTCCAATAACGCTAATGTTTGCAGACTTTTTACCCTTTTATGTAAGCGTTTTTAAGGTGTTGTATATTATCAATATCTTCCTAGAATCTATGCAAAATATGCAAACGCTTTCGGAACGCAGGTATTGCACGCAAAAAACAAACTATTTGGGGGTATCTCAGCAATGAAAGCAAAAAAGCTATTTCCAGCAGTTCTTTCTCTTGGGCTTTTAGTTGGCGGCGGACTGGCAGGATGTTCATCAGATGATGACGCGAAAAAATCAGGAGATGGCGGCGGCGACCAGGTTACCGTTGACATTTTCCAATTCAAGGTAGAATTCAAGGATCAGTTCGAAGACCTTGCAAAAGCTTATGAAGATGCACACAAGGACGTAGACATCAACATTACAACTGTTGGCGGCGGCGAAGATTACGGTGCAGCACTTAAATCCAAGTTCGCTTCAGGCAATGAACCTACCATCTACAACGTTGGCGGACCACAGGACGTTGCAGACTGGGAAGATAAGCTGGCAGACCTTTCTGACACAGCTGCTGCAAAGGCTGCTCTAAGCGGAACTCTTGAAGGCGTAACGAAAGATGACAAAGTACTTGGACTTCCATACAACCAGGAAGGCTATGGCTTCATCTATAATAAAAGCATTTTTGAAAAAGCAGGGATCGATCCTAAGAGCATCACAAGCTACAGTGCTCTAGAAGAAGCGGTTAAGACACTTGACAGCAAGAAGAAAGATCTTGGTCTGACATCTGTATTCGCTCTACCTGCAAAAGAAACTTGGGTAACAGGACTTCACCTTTCAAACGTGTTCCTGGCACCTGAATTTGACCAGAACGTAATCAACGCATTCAATGCGAAGGAAGTCACTTTCAAGCATGGCGATGCGTTCAAGAAGATTCTTGACCTGCAAAACAAATATTCTGACCAGCCTACTGTAAGCCTCGACTATGCTAAGCAAGTTGAAGAATTATTCTCTACTGGCAAAGCAGCGATCATTCAGCAAGGTAACTGGGTATCTGGTTCAATCGCTGGAATCGACGAAGAGCTTGCTAACAGCGGCGTAGGAATCCTTCCTATTCCAGTTGAAGGCTACAAAGAAGATTCAATCCCGGTTGGCGTGCCAATGTACTGGGCTGTAAACAGCAACAAGGATGACAAAGAAGTAGCAGCAGCTAAGGAATTCTTAGACTGGCTATATACTTCTGAAGAAGGAAAAACTGCTGTAATCGAAGATTTTAAATTCATACCAGCATATGAAGGATACGACGCTAGCAAGATCTCTGACCCTCTTGCAAAAGAAATCTATGAATACTCTTCAGCTGGCAAGACTTTGGCTTGGACATTCATGGGTTACCCAACTGGCTGGGGACAAGAAAAGCTTGGTGTCAACATCCAGAAGTATGTAAGCGGTGAAATGAGCTGGGATGAACTAGTAAAAGAGTCTTCCAAAGCTTGGGCAGACGCTCGTAAATAATAGCTTTTCATTAGAGAAGGAAACAGAACGGCCGCGGCTGTTTTGTTTCCTATCTTTTTTCTGGGAGGCTATCGCTCCGCCGCTGATTTTTGCGGAATTATGAAAAAGCCCTGCTGCTGGTTTTTTCATAATTCTTCTGCAGCGCTATTGGAGCATCATTTATTTAAATTAGATTATTACACCATTAAGAATAGGAGGATTTACAGATGCGCAACCGGAATCTTTGGTACTGGCTTTTCCTTGCTCCAGCTTTGCTTGCCCTGGCTGTGGTGGTTCTTCTGCCGCTGGCTTACGGCGTTTATTACTCATTTACAGACTGGAATGGGATTAAGACCCCATCTTTTGTAGGTCTAGAACATTATAAAGCACTATTTGCTGAAGAAGAATTCAGGGATGCCCTGTGGTTCACTACAAAATTCACTGTTGTTTCTGTGTTCCTGATCAACTTTTTTGGACTTTCCCTGGCTTTGCTGGTTACACAGAAATTCAGGACAAACAATATCCTGCGAACAATTTTCTTCATGCCGAACCTGATCGGCGGATTGATCCTTGGATTCATCTGGCAGTTCATTTTCACAAAGGTTTTCGCCAGCATTGGTGAATTGATCGGTGTGGAAGGACTCCAGGGCTGGCTGTCGACTGAAACGACCGGCTTCTGGGCAATGGCAATTTTAATGAGCTGGCAAATGGCCGGTTACATCATGGTCATCTATATCTCATTCCTTGAAGGCGTGCCGCAGGAATTGCTTGAGGCAGCTGAAATTGACGGTGCGAACAGCTTCCAGCGCTTTTACCATGTCACGTTCCCGCTGGTCATGCCGGCATTCACGGTCAGCTTGTTCCTGACCCTTTCCAACTCTTTCAAGCTTTATGACCAGAACCTGTCGCTTACTGGCGGAGGTCCTTACAACTCCACCCAGATGGTCGCAATGGAAATTTTCAAGACGGCGTTCGTCGAAAACGCCATGGCTTTCGCACAGGCAAAAGCAGTCATCTTCTTCCTGATCGTCGCGGCCATTTCGTTGACACAGGTGTATATCAATAAGAAACGGGAGGTCGAGATGTAATGAAAAAGAAGAAGCAAAGCCGAATCATTCTTGAAATTCTCGGCATCATTCTTGCGCTGATCTGGCTTTCCCCGTTTTACTTGATGATCGTCAACTCGTTTAAGACGAAACGGGAAATGTTCGAGGACACTTTGAAGCTTCCGGATGTTTTTTCATTCGAAAACTATACAATTGCGTTTGAACGGCTTGATTTTATCAAAACATTTTTCAACTCTGTTCTGATTACTGTGCTAGCAGTTGCGGTGATCATCATTTTCTCCTCGATGGCTGCTTATGCCCTATCAAGACGAGGCGGAAAAACAAGCGGAATCATCTTCATGCTGTTCGTTGCGGCAATGCTGATTCCTTTCCAATCGGTCATGATCCCGCTCGTATCCATTTTCGGAAAGCTCGAAATGCTGAACAGAGCCGGCCTGGTTTTCATGTATCTTGGTTTTGGCGCGAGCCTGTCCATTTTCCTTTATCATGGAACATTGAGCGGGATTTCAAAGTCGCTTGATGAAGCGGCGACAATCGACGGAGCGAACCGGTTCCAGATTTTCTGGTACATCATTTTCCCGATGTTAAAGCCTGTTTCCGTTACTGTGGCAATTTTAAACATCATCTGGATCTGGAACGACTACCTGCTTCCTTCTCTTGTCATCAACCAGCAGGGAATGGAAACAATACCGCTAAAGATGTTCTTCTTCTTTGGGGAATATACAAAGCAATGGCATCTGGCGCTCGCAGGATTGACGATCGCGATCATCCCGGTCATCATCATCTACTTCTTCCTGCAAAAACAAATCATCAAGGGAGTTTCAGAAGGTTCGGTAAAATAATCGATACTATAGGAGAGACGACCAATGGCAGTCACAATCAAAGATGTAGCCAGGGCAGCCGGTGTGTCACCTTCCACCGTTTCCCGGGTAATTGGGGACCATCCTCATATCAATGACGAAACGAAGAAACGTGTGCGAAAGGTGATGGATGAAATGGGGTATCATCCTAATTACCAGGCACGCAGTCTCGTGGGAAAAAGTACAGAAACGATCGGGATCGTCATGCCAAATTCGGCTACCCAGGCATTGCAAAATCCTTTTTTCCCTGAAGTCATCAGGGGAATAAGCATGAAAGCCCATGAACACCAATTTGGGGTATATTTAACAACCGGCATCACCGATGAAGAAATTTATCAGCAGGTCGTTTCGATGGTACAGGGCCGCAGGGTTGACGGTATCATCCTCCTCTACTCGAAGACCGACGACAAGATCATGAAATATCTGCTGAATCAAAAATTCCCTTTTACCGTCATCGGCCGTCCGAGCAAGAATGCCGAGCGGATTACGTATGTCGATAATGATAATATCTATATCACCAGGCAAGTGACAGACTATCTGATCAGCCTTGGCCACAGAAGGATCGCGTTTATCGGGGTCAATACTGAATATGTTTTCACGATTGACCGGCTTGAAGGCTTCAAACAGGCTCTTGAGGAAGCGAACATTCCTTTTGAAAAGGAATATATCATTCATGAACAATGCTTGAAATCCGAGGGGAAAGAAGGCATTCAGTCGTTCCTTTCCTCTCATGAGCCCCCTACTGCCCTGGTAGTAGCGGATGATTTTACAGCAATCGAACTGATGAGTTATTCAGAGGAATTGAATATATTGGTTCCGGATGATATCTCGATTGTCAGCTTCAATGACGTACCGCTGGCAGAGCATATGAAACCGCAGCTGACTTCAGTCAATATCGACATTTTCCAGCTGGGATTCGAAGCGGCCAACTGTTTAATCGAGCTTATCAAGAATCCGGACGCTTTGCCGAAAAGGGTCACAATCCCGGCAAAAATGATTGAGCGAAAATCTTGCAGTGAAATTAATAAGTAAGTTACTGGCAGCGCAAAATGATTAAAATGAAAGGCTGTTTTCGTAAAGATTGTTGTTAAAATCCTAAAGCCGATTTTAACGTGATAATAGCCATTTTGTATGTCGGTACTAAGTTTGCAAGCTCTTTTCTCAGCATAAGCGTTAATTGTGTGAATAATCTTAGGTAATTCAATCCTATTATTTAGGCAATAGCAACAAAGTTTGAGAAAAGAGCCTTATGAAATGACAGGTTACATCAGGATTAAACAATGAAATGAGGGTTCACATTGAAACATACATGGTGGAAAGAGGCTGTTGCCTATCAGGTATATCCAAGGAGCTTCATGGATTCCAACGGTGACGGCATCGGCGATTTGCAAGGAATGATTTCAAAGCTTGATTACTTAAAGGATTTAGGGATCGATGTCATCTGGATTTGCCCGATGTACAAGTCCCCTAATGACGATAACGGTTATGATATCAGCGATTATCAGGATATCATGGATGAGTTCGGAACGATGGAGGACTTTGACCAACTGCTTGCTGAGACGCACAAGCGCGGCATGAAGCTGATCATTGACCTTGTCATCAACCATACGAGCGATGAGCATCAATGGTTTATCGAATCCCGTGAATCCAAGGAAAGCCCTAAGCGCGACTGGTATATCTGGCGCGATGGCAAGGACGGCGCTGAGCCTAACAACTGGGAGAGCATTTTTGGCGGATCTGCCTGGGAGTATGATGAGACGACAGATCAGTACTTCCTGCATATCTTCTCCCGCAAACAGCCGGACCTGAACTGGGAAAACAAAGAGGTCCGCACGGCATTGTACGACATGATCAACTGGTGGCTTGATAAGGGAATTGATGGTTTCCGTGTTGATGCGATCAGCCATATCAAAAAGGAAGAAGGCCTGAAGGATATGCCAAACCCTGAAGGACTGCAGTATGTGTCTTCCTTTGACAAGCATATGAATGTCAATGGAATCCAGACTTTCCTTGAGGAGCTGAAACAGGAGACCTTTTCAAAATACGACATCATGACAGTCGGCGAAGCAAATGGTGTCAGCATCGAGGAAGCGGATCTCTGGGTCGGCGAGGAACAGGGCAAGTTCAATATGGTCTTCCAGTTTGAACACCTTGACCTGTGGGACTCTGAAAAGAAAGCACTGGACCTGGCAAAATTGAAGAATACCTTTACCCGCTGGCAAAAAGGCCTTGAAGGCCACGGCTGGAATGCGTTATTCATCGAAAACCATGATAAGGCGCGAATCGTTTCGACCTGGGGAGATGACAAGGAGTATTGGCGCGAAAGTGCAACAGCCCTTGCGGCAATGTACTTCCTGATGCAGGGTACACCATTCATCTATCAGGGGCAGGAAATTGGCATGACGAATGTCCAGTTCCCTTCAATCGATGATTATGATGATGTTGCCATCAAAAACCTGTACAAAATTCGCCGCGAAAACGGAGTCTCTCATGAAGAAATCATGGACTTCATATGGGCTACCAGCCGTGACAACTCAAGAACACCTATGCAATGGTCGGATGCTGAAAATGCAGGGTTCACAACGGGAAATCCATGGCTAGGCATGAACCCGAATTACACAACCATCAATGTGGATGATCAGCTTAAGGATCCAGACTCCATCCTTCATTTTTACAAAAAAATGATCGAAATGAAGAAGGCGCATGAAGTATTCACGTACGGCAGATACGATTTAGTTCTGGAAGACCATGACCAGATCTATGCCTATACGCGAACATTGGGCGACAAGCAGGCAATTGTGATTTCAAACCTTTCTGGTGAACCGGCAAGCTTTGAATTTGGTGGATTCCCGCTTGAGACAAGCAAGCTTTTGCTCAACAACTATCAAGTGGAAGAGCATGGACATGCGACAGAGTACACATTAAAGCCTTATGAAACAAGGGTTTATATTAAATAATCATAAAGGGAGTGCCTTAATAGAGGCACTCCCTTTGCTTATACCATTAAACATGTTTGATAAGTAACCTCTTCCCCACCCTGTTTTTTGTTCCAAGATTACATTCATTCATTGAAAACAAGGTTTTTAGTCCTATTAGAAATACTGCTTTTATTGATGGATTCCTCTTGTAAATTATGAATTTGACTAAAAAGGTGTCTGTTTACAGTTTAGCTTGCTAGCTTTAGGAGAATATAACACAGGAAGGAATTGGACTGAGAAAAGGGTTGGCAAATCAGGGGCAATGAATTAAAATGTTTTTTGGCTTATAAATATGTATTAAGGGTGAATGAATTTTGGAAAAATCATTGCGTAAAACAAGATCAACAGGGGATTTATTAGCGTTCCTCATCCCCTCTTTAATAGGAATATTCTTTTTCATGATACCAATCTCCTATAAAGGAGAAATTACGATTCCCATCGCGGTATTGTCAGGCTGGGTCCAGGAATTGCTTGGCGGCACACTGCCGGCGATCATGACTGTCATCATTGTATTGACATTAATCGGTACACTTTTAATAAAAACCATCAGGCCGGAAATCCTGAATCGCAATCATTTTCTTAAAGCATTATTCGATGTTCCGGTAATCTGGCTTGTTGCGCGTATCTTAGGCGCCATTTTTGCGATTATGACCTTATTCAAATTAGGTCCAGAAGCCGTTTGGTCGCCGAACACAGGCGGATTGCTGCTCAATGACCTTTTGCCAATCCTGTTCGCTGTCTTCCTGTTTGCGGGCTTGTTCCTTCCATTGCTCCTGAACTTCGGTTTGCTTGAGTTATTTGGAACATTGCTGACAAAAGTGATGCGCCCGATTTTTAAATTGCCTGGCCGCTCTTCGATTGACTGTCTGACATCATGGCTGGGCGATGGTACAATCGGTGTCTTGCTGACAAGCAAGCAGTATGAAGAGGGCTACTATACAAAAAGAGAAGCCGCTGTCATCGGTACGACCTTCTCGGTTGTTTCGATCACTTTCAGCCTGGTTGTCATTTCCCAGGTTGACTTGGCCCACATGTTCGTCCCGTTTTATCTTACGGTGACAGGTGCTGGCGTCGTGGCTGCGATCCTGCTTCCGAGAATCCCGCCTCTTTCAAGGAAGCAGGATACGTATTTCGTGGAGCAGAACAATGACTATTCCGAGGAAAACATCCCGGAAGGCTATACACCATTCACCTGGGGGATGGCCCAGGCTGTCGATAAAGCAGGCAGCAATAAAAGCCTCAAGGATTTCCTCCTTGCCGGTGTCCGCAATATCCTTGATATGTGGATGGGTGTTGCCCCAATCGTCATGGCGCTTGGAACCCTGGCATTGATCGTCGCGGAATACACACCAGTATTCCAATGGCTAGGAATGCCGTTCATTCCGCTGCTTGAACTCATGCAGGTTCCTGAAGCGAAGGCTGCATCCGAAACACTGGTCGTCGGCTTTGCAGACATGTTCCTTCCTTCCGTTATCGGTGCCGATATAGCAAGCCCGATGACAAGGTTCATTGTTGCGGCTGTTTCCGTAACCCAGCTGATCTACATGTCAGAGGTCGGCGGATTATTGCTAGGATCAAAAATCCCCGTTTCTTTCTGGGATCTGTTCATCATCTTCCTGCAGCGTACAATTGTGACACTGCCAATCATCGTACTGGTTGCGCATATGCTGTTTTAAGTAATTTTGGGCAAACAACGATCCATATAGAAGATGTAAAGCTATATAAACCGGATGGCACAGTGCCAGCCGGTTTTTTCATCGTAAAGCAATTCCGCGAAAATCGCACTGAATTCCGCGAAAACAAAACCAAATTCCGCGAACTGGAAAAAACCCGTGATTTTTCCCAGTTAAAAAAGAGAAGCAAAACGCTTCTCTTCTCAATTCCTCTTATTAACACTGGAATGACCGAATTTGTCTCAGGTCTATGCCGAAGTAAACCCATCCGCGGCGGCGGCTCCATCTCCAGCCGGCAACTGAATTGCGGCCCAGGAAGACTGGATAGAACCAGAAGCTTCTGCCATCAATCAGCCAGATGTAAGTGAAACGGAACATGCATCTCCGGATTCCTCCCGGGTCGACCGCAAAGGCAGTCGCCTGTTCTTGCGGTACAAAGGCTGGCGGCGGTGACGATGGCGGGCCTCCTGCCTGGCCTCCGCCTGGGGAACCGCCGGGACCTCCCGGGAATCCTCCTGCACCGCCCGGAAACCCGCCAGGACCTCCTGGGAATCCTCCTGGACTGCCCGGAAACCCACCAGGGCCTCCCGGGAATCCTCCTGGGCTGCCTGGAAATCCTCCAGGAAACCCGCCAACTGTCCTCATATCCACATTCTGGTCGTACTCATTTTCATAGCAATCATAATCATTTTCAAATTGTTGATTAGGTCCGTATGGGTAGAAGTTGTTGTTATCCAAACTCATATCCCCTCTCTTGATGTATTCCATGTAATCTATGCGAATCGCCCAGTTTGGTGCTAGATGGCACCAAGTTTTTCAAATTCTTTTTTGATCTTGCCGGTGAGTTCATCTACCTTTGCAAAGTCCATGGCTTCGATATAGATGGCCTCCAATTGGTCGCGCAGTTCTTTTGCATTTGCCAGTGAGGCGATTGCTTCATTCATTTTATCTTTGTACCTTCCGCCGACATCCTTGATTTCTGCGGCATACCTCTCGTCAGTTCCCGGTGTGATCAGCTCATCGTACATATCGATAATTTCATCGGTTTCTCTTTCAGGAAAATACTCATGTGGTGCGGTACTGTCAAAAATCGCAAAATCAAGCTCGCGGACAATCACCATATCAAGGCTGTGGGGATCAAACCCGCAGTGGTAAACTTCTACATCATATCCTCGAGACTGCGCTTCCGCTGCCAACTTTTTCAGCATCGTCGACTTTCCAGAGCCTGGACGTCCTTTAATGAAGTATCTTTTCCCGACGGTCTCTGTCAGGTTCGGAACAAAATCAACTGCTCCAGCTGGTGTTGCGGCACCGAGAAACCGGTCATACACTCGCCCATTTCCTGTTTCTGACCTGCTGTCGCCAAAGAAGCTCTCGATCAATCTATTTGTCAGGCCATTCGCTTTTTCAAAATCCATATTTTCGATATAGATTTTTTCCCATTCATCATGAATTCTCAGCGCTTCAGCAAAAAGGCTGTATGCTGTGTTGAATGCTCCGCTGATTTTTTCAGTCAGCTCCGTGATTGTCTCCTTATGCTCCTGCAGCTTCCCGGAATTCCATGCTTCCCCAAGATTGATATACTCCTCTACCGCCCCCGGAGCCTTAGGCTCGATGACATGCGGGGCTGTGCCGTCCACAATTCCCGCGTTCAATTCAGGAATCAGTACACCATCAATCGATTTATTATCAGAGGAGCAATGCAGAAATTGAATATCATATCCTTTTTCCTGCCATTCATTACCGATCTTTTTCATGAGAGATGACTTCCCTGTTCCAGGACCGCCCTTTAATATGAACAACCGTGACAAGCCCTGCAAGCTTGAATCATACAAGCTGTAAAAACCGCGGGCAGTGTTGCCTCCGGCGAAAAAGTTGAGGATTCTTCCTGCCATTTAATCGCACTCCCTCCAGCCGTTGACCATAACGGCAAGTTTTTGCTTCCCCATTACTATATGCAGGGCTTAAGCGCTGGGTGAATGCCCAATTGCAAATGTAATTTTGTCTATTTTTAAACTTTATTTCCCGGGCAAGTGATGTTCTTCACATCCCCTCATAGCGCTTTCACAAATCATTCACAATAAACACAAATTTGTGTGCCGTACATCACACTGACGTTTTTTTGAAAAAGTTAGGATGTAATTGTAAATCAATCTAGGGGGGAAGAAAGTGAACAAACCAGTCATTCATTTCATCTTAAGTGCTGTGCTCGGACTCGGTATTGGTTATATAACCTACGACGTCATCCCGCAAGGCAATGGGCAGGAAAAAGAAGTCACGGCTGTCGATCAGTCACCAAAGGCTAAGGAACCCGCCAAGGAAGAAAAGAAGTCAACTGAGACTTCTACAGCTTCTGCTGGTGATGAAAGCATCCTGCAATCAAAAGGCTGCCTTGGCTGCCACTCTGTCGAAGCATTGAACCTTAAAGGCGGAGCAACCGGACCGGACCTGTCCCAGGCATTCAATAATGTCGAAGGAAAGCATGGCAAACCTGTCAATGAATTTTTGAAAGAGCCTACCTCCGCAGTCATGTCAGGCGTCATCGGCGGCAACCCGCTGACAGATGAAGAAATCAATCAAGTCGTAGAAATTTTGAAGGAAGCTTCTGAAAAATAAACCAAAGGTGGTGCAGTGTTAATGAAAAAATGGGTTCCCGCAGCTTCAGGGCTGCTCGCCGGTTTTATGGCGGCAACAGTATTTTTCGCTGATTTTTCACCAGGACCTAAAGGAACGGCAAGCAGTGATAACAACTCAAAGAAGTCAAATGCTGAAAAAGTGTATGTACCGTATGGCGAGCTGGATGAGTATTACATGCTTTCATCAGGAGGACATTCTGGCCAGCTATTTGTATACGGACTGCCTTCCATGAGGAAAATTCGCACCGTGCCTGTATTCTCGCCAGACCCGGCCACAGGTTATGGTTTTGACAAAGACTCGAAAGAAATGCTAGGCAAATATACTTGGGGGGATTTCCACCACCCGGCAATTTCTGAGACAAACGCTGAATATGACGGCAAATTCTTGTTTGCGAATGATGTAGCCAATAACCGGATCGCCGCTGTCGACTTAAGTGTATTCCATACCGCCGATATCATGGAAATGCCGAATATGGGCGGACCGCACGCCGGTACGTTCGTCACCCAGAATACGGAATACATTGTGATGCCTACCCGCTTCTCGGTACCGATTGGAAAAGAATATGCTCCACTTGATGAATTCGAGGAGAAATATAAAGGCGTTGTATCTATGGTCACTTTTGACCAGAAAAAGAAGAACCTTGACCTTGCTTACCAGATCATGCTTCCGCCATGGTCCTATGACCTGTCTGACGCCGGCAAAAAGATGTCTGGCGACTGGATTGTCATGACGACTTACAATACTGAATTCGCGACAACCAATAACGAAATCAACGCATCCCAGAATGACCGTGACTATATTGTTTTATTGAACTGGAAAGAGCTTGAGAAAAAAGTAGCAGCAGGAGAGTTTGAGGAAGTCAACGGCGCGAAGATGATTGACCCGCGCAAGCACAAAGGATCCATTTACGCTGTACCTGTCGCAAAATCACCGCACGGCGTTGACGTCACTCCAGACGGTACACGCTTCATCGCGTCCGGAAAACTGGCTCCTTTAATGACAGTGTTCTCTTTTGAAAAAGCTTTCGAAGCCATCAAGTCTGGCAATTTTGAAACAGAGAAGTTCGGAATTCCTGTCCTGCCATACGACAAGGTAGTTGAACGTGAAGTCGATCCTCCGGGAGCATTGGGGCCGCTTCACACTCAATTTGACGACAGAGGCAATGCATACAATACGATGTTCATTTCATCCGAGATCGTTAAATGGAAAATCGATACCGGTGAAATTTTAGACCGTACACCTGTCCACTATTCACCAGGACACTCAACAGCAACGGAGGGTGACACAGCCTCACCGGATGGCAAATGGATCGTATCCTTGAATAAAATTGCGAAGGACAATTTCCTGTCTGTCGGACCTTCACACCCTGAATCAATGGAATTGATCGATATCTCCGGCGACAAGATGTCACTGACTTATACAGCTCCGGTCGATCCTGAACCGCATTATGCGCAGACGATCCACCGTGACAAGATCAAGACGCTGAAGATTTATGAAAAGGATGTAAACCGCGAAAACTCAGTTTGGAAACAGGAAGATACACGGATCGAACGCAAGGGCAACGAAGTCCATGTTTACGGAATCGCGATGCGTTCCAAGTTCGTCTTCGATGCAAAAGCGAAGCGCCCGGATGAAATCAAGGTCAACCAGGGAGACAAAGTCGTCATCCACCTGACGAACATCGACCTTGACCAGGATATCACCCACGGCTTCGGCATCATGGACCATGACCTGAACTATGAAGTACAGCCAGGCCAGACGAGCACCATCGAATTTACAGCTGACAAAGCCGGTACATTCCCAATTTATTGCACAAACTTCTGTTCAGCGCTTCACCAGGAAATGAGCGGCTACCTGCTTGTTGAACCGAAGTAACAGCTGGAATTGAAGGCGGAAAAGGGTATTGAGTATTCGCCGATACCCTTTCTCCCTTTTTAAAAAGGCTCTTTTCTAAAACTTTGCTGCTATTACTGCAAAATTGCAGTGATGACCTAGGTAACTTCGCTAAATGGACGATTTGGATGAGAAAAGAGCTTTCAAACTAGATACCGACCAGCAATATGCCTGATCATACGTTAAAATCGGCTTTAGGATTTTAACAACAATCATTACGAAAACAGCCTTTAATAAAGATTGTAAATCGAGAAATGACCAGCCTGATCGAGGCAATGCGCATTTCTTTTAGGAGATGATTCAGATGGCAAAGAAAATATCTGCCGGTTCTATGGCTAGTCTTATCGGGGCTGCAGCATTCCTATTTGCCTCTATCAAGTTCCCCTGGTGGGGGATGAAATTTTTCGCACCGCAATATCCTGAAGGTCTTGATATTGTCGTTTATCCAAGCAAGCTTGACGGCGACATCGATATCGTCAACGGCCTGAACCATTATATCGGCATGTCTCCCTTCAGCAATGAAAGCTTTCCTGAGCTTCAATACCTGCCCAGCCTGATCATCGGGATGGCAATTCTTTTCATCATCATTGCTTTAGTCAGAAGGAAAAGCCTGCTTTATTTTCCGATTGGACTGCTGGCTGTTGGTGGTGCTCTTGGCATCTATGACATGCACCGCTGGCTGACGAAATTCGGAACTAAGCTTGATCCGAAAGCACCGATTGAACTTGATCCATTCGTACCGCCGATCATTGGAGAAAACATCCTTGCTAATTTTGTGACCCACAGCTATTTCACAACAGGTTCCTTCCTGCTCGGGGCAGCCTTCATCCTTACACTTCTGCCGTTCTGGCTGGAGCGCCGAAGATGAACAGGCTACTGATCCTTTTTGTTGGGATAGGCGTCTGGATTTTATCCACCCTGCCTGTCTCGGCAGATGCCTCCCTGCAGCAGCTGATTGATGAAACTCCAATTAACGGCGAATTGATTTTAGAGAACAAGCAATACGATGGCAATGTTGAGATTAAGAAACCAATCACAATCATTGGAAAAAAAGGCACGATGATCCGCGGCGACGGGAAAGGAAATGTCGTCCTGATCAAAGCTTCGAATGTTACGTTGAAAAACTTAAAGATTGAACACGGCAGCCTAAACAGGAGCTCCGACGAGGAATATTCGGGGATCCGCACGATGGGAGAGCATAACCAGTTTATTAATCTAGTTATCCACGATGTTTACCATGGACTCTATATTAATAGTTCAAAGTACACTCTCGTCAAAAATATCAAAGTCACTGGCCAGGGAACAGGCAAGCTTGGCAGCCAGGGAAACGGCATCCAGCTTGTACGCACATCCAACAATATTATTGAAGACTCTACGATTTCCAATACACGCGACGGCATTTATGTCGAATACGCCGATAAAAATGAAATCCGCAATAATTTTGTAAGTGAAACAAGGTACGGACTGCACTATATGTACTCTAATGACAATGTTTTTTATAAAAACCGCTTCAATAAGAATACCGGCGGCGCGGCCATCATGCATTCGCAGAACATCTTATTGAAGGAGAACCAGTTTTCTTTCAACCAGGGATCCCGTTCATTCGGGCTCATCATCCAGACGAGCACAAGCAATACCGTCCTGGACAATGAATTTTACCTGAACCAGCGCGGCATTTACCTGGAGCAATCCACGCAGAACAAGATTGAGGGAAACAAGTTTTTCCACAATGACATCGGCGTGGAATTATGGACGACTTCGACATCCCAGGTATTCACGAAAAATCATTTCAAGCAAAATGTCGCCAATGTCCTGACGATTGGCGCGGAATCATATAACCAATGGAATCAAAACGGGGCGGGCAACTACTGGGGCACAGAGCTATCTGTCCTCGACCTGGACCAGAACCAGGTCGGTGACTCCCCTGTTGAATATAAATCATCACTTTACAAACTGGTAGAAGAAAATGAGCTGGCCTACTTGTTTTTAAAAAGTCCGGCAATCACAATCTATGAAAAAATCAATGAAGTTTTAAGCACCCAGAAAGTCATGGTCGTGGATGAATTCCCGCTGATTGAAGTGAAGCAGGAATCTGGACCGTGGGGCCTGCTGGTGATTCCGGCATTCGCTATTTTCGGGTGGATATTTACCAAGAAGAGAAGGAGGCGTTCATCATGAACTACATTTGGAAGGAATGGCTTGAACAGTCACGCGGGAAAGGCCTTTGGCTCGGTCTGGCCATGGTCATGCTCTCTTCCATCTTCCTGTTGATGGAAGCACGCTCCTATCCAGCAGAACTCGGATTTGACGCTTTTCTTCTCTCGCTTTATGACATGAACATATACCTGGTGCCGATTTTCGCGCTGTTCATTTCGTCCTTTTCGATTTTCCAGGAAAAAGAGCTGAAGACATCGATGATCCTGCTGACAAAAAAGGAATCGAACCTGAGCCTGATGCTGAAAAAAAGCATCGCGATCCAGACCGTCGTCGTTGGCGTGTTTGTTGGCTGGTACTTCGTGCTTGCCATCGTGATGAAAATGTTCCTGCAATTTGAGATTTCCAGCTTCCTCTATTTTATCGTGACGGTCGTCGTGTTATTGCTGATTTTCAACCAGCTAGGCCTCTTTTTGGGCAATATCACAAACACGAAGATGCAGCTGATCGGAGCGACGATTTTCACCTGGTTCCTGTTCGTGTTCCTTATTGACCTGGCTTTCATCCAGTATGTCCCGTCCGTTTCCTATGAAAATGTCAAACTGTTCTCGTGGCTCTACTTCCTGGACCCGCTGCACACATTGCGCTTTTACCTAGAAACATCACTCGGCCTGTTCTCGCTGAACAATATGTCACGCCTGATGGAAAAAATGATCTGGATGGCGCCATCGAAGTTTCTGTTGATCGACCTGGCCTTCTGGATGATCGCTTTCTTCGGCCTTGCCATCCTGTTCCGCAGCAAGGGGGAAAAATCATGATTGAAATCAAGAATCTCTCACAATCCTATAAAAATAAACAAGTCTTGAAAGATATCAACCTGACAGTCGAGAAAAATGAATATTGTGCCCTAGTTGGGCGGAACGGTGCCGGGAAATCCACTTTGATCCGATCGATTCTCGGTTTACAGCCGGTAAAAAAAGGCTTGATAACGCTTGGAGGATTTCCAAATTCAAAAGGAGATTGGAAGAAAATCGTTTCCTATCTCCCGGAAAAGTTCCACCTGTATCCTCACCTGACTGGTGAAGAAAATATGAGGTTTTTCGCATCGCTTGGAACCGGTGAGGTCAATGAAAAGAAAATCGAAGAGAAGCTGAAGCTTGTGTCCTTGTGGGAGGACCGCCATAACCAGATAAAGGGCTACTCCAAGGGGATGCTCCAGCGCCTCGGGCTGTGCGTCATGCTCTATTACGATACAGAGGTGCTGATCCTCGATGAACCGACGAGCGGACTCGATCCTCTTGGGCGTGAGGAAATCCTGCAAATTTTGAAATCCTTGTACGGGAAAACAATTTTCATGGCCTCCCACCATATGGATGAAATCAAGCAAATCTGTACACATGTCGCCTTTTTGGAAAATGGCGAAATGACGAAATACACCGTTGATGAATTCCTGAATGAACATTTAAAAGGAGCGGATTCGAAATGAAAAAATTGATCGCAGGCTTCATGCTGTTGATGTTGGTTCTGGCCGGCTGCGGATCAGGGTCGGATTTTGAAGTCAGTTTAAAGCAAGCCCCTAAATATAAAGCTGGTGAAAGTTCTCCTGTCGTGATTGAGATTTTACAGAATGGCGAGCCCGCTTCCGGTCTCGAATTCACTGCCTATCTTGAAATGGCGAAAATGGACCATGGCACACTCGAGCTAAGTTTCGAGGATAAGGGAAATGGGATCTATGAATCCAGCGTCGAACTGCCGATGGCCGGAGAATGGATCGCCAATATCGAAGGCGAAGCCGATGGTTCAGGTTTTGAACATGTGATTACATTCGAAGCGGAAAAGGAATGATCGAAGATGAAACGCATACTTTTTGCTTTGCTCAGCCTGCTCATGATCAGCTTTGGACTCGCCGCCTGCCAGCAGAATGAAAAACAGCCTGCCGCTGAGAGTCGTGCTGGTGCTGAAGGCGAGGCTAGTGCAAGCACTCCCGCAACAAAAGAAGGCTTCACTGCTAAAGACAATGTCGTCACCATCAGCGGCAAAGTCCTTTCCTATGAGGACCTGCAATTCTACCAGCTGATGAACAAGGTCGACATCGAGCTGAACCGCTCTGTTGATGAAAAGAATCTCGAAGGCGAAAACTTAAAGGAAAAACTGGCTTATTGGGATGAGCAGCTTAAGTATCACGATAACTTCAATGTGAATCTATCAAAAATGATCGAACAGCACGCAATGTACCTGCTTGCGAGGGAAAAAGGACTGGATGTTGAAAATGCAGCTGTCGCGAAAACAGTGGAAGAGTTCACTGCCAAAGCCGCGCAAAATAAAGCAGCTTCACAGCTTATCTCTGAATTTCCAACCGACGCATATAAAAACCGACTGAACAACTACTTCACCGAAAAGCTGCTGACACAGCAGATTTTCGACACACTCAAAGCCGATGTGATAAAAGAAAAACCCGAAGCACCAGAAATCGAAATCGCCTATGACACATCAAAAAACTACGAAGAACTCTATCAATCACAAATCGCCAGCCTGGAAATCAAGATCAATGCAGCAGAAAAACAATAAATGAGTAAAATGGGAAACAGCCCCTGCGGACAGAGGCTGTTTCTCATTTTTCATAGGTTTGCGCGGGAGATGTGACTGACTTCGGACAGCTTTTCGGTTTTTTCTCTTAAACCTGTCCGAACTCAGGGCTACTTCGGACAGCTTTTTGGCTTTTTCTCGCAAACCTGTCCGAACTCTGGACTACTTCGGACAGCTTTTCTGGTTTTCCTCTTAAACCTTTCCGAACTCTGGACTACTTCGGACAGCTTTTCTGGTTTTCCTCTTAAACCTGTCCGAACTCTGGACTACTTCGGACAGCTTTTCAGATTTTCCTCGCAAACCTGTCCAAACTCGGGGCTACTTCGGACAGCTTTTCAGATTTTCCTCGCAAACCTGTCCAAACTCGGGGCTACTTCGGACAGCTTTTCAGATTTTCCTCGCAAACCTGTCCGAACTCGAGACTACTTCGGACAGCTTTTCATCTTCTTCCCCCAAACCTGTCCGAACTCCGGCCTGATTCTGACAACTTTTCTGAATTCCCCATGGAACCTGTCCGAACAGTCACATGGTCTGGTCACGATTAGTCTTTTTGGGCCGTTACCAAATTGGCATATTTGCCTTCCGTTGCCTGAATCAGCTGATCCGGTTCCAACTCGATCTGGAATCCTATTTTCCCGGCACTGACGATGATGGTTTCAATTTGCTTCGCGCTCTCATTTAAAAACGTTGGATAGTTCTTTTTCATGCCAATCGGTGAGCAGCCGCCGCGGATATAACCGGTGAATTTCTGGATGTCCTTGACCGGAAGCATTTCCACTTTCTTCTCGCCAGCTTCCTTTGCCGCCTTTTTTAAGTCCAGCTCGGCTTCAACCGGAATGACAAAGACGTATAAATTCTTACTTGCCCCTACAGCCACAAGCGTCTTGTAGACCTGTGCTGCATCGCGGCCGATTTTGCCAGCAACAGTCACACCGTCAATTTTCCCATCATTTGCGTCATAAGAAAGAATCTCATACGGCACTTTCTGCGTATCGAGAATCCGCATCGCATTCGTTTTAACCTTAGCCATCCTGGTCCCTCCCAAACTGAGGTATTTAGGTTCATTTTACCTTATACTGCCAGTCGGGCACAATGAGCTTTAACGCTTGAGACTCTTTAGGCTGTCGTGAACATTCACGGCCTTCCTGCCGATAGAAAAATACGTCAGTCCAGCTGCTTCTGCCTGGTCGAGGCCATAGCAATTCCGGCCGTCAAAAATGATTGGCTGCCGCATCAATAATGGAAACCGCGTTAATTCATACTCCGTAATTTGCGGCCATTCGGTCATGATGAAAACCGCATCCGCTCCTTTGATGGCAGTGTCAGCATTTTCAGCATAATAAACCCCGCTGCCAAATAGGTGGGCGGCATTGCTCAATGCAGCCGGGTCATAGACAGAGATATCTGCCTGTTCGCCCAGCAGCCTGGCAATCAGCTCAATGGCAGGCGCCTCGCGGATGTCATCGGTATGCGGCTTGAACGCTAGGCCCAGCACGGCTACCCTTTTTCCCTCAAGGGTCCCAAACAGCTCCTTCGCTTTATGAAAAAGCTGCTGTTTCTGCCTGCTGTTCACCTCGATGACGGACCGCAGGATTTTAAAGTCATAATCATAGTACTCCGTCAGTTTTTCCAGCGCCTTCGTATCCTTCGGGAAACAGGATCCGCCATAGCCAATCCCCGCGTTTAAAAAATGGCTGCCGATCCTGTGGTCCATGCCCATGCCCTTTGCCACATCCTCAATATTGGCACCCGTATGTTCACATAAATTCGCGATTTCATTGATAAAACTGATTTTCGTCGCCAGGAAAGCATTGGATGCATACTTGATGAGCTCCGCACTGCGGACATCTGTGTGTATAACCGGCCTGGCAAATGGTTCATACAGCTTTGCCACCGCGCGGCCGGCCTCATGATCATCTGCTCCGATGACAATACGGTCCGCGTGGAAGGTATCAAGGATACCCGAGCCCTCGCGGAGGAACTCAGGATTTGAAACGACGGACACCCGCAATTCACTTGGTATGATTGCCTTCAACTTTTGCCTGACCCATTCATTGGTCCCAACAGGCACCGTACTTTTAATGACAATGACCCCATCCCTGTCCAAGCTTTTGCCAATCGCAGCGATCGCGGCATCCAGATATTCCAGGTTCGCCGACCCGTCTTCATTTTCAGGCGTTCCGACAGCGATGAAAATATAATCAGCCTTCCTGCAGGCGGTTCTTGAATCATTTGTAAAATAAAGCCTTCTCTCCGCAAGATTCCTTCTCAGCATCTCCTCAAGACCGGGCTCATAAATCGGGCACTTCCCTTCAGAAAGGGCAGTGATTTTACGTTCATCTATATCAAAACAGGTGACATTGTAGCCCATTTCGGCAAAACAAACACCGGTGACAAGGCCAACATAGCCTGTCCCAAAAACTGCGATTTCCATATTGGCCTCCGTTATTTTTTATTCTTTATTTTATCATGCTGCACCCGTAATCCTGGCCAATTCGCTCAATTTGGTAAAAACTTGTCTATCCATATTTTTAGGGGGTAAAAGGAAAAATAGCATGATTCTCACTAAAACAGGAAAAATTAAAGACTATGAAGACTTTTAAGGAGGATTGTTGATGAACGATTATACTTCAAAGCTGCCTCGTTTCCCTGAACCTTACTGGCGTAAAACAGCTGAACTGCCTTCTTTCCCGAAGCTGCAGGAGGACCTGAAGACAGACGTTGCGATCATTGGAGGCGGAATCACAGGCTTGACCTCTGCCTACCTGCTGGCGAAAGCTGGTGCGAAAGTGGCGGTAATTGAAGCCGGCAGTATCTTAAACGGCACAACCGGGCATACAACCGCAAAGGTGACGGCACAGCACGGGTTAATTTATGACGAGCTCATCAGCCACTTTGGTGAAGATCACGCCCGCCTTTATTATCAGGCCAATTTTGACGCAATGCAATTTGTTAAAAATCTGGTGAAAGAACAGCAGATCGATTGCGATTTCACAGAAGAGGATGCCTATTTATTTACCAATTCCGATAAGGAAATGGAAAAGCTGCTTAAGGAATTCAAGGCCTATGAAAAGCTGGGTGTCGCAGGAAGTGAGTATGTATCAGAAGTACCTATTCCTGTTGAGGCGATGGCAGCCGTGGTCATGAGGAACCAGGCCCAGTTCCACCCGCTGAAATTTTTGAAACATCTGGCGGAGCGTTTTACAGAAATGGGCGGTCAAATTTATGAAAATACAACCGCAGTCGATTTGGTGGAGGGCTCTGAGCCTGTCGTTACGACAAGGGACGGACATAAGGTGCACTGCAATCAGATGATCATCAGCACCCACTTCCCATTTTACGATCTAAAAGGGTTCTATTTTTCAAGGATGCAGGTCCATCGTTCCTATGTGCTTGCCGTTAAAACTGAAAAAGAATTCCCGGGCGGCATGTACATCAATGCCGAGACACCGTCACGATCCCTGCGCTATACAGACTGGAATGGCGAAAAACTGGTGCTGTTCGGCGGAGACAGCCATATCACAGGACAGGATGATAATACGCATCAGTATTATGAAGCCCTTGAGGCGTTCGCTGCCCAGACGTTCGGCGTAAAGGAAATCCCTTTCCGCTGGAGTGCGCAGGACCCGACTACACTTGATAAAATACCTTTCGTCGGCAAATACTCATCAAGCACAGATAACATCTTTGTTGCCACAGGCTACCGAAAATGGGGAATGAGCAACGGTATCAATGCGGCGCTGCTGATGTCCGATCTTGTCCTAAGGAAAGACAATCCGTATGTGGATGTGTTCGAACCGCAAAGATTCCATGCAAAACCGGATGTAGCGACATTCGTTGCTGACAATGCCACTGTCGCAAAGGAACTGGTTAAAGGGAAACTGGAGCGTCCATTAACCGATCCCGAAAGCCTTGGCCACGACGAAGGCGCCGCCATAACAGTCAACGGCAAACGGGCAGGAGCCTATCGTGACGAAAACGGCCAGCTGCACGTCGTAGATACTACCTGTACCCATATGGGCTGCGAGCTAAAATGGAACAACGGCGATCGCACCTGGGATTGCCCATGCCACGGCTCACGCTTCTCCTATAAAGGAGATGTCATTGATGGGCCTGCCGAACTGCCACTGGAAAAAGTCGATCTGGAATAAAACGAAGCCGCCATTCATGTTTGAGTGGCGGCTATCTTTTTGTTTTGTCCAGCAGGGAACTTATTTCCCCGGCCGGGAATATATTGGTCTCTAGCAGGAATAAAGTGGTTCCAACCGGGAGTATCTTGCTCCAAATGGAATATCTTGCGTCCAACTGGAGATATCCCGCTCACAACTGGAGATATCCTGCTCACAACTGGAGATATCCTGCTCACGACTGGAGATATCTTCCCCTCAACTGGAGATATCCTCCCTTCCAACCTGCAATTTCTTCGCCCAACCGGGACAGATTACTTTCACAAGGATGAAATAACCTTATAACAGCTAATTATTCCTTTTCCGCTAAAAGTGTCTTATGGATCCAGATGCTGGCCTGCATGCCGTCTCCCATCGCGATTGTTGTTTGCTCGGAATGGGCTACAAGGTCACCTGCCGCCCAAACATTTTCGACATTGGTCATCTTGGTCCGTGGGTCCACTAATACATGCTTGTTTTTATGAATGTCGACGCCAAGCTGTTGCGCGAGCTGCGATTTTACTTCATTTCCTCCAAAGGCCATGAAGCCGCGTTCCGACGTCAGCTTCTCACCATTTGCAAGCATAATCCCCCTGAAATCCGGACCATCCGCCAGCACCTTTTCAATTGGCCCTTCAACATACTTAATTCCCTTTTTCTTCATGGCGGACATTATATCCTCGTCCACTTCTTTGTTTTCATGATTCACATAAGTGAGTTTATCTGTGAAATAATTCAGGGTCAGTGCCATATTTGCGCCAGGATTCCCCGAGCCCATTACGATTGTCGACTTGTCTTTCACTTCATGTCCATCACAATCCGGACAGATATACACACTGATTCCCAGAGTAGGCATCAGCTCCGGGAAAGGAGGCATCCGGTCCATGACTCCTGTGGCCAGGAGCAATGTCTTCGCCTCGTAAGTATCTCCACTCTCCGCTTTGACTTCAAAACCAGCCCCTGTTTTTTTTGCAGCCTCAGCTTTTCCGATCACGAACTCCACGCCATACTGAGCAGCCTGTTTTCGGCCGATTTCCCTTAACTGTGGACCGCTTACTCCATCTGGGTAGCCAAGAATATTATGATAACTTTGGCATAATGCGGACCTTCCATCTCCTGCATCAAGCACCATTGTTTTATGATTGTAACGTCCGAGTTGAATCGCCGCCTGCAGTCCGGCAATCCCCCCTCCAACTATAAGGCAATCGTACATACTACTACACCGTCCTTTTTAAAAATTCCCATAGTAGCATATTTCCCTGTTAAAGAGCGGATAATCCAACAATTACTTTCTGAATGTTTTTACTAATACTAGTTATGACGAAACCAACAAAATGGCTCTTTTAAAAAAACCAGCCGCATAGCTGCGACTGGGTTTTGGAGTGTTAACTATTATAAACTTCTACGATTTTCTCAAATGAAAGCTTAGAAGTGCTGGTATAGACAATATCAGCATTTTCAAAGCTTTCCTTAGGACCGACAGCAACTGCATACATTCCGGCAGCTTTGATGGCCTGTACGCCAGCTGCTGCATCCTCGACACCGATGCAGGCTTCAGGCTCAACGCCTAGCATTTCGGCAGCACGCAGGAAGACTTCTGGATGCGGCTTGCCG
This sequence comes from Mesobacillus sp. MER 48, assembly GCF_023714225.1. Taxonomy (NCBI): domain Bacteria; kingdom Bacillati; phylum Bacillota; class Bacilli; order Caryophanales; family Bacillaceae; genus Mesobacillus; species Mesobacillus sp. MER 48. Next base: position 635,791 of record NZ_JAMAUR010000003.1, read on the forward strand.
TTTACGACTGTTTTTGCGTCAACGATGATATCAAATTCAGATTTCATCCCGAGCGACTCCATTACGGTGAACGCGTTCTTGCTTGCTGACGCAAGGCCTAGTTTTAGCCCATTATCTTTGATGTCCCTGATCAATTCCTTGATCGCCGGCAACAGGTCAACAGGAGTGATGTTCTGGATCAATGTCAGGTAGTGCTCATTTTTCTTCTCAGCCAATGCTTCTTTTTCATCAACTGAAAAATCCCCCATCCGGCCGCCAAGCTCAAGAATCTTTTCGAGAGAATCCATCCGGGAAACACCCTTCAGCTCCTCGTTGTCCTCACGGGTAAAAGTAATTCCCAAATCCTCAGCCAGCGCCTTCCACGCTAAAAAGTGGTATTCCGCTGTATCCGTAATGACCCCATCAAGGTCAAAAATAAAAGCTTTTAGTGGTCTAGTCATTGCCAAAACTCCTTTCACGAGTCATCCATGCAGTCTCAGAAGCAGATTCTGAGAATCATTGGACATTTCATTCCCACTCAAACACGCAAATGTCTATATAATTGCTTTTCTTGACTTCTCTTCGCCATTCACTATCCAAAATGTCTATTAAGACTCGGTTCTTGGACATTTCAACGCTTTCTACTCTCCAAAATGTCCATTAAAGCACCTTTCTTGGACATTTCAACAGCTTCTGCTCTTCAAAATGTCTATTAAACCGCTTTTCTTGGACATTTCATCCCTTCACACTCTCCAAAATGTCCATTAAACCACTTTTCTTGGACATTTCAACCCTTCACACTCTCCAAAATGTCCATTAAACCGCTTTTCTTGGACATTTCAACCCTTCACACTCTCCAAAATGTCCATTAAAGCACCTTTCTTGGACATTTCTACACCTTCCGCTCTTCAAAATGTCTATTAAATCCACCCTTTTTGGCCATTTCACTGCAATTCACACAGTAAAATCTTTCCCCAATGAGAGAGACCTTCAGGCTTGCCTAAAGATCTCTTCATCAACTTATTTCAATTTTACAGAAAGCTTGCCTTCTGCAGGGATGGTTACGTCCTCGCCGTAAAGTTTCATGGCGAGTTCTGGTCCTTGCTGTGTGAGGACGACGTTTTCCTGGTTCACTTCTACCTTGATGTAGTGGTCGCGGTAGATAATCTTGAAGCTGTATTGCTCCCAGGCTTTCGGGATGAATGGTGCGAATGACAATGTGCCTTCTGCTGTGCGCATGCCTGCGAAGCCCTGGACGATCGCCAGCCATGCACCTGTCATGCTTGTGATGTGCAGCCCGTCTTCTGTATCGTTGTTGTAGTTATCTAGGTCAAGGCGCGCCGTGCGGTTGTACATTTCGTATGCCTTTTCTTCCATGCCAAGCTCTGCTGCAAGTACTGCGTGAATACTTGGTGACAATGATGACTCGTGGACGGTCATTGGCTCATAGAATTCAAAGTTGCGGCGCTTCTCTTCTTCCGAGAATTCATGGTTGAAGAAGTATAGACCCTGAAGAACATCTGCCTGCTTGATGAAGCAGCTGCGCAGGATTTTATCCCATGACCAGTTCTGGTTGATTGGGCGATCTTCGGCTGCAAGCTCATCCACCGTCATCAAATCTTTATCAAGGAATGTATCGTGCTGAACGAAGACACCTTTTTCTTCATCGTAAGGGAAATACATTCTTTCAACGATATCCTGCCACTTAGCAAGTTCTTCAGTAGAGAATTCAAGGCCTTCGAGGCGCGCCTCATGGCCATTCTGCTTAAGTAAATCGATGACTTCAAGCGTGTATCGCAGTGTCCATACAGCGATACGGTTTGTATACCAGTTGTTGTTAACATTGTTTTCGTATTCATTCGGACCTGTTACGCCATGGATCATATAGACATTCTTGCTCTTATTGAAGTGAACTCGGTCAGCCCAGAAACGAGAGATGCCAGCGAGCACATCAATTCCGTATTCGTGGAGATAATCTTTATCCCCAGTGTAATTCACATAGTTATATATCGCATAGGCGATCGCACCGTTACGATGAATCTCCTCGAACGTGATCTCCCACTCATTGTGGCACTCCACGCCTGTAAAAGTAACCATTGGGTAAAGTGCACCCTTCAGTCCCTGCTGCTTCGCATTATGGTAGGCTCCTTCCAGCTGGTTGTGGCGATAGACAAGCAGGTTGCGTGCAACCTCTGACTCTGCAGTAGAAAGGTAGAGCGGAATTGCGTAAGCTTCTGTATCCCAGTAAGTAGCACCGCCATATTTTTCACCTGTGAAACCTTTAGGGCCGATGTTCAGGCGCGAATCTTCTCCATAATAAGTTGAGAATAACTGGAACAGGTTAAAGCGGATTCCCTGCTGTGCAGAGTCATCACCGGCAATTTCGATATCAGCAATTTCCCAGCGGCTCAGCCAGCCATTTCTATGCTCTTCCAATAACTGTTCGAACCCTTTTTCAACAGAACGATCAAGCACTTCACGCCCTTTTGAAACCAGTTCGCCAGCTTCATAGTCACGGTCGGTTGTAACAGCAACATATTTATAAAGGGTTACAGTTTGTCCCTGTTCAGCTTTCACTTCGATGACATTTTCTACGTATTCTGCTTTTTCATTTACTTCAACCTTTGACACATCGCCTTCGACAACCGTTTGCATAGTTGTCGCTACCTGGAAAGTCGGAGTGCCGAATGGATTGTCTTTCGTCTTCATGACAAGGCTGCCGCTGTAGTCTGCAGCATCCCTGCTGACTTCATACCAGAAGTCCTCTTCATAGTTGGAGTCTTCATTGCGGACGTCCCCATCAAGATAAGGAACAAAGGTAACGTTTCCATTATAGTTTTTGGCAGTGACAGAGTAACGAATAGCGGCCAGCTCCTGATCAGCTACTGACAGGAAGCGAACGGCTTCCACTTCTGTTTCATTTCCGTTTAGAGTGACGGTAAATTTTCGTGTCAAAATACCATGCTGCATATCAAGCTCGCGATAGTAATCGCTTACTTCAGCATTGTGCAAATCCAATTCTTCACCATCAATTAGTACTTTGATGCCGATAAAGTTCGTGGAGTTGATGACCTTTCCAAAATAATTCGGATAGCCATTTTTCCACCAGCCTACACGTGTTTTATCCGGGAACCAGACACCGGCAATATAAGATCCGCGATGGAAATCCCCAGAGTATGTTTCTTCAAAATTCCCGCGCATGCCCATATGTCCATTCCCAAGGCTCATGATGCTTTCAGCCAGGCGGAAATCCTCTTTATTCAAGTCCGTTTCGACGATCTTCCAGCTATCAATTCCAAATAATCTTTTCATAGCTTTATCTCCCTTTTAGAAGTTGTACAAACGTTTGCACTATTATATCATGAATATCCGTAAAAATGACGAAAACAAAGGTGATATTTTTGTGTCATGGGGAACTTATTATTATTTTACTATCATCGTCGATAGGAAAAATAAATTTACCTATTTCATTAGTACATATGTTATAAATTTTCAGAACTTTTATATAATCTAAAAGAACTAATTAGAGAGGAGGAAAATAGCTTTGAGCATACGGTTTTTCAAGGTCGCTGCGGTCTATTTTGTTATTGCCATCATTCTAGGAATTGTTATGGGGATCGTCCATGATTTCACCATGTCCTCAGTGCATGCACACTTAAACTTGTTAGGCTGGGTCTCAATGGCCCTGTTCGGGACGATTTATTATTTATTTCCACAGGCTGGTGACAGCAAGCTTGCTTCAACGCACTTCTGGCTTCATAACATTGGAGTTCCGGTCATGCAGGGCGGGATTACATTATCCATGTTGGCAGGGGGAGTCATTTTCACCGTCTTTGCCATTGTGGGATCATTAGTCGTGGTCATTGGGGGCATTCTCTTTCTTGTGAATGTGTTCAAATATGTTCATGCATGATTAAGATGAAAAAGTTCGCCTCCTCGAAGGCGAACTTTTTCTTTTAAGCCAGCTCTTTCTGCTTCGTCTCCGTACCCCAGAAAAATACTGCCGCGGCACCAATCAGGATCGCGATACAGAAGATCGTGAAGATGGCTGTGATCGATAGATTTTGCGCTGAAAGATACGGGACCATCAGCGGTCCGGCAATTCCGCCGATGCGGCCAAAGGATGCGGCCATTCCCGCTCCTGAACCGCGGATTGTCGTTGGATATTGTTCTGGTGTGTAGGCGTACAATGCGCCCCAGGCACCAAGGTTGAAGAATGACAGCAAAATTCCAGCCGTAATCAGCAATGCCAGCGAATCTGCCGTCCCAAAGAAATAGGCGCTGAGGGCAGTTCCAATTAAATAAACAACCAGCACGAACTTCCTTCCCGCTTTTTCAATCAGCCATGCTGCGGTAAAATACCCCGGAAGCTGGGCGAGAGTCATGATCAAGACGTATTGGAAACTCTTGATCAATGTGAATCCCTTCATGACCATCACGCTCGGCAGCCAGAGGAACATTCCATAGTAGGAAAATACAACACTGAACCATAGAATCCATAGCATCGCCGTTCTCTTGAAATGTTCCCTTGACCAGACCTCTGCGATGCTCTCCCTCATCGTCAGCCGTTCTTTCTTGGAAACCGCAAGGAATCTTGGTGAATCAGGCAAGTTGATACGAAGATACAATGCATACAATGCCGGCAATGCACTTAGGATTAACGCCATTTGCCAGCCAAACTTCGGAATGATGAAATATGAAATCAACGCTGCAACTAGCCAGCCTGCCGCCCAGAAGCTTTCAAGCAGTACAACGACACGCCCGCGTTTCTCCGCAGGCACACTTTCAGAAACAAGTGTGGATGCAACCGGCAATTCACCGCCAAGCCCCATTCCGATAAAAAACCTCAGCAGTAAAAAGAATGACAAGGTCGTTGCCATCGCAGATATTCCGCTTCCAGCAGAGAAAAGCAATAAAGTAATGATAAAGACGTTTTTCCGGCCGATCCGGTCAGCAAGCAATCCAAATACGAAGGCACCGACTGCCATACCAATTGAGTTTACGCTGCCAATCCACCCCATTTCCTTGCCTGTTAATCCCCAGTCCACCTGCAGGGCAGCAATGACAAAGGACAGAATCCCCACATCCATTGCATCAAACATCCAGCCGAGCCCGGCAATCCCTAATAGCTTCTTTTCTGAAATCTCCTGTGACTTTTTCATAAAACCCTCCTGCAACACTAGCGAGATACAAATAGTTTCCCTAAAATGGGTTGTTTTAACATAAATTTTTGTGCTGCTTCTTTATATTACCATGTGTCTTTACACTAGTCATGATATAAATTTACAGGTTCTGTTCCGGTAAATAATTTCAAAGAATTAGCAAACATTATAGCTATATACTTTGTAAAAACTGGAGTGTTGGATATGAAAAAAAACAAACTCGCTTCAAAGTACGCTATTCCTTTTCTGCTGCTGGCTGTCGTTCATGTCTTGCTTTTTTTCATATTCACTAAAAGAAGCCGCCAAAAGAATATATGGACCTTGCTGCTCACCAATATTGGATTGGCTTATTTATTCGAGTACCCGGTCCTAAATTTGTTCAAAGGGTACTCCTATAAGCCAAAGGTCCTTAAGAAAAGAGCCCATGATCAAATCCTCGGGGCTATTTTATCACAGGGATTTTATGTTCCCATCACGGCCACCCTCCTTACTTTGTACCGAAAAAATAAGTACTGGAAGCTCGGCAGCACGCTTATTTATTATGGTATTGAACGATATTTCCTGCATTTGAAAATCTATAAAGCCTACTGGTGGAAGCCATCCTATACGGTATTCTTTATGAATATCTACTTTTATATCAGCGATTGGTTTTACAAAGCCTTGAATGCGGAGAAAAAATGGGCACTAGTGATAGCCCAATACCTGTCAACTGAAGTCATCTGTGTTACATTGCTCTATATATCTGCGGTTGGCAGGAAAGTCCGCTTTGGACGGGGAATCTACCACTCATGGCGCGAACATTTTATCATCGCTCCCCTCTACAGCCTGGTCCGGGCAGTTTTCCTTGTCATCACCTCTTCAAGACAAGGGATCCTTCCAAGGCTGAACATGTTCATAGGATTGACCGGCATGGATTGGGTTCTGGTGAGGACCGGTCTCTTGAAGTTGCATAAGCTCTGGAATATTCCATTCAATGCAATGATGGTCCTGGTATCAAGGTATTTGTATATAATAATCCGCCAAAAACAGCCAAAGCCCCCCTCTGCATAGCAAAAGGGGGTGCTGGTGTTAAGCTAATTGGTCAAGGACGACTGTTACCTTGAACAGATCTCCGTCTACCTCGATGTCAAGCGAGCCTTCGTGCAGATCGACGATCGATTTGGCGATTGCCAGCCCTAGCCCGGAACCTTCTGTATGGCGGGACTTGTCTCCGCGTTTGAAGCGCTCGAACAGTTCATCCAGGTCTTCTCCTAGCTCATATTTGGTGATATTTTTAAAAGTGAGCACCACCTGGTTTTGCTCTTCTTTTACCGAAATATAGACCCTCGTATTCTCCAGTGCATACTTCAGGATATTGCCGATCAGATTATCGAACACCCTCCAGAGTTTTTGCCCGTCAACAAATGCATAAACCGGATGATCCGGCTGGGAAACGCGCAGCTTTAATGAAGACTGGCTCAGCGCTTCGTTATGTTCGGCCAATGCCTGCTGCAGCAGCTGGTTAAGGTCGACCTTCTCCTTATTCAGCTCGATATTGCCGCTCGCCATTTTCGTTGCTTCGAACAAGTCATCGATCAGCACCTTGAGCCGCTTTGATTTACGGTCGAGGATTTCGATGTAGGAATCACGGTCTTCATGTGCGAGCTCAGGTGTCTTCAGCAGCTCAGTGTAGGTAATAATAGAAGTAAGCGGAGTCCTTAGATCATGGCTTACATTCGTAATCAATTCCGTTTTCAGGCGTTCACTTTTAGCCTGCTCTTTGTGGGAGGATTTCACAGTGTTTCTGAGCGCATTGATATTTGCTGCATGTTTCGCGATTGCAGATTTCCCTTTCACCGGTATGTCCGCACCTAAATTGCCTGCAGCCAATTCTTCTGTATGCTTCATTACTTTATTCAGGTAGCCAGCTTTCCTCATGATCATGATGAAAATCGGAAGACTGATGACACCAAAAGCGAATGCAATGACGATTATTTCTCCGCCGCCTGCTACAAGGACTGCAACAAACAGCATGCCCATCACAAAAACAAGCCCGAGGATTAAAAGCAGCTGGAATCCGATGCTCTTGATTAAAAACGCATTTAGAATGGAGTGATAGCTTTTTACTAACAAGCTGTTATTCAGGTCCTCTTTCAGCTTTGGCCAATCCTTGCGGTACTCTGATAGGAACCTCAGCTGAATCCACCCGAATGCCAGCAATGAAGCTGCAGCAACCAGACTGACGAACAGCTCGGTAAGGGTAGCGAATACATTTGAATGATAATAAACAAATTGTTCACTGATCAGAGTCATGGCCAGCAAAAGGAAAAACGCTGTCGTTAAAAGAATGACTGCCCTTACATCAAGCGGGATTCTCCCATAGAAGGGCTTCCACTTGTCGAATGAGCCTAAAACAGTTGCCGGTTTCCGTTTTGCCAGAAAATAACTTGCAATCAAGGCCGCAATACTCGCTAAAAGATAACCGAAAAAGAGTTTTTGGCTTTTCTGATAGTCTTTATAATTCATGATGGCGATGTTTTTTTCTGATGCGTGCTTAGAAAGCCCGATTTGGCCGATCATATCCCGGTCTTTTTGATTCTCGAGGATCGTTTCAGCCACTTCATTAAAGGGCAGGAAGTTTTCATTATAACCAGTGAACATATAGTTTTTTTGCAAACCCTCGTAATCCAGCACATAATACATATTTTTTTTATTCAGGTAGTCAGAGGCCGATTCACCTTTTGATAGATTAAGGTTCGTAATCACTTCTCCTGTTGTGTTGTCTTTAAGGTAATATTTGAAGGCATTCCCAAGATTGTTGAACTCGCGGCGGTAATTTTCCAGGTCCCGGTAAAACTCATCAATCTTCTTCTCTTTTTCTTTGACGATTTTAGCGCGGACATATTCATCACTATTAAAATTCTCCGTGATATCCGCAATCTTTTCGTCTCTTTCCTTCTTAAGGACAGCTTCTGCTGCCTTGTTTTCTGAATCGATGGCCGCCCGGATCTGGTCTTCATATTGCATGCTAATATTAGAAATTTGATCACTGAGATTGCCGTATCTAGTACGATGCTCTTCAATTTCCTCATCAGAAACAGTGATTTGCTTTTTCATTTCTTCTTTCGGCATTTTATAGAGCTCAAACATATTCAGCATGGAAACAAATTGATCCATTTGCGAGTTATATTCTTCCGACTCAAAATAATCGCCTTGCATAAACCTGCTTCCGTTTGTCAGAACTGAAAAAATACCGCTTAAACCAAATGCAATCAGAAGTACCCAGGTTACAAATAAATACTTACTTTTCGATTTTATATCCAATCCCCCACACCACCTTCAAAAATCTTGGATTCTTCGGATCGATCTCTATTTTTTCACGGATCTTGCGGATATGGACGGCCACTGTGTTTTCAGCATTGTAGCTTGGCTCCTTCCACACGCGCTCATAAATATCATTGATAGAGAACACTCTGCCGGCATTCGTCATCAGCAGTTCGAGGATTTTGTACTCGATTGGCGTCAGTTTTACCGGTTCACCGTGAGCGGTGACCTCCTTCGAGGCCTGGTCAAGTGTCAGGCCATTCAGGTCAATCACCTTCGCCTTCCCTTCGTATGTACCGAGCGTGACATATCTCCTGAGCTGCGACTTCACCCTGGCGATCAGTTCAAGCGGATTGAACGGCTTCGTCACATAATCATCCGCACCAACCTGAAGCCCGAGAATTTTATCTGTATCCTCCGCCTTTGCACTCAAAATGATGATCGGGATGTTCTTGTCTTCCCGGATTCTGAACGTCGTGGTAATCCCGTCCTGACGCGGCATCATTACATCGAGCAGGATCAAATGGACCGGCTGCTCATTCAGCTTCTCGATCGCTTCGATTCCATCCGCCGCCTTGATGACCTTGATTCCTTCGTTCTTTAAATAAATCTCGATCGCATCCCGTATCTCTTTCTCATCATCCACGACAAGCACATTGTATTGTTCCAAGTTTGAAAACCCCCTTCCCTAACAGGCAAACTTTGATATTTTCTATTCTAGGCAGTGAACCTTAATATTCACTGAGCATAAATCTTAAGATTTTCTTAATAATGGTAAAAGTGGTGTGTGAATCTATTATATATTTTTGTGAAGGATGAGAGGAAAGGGATTTTTGAAGATGTTTTTTATAAATCTTACAGAAGAAATCGGCTCAATCCCCAGGATAGTGAGCCGGTTGGATAAGTTTCATGCCTTTTTATTATTGTTGAATCTTTTTATTGGCGGTTTTCACAATTTTATTGGCGATTTTTTTGTTTTATTGGCGAAAAAACAAATTTATTGGCGAATTCACCCTACTTTTTGGCGAAAATCAGATTTTATTGGCGAACTGGAAATTTCGGTCGTTTTTTCCCATTTTAGGGTCGGTAATTAGGAGCCATTTTAGCCCTGTTATTTGCGCAAGCTTTGTAAAAATTCATGGTTATTTTCGCAGCGTAGCGATCAACCGCTTGGGATACAGCAGCAAATCCAACCCGTCAATGATATCTTGGATCATCAGATCGCTTTTCAACAGTGTTGCCGTTGCGCAGCCTTCTCTTCCGGCTATGGCAATGGCGAGGTCGGATTCCGCGAACATCGCTTCATCATTTGCTCCATTCCCCATGCAGATTACGCCATCCAGCCCCCGGACAAATTCCCCCTTCTCGTCTGTATGATTCTCTGACTGCAGAATCTGTACAGTGACAGGCAGTCCTTCACACTGCCGGACCACACTGCCGTTTGTATCCGCTGTAATGACATGAATCTCCATTTCCCTGCTAAGCAGCTGGATTCTTTCACCTACGCCAGAGATCAGCTCGCCGCCAAAAGCAATCGTTCCGTTAAAATCCAGGACCAGATGATGCAGGTTGAACTGGCCTCTCCCTGGAATGTTCAAGTCAAGCATGCAGATGCCCCCTCAAATTTGATAGAATAACGTTATTATACACCTGCATGGAGGATATCGATGAAAAATAACAAAGTCATACTTTATATCGCAATGAGCCTGGATGGCTATATTGCCAGGCCGGATGGGACTGTTGATTGGCTGGATGATGTCGAAGGTGTTGGCGATAATGGTTACGGTAAATTTTACGCCCAGGTTGGAACGGTGATCATGGGGCGGAAAACGTATGAGGAAGTTCTGAAACTGACGGATGAGTTCCCTTATGCCGATAATGACTGCTATGTTCTAACGCGGCAGTCCCAGGAAAGCACTCCTCATGTCACGTTTACCGATGAAGACCCGGAAACACTGGTCTCCCGTGTCAAAAAAGTTTCTGATGGGTATGTCTGGCTTGTCGGCGGCGGAGTGCTTGTGAGACAATTCCTTGAAAAAAAGCTGATCGACGAAATCGAGCTTTATATCATACCTAAAACCATTGGCGAAGGAATCCCGCTGTTTCCCGATGGCACACCACCTTCTGATTGGGAATTAGCCAGCACAGGGCGCTACGGTCAGATTGCGGCACTGAACTATAAATTGAAAAAAGGCGCTGAATGATATCCAGCGCCTTTTCTTTATAATTCAATTTTGACTGACTCTAGTTCTTCTCCTGATTCCAATGCTGGCTTGACTTCAATAAAATCCGACTCTAATACCATTGGGATTGTGACCCGTCTCTTCTCCGTAACCAAGCCATTTTCGATTTCCCTTCCAATCTTGGTATCCGAAGTCCCTCCAATGATTTCCTTGCCCTTACCATCGAAAAGATCAATCATGACGCTTTGTCCGCCTTCTGGATAGCTCATTGTATATTCAATTGCTGTCGAGGATTTTCCCGTAATCAGTTTTTCGAGCGTGACTTTATGCTGACCAAGTTCAGTTGACTGACCTAGTTCGACCGTTTCATACGGCAGCTGCAAAATCGGTACATCAAAATTCCATTTCCCCTCTTCGTCCTTCCAGCTGTCATCAATTTCACCAATACCGAGGAAGTTCAACGGCAAATTCATTTCTGCCGGCAGCCCGCTTCTCGGGTAGCTCAATTGGATATGCCCTTTATAGCCAGCTCCATCCGGCACCAATTTCACCAGTTCCATTGTTTCTTCTATATTAGGGTCACGGTCGAAGATTTCATAGAATGCGTAAATATCATCCTTATCTCCTTTGACTTCACCCTTAACATCAAAAGTCACCCCGATAATCGCCCCATCATAGTAGGCTTCTGTAACTGTCACATCAATACCATCATATGTTGCCTTTTCGTCCAATTCGGTAATCAGTTGTTGAGAGGCCAGGTTTTCAGCTACCTTGTCATGCTCATACAATTTTGCCAGTAAAGGGATTTCAGCCATCACACTTGCCATAGATGGGAACATGAAACCTGATGAGATGAAAAGAGCTGCAGCAGCTGCTGATACTGCCCCTGCTTTAAATAGCGGCCGCCGTTTAGGTTTCATTTTGCTTCCTTTCCGAACACCCGCCTGAATTGCGCTTACGACATCTTCTTCAGGCACATCAATCTCGCCGACGAATTCAAGAAACGTTTTCTTTTCCATTTACCTCGCCTCCCAATCTATTTTTCAATTCCTTTCGGCCACGCTGCAGATAGGTCTTAACGGTATTCTCGGGTATGTCCATCATTCTGGCAATCTCGCTGATTGACAGGTCATGATAGTAAAACAGGATAATCGCTGTTCTATGCTGTTCTTTCAGCAGAGTAATGGCCTCCATCAAATCCAGGTTCTCCGCGACCCTATTATCACTGCTCGAAGGCAGCTCAACCAGTTCGTTCACCGGCATTTCTTTTTTCCTTTTTTTCAAAATGTCATAAGCACAATGAATCAAAATCCTCGTCAGCCAGGTTAAAAAGTATTGTTCATTCTTCAGCTGCCCAATCGCCAGAAATGCCTTGCATGAGGTTTCCTGGACAATATCAAGGGCATCCTCTCTGTTCCCCGCATATAAAAAAGCGGTTCGGTATAATCGCTCACTATGTAAAATCAACAGCTCTTCGAAAGCCCTGGCATTCCCCTTCACTGCTTTCTTCACTAGCCTTTCTTCTTTCATTTCCTGACCTCCTTTCACTTTTTAGAGCAGAATCAGGTTAAAAAAGTTTCAACATTTCCGAGATTATTTTTCTAATAGTTTGGAGATTACCACGAATTCATTTATATTGATAGACTACCTTACAATGTGAAGTTATGACTATCTTCTTCGCAAGCATTTATAAAAGCCTTGCAGGAGACGCCAAACCCCTGACCACTTTGGACGAGTCGAAAAGAATCACACCCCCACACATGTGATTGTCGGAACTAAGGATTTGTTAGGCGAAAAGAATTTCCAGAAAGAGGAAGGATTTTTCGGCCAGCAACTAGAAATAAAAAGTTATCAGATGGGCCATTTTCCATCACCTGAAAACCTTGAAAAAATTGATACAGACATAAGGGCCTTTCTGAAAAAACACTATTAGGAGACAAGTCATGCAATCAAACCAAATTAAAAAAATTGGTCAAATCGGCATCCCTGTTAAAAATATTGAAAGAGCCACTGCCTTTTATCAGGAAAAATTAGGGCTGCCACTTTTATTCAATACCGATACAATGGCATTTTTCGATTGTGGCGGTGTCAGACTCTTGTTAAGCATCCCGGAAAATGAGCAATTTGCCCACCCGAGTTCCGTACTTTACTTCCAGGTTGAAAATATCAGAGCAAAATATGAGGAGCTTCTGTCAATTGGGGTGAATTTCGCAGGTGAACCGCATGTTGTAGCGAAAATCGGCAATACAGAAACGTGGATGGTGTTTTTTATGGACTCTGAAGAAAACACCCACGCCTTTATTTCTGAGGTTGTTGCATAGAAAGTTGTTTTCGTATGGATTTTTACTGACCTGGGGGTTCTTCGATGATCCTTTTGTATCGGATATGCGAAAAGTATCTTCTTAAAAACAAAAAAGGATACTGCCACATTCGCAGGACCCCTTTTTACTGGATTGCTTTCAGTTCATTCTTTTTAAGGAATAGCTCGATTTGATGAGCGGCCATCATCCCAGCTGTGCTGTTCAAATGGATGCCGTCCGTCACCAGCAAGTATCCGTTTCGGACCGATATGCGGTCAAGGCTGTAACCGTACACGAAATGGTCGGTGACCGCTTTTTCGTACAGCTTCATGCTGTTTTTCAGCGAGCGTCCCCTCGTCTGGCCTTTTCCCTTTAGATAGGCTTTTAATTTTTCATTGAATGGAAGGTAGGAAACATTGTGTATTTCCGCGATTTTCTTGATGACGTCATTGTACTGGTCAATTTCCTTATTCGCTTTGGAAAAGAGGTTCTCACCAGCCACCGGCAGTGACAAAAGCCCGATATTGGCATGTGTTTCTGCTTTCAGTCTTGCAACAATCAGGGCAAGGTTCTTTTCATACACCAGTAATGACGGCTTTTCTAATTGCTCCGCAAGCTTGATATTCTTCCTGGCAAACTCAGGAGCTATTTTAGCTGAGGCGTCATTCAAGCCGACCAGGAGCACTACATAATCCGGCTGGCATGCAATCACGCTGTCCAGGCGCTGGAGGACGTCATAAGCCGTACTGCCATTCACGCCTGCGTTGATAAATTGGTAATCCTGGCAGCTCCGCCTCCTGGCTGCGTCATCAACGAAATTGTAGCTGATATTTCCATGGACTACATCGCCGCCGACCACAGCCACCAGCCTTTTGCCTTCCTGGTGCAGGCCTTTTTCCAGAAAAGCATGCGGATTATTGGCAGGCAAGTGTTTCAACCTGCTCTTCCGCTGGTAGTACAGTGATAAACTTACCGCAGCGGTCAACAAAAGCACTAAAATTCCGCCAAATAGTAATTCCATGTAAAACCCCTCTTCATTATATATTAATTAAATATTCTGAATATATATAATAAAATATTCGACAAAAAGCAGAATAATCCCTTTTCTGAGGGTTGTCTCCTGACATTAAAAGATTATAAATCCATTATAGCCCTTTATGATATGTGACAGACAATGAAATGGCACAAAAATTTGCACAAATCAAAAAATTACTTTGCAACTTTATTTAGAATTAGGATAAAATTAGGATGGTAGAGTTTGGGAGAGGGGAATTTTTACCTATGCTGAAAGCTAGGTTGTATGATTTTACATTATTTTTTGCTGCTATTGCCGTTGCTTTTGGTCTGGGTGTCTTTACATTAGATAAAAATGTGTTTTTAATCGCATTATTCATTTATTGGTTATTCTCAACCCTTTACAATCATTTACGGATCACCGCGCAAAACGGGACACTGAAATTCGACTACGGAATCAGCTATAGTTTATCCTTCGGGATTTTCGCGGGACCGATTGGACTATTTATTTTCGAGACCATCCTCCGATTCACTGTTTACTTTTCAAGGAAAAGTTCAAAAACCGCTGATGAAGATGAATTCTGGGATACATTTTACAATATAGGCGCACATGCGCTGATTTACTCCATTGGTTACTTTTTGTTTCAATGGGGATACGAGGCGTTCAATAACATACCATTTGGTTTCTGGCTCTTGATGTGCATCCTGACTGTGACAACTACTTTAATTTCCTATACTTTTTTATCGACTGCCTTTTTTATCATGGGCGAAATCAAGAATGTCAAGCAGGCCGTCAGGTTTTTCCGGGAAAGCAATAACTGGCTTGACCTGGGTAAAACAGCGTTCACGAATGGCCTGCTGCTGCTGTTGCTGACAGAACAGAAATGGGACATGGTCGTCGGCCTGTTCATCCTGAACTACCTTGTGAGCCGCTCCTTCCACTCGAAGTCGCAAAGCATCAAAAACAAGATTGAACGGGACAAGTTCGAACAAATGGCCTATACGGACTTCCTGACCAGGATTCCAAACAGAGCATTCATGGATAAAAAAATGTCCGAATTAAACAAGGCTGGTGAAACAGTCGGCATCGTCGTAGCCGATATCGATAAATTCAAGCTGATCAATGACTCGTACAATCATGCGGTGGGAGACCGGGTCATCCAGCATTTTGCCAATACTCTCAAAAGCTATTTATCTGCGGACGACTACGTTTTCCGCAGCGGGGGAGAAGAGTTCACCTTGATCCTGAGGAATAAATCCCTTAACCAAACCATCGATCTCGTTGAAAAAATCCGTCATGGAGTCGAAACAAGCTCAGTCGAAGTCGATTATCAATCCGAGAAACATAAAGTTAGCATCACCTCTTCCTTTGGGCTGTATTACTTCAAAGTAAACCAGTATACCTCCATGGAAAAAGGCTACATCTACGCTGACCAGCTCCTGCTGCAATCGAAGGAGCTCGGCAAAAACAAAGTCACCGTCAAGGACGAGCTACCTCAGAAGACCCCGGTGAATGCCATGTAAAAAGACAGAGAACGCGTATCTCTGTCTTTTTTTCGTTTGAAGTGTGGCCAGGTGCTGATTTTGACAACTTTGATGTTGTGCACCTCAAACCTGTCTGAATTCAGGGCTTTTTTTGACAGCTTTTCTGCTTTGCGCCTCGAACCTGTCTGAATTCCGAGCTTTTTTTGACAGCTTTTGGGCCTTCCGCCTCAAACTTGTCTAAATCCAGTTGTTTTTTTGACAGCTTTTCTGCTCTGCGCCTCAAACCTGTCTAAATTCAGAGCTTTTTTTGACAGCTTTTTGGCCTTGCGCCTCAAACCTGTCTAAATCCAGTTGTTTTTTTGACAGCTTTTCTGCTCTGCTCCTCGAACCTGTCAGGATCCAGGGCTTTTTTTGACAGCTTTTAGGCCTTGCGCCTCAAACCTGCCCAAATCCAGAGCTTTTTTTGACAGCTTTTCTGCTCTGCTCCTCGAACCTGTCAGAATCCAGGACTTTTTTTGACAGCTTTTCTGCTCTGCGCCTCAAACCTGTCTAAATCCAGAGCTTATTTGACAGCTTTTCTGCTCTGCGCCTCAAACCTGTCTGAATTCCCCTGCATTCAGCATCATCTTAAAAATGCATGAATAAATCTGCGGATGCTGCTTCGTTTAATAGCCACTTGATTGGTACTTGTTCGGCGGGGTAGATAAACTCGAAATTGTCTTTCACATCGAGATCCACGACATACAGTTGGGCTCCCATTTCGACGGCGATTCCAAGGAGGTCATGGACGGATGCCACACCAAAGTCATTCAATGCGTTTGATAGATACTCCAAATCCTCGGACGGGACTGATATATACCGTTTATCGAGGATATTCACTCCTTTGCGGGAAAATGCAAGGATGACATCCGCACCTGAGGAGGCAGCCCCGACCGCTACATTCAGGGGAGGGTACGCCGACTCCAGTTCATCATGCATGGCCATCACAACTACCTTCTTCTTCTCCATCAGGCCTTCACCTCCATCAGTAACTTAGCACCGCATCTGCCTGGTAAGCGGCTTCTAAAAAAGTTGCAACACCTGACAACTCTGCTCCTTCAACAAGTTCCAGCCCATCAGCGATCAGCACATTCATCTGGCAGCCAAAGAACTTGATTCCCAAATCCATCGCCTGCTTCATCTGTTTTTGCAAATCGATATTGTGGGTTCTTTCCATGATCTTCAAATATCGTTTATCCAGCACCCTGGCGCCGTCCAAATCAAAGAAAATCGCTACCTCATTGTCTTCCTCTGCTTTTTTCAGGGCTTTTTTCAAAACATAAGGAACATTTGAGCTCAATGAAACGAAATAAACAAATTTCTTTTTGGCCATCGGCGACCCTTCTTTCGTTAGTTTGCTACAACTATTTAATTTGTCCAAACGACGATTTAACATGAACAGTTCACACTATTATTATATACCCAATATGGTATATTTAGAAGCAAAAAAAACAGACAGCCCTGGGTTACAATTCCCTGCTGCCTGTCCACCTTTCCTTATTTTACCCATTTTTGAAGAAGTGGTCCTGATTCCCCATATACCGGATCCGTTTCCGGCACGGGTACGTTTTTAATTTGGGAGAGAGCCTGCGCCCGTGTGCCAGGGTCTTCTGTTTTCAAATCCGGCTTCCTTCCGTTGGGATAGGCACCCACGACTGCAAAATCCTGGCTGCTGTCAATCTTCTTGTGGCCAGTCCCAGCCGGGAGGACAACTACATCTCCGGCTTTCAGCTCAAGACGCTCTCCGCTGTCCCCGCCGATTTGCACGGTTGCGCTGCCTGCTTTCACGCCTAACACCTCATGGGTGTTGGTATGATAGTGGTGGTAATCGTAAATATCACCCGTCCAGGTTCCTGTCCAGTTATGCTGCTCGAATTGTTCCTCCATGCTTAAGTTGCCGTCAAAAACACCCTGGTAGACAATGACCGGCAATGTCGGATTGTTTGGAATATCACCTGTGTCCTGTGCAAAAAACGATTGTATTTGTGTTCCCATTGTGGAATCTGCTCCTTTCTTTTAAAAGGTTAAAAGTTAAGTGCCACCCACAATGATGGCATCGGCCAAAAAGGCCTCTGCTTATCTCTACCTAAAATCCTCGTGTGTTAAACGTGTCTCCCTGTTCAAGGTTGCCTGCTTTATAACCTTTGTAGAACCAGCTCTTTCTTTGTTCGGATGTACCGTGTGTGAAGCTTTCCGGAACGACATAGCCCTGTGACCGTTTCTGGATGGTGTCATCCCCGACGGCACTTGCTGCATTCAGTGCTTCCTCAAGGTCGCCTTCTTCAACCACACCCATCCCCTGGGCATGGTGCGCCCATACGCCTGCCAAATAATCGGCCTGCAGTTCAAAACGCACTTGATATTTATTGAATTCCGTCTGATCCAGCTTGCCGCGAAGTGAATTCAGTTTATCGGATGTTCCCAATAATGTTTGCACATGGTGGCCGACCTCATGGGCAATGACATATGCCATCGCGAAATCACCAGGCGCCTGGAATTTAGTCTGTAGTTCATCATAAAAGCTCAGGTCGATATACAGCTTCTGATCACCCGGACAGTAAAACGGCCCTACCTGTGAACCCGCCATTCCGCAGGCTGACTGAACACTCCCGGAATACAGCACGAGAGTAGGCTCCTGATATTCCATTCCTTGTTCCCTGAATACATCGGACCACACTTCCTCTGTATCGGCCAGGACGACTGAAACGAATTGGGCAAGCTCCTCTTCCTCTGCTGTTTGCTGGTAAGGAGCGGGCGACTGGTTACCGCCATTCGTCATATTGTTGAGGACATCACCCATATCGCCCCCTCCGAGGAAGGTCATGACTACCAGTAGGATGATCCCGCCAATGCCGCCGCCCATGAGCATGCCTCCGCCGCCTCTACCCCTTCTATCTTCTACATTGCTGCTCGCTCTTCTGCCTTTCCATTCCATGTTGATGGTTCCTCCCTGCTTTATAAAAAACAATGATTGGACATGCTAATTGATTTCCTTAGTGTTATACCCGCTATGAGGCGATTTATTTGCGTTTCCAGGAATATTTTTTGCAGCAGCAATGGTTTCCAGAAAATCAAAGAATAACCTGCAGGGGTAACTTAAAAAAATTAAAGCAGTTCACCCAAAAGTGAACTGCTTCCCGTCATTGCCTAGGAAATATCCATGACTATTGCTTCTGATAGATCGTACAAGGCAAGATCAATATCCAATTTTCTGCCTGATGCAAGTTGGGCAAGCTGGTACCCAAGATATGGACCGACTGTCAGGCCTGAGGACCCGAGTCCATTTGCCACGAACAGATTCTCGAACCCTGGAACCTGCCCAATGATCGGGAGGAAGTTTGGAGCGACAGGGCGGAAGCCTACTTTCGTTTCAATAAAAGTCCCATCTGCCAGGCCAGGTGCTGCCTCCAAGCCTTTATCAAGTATTTCATGCATACCGCCCAGGGTCGGCCGCCGATCATATCCCATATCGTTTTCATGTGTGGCGCCAATCACTACTTTTCCGGCATCGAAAGCCACTATATATTGATTATTCGGCGGCATCACAACAGGCCAGTCTCCCGTTTTCTTGTTTTCGAGTTGCAGATGGACGATTTGGGCTTTTTGAGGAGTGATTTTCAGCTCCATCCCAAGCGGCCTTAACAGCTCAGGCGCCCATGCACCTGCTGTGATGATCAACTTATCCGCTACATATCTCGTTCCGCTGACAATGGCCCCTGTTACCTTGCCGTTGGAAAAATCAAGGTCCGCACTTCCTTCTATCCACCTGGCACCGTGTTTTTGTGCAGACGCTAATAATGCCTGCCGAAGCAGACGCCCATTCACACGTGCAGCCCCGCTTACATGGACAGAAGAAAACGCCTCGGATAGCGGCGGGAACAACGCTCTTGTTTCCTCCGTACCAAGCTGCTGGATATTTCCTATATCAGGTGCTTCCCCCCTTCTTTGTATCGCTCTTTCTTCCATTTTGACTAATTTCTCTGAAACGGTATGGAGGCTTATCGAACCTGTTCGCTTATAGCCGGTTTCATGTTCACCATCTTGTTCTAGCTGTTCTATCAGCGATTTATAATAGGCAGCCCCATTTTTCGCTAGGAAATACCACGCCTTGTTTCGCCGCTGGCTCAGCCACGGACAGATGATCCCGGCAGCAGCGTCTGTTGCCTGCCCCGGCTCTCCTCGATCAATGATTGTCACACTCTTTCCGGCCTTCGCTAAATGATAAGCAGTAGAGGCACCCAGAATTCCTGCCCCGATGACTACATATTTTTCCATCCAAACACCTTTTTCTGTAAAAGTTTCCTGTTTACCATTCTACAGAAATTCCGTTACAGACTCAAAAGGCTTATGTCAATTGAACTCAAAGGTATGTACAGAGGGATCGTTCTGTACATGATTTATACCTCATTCAACCTTGCCATTGGCAGGACGTTTTCTTCGAATTGCCTCTCCGGCGATCACCAGCAACAATCCTAACGCCAGGAAGGAAATATCATAAAATAGAGCGTTTGGATCGCCTGGTTTTACACGATGGATTTTTAAAAGGTGATGGTTTATCAAACCCTCAACCAAATTGAAAATGCCTGCTCCGGTTAAAAATCCGCCAACAAGCCGGTTAACCCCCCGTGATACCTCTGACGGTCTGCCTGCCAGCCACAAGAGGATCCCTCCTATGACCAGAGCGACTGTCACACCAAAATGGAAGATTCCATCACTTGCTATCTGCCCAGGCCTGGTTGTATCCGTTACAACGCTATGCCACTGGAGCAATTGGTGAAAAATAATGCCGTCCATCGCCCCCATAAACCCAAAGCCAAGAATAAAACTGCCTATTCCAAGGAAATTTTTTTTCGTTTTTGGGCTCATTGCAAAACTCCTCTCGGGATATATTTCAACTTTTGATTTATTTATCCAAACTGACCGGCAACTAACCTTTTATCAGGATGAAAAAGGTTTTGATAATGAAAAAGTTTTTAAGACTCTCTTTTCGCTATACCCCCACGGTTTCTGATATAATTTTCTTTATCGTTAAAAGTTATCGTTAAAGGCTGTTTTCGTAAAGATTGTTGTTAAAATCCTATAAAGCCGATTTTAACGTGGTAAAAAGCCATTTGCAGTTCGGAATTAAGTGTGCAGGCTCTTTTCTCATCATTAGCTTTAATTTTGTGGACAAAAACAGGTCATTCAATCCCAATTATGTTGCCAAAAGCAACAAAGTTTGAGAAAAGAGCTTAGTTAAAATAATGGAGTGAAAACGAAAATGAATACAAAAAAGGCTCTGCCTATTTTATTTTTAGTCATGTTCCTAGTGATGGTCGGATTTGGGATCATCATTCCAGTCATCCCTTTCTATGCGGAGGAAATCGGGGCGACACCCACACAACTTGGACTGTTGATGGCCGTTTACTCGCTGATGCAGTTTTTATTCGCGCCAATGTGGGGCCGCATTTCAGATAGGATTGGCAGGAAGCCGGTCATCATGATTGGTATTCTTGGATTGTCTCTATCCTTTTTCCTGATGGCCATATCAACCCAGCTGTGGATGCTGTTTGCAGCACGGATTATCGGCGGTTTTCTGTCATCGGCCAATATGCCGACGGTAATGGCCTATGTCGCGGACATCACCTCTGAAGAGGACCGCGGAAAAGGGATGGGAATCATCGGTGCTGCTGTTGGACTGGGCTTCATCTTTGGTCCAGCGATCGGCGGTGTATTTTCCAAAACAAGTTTGAGTACACCATTTTACATTGCTGGTGCCACTTCACTTATCACGTTCTTAGTTGTCACCTTTGTATTAAAAGAGTCCCTTTCTGCGGATCAGCGCAATAGTGAGGAACGGGAGCGCACTTCATTAATGAAAGCTTTCACTGGACCTTTGTCCATGTTGTTTTTGCTTCAGTTGTTCGTTTCCCTTTCGCTATCGGGGCTTGAGGCAACTTTTGCCTATTTCGCTGCGGAAAAAGCAGAACTCGGCTCAGTTGAATTGGGCTATATTTTCATGATCATGGGACTTGCCGGTGCTGTTGTGCAAGGCGGATTAGTCGGCAGATTGACGAAGACACTAGGCGAAGGAAAGGTCATACAGCTCGGCATTGTCATTTCTGCAATAGGTTTTGGATTGATTCTCCTGACTGAAGGTTTTGGCACAGCCGCATTATTCCTGACCATTTTCGGAATCGGCAACGGATTGATCCGGCCAAGTGTATCTTCATTACTGACAAAAAAGTCGACGACTGGTCATGGCGGAACAACTGGGCTGCTCTCATCCTTTGACTCCCTCGGCAGGATTATCGGGCCTCCTCTAGGAGGATGGCTGTTCTCGATTGCTATTGGGTTGCCGTATATTTCAGGGATTGTACTCTCAATTATTGCTCTGATGCTATATCAATTCTATCAAGCACGGACAAAAACATCCCATTCGATAAATCAATAAATGTAAAGAGGAGGATGGCATATTGCCATCCTCCTCCTCTTATATAGAGTTCTTAATCCGTTAAGGGAAGTTTTATTTCAACCAAAGTCCCTTTGTTTAGCTTACTTTGATAGGAAATCGTCCCACTATGCTGTTTAATGATTTTATGGCAAATCATCAATCCTAGACCTGTTCCTTTCTCCTTCAATGAATAAAACGGTTCTCCTAAACGAGGGAGTAATTCTTCTGGAATTCCGCTGCCTTCATCCTGAATGGAAATAATGCATTCACCATCCAGGCCCTTTTGCAGCTTTATATCAATATTTCCTCCCTTAGGCATGGCTTCCATAGCGTTTTTTAAAATATTCAGGAACACCTGTTTAATCTGGTTTTTCTCGCAGGTTATGAAAAAATCTGTCCCCAGATAACTTCGGCTAATTTGGATATTCTTCATATTCGCCTGTGGGGATAAGAATTCGACCGTATGATCGATCAAATCACATAGATTGGCCCGGTTGAGCTGGATAGCCTGAGGTTTTCCTAAAGAAAGCATTTCACTGGTTATTGTCTCAATTCTTTCTAATTCACTTAGAAGCAAGTTGTTAATTTCATTTAATTCATCTTCTTTTCCATATAGCTGGATAAACCCCTTTATTGTTGTAAGAGGATTACGTATTTCATGGGCTACTCCTGCTGCCAGTTCTCCTACAATCGATAGCTTTTCAGATTGCAAAAGAATCTCCTCCGCTTTTTTCCGTTCAGAAATATCCCGGCTTATTATTACAATGTGCTCAATCACCCGCTCATCACTCATTACCGGCATCCAGCGGGACTCAAAATCCATCCATTTTCCTCTTTTATCTTGAAAGCGAAACTCTAATGGCATCGATTCTTTATTTTTCATAATCTTTGTGATTGTTTCTCTGAAAGCCACAACGTCATCTGGATGAATTAACTTACATATATCAATCTTTTCAAGCTCTGCTGCCTTGTATCCCAACACCATCTCATGAGAGGGTGAAAAATAAGTTATGGCATGCTCTTTGTCCATTACCATGATGAGGTCTGATGTATTCTCCGCTATGAGGCGGTATTTTGATTCACTTTCCTCCAGCGTCTGCTCCATCCTCTTTCGTTCCTTAATAATCCTGTATAACTTTTCATATGACTCGATCAAGATTCCTCCAATAAGTACTCCTATTGACACAAACAATAAGTATTGGAAGTGAAATATTGGATTGTCTCTTATTATGTTGAAAACAATCGGTACAGTAATTATATAAGTGACAATGTAAGAAAACAGTAAAATCATAACTCTCTTGACTGGTTTAAAATGGGTAGTTGCTTTGTGAATAACGACCAGAATGGCCATCACCACTAACCAGCCAACTATTGCCGGAAACCAGTTTACAGAGACCATTAACCTTGATGCCAACGCCATGCTGCCGGTAATAATTCCTGCAGCAGGCCCAAGATACGCGAAGACCAAAATGATGACGGCATACCGAATATCATATGAGTAACCTTCATCCTGGAAAGATAACATTACAAGTACAGAGGAAACAATACCCCCGTATAATCCTACCCAGAGCCACAGTTGTTTTAATGGCTTATGATTCAGGTAAGAGCGAATGACTAAAGGAGTACTGACCATTAAAGAAAGCATTGAGAGATTAATTATGTAGTCTATTAAAATCAACTGGCTCCCACCTATTGTAAATTTCCGAATTTACTAATTATCATAAACCAGAGATTCAACCTTTTCCATAACATTTTAATACTAGCAGTTCAGTATTATTTTTAAATTTTTAAAATAGTTAAATTATAATTTAATTATTTCGGTTTTCGTAGTAATATGAAAGGATAAAGGAGGAGATATCCATGAATAAAACTGTTGAAAAACGTCTTGCCCGCTCAGAAGTTCATGAATCACTGACCTGGAATCTTAATGATTTATATCCATCTGACAAAGAGTGGGAGGATGCACTGAAAGAGATCGAGGCTGATGTTAAAAAATTCGATAGCTTCAGAGGAACCTTACATACAGGGCCGAAAGCTTTACTGGAATGCCTTACTGCCCAGGAAGAGTTAACAAAGAAATTGGTAAAGGTTCGAACATACGCAAGCCTGAAGCAATCCGCTGACGGCACTGACCCGGTGAACCAGGCAAATTCAGCAAAGGTTGGGGCCGTTGGCACAAAGGCGATGGCTGCACTATCCTTTATTTCATCTGAAATCCTTGAGTTTGATGAAGGCAAAGCAGAAGAGTTCATCGAGGCTGAGGAAGGACTCCAGCCTTTCAAAAAGACGCTTCTTGAGCTTCTGGAAACGAAAAAGCATAAACTATCGCCTGAAACAGAAGAAGTCCTTGCTGCTTTAGGAGAAGTCCATTCAGCACCTTACAACATATACAATATGGCCAAACTAGCGGATATGGAATTTTCGTCTATCAGGGACGAACAAGATAACGATTTGCCAGTTTCATTTGCGCTGTTCGAGAGCAGGTATGAATTTTCGCCGGATACTTATGTCCGCAGAAAAGCCTATGATTCATTTGTTTCAACCCTCAAACAATATAAAAATACCATCGCCGCCACCTATGCCACCGAGGTAAAAAAACAGGTGACCCTTGCAAAGCTGAGGAAATATGAATCCGTTACCGATATGCTTTTGGAGCCACAGCAGGTAACAAAGGAAATGTATAATAACCAAATTGATATCATCTACAAGGAACTGGCCCCGCATATGCGCCGTTTTGCTCAGTTAAAGAAGAAGGTGCTGGGCCTGGATAAAATGATGTTCTGTGACTTGAAGGCTCCATTTGATCCGGATTTTGATCCTCAAATCACTTATGATGAGGCACGACAGCTGATTACCGATTCATTGAAGGTAATGGGAGCGGATTATACAGCAATGGTTGAAAAGGGCTTTGAAGACAGATGGGTAGACCTTGCTGATAATGTTGGAAAATCAACAGGTGCATTTTGCTCAAGTCCTTATGGATCACACCCATATATCCTGATCACATGGGCGGACAATATGCGCGGCTGCTTCACGCTGGCACATGAATTCGGCCATGCGGGCCATTTTTACCTGGCCAATAAAAATCAGCGCATCATGAATGTGCGTCCATCCATGTATTTCATTGAAGCACCATCGACAATGAATGAAATGCTTTTAGCCCAATATCTTCTTGATAAAAATAAGGAAAACCCGAAGATGATTCGCTGGGTGGTCTTGCAGCTGCTGGGAACTTATTATCATAATTTCGTGACCCACCTGCTGGAGGCTGAGTTCCAGCGCCGTGTTTACGCGCATGCTGAAGCTGGGAATGCACTTACGGCAAAAACACTTACTGAAATGAAAACAGATGTCCTGACTGGCTTCTGGGGCGATACAGTCGAAATCGACGAAGGGGCGGGTCTCACCTGGATGCGCCAGCCACATTACTATATGGGCTTGTATCCATACACCTACTCTGCCGGCCTGACTGCATCGACCGCCGTTTCCCAGTTGATCCAGGAGGAAGGGCAGCCGGCTGTTGACCGCTGGCTTGAGGTACTCCGTGCAGGCGGAACCATGAAGCCGCTGGAATTGCTGAAGCATGCCGGCATCGATATGTCGACTCCGGAACCTGTACGCAAGGCTGTCGGTTATGTTGGATCACTGATCGACCAATTGGAAGCATCCTATCAGTAAAACTAAGAAACCCCATGGAGGTCCATGGGGTTTCTTCATGCTCACTTATTCATTTTGGCAAGGAAATCTCCTAACAGGTCATCCAGATCTTCTTCTGTCTCTTCCTGGTCCGGTGTTTCAGTTTGTTGGGCTGATTCCCATTCAAATGAATCCAAATCATCGTCCAAGTCGTCGATTTCAGCACCAGAGGCCGTTTCCTGTGTTACCGGTGATTCCTCTTCTAATGCTGTCGGGTGCATGTTCATATCCTTTTCCTGCAGGTAAAGAGCCTCATCTATTTCAGTAGACTTGCTGTTCAATGAGGCCAGCAGTGCGGTTGCCCTCAAGGGATCCGTCAACAGATGATAGACGATATTGCCCAGCAAAGCTTCTGAATGCTCATGCTTGATCCAATCCCGCTGCGATTTGCTGAGACTCCGAGGGAGAGGGATTGTAATCGTTTCGCGTTCCCTTGAATAGGAATTCCCCACACCTTTGACGACAAATTCGGCAATCTTGCTCGAAAAGTTCCTTCGCTCTGTTTCCTTTAAGTTCTGGAGATGCCTTAAGATATGGTCTGGTGTATCAGAGGGAACACGAAATGACAATGCTTGTCCTCTCTTAATCTCATTTGGGTTGGTTTTTTTCATAGGATCACCTTATTTTAGCTTTTAACAGGTTCAGAAGCGGCTTTGCTGCTCTTCTCTGATTTTTTCACAAAGTCCATGATGAGCTTATAATAAGCGTTCGCCATCATCCAGATGCTTTCTTTTTCATCCTCGAAAAATTCAATGTTATAGCCATCAAGATTATTGTTCAATGTTTTGATATATTCTTTTAAAACTGTTGCTCCTCCGCCAACAAAATAGCAGATTTCAGTCTGGGAATTCTTTGCCCACACATTGCGAAGCAGGCGGTATTGCTTTTTAGCCAGTTCAAGCAGGATACGGTCTGTGATGTCATGAACGCTTGTACGGCTTCCTTTGACCATGATATGGTTCCGGTCATTCTTGCGCGTGATGATCTCTACAACGTCCGTACGGCTGTCTAACTCGACGCCATGCTTGCTGCGGATTTCTTCCCTGATTTGTTCGAGTGCTTCAGACACACCAAGGTTGAAGCCCTGTGCCTTGTCATCATCGACATTGCGATTCTTGATGACAGCGATATCTGTTGATAATCCGCCGATATCCTGGATCAGGATTCTTCTATCAATCAAGTCCTTATTGATGATTTTCAGGCTGTTATCCATTACTAGATTGATATATGCTGCGAAGCCTTCAGGATAAACCTTCACTTCATCGAATTTGATATTTACTTTCAGTCCCTGGTATTTCGGGGTAACAAGGAATTCAACCTGGTGAACGGATCCTACCAGCTTGGAACGGTAGCCAGCATCTTTTCCTTCCTTGACCTCGCGAAGCGGAAGGCCGGTACCAAGCGTATAATTCGCATCAATGACATTCTTGCTTTTCGGGAAAAGCTTGGCATTGTCTTCATTGACAGCATCCAATGCTAGAGTAGCGAAAAGCATAATCAAGGTCTGATCTTCCTCCGACTTGCTGCTGCCAGGATCAAGTTCGGTAGCATTGTCACTTTTAGTAGCCAGGTTTCCGACACGATAGATTGCGTTATTTTCTTTCAGGGCAGGGGAGTGGACACGAATATGGATTCCATCAAGCGGATCCTTCGCATCAAGCTCCTCGATGCCGATTACAGGACGGTCTTCAGTGTCCCTTGCCACGATGTTAGGGATATTCAGTTCGTTATCAAATTCTCCAAAAATAGCTTTAATAGAATCGTTACCAACATCAACTGCTGCAATTCTGGATTTCGTCATTCTTATCATTCCTTTTCATTTATGTATACTTACCTACTATTCTAAAGGTAAAGGGAAATAATAGATACTGCAAGATATACGAGTAAAAAGAAATGTAATTGTAAACATGTAAACGAGATGTAAACCTGACGAGTATTGTATACATAATTGTACACAACGAATACAAATCTGTATACATGCCTATATATCAGTATGTATACAGATTTGTATACGTGTAAACATAATTGTACACCCATTGTTTACAAAACGTATACATGTATACATATTTGTACACATTAAAATATTTACCTTATTTTACCTTTTAACAGACCTATCAGAGCCCCCTCCCCTCCCCTGCCGTTGAAAAGATTTTAAAAGATTTGAATTTTAATGAATGAATTTGATTGGTAAGAGTTGAAGATGAAAGAGTCATTGGAGGCAAATAACACAACGGACATGAAAAAGGTTCCAGGAAGTAAATAACCGCACCATAAAAGTATGCATGTATAACAGTGCCAATTTTTAAAAAGGCTTCAATATGCAGATGAGTAATATGAATCCACCACACCTACCCAAGAGACTTGAAAAAGGAAGTTGAAAAAAGCAGGGAATTGTCGGAACATGGAGAAAGAGGAAGGAAGAAAGAAAGAAATAACAGGTGTATTTCCGCATTTTTCCATAAAAAGAAGTAATGGTTACCTTCTGATCACCCACTATCAATGATAAAAGGTAAAAAAGGCCCCTGTGGACGACTGGTCATCCGCAGGGGCTATTGTATTAATCCTCTTGTATTTCTCGTCGATTTTTCTTAAAAATTTTCGACAGAACTTCATAAACAATTGGCACAACAATCAGTGTTAACAGTGTCGAGCTTGTTAAACCGCCTATTACAGTAATGGCAAGGCCTTTTGAAATCAAGCCTCCGCCTCCTGAGCCCATGGCCAATGGAATCAGGGCACCAACAGTGGCTATTGCTGTCATAAGGATTGGACGTAAACGCGTTGCTCCTGCCTCAAGAACGGCTTCACGCATCGTCATTCCATCACGTTCCATGTGGATGATCCGGTCTACGAGTACGATTGCATTCGTTACAACAATACCAATCAGCATCAAGAGACCCATCATGACTGAAACAGAAATCGTTTCATCTGCAATCAACAATCCAACAAACGATCCGATAACCGCAAATGGGAGCGAGAACAGAATGGCGAATGGCGCTACACCTTCACGGAAGGTTACCACCAGGATGAAGTAAACTATCGCGATAGCAGCAAGCATTGCAGCACCTAGCTGTGTAAATGTTTCGGTCATGTCCGCCTGTACGCCTGCAACACCAACTTCTACACCCTTTGGCATATCTAAAGCATCGATTGCCTCTTGGGTTTCAGCAGATGCTTTTGAAATATCATCATCTGTAACCGTTCCTGAAACGGATGCATAGTACTGCCCTTTACTGCGGGCGAGTGTATTCATCGTTGTACCTTTTTCAACGGTTACCAGTTCTGATAATGGCATCGTTGTTCCCATGGCTGTTGGGACTTCTGTATCCAGGATATCATCAACTGACTCAGGCTGCTTTTCCTGCTCCTGCTGGACGATGACATCTAGTGATTCACCATCTTTTTCAATCGTCGTCAATGTATCTTTAGTTTTGTTTGGGTTTAACATCATGACAATTTGTCCGGCTGTTAAACCATATTGCAGCAATTCGTCCTGTTCGACTTTAAATGTGTATTCCACGTATGCTTCCTCTGCACTGGAACTTACATCTTCCAAGCCTTTAATACCTTTCATCTCACCCTCAGCCATTTTCACAGCATCAGTAAGTTTGTCTAGATCTTCACTGTAGAATGTGTAGCTGATTTCGTTCTCCGGCATCGACATGCCGCCGAAATTCTGGCTCTTCCACTCGCCGCTTTGTCCAATTTTGAATACATACTCTTCAATTTCTTTCTTGACGTCTGGAAAATTTTCCATATCAGGATCAAAAATCAGGTACATCAAGCCTCCGCCTGATCCCCCGCCCATCATTGCCGACATCTGGTCAGCTTCATCGCTAATCGATACTTGAACGATGTCAATATCATCACGTTTGAGCATCTTTTCTTCGACTTCAGCGATACTCTCGATTGTTTCTTCTTTAAGTTCGCCTGCTGCAGGAGTATAAGTAAGGTACATAACCTTATCTTCCTCGCTGCCCATGAAGCTAAAGCCAATAATCGGTGTGAGGGCAAGGCTTCCAGCTAAAAGTACAACAGCAATAAGGGAAGTGATGATTTTATGGTTAAGCGACTTGTTCAAGACGCCTTTATACCAGCTTGCCAGTTTGCCAACTTCTTTGTGGCTGCTTTCTGTTTTTTCACCATAAAGTTTCTTTTTGAACAAGAAGTGTGACAAGGCCGGAACGATTGTAATGGCAACAATCAATGAAGCACCAAGGGCAAAAGTCATTGTCAATGCAAATGGCGCGAACAATTCGCCTACCATGCCTCCTACAAAAATCAGCGGTGCAAAAACAGCAACCGTTACAAGTGTAGATGATAAAATTGGCTTGAACATTTCAATGGTTGCTTCACGTACTAATGCACGGCCTGTTAATTTTTCTTCCTTCAAGTGGAGGCGTCGGTATATATTTTCCACAACGACGATCGAGTCATCTATTACACGCCCAATGGCAACCGTAATCGCGCC
Source organism: Mesobacillus sp. MER 48 (assembly GCF_023714225.1). Lineage (NCBI taxonomy): Bacteria > Bacillati > Bacillota > Bacilli > Caryophanales > Bacillaceae > Mesobacillus > Mesobacillus sp. MER 48. Next base: position 665,856 of record NZ_JAMAUR010000003.1, read on the forward strand.
AAGTGTCATGATATTAAGCGTGATTTCCATCCAATTCAACAGCAGCAATGCCATAAAAATCGAAACTGGAATTGACACAATTGATATAATCGTAGACTTGAAGTCTCGTAAAAACAGCAGAATAACCAGGACCGCAATCAATCCGCCAAATAAAGCTTTTTCAATCATTGTTGTTACAGATTCTTCAATTGGCTTACCCTGGTCCAGTGATACATCAATGGATAGGCCATCAATTTTATCCTGTTCTTCTTTTATTAAATCCTTTATCTCATTCACAACATCAACTGTGTTTGCTTGCTGTTCCTTGACAATCTGGATGGCAATCGCATCATTGCCGTTTGTACGGGAAATGGACTGCACCTTGCCTACCAGCTCAATCTCAGCAATATCACTAAGCTTTACAAAAGGTGATGGATTTGATTCTGATGGAGTTACCGGAATCAGCATGTTCTTCAGTTGTTCAGCAGTGGTGAACTTGCCATCAACAGCAACTGCCTGCTCGCCTTCCTTAAATTCAAAAAGCCCCAGCGATACGCCTAAATTGCTGGCCTGAATCATTTCCTTCACTTTGTCTTCCGTCAAACCGAACTGAGCCATTTTCGCTTCATTATACGCAAGATTCACTTCTTCGATATGCTGTCCTGTTATCGTTACGGAAGCCACACCATCGATTTTATCGATCTTCGGAAGCAGGATATCCTCGACTGTTGATGTAAGCTCAACAATATCCTCTTTCGTGCTGCTGACACTCAGTGCAGCGATCGGCATCATGTTCATGCTGATGGCCGTAATGGTTGGCTCCTGTGCACCTTCCGGAAGCTGAACCGTATCCAATGCCGACTGTAAAGCCCGCTTGGCTTCATCCATATCAATGCCATATTCATACTCAACCTGGATACTGGACATATTGGAATATGAATTGGAATAGACGTACTTTACATCTTCCAGTCCTTCCACCGCTTTTTCAATCGGGATGGACACATCATCCATTACCTTCTCAGGAGTGGCTCCGGGATAAACATCCATGACCATTAAATAGGGGATGGAGATATTCGGAATCGTCTCCATGTTCATCCGCGTACCTGAATAAATTCCTGAGACTGTAATGATGATCGTAAGCAGCCAAACCGCCAGTTTATTTCCAAGCACAAAATTGACCAGATTTTTCACTATTGCACCTACCTTAATTAATCATTTACACACATTATAATGTTAATGACTGACCGGTCATTTGTCAATTCTGTATGCACATTAAAAGACCCACTCAACATGGAAAGTGGGTCTTTGGTATTATTCATCATCTATTTCGCCATCACCAATCTCATCTTCTTCTTCCACATCTTCCAGCTGTTCATCATCTTCAGGAGGAGCATCGTTGCCACACCCTGTAATAGAGAACATTGAAATCGCTAATAATAGCATAGCCAGGTACTTTCTCATGAAACAAACCTCCTTTTGAAAAGTATGTCCTGGTATATGGGGATTCTATGTAATTGGGATAAAAATCAATGATGATTTGTAATAAATATCTAAAAAATACAAACACTATTGGGAAAGGAGTGTATCATCGATGGGAGAAATAAATGTGGGTTTAACCTCAACAGAAATATCGAATATATGGTCATCTTACTTAAAAAGCAGTATGGAACTTCGTTTTTTTCAATATTTTTATAGGACAGCTGATGATTTGGAACTGAAAAAGATATTAGAAAAAATGGTCGTTTTCTCTGAGAATAGCCTGAACGACCTAAAAAATATTTTTTTAAAAGAGAATCTCCCTATACCGGTAGGGTTTACGGAAAAAGATGTCAGACTCGACGTTGAAAAGTTTTTTTCTGACACTTTTATATTATATATTTGCCATGATATTACAATGCTTTCACTGACTACCTATCCGAGCGCTTTTCCGGATTGCACGCGCAATGATACAAGGGATTATTTTCAAGGGGCCATAGAATTCACCATCAGTATTCAAAATGAAATTACAGACCTGATGCTGCAGCAGGGAATTTTTCTGAAATCCCCCCAGGTAGCTATGGACCATACCATTGACCTGGTGGATGAAATGAAATACTTGAACGGCCTATTTGGGCACTCCAGGCCTGTAAATGCACCTGAAATTGCAAACCTCTCAAGAATTCTCCATCGGGCGCACTTTTCAAAAATGGTTCTATTATCCTTTAGTAAGCTCGCCAGCCATAAGGAAGTAAAACAACATTTAAGCAAAGGAGTTGATGCACTCAATAAAGTGATGGATACGCTTGAGGATACATTTAATAAAGAAAATATTCCTTATTCAGCTTCCGGTGATTTCAACTTTTTCGAAGTGAATCATTCACCTTTTTCTGATAAACTGATGCTGTTTTTCGTTAATACCTGCCTCGGAATGTTCTGCTTCATTATGATCAATCAGGCTTTAACCTCAAGTTTACGGTCAGATATTGTAACCAAATTCACTCTGATCTCAGCTCAAATGAAAAAATTTTACGGAAAAGGCCTGTTGCTCATGATTACCGAAAAATGGCTCGAACAGCCGCCTCAGGTTTTCAACCGAAAGTCATAAAAAGGATTCCTACTGAGCAATCCAGTAGGAATCCTTAATTTAATTATTCCTTTGTAACAAGGTAGGCTTTGTACTCTGCTTTTCCTGCTTGTTCTACATATACTCCCAACACCCAGTCTCCGTTAGGAAGTTCAATACCATTTTGAACTGTGCCGTCCCATAGGAATTCGTGGTATGGAACCGGGGCATTCGTGAAAGAGCCAATTGTGTCTACAAAGCCACCAATGGTGCCATTTGGATTGAACACATAAAGATCATATTCTAAAACTTCTGCCCCGCCCGGAAGATAGGCACCAACATAATAACCATGATCGACTTTATCCATGAATGCACCTGTTACACGAGGGTAATCCGGCTCTCCGATGAAAAGGATCGTTGGCACGTCAAATGTCTCAGACCCATCAGAGACTTTAATGGTTCCTTCATAATATCCTGGGTCCAGTTTTGAAGTATCGACCTGGACATTGAAGTTCACTTGCTGGGACTTGCCTGCATTCACTTTCAGGTTGTTGCTTGTCATTATCTTGATGCCAGCTGGATTTGCGGCAAATTCTACATCAAAGCTATAGGTCTTGCTTTTTCCTGAAAGGTTTTTGATTTCAAAGCTATTCTTTTCAACTTGCTTGCCGCTATCCTTCACAAACTTGCCGAAAGAGTGGCTGCCTGGAGCGACGAGTGTCTTTGTATTCAAAGCATTAACAACTCGGATACTTCCTGCGCCTTGCGTGTTATGGGCATAAACTTTACCCGTAGCAGGGTCAATGACATCAGCTGCAGTGTTCATCAATGCAGCCTTTACATCTTCGGTACTCCATTCCGGGTTCTTTTCTAACAGCAATGCTGCAGCACCTGCTACGTGAGGAGATGCCATGCTCGTGCCTTGTAATGATGCGTATCCATTACCTGGGTAAGTACTTACGATATTCACGCCTGGAGCCGAAACATCCGGTTTGATCATCCATGTCAGGGTAACCGGGCCGCGGGAAGAGAAGGCGGCCATTGTTTCGCCGATTTCCTTATCAAACTCTATATTAAATGAAATTTTATTATTACCTGCTTTTAATTCTTCAAGCAGCTTTTGGCCATCCGAAAGTTCGGTTTTAATTGTCGGTATGGCCATTCCAGGAACATCCGCATGCTCACCAGGAATATTGTTGAAAATAATAGCACCGACTGCCCCAGCCTTTTTGGCATTTTCAGCTTTGTCAACGAACGCTAAGTCACCACGGCTGATTAACGCGATTTTTCCAGTAAGGTCCTTGCCATTAAAGTCTTCTGGGTAGGCTTTTCCCACAAACACAAACTCGTATTCATCATCATTCAATGCAAGTAATTCTTTATCTGATGGGAAACCCATAACTTTAGCTGTCGGGTAATCCGCGCCCTCAGATGTGGAGATTGAAGCTTTATATTGATTGTAAGGCAATTGTGTCGCCCCTACAGAAATTGCCTCACGGGAGGTACCAGGGGATCCAACTGTCCAGTTATTAGGACCAGAGTTTCCGTTGGAAGTGACTGCTACTACACCTTCAGCCATTGCCCAATCCAGCGCAATGGAAGTCGCCCAGTCAGGGTTATTCAGTGAGTTTCCAAGAGACAGGTTCATGACGTCTGCACCATCTTGAACAGCCATTTCAATCCCTGCCACTACATCTTCTGTTGTACCGCCTTCCGCACCAAGAACTCGATAGCCCAATAATTTCGCATCTGGAGCAACCCCCTTTATCGCACCATTCGCCGCTACTGTACCTGATACGTGAGTTCCGTGATATTGGCCCGCACCTTCCATTGGGTCATTATCATCGTCAACGAAATCATGCCCTTTGTACTCACCAAATGCATGCGCAAGATCAGGATGAGTGTAATCAACACCCGTATCGATGACTGCTACCGTCACACCCTCACCTGTGTACCCGGCATCCCACGCTTCGTTCGCACCAATAAATGGAGCGCTGTTCATCATGTTCGGACTGAATTCCTCCGCGGAAACTTTCTCTGCAGAGATGACTTCAGCAGTGTAATGAATATTCGGATAGACCGCCTTGACGCCAGGAAGCGCCATCAATTTAATAATTTCATTCGCTGGAAGCTTTGCTGAGAATCCTGAAAATACATAATCGTATTCCCTATTCACTTCCGCCCCTTTCACCGAGTTCTTAAGTGCTCCAATAACTTTGTTTCTTTCAGTTTTCAGGCTCGCCTTCGTTTGCTTCTTTCCTTTATGCTTCGCTTCAACAATCGATTCTGCTTTCAGTTCAACAATGACTGATGTCGGCCGTTTGGAGGAAAGTTCTATATCCCCGAACAATTCCGCTAACGGCAATTCAGTCAATTTCGCCCTGGAAGCTGTTCCTTCATTTGCCGCTGCTCCAAAACCAAATGTTGATAAAATTAAAACAAATGCTACTACCGTGAGTAAAAACCTTGGGAAATACCTCTTCATTCCTAAGCGTCATCCTCTCAATTTTGAATAATATAAAACCTCACTCCTTTGTCTTAAAATTTGGCACCTCCTTCAGTAAAAAGAGTGAGTAAGTATCTATAAATCCCCTACCTATTACTAATTAACTAATCTCTCAAATTTCCCTTCAATTAGTTATCTAAAAATTCCGACTAATCTCGCCGAATTATTGAACACAAATGTCCAAAATAGTTGGTTAATAGACAAAACGAGCTTTTTTTATTAAAGATTCATCAAAGTCCGATTCTTCAACTAGCATTACTTTTCTGGACACTCTTTCCAATTTCACTATTGTCTGTTTCAGTTAACAGGTGTAGTTTATAATTAAGTGCATTTTCTTCATTCTTATAGGGGTTATAAGAAAAACAATTTCACAAAAAGAGGCGGTACATAAAGTGAATCTATGGAATTCATACAAAAATTCATCATTTATTTTAAAAATGACCATCGGCTTTGTTCTGGGGATATTAGCTGGTGTTCTGCTGGGGGCTGATGCGGAGTTCTTGAAGCCATTTGGCACGCTGTTGATCAAGCTTCTTAGTCTTATTGCTACTCCAGTAGTGTTCTTGACGGTTGTGCTGGCAGTCAATCAAATGAACCCTGCACAGCTTGGCAGGACCGGAGGTAAATTGATCCTGTATTATGGGGCAACAACTGCTGCGGCTGTGTTGATTGGTCTGGGTCTTGCGTTATGGATCAATCCCGGGGAATCCTTGACACTCCCGAATACGACCGTAGAGAAACCTGCGACACCATCCATTTCTGATGTCATTTTCAGCATCGTCCCTGATAATTTCTTTTCAGCTTTCACAACCGGGAACTTGATGGCGATTCTGTTTCTGGCGATCATCATCGGCTTCACGATTTCAGGAATGAGGTTTTCCGGTGAGGAGAAAACCCAGCAATACGGGGTACAGCTGCAAACTTTCCTTGAGGCAGCCAATGAGCTGTTCTTCAGGATTTTAAAGGGAATCCTTCTTTACGCACCGATCGGTATTTTTGCCATCAGCGCATCCACTTTTGGCACACAAGGGTGGGATACATTAACGTCACTACTGGAATTTACAGCGGTTTTTTATATTGGAATCATCATCCTCTGGGTTTTCGTGTACAGCGGGACTCTTAAACTGTTCAAGATCCCGGTCAGGAGCTTTTTCGCGAACACGAAGGATGCATATACAACGGCTTTCTTTACTTCGAGCAGCATCGCTTCCCTTCCAGTAGCCATCGAAAGTGCGAAAAAGGCTGGAATTTCCGAGAAGATGGTGAACTTCAGTTTGCCGCTTGGCGCTGTGTTCAACTCTGATGGCGGAGCACTAAGAATGGGTGCATCGATTGTTTTTGCCGCCAATGTCACTGGTGCCAATTTCTCGCTGGTTGATTTCGTTACCATCATTCTTGTTGGTACATTGCTTTCCATCGGAACAGCAGGCATTCCTGCAGCAGGGCTTGTCACCCTGTCAGTGGTACTGACGATGTTCGACCTGCCGCTTGAAGTCATCGCACTGATCGCTGGCGTCGATGCGATCATCGGCATGGCCGGGACGGCTTCCAATGTCGTCGGGGACGTCGTAGGAGCCGCTGTAGTTGACCAATCTGAAAAGAAAGCAGAATTAGCTTGATACTAGCAAGAATCATAACAAGTAGAAAACCGCATCTGGAATAAGGTGCGGTTTTCTAGTTTCTATAAATCTAATACTAAATGCCTTTCCCCCCGGGAAACACAGCATAGAATCGACTGATTTGTACGTTGTTGTTCTTCAGTGAGGAAGGAATCGAAATGGGCGACTTCCCCCTCTGCTACTTTCACTTCGCATGTCCCACAGCCGCCAACCTTGCAGGAAAAAGGCAGATTGATTCCATTTTCACGGATCACATCCAGCAATGAACGATCCTTTGGAATTTCCAGCTGCATTCCGCTATTTTGCAGAGTCACGGTAAATGGCCTGGCTTCTCTATTCTCGGATGGAGCAAATCGCTCGAAATGAATATTGAAAGAAGGATATCCATAGCTTTTTGCCGTTTCGGTGAATTCTTCAATCATGTTTTCAGGCCCGCAAAAATATACATGGGTCCCAATCCGGTGATCTTGAAGAGAAGCTGGAGATAATCTATTAGAATTCTCATCCTCTGAAAAATAAAAATAGCATTGCTCTGGATAACGTTCCCTTAACGCATTGTAAAAAGCGCATTGTTCCTTTGTTTTCGCTCCATAATGCAGCTCGAAAGATTGGTTCTTTTCGGCGAGTTCAGCCATCATTGATAAAAAAGGCGTGATCCCAATGCCGGCTGCATAAAAAACATGGTGTTTAGCTTGAAAACTCATTGGAAAATGGTTTTTCGGATAACTGATCTTAACAATATCCCCTTCAATGACACTATGATGCCAGTAAGCGGAGCCGCCATTTGAAGGCTCGGCCAGACGTACGGCGATCTCCATGACACCTGGCTCTGAAAGGTTAAAAACTGAATAATGTCTTTCCATTATGCCTGAAGGCTGCGGCAAATAAGTGATTATATGGGAGCCGCCGCCAAAGAGCGGGAGCTTGACGCCGTTCACTGCTTCCAGGGTGAACCTTTTAATGGTTTCCGTTTCCATTTTTATAGATTTCACTCGTACTTGTATTGTATTGCCCTGCTGCAATCTCAGTCCCCCTGTCTCATTTGATCGTTACATATCCCAAGTAAGCATCCAAACGGCGGGAATAATGATCCGAAACCTCGAGTTCCTGCCCACAGAGCCTGCATATGACAATCTGGTTTTCCCAGGCTTCATTCTCGCCATGACAAGTACAGCATATTAATTTTTTCGGTAAAAAAACCTTTGTTGCAGTCTGTATTTCCTGTTCGGAAAAACCTGTTTCAAATGCCAGCTCCTTTACCATTTTCACAAATTCCGCCGAACCGGATATGTATAGGTAGGTCCCCATTTTTTGCGTGCAGAACCAGGTTTTCAGCATGGGTTCCTGTCCCTCAGCGAAAATATGAAAATCAAAAGGGATTTTTTCAGACAATGCCTGTTGTAAAAGGTCGTAAAAATCCCCGGCACCCCCCGAATCCGTACAAAACAAGAATTTTCTTTTCCCACTCACTATTTTAAAGCTGCTTTCACTCATCTCTTTTTCAGTTCCACCTCCAGATATTCAAGGACCGAGTTCCGGTACAAGGAAATACCTTTATATTCTGCGATGAATTCAGGAAGTTCCTTCAAGATTGCCGAAAATTGCTTTAGCCATGGGGTATGCTGGATGAGTGATTCAAGGGGCAGCATATGTGTATGGATGGTAAATAAAATCCCATTGCTTTTTGGCAGCCGGAAAAGTTTCTGTACTTCTACCCGCAAGTGGACCAGTTCACCTGCATTTTCTTTTGTCACATTTTTTCGGGCCTTGCCCCATTCAGCGAATGTTTCAAGCGAGGTATCCAGCCGGTCCCCTGCCATAAGTGACCAATTTTTCCTCCACCATGGACTGCCTGCCTCGATTCTCATTAAAAACTGGAGAATGCGCTCATCAAGTGATCCATACTTGAACCCGGGAATTGGCGTATGGATTTCTTTGAACGACATTCCAGCATCAAAATACAACGACCAATTGGCTGGAAAGCAGAGCTGACCTGCATCCAGAAATAAATCCCCGTCCCGCTGCATCATCAGGATCAAATCTTCCTGCACATGCCGGCCGACAAAATCCAGCGGTTCAACGTCCAGTGTTGCCTGATTTCCAAATATGAAGGAATGATTCTCACCTGTTAACTGGTTAGTGAAAATCCAATGGTCATTGTTTGCAACAAGCTGGTAGTTCTCAGGATAGAAACTGGCCAGCTGGTGCAGGATTAAATCCAACACTTCCCACTGGGCATCCAATGTATGTGGCATGGAGTGGTAACAGCGTTTGGGGTGATTTATCAGCAATTCTCTCTTCAGCTTGATGTCCTCTAAATAAGATTTTGTCACTTCGATGGCAATTGGTGGATTTAATGGTACCGCATTGTTAGAATATCTATATACATCCTGTTCACCAAAAGGATAAGGAAAAGGGTGCTTATTCTCAATAGAGACCATCTAATTCCTCCTTTTCAGAATTTTTCATCTACTTATTACTATACAGAAGTTCAATGAGGAATTCATTACACAAGGAAAAGTTGGACAAGCTAATCTAGTGCAATGCTGTATAAATCTATCTTTTTTTTGAAATAATTATTAAGAACTAAAAACCGGTGTTTATCACTTGACACTTAATAAGTTTTATATAATAATCGTTACTGTATTAGAATTATTCTAGTTTACCGAATAGTTAACTGAATTCATTCAGGAAAACTATTTCAAAAATAATTCAACCATTTTAAGGAGGAAATTAATCATGGCATTAATCGGTACTCAAGTTTTACCATTCACAGCAAACGCATTCCACAACGGAGAATTCATCACTGTTTCTGAAGAAAACTTCAAAGGCAAGTGGAGCGTAGTTGTATTCTACCCAGCAGACTTCACTTTCGTATGCCCTACAGAGCTTGAAGACATGCAAAACGAATATGCTACATTAAAAGAAATGGGAGCAGAAGTATATTCTGTATCAACTGATACACACTTCACTCACAAAGCATGGCACGACCACTCTGAAGCAATCAGCAAAATCGAGTACATCATGATTGGCGATCCATCTCAAAGACTTACTCGCAACTTCGATGTATTGAATGAAGAAGATGGTCTTGCAGAGCGCGGAACTTTCATCATCGATCCAGACGGCGTTATCCAGACTGTTGAAATCAACGCAGGCGGAATCGGCCGTGACGCTAGCCAGGTAGTAAACAAGCTGAAAGCAGCTCAATATGTACGCAACAACCCAGGCGAAGTTTGCCCTGCTAAATGGAAAGAAGGCGGCGAAACTCTTAAGCCAAGCCTTGATCTTGTAGGAAAGATTTAAGGGGAACACTCCCATGTTATTAGATGCAGAAATTAAGGCACAATTAGCCCAATATCTTCAAATGATGGAGGGCGATGTGCTGCTTAAAGTTAGCGCAGGATCGGATGATGTATCACGAGACATGCTGGCTTTAGTCGATGAATTGGCAACAATGTCATCCCATATTAAAGTGGAGCATGCCGAATTAAATAGAACACCTAGCTTTAGTGTCAACCGTGTCGGTGAAGACACTGGAGTGACTTTTGCGGGCATTCCTTTAGGACATGAATTCACTTCATTAGTCCTTGCCCTGCTCCAGGTCAGCGGCAGAGCGCCAAAAGTTGATCAGAAAGTCATTGACCAAATTAAAGCGATCAAGGACGAATATCGTTTTGAGACATATGTCAGCCTTAGCTGCCACAATTGCCCTGATGTAGTACAAGCCTTGAACGTGATGAGCACTTTGAATCCTGGCATTTCACATACCATGATTGATGGTGCAGCGTACAAGGAAGAAGTTGAAAGCAAGGATATCATGGCCGTACCAACGGTATTCCTGAATGGCGAGCCATTCGGAAGCGGACGTATGTCCCTTGAGGAGATTCTTGCAAAATTGGGTTCTGGTCCAGATGCTTCCGAATTGGCGGACAAAGATCCTTATGATGTCCTTGTTGTTGGCGGCGGACCAGCTGGTTCAAGTGCAGCCATCTATGCAGCGCGAAAAGGCATCCGTACAGGGATCGTTGCTGAGCGCTTCGGTGGCCAGGTAATGGATACTTTAGGCATCGAGAACTTCATCAGTGTCAAGCACACTGAAGGCCCTAAGCTTGTTGCCAGCCTTGAAGAGCATGTGAAAGAGTATGGCGTCGATATCATGAACCTTCAGCGTGCCACACGCCTGGAGAAAAAAGACCTTATCGAGCTGGAACTTGAAAATGGTGCAGTCCTGAAGAGTAAAACTGTCATCATTTCGACTGGTGCCCGCTGGCGCAATGTCAACGTACCAGGAGAAGCTGAATTCAAGAACAAAGGCGTTGCCTACTGCCCTCACTGTGATGGACCATTGTTCGAAGGAAAAGATGTAGCTGTCATCGGCGGAGGAAACTCTGGCGTTGAAGCAGCAATCGACCTTGCAGGTATCGTAAAGCATGTAACAGTGATCGAGTTCAATCCTGAACTCAAAGCTGATGCTGTTCTACAAGATCGCCTGCACAGCCTTCCAAACGTCACAGTAGTGACAAACGCACAAACAAGCGAAATTACCGGAACTGACAAAGTGAACGGTATTACGTACATTGACCGTGCATCAGGCGAAGAACACCATGTTGAATTACAAGGGGTATTCGTACAAATCGGTCTCGTACCAAACACAGAATGGCTCGGTGACACGCTTGAACGCACTCGCTTCGGTGAGATTGTCGTAGACAAGCAAGGTGCCACAGACCTGCCTGGCGTTTTCGCTGCTGGCGATTGCACGGACAGTGCATACAAACAAATCATCATTTCAATGGGATCAGGTGCAACCGCAGCATTAGGTGCGTTTGATTACTTGATTCGTAACTAATAGGAAGCCGCTTTACTGCCTGGATTGATGGCAGTGGAGCGGTTTTTTTTGTGGGCTGACAGGTTTTCTTTACAGCTTTACGCTCGCCACCCGCAAACCTGTCAAAATAACGATGCTTTCTTGACAACTTTACGATCTTCACCCGCAAACCTGTCAAAATAACGACCGTTTCTTGACAGCTTTACTCTCTTCACCCACAAACCTGTCAAAATAACGACGCTTTCTTGACAGCTTTACGCTCTCCATCTCCGAACCTGTCAAAATAACGAGGGTTTCTTGACAACTTTATGCTCGCCACCCGCAAACCTGTCAAGATAACGATGGTTTCTTGACAACTTTCCGCCCATCACCCACAAACCTGTCAAAATAACGACGCTTTCTTGACAACTTTACTCTCTAGACCTGCAAACCTGTCAAAATAACGAGGGTTTCTTGACAACTTTACGATCTTCACCCGCAAACCTGTCAAAATAACGAGGGTTTCTTGACAACTTTACTCTCTACACCTGCAAACCTGTCAAAATAACGAGGGTTTCTTGACAACTTTACGATCTTCACCCGCAAACCTGTCAAAATTCTTGACAGCTTTACTCTCTTCACCCGCAAACCTGTCAAAATAACGACGCTTTCTTGACAACTTTACTCTCTTCACCCGCAAACCTGTCAAAATAACGACCGTTTCTTGACAGCTTTACTCTCTTCACCCGCAAACCTGTCAAGATAACGACGGATTCTTGACAGCTTTCCGCTCATCAACTGCAAACCTGTCAAAATAACGACGCTTTCTTGACAACTTTCCGCCCATCACCCACAAACCTGTCAAAATAACGAACGTATATCCCAATTATCCCCCCTCCCAGGCAAATGCCTGATTAATCTCTAACCAACAAAAAAACCTCCAATCCCACCCTGGATTGAAGGTTTTGATTTATTATCCATTTAAAATAAATCAGCTGTAAACTCGCTCTTTATCGCTCAATCCCAGCGTTTGTGCTGTGGATTCATGGATTTCATGGAATAGTTCGGGATTGGCCGCTAAAGATACTCCATACGAAGGGACCATTTCCTTAATTTTATCTTTCCATTCGAACATTTTTTCTGGGAAGCATTTTTCCAGCACTTCAAGCATGACGTTTACAGCAGTTGATGCACCAGGGGATGCTCCCAGTAATGCAGCAACAGAGCCATCCGAAGCACTTACGACCTCTGTGCCGAATTGTAGTGTGCCTTTGCCGGAATCTGTGTCTTTGATGACTTGTACACGTTGTCCCGCGACTACGACTCCCCAGTCCTCGTTCTTGGCGTTCGGAATGAATTCGCGCAGTTCTTCCATGCGCTTTTCATGGGAAAGCATCACTTGTTCAATCAGGTATTTCGTCAAAGCCATCTCCTTCATTCCTGCAGCAAGCATAGTCATGACGTTATTCGGTTTTACAGAAGCAATCAAATCCAAATTAGATCCTGTCTTCAGGAATTTAGGCGAGAAGCCTGCAAAAGGTCCAAACAGCAAGGACTTTTTGTTATCGATGAATCTTGTGTCCAGGTGCGGCACAGACATCGGTGGTGCTCCCACCTTCGCTTTTCCATAAACTTTTGCGTGGTGTCGCTCGACAACTTCAGGGTTGTTGCAAACCAAGAATAAGCCGCTCACAGGGAATCCGCCAATCTGCTTTGATTCAGGAATGCCTGTTTTTTGCAGCAATGGCAGGCTTCCTCCACCGCCTCCGATGAAGACGAACTTGGTTTTATGGAGTTCCTCTTTGCCGCTATCAAGGTTTTTCACCTTGACTTCCCATGTCCCATCGCTGGCACGTTTGATATCCTTCACACTATGCTTATAGTTAATCTCAACATTCTTGCTCTCCAAATGCTCAAATAACATCCGCGTCAAGGCGCCAAAGTTAACATCTGTTCCCGAGTCAATTTTGGTTGCTGCAATCGGGTCATTAGATGTGCGGCCCTCCATGACTAAAGGAATCCACTCCTTGAGCTTCTCTGGGTCCTCTGAGTACTCCATTCCCTCAAACATCGGAATAGCTGAAAGCGCTTTAAATCGTTTTTTCAAGAAGGTAACATTTTTCTCGCCTTCTACCAGGCTCATATGTGGCAGCGGCCTAATGAAATCCTGGGGATTGCGAATTAAATTGCTCTTTACAAGATAAGACCAAAATTGTCTTGTAAGCTGAAATTGTTCATTTACATTGATGGCCTTAGTTATATCGATCGATCCATCAGGTTTTTCAGGTGTATAGTTCAACTCACAAAGGGCTGCATGTCCAGTACCCGCGTTATTCCACTCATTGGAGCTCTCTTCACCTGCTGAAGGAAGTTTTTCGAAAACTTTGATTTCCCACTCTGGTGCTAACTCTTTCAGTAATGACCCCAACGTCGCACTCATGACTCCGGCACCAATTAAGATAACGTCTGTAGCTTTCTGTACGTTGCTCATTTTATCCTTCCTTGTCCCATATATTTGAGTAGGCGCGTCGGATTGGGACACACCTTCTGCCTTTGTTAAAACCGTAACATAATCTATTATAATGATTTGAGGATTAAAATTTCTACTATTTACTGATAATTATAAACTATTTTGCCACTGTAAAAAAGTGTGAAGTCTTCCCAACGGTTTTATTGGCCGCCAAAGCCCGATAAATCCCCGTTTACACAAAGGGAATTTTAAGAGCCTATATTGAAATAACAGAACTATAGTTAGAGCTCCAAAAAGCATAAGGGTATAGATTACAGCGATTACTTGGTCAGGAAAAAACATTTTGGTTTTATACAAAGAAAAGGCCGAACTTATATAAAATAGTTCAGCTAGTTTAATTTATCCTGTTTGAAAACAGAAATCGTAAAATTGAATTGGTTTATAACAACAGGTTTATGTATTCCATTATCTGCTCCCACTGCCCTTCCGTGAATTTCCCAGGGGATTGTCCGATTATATTAAAAGGACGGATTCGTAAGAGAACCGGCCTTTCTGCTAGAGGTTGTAGTTGGATTAACTCCTCGTTCATTTATCCCTGAATTTCAGCATAAACTTTGTAAACCAATAAGCAGTGTACGCAATAGCGATGTCTATAAGAAAAATATAAAATTGATGCATGCCTCTCTCGATTTTCACCAAACCCATATACTTTTCGAAAGAAGCAAAGACAAATGCAAAAACAGCGCTTAGCAACGCGGAATAAACATAAAAATTCTTATGATGATTCGTACAATATTGATATACAAGCAAAAAACCCACTGGCAATGCAGAGGCTGTCATACTAAGAGCTGGAGGGAACCAGGGCGAGAGAAAGTATGTATGAATAAAATGACTGTAATTTGCAAGGACCTGTTCGACGTATGTCCATAGGATATGAACCGTATAACCAAAGAAAAAAATCTCAAATAATCTTTTTCGATCGAGTAAAAAATACAATAAGATCAATGGCAGCAGCAAAAAAGCCAAAACCATCCAGAACTGCCAGTTCCCCATATCGGAGTATTGATGCCAATATGAGGAGATTAACTTTGTCATCTCATCATTTTTTTCAGTTATTTGCTTCCAATAATCCTGGTAACTCAATGAAATAACCCCCAAATCATACAGGCAATAGTCCTCTTTTAGTAAGTTTCCGCTAAAGATGGAGGTTATATACCAAGCGCTGACATAATTCGACGTAATCTAACGGACCCGGCAGGTATGATGATTATAAAAGCAATTGTCTCCATATAGCCTACTCCTTCTTCGCCTTAAAAATGGCAAAAAAAGTTAAAGATACTGTTTTGACACAGTATCTCTTCTATAGTTTATATTCAATACTGTGGTTTTTCTCGAAACCATAGGGTCGCAATCCATTTCTCTCCAGCTATTAAAGGACGGGATCCATGCTTTGAGAGTAAATGGACTTGATTTGTTTCTTTACTAAAATTTTCAAAAACCAATAAGTTTCCCTGGATTGGGGTAATATCGAGAGAAAGAGCAGGAAAGAAGGTTTCTCCTCCAGCATCCACACTATTTAAGTAAAGAAGTGCTGTATAGGTTCGTTGCCCACCTTTAAGTAAGTACTCTCTCCCAAGTTTGCCAGAGGATTGAAAAGTATCCAAATGCGTATTGAACTTACCACCAGGTTGATATCTGACAATTTGCAGCTTCTCCGCATAATTAAGTGGCTGCCCTACAATGGAAGCAATCCGCTCAGATATGTGCAGAACATTTTCGTTGATATTGTGATGTAACCAGGCATGTTCTGACTTCCGTGCACTTGAAAATGACTTTTTCGAGTCTCCGACAACAGCTGACGGTTTTAGTATTCCTTTGGCTAAATCTATCAGTTCTTTACATTCTTCCTCGTTTAGCACATTTTCATAATAAGCTATAAAGGGGCTTTTATCATGGTACATAATAGTCGGCTCCTTCATTAAATTCACCTCCATTGTAATTAATCTATTCTTTAAATTATGTAATGGAAGTGTTTAATGTGAATAACTTAATGAACCATCCCTATAACTCAATAAAAAAGAGAGCAGTACAATTACTACTCTCTTGTCCAGTAACGATATTCATACCTACATTGCTGACCGAATCCTTATCTAATAACCATTTACAAAGTCGGCAATTGTTTCTATTTCATCTTCTGTAAGTTCCCTTTTTACATGCTTTTCGTATTCTTCAATGATTTTTTGCCGATCACCAAGGCAACTATCTGTATATTTGGCAATGGTTCTTAGCTTAGCAGCTTCCTTATTAAATTCAGCTTTCGAAATAGCCCTTTGATGCGAAAGTATATATGTTTCTGCGTCAAATGCTTCTAATTCATTCAAAAGACGCATCGTTTCATTAATTGTGTAGTTTTGTTTTTCGGAAAAAATATCTGGATAAATACAATCACCAAGAAAGAGGATCTTTTCTTCTTTAATATACACGACTACTGAATCAGCAGCGTGATCTCCTCCAACGTGCTGTACGACGCAAGTTACACCCCCAAGGTCGATTTCAACGCGTTTTTCAAACGTTAAATCCGGCAAGACAATGGTAATATCCCTGTGATCCGGGAATTCCTCCTTGATTGCTTTCGCACAAAATTCAATTTCCGATCCTTCCCTAACTCGTGCATCTAATGCTTCATCTGACCATGAAAGCGGGATTAGCTTCTCCATTTCTTGTTTCGTTTCTTTGGAAGCAATAGAAACTATTTTAGGGAATGCTGAAAGCCCAAAAATATGATCCCAATGCCAGTGAGTAAGAACGACCATATCAGGATCAGGGATTCCCCTTTTTAAAAGTTCTTCCAGAAAATAATTTGCATGGTCCTCCGAGTTGCCTGCATCAATCATTAAGGTCTTTTTCTTGCCCACAACCATCCCTAAAATTGGCCGGTCGGTCAGCGAAACTGGAGTGATATACCAAAAACTATTGCCTATCTTGTTTATTGAATGCATATAGGATTCCTACCTTCTTTATTTTATATTTAGTGAATTTTCCCTAGCCCATTTGTGACATTCAGCAACTGCACTTTTTTTAAAAATAAAACTCCAATCCTTTATGGTATAGTTCACTGCAATCTACTACATGAGGTTATATAATTTAAAACTCATCCCATTTTCTATAATACATAAATGTTAAGCAAATACTAAATGCAACTTGTTTTTCATGGAGTGATTTGAATGTCACATAAAATGAATAGTTCTTCGATTCATTTTTTCTTGTTATTGGTTGTTTTACTTGTACTTATTTGGTCCCTGATTAAACCGGAAGAAGGATATATGGTTTTGTTGGTGGAGGTTTTACCTTCAATATTGGCAATACTGTTTTTAGTATTAACATATAATCAGTTTCGCCTCACCACTGTTTCCTATGTCATCATTACCTTTCTTGTCATTTTGACGTTTGTAGGGGGGCATTATTCTTATTCAAAAGTTCCACTCTTTACATGGATCAAAGATTATTTTGATTTACAGAGAAACCACTACGATCGGTTTGGTCATTTTCTTAAGGGGTCTATTGTGATAGTGATAATAGAGATATTATTAAGGAAAACGGCTTTATCGAAAAGTAAAACCACAAATTTTATTGCTTTATGTATAACCCTAGCAATCGGGGCTTTCTACGAAATCATTGAGTGGGCAAGTGCAAAAATAGGGAAAGAAGGGAAAGTCACAAAAGATTTTTTAGGGATGCAGGGAGACATATGGGATGCCCAGTGGGATATGGCACTTTTACTTGTAGGTTCCATTCTTTCGCTATTTATTATAAAAATCCTTTATAAAGAATTAGAAAGATCCAGATAATGGGTTGATATCTATTTAAAATAACCCAGGTACAACATTTGAGCAACAAGATAGATGGCCAAATAAGCCGAGTTATTATTCATAACTTGGCTTATTTGGCATTGTTACTATTTTACACATCTAGACCTCAACTACTTATGGTAAGGTTCACCCTAACATGGCTAAAGGCAGTTTTTATACAGCACTTCAAGATAAAACCAACGAAGCTTCATTTGCAGCTAGCTAGTCTTCATAATCCCCTGTTATATGCGAGTTATCTAAAGCATTGTCGTAGGCTAATGGATTTTCAACTTGAACATTAATCAGTGATATGCGCAGGGCCTGGAACAATGGCTTTATAAATGAAATCATTTAAAATGGATATAATAGGTCAAGGAAGGTGTATTCAAATTATGGAGCATTATAATAATCATGGGCAACAACAAAGCGAAAATAACAATCGAAAAGTAATCATGTGGACGTTTTTACTTATAACATCATTTATGATTGTTGAAGTTATTGGCGGGTTTATGACAAATAGCCTGGCACTTTTATCAGATGCAGGGCATATGCTGAGTGATTCTGCGGCATTAGGGCTTAGCTATGCAGCACTTATTATTGGTCAACGTGCTGTATCAGGGCAAAAAACATTTGGATACCGACGCTTTGAAATATTTGCAGCATTTATAAACGGTTTAACGTTAATTGCAATTTCTATCTATATTTTTTTTGAAGCTGTAAAACGTTTTTCAGCACCTCCAACTGTTGCGAGTACAGGCATGCTAATAGTAGCTGTTCTCGGTCTAGTGGTAAATATTGCGGCGGCATTTATTTTAAATCAAGGCGATAATGAAAATTTAAATGTAAAGAGTGCATTTTTACATGTTATTGGTGATATTCTTGGCTCTGTTGGCGCGATTACAGCTGCATTACTTATTTTATTTTTCCAATGGAATCTAGCCGATCCAATTGCTAGTATCATTGTGGCTATTTTAATTATTATTAGTGGATATCGCGTAACGCGCGACTCTTTTCATATTTTAATGGAAGGTGCTCCAGAAGATTTAAATAAAGACAAAATTGAAGAAAAATTATTATCTGTAAAAGAAGTAATAAGAGTAACGGACCTTCATATTTGGTCTATTACATCTGATTTTCCATCATTAACATGTCACGTAAGCGTAGGACAAGATGTAGATGAACAGGTCGTATTGCGTAAAATTCAAACATTACTTCATGATGAATTTAACGTGCATCATATGACAATTCAAATTGAAAAGTGGTAGAAATAGAAAGTGAACTGCCTAATTGAAACCTGTATAGCTGTAGTTAGGACACTTGAAAAAGGATGTTGAGCTGCAGGTATCATATGTACTCTTGAATTACTTTTTTATGTCGACCGAAATTCATCGGGCTACTCTTTCCTTTTAAATAACCCTTAAAAGCAAATACAATTTACTTCGATAGAATACTTACCAAACATATGTATGTGATCTGGACATACAGTTGCCTCACTTATTTCTATATAATTCGTATATAAACTTCCGATGTATATAAATTTTCGTTTAAAAAGGGATTTAACAAAAAATGCAGAAATAGCGAAAGCAGAAACGTTGTTTTAACAACATTTCTGCTTTTCAATTTCGCATAAATTCACTTCAAAAAGGCTTATTGGACAGCTCTTAAAAAACCTCATTTACTTATGGTACGGTTCACCCCGATTAATCCGAAATGCACGATAAATCTGTTCCACTAATATCAGCCTCATCAGCTGGTGTGGAAAGGTCATTTTTGAAAAAGATAACTGTTCATCCCCCCTTTTCAACACTTCATCGCTCAGTCCCAGAGACCCGCCGATAACAAAGGCGATTTTACTTTTCCCATAGGTGGCGAGTTTGTCCAGGCTGTCTGCAAGTTCTTCGGAGGATTTCAGCTTGCCGTTAATGGCCAGGGCGATGACATAGGTATCCTGGCCAATTTTAGAGAGGATGCGCTCTCCTTCTTTTTGCTTGACATGGGCCATTTCAGTATCACTTAATTCCTCCGGCGCTTTTTCATCTGGCACTTCGAAAACGTCTACTTTTGCGTAGCTTCCGAGTCGTTTAAGATATTCTTCTATTCCCTGTTTGAGGTATTTTTCTTTCAATTTGCCAACCGTCACGATTGAGATATTCACAGGCATCCCCACTTTACAAACAGATTACAAACAGTTTACAAACAATCTATCCACAATAGTTATCCACATATTCACACCGATATCCACATTTAGTAGGCGATCATTCGTTCGCCACAATATATATAGCAGGTTGTCCACAGTATCCACAGACAAACCCCGACTTATCAACAACCTCTATCTTCGTTAATTGAGGCGCAGCTTCAAACTCATCAACTGCCTCATCCAGTGCCAACTCTACATGTTCAGCGCAGCAATACTTCATTTTTCTCTTCCTTTCTGCTTCTTTTTATAAGATTATCATTTGCTTAAATTCATTATTAAATTTATCCACAAGGACCATTTTAACATAAAAAACAGGAAGCTTTCGCCTCCTGTTTTTATTGACAACGACTATAAAGTTTCTCCGCCCAGCTTCATTGTTGTTTCTTGCAGCTGGCCATCTCGGTAGTACTTGACCTGCATATCGTCGCCGACCTTCTTTTTGTTATACAGATGCTTTCGCAAATCGACGACATCACGAATTTCCTCGCCGTCCATTTCGACAATGACATCATATTCCTTCAGGCCAGCCTTGTCTGCTGGGGAATTCGGCTCAACGCCTCTGACCGCAACACCATAATTCACTTCCTTAGGAAGCTTCAATGTATTCTGTTGATGATAGGATGAAATCTCATTAACAGAAGCCAATTCGACGCCCATGAATGGTCTTTTCACTTCACCGGTCTTCTCAAGGTCATCAATGATGGGAGCGGCGTAATTGATAGGAATCGATAATCCGATTCCTTCTACAGCACTCTGGGCAATTTTCATCGAGTTGATGCCAATGACCTGTCCCTCGATATTGATCAAGGCTCCGCCGCTATTGCCAGGATTGATGGCTGCATCTGTCTGAAGCACTTCAGCCTGCCAGTCAGGAGTCCCGTCCTGGTTGACGTCGACCGGAATGGCACGCTCCAGGCCTGAGATAATTCCCTGAGTAACGGATCCTGAAAAAGTAAGGCCCAGCGGATTTCCGATGGCGATGACGGGTTCACCAGGCTTCAGCTTCTCAGAATTCCCAAACTCAGCTACGACCTTTATTTGTTCCGCAGGCACTTCCAACACCGCCAGATCCGTCCAAATATCGCTTCCTAAAAGTTTGGCTGGGATTTTTGTCCCGTCGCTAAGGCTGACCTCAAGCTCAGAAGCCTCTGCAACAACATGATGATTCGTGACAATATAGGCTTTATCTCCTGCCTTTTTATAAACCACGCCTGACCCTGTTCCGCCTGCTTCCTGGGTTTGTCCCCAGAAGTTCGTGCTTTCCTGGATATTCGTGATGCCGACAACCGCATCTCCGGCCTTGTCGACAGCATCGGTAATCTGGGAATAAACATCAATCGAAACATTTTTTTTCGCAGTAATATCTTCTTTATCGTCTTCAGACTTCTGTTCATCTGTTACGGCTGATTGATTATTTGGTTGAATCTTATATGGCAGCACATCCAAGTTCGATAACAGGGGAATCGAGAAAATCACCAATAACGCCCCAATGACTGCGCCTGCCAGGCTGGCCCAGAAAAAGCCGCCTTTCCTGCCGTTTTGCGGTTTATACCTGCCTTGATAATCCTGATCATCGTAATAACCCAAAGTCCACCAATCCTTTCATTGACCAATAAATACAATCATTTTTATACAAAATATTATACTACCTGTCATGATAATTTCTAAATCATAAGCCTTTTTAATAATTGAAAAAGGAGTAAAGACGCCGTTCATGCCTTTACTCCTTTACCTATAAATCTATTTCCATAAACGCTTTAAATGGCAGTAAGAGGCGTCGGAGTCTTTGGATCCGTGTCAATCAAATCGAACTGTTCGCCTACAATGATTCCCTTGCCTTCTAACGTTTGCGCGACTGACATCCTTGCAAGGTCCTTCATATTGTTATCCTTGCTCAAATGGGCAAGATAAATCCGTTTAGTTTGATCTCCTGCTACTTCGCTCATTGCGACTGCGGCATCTTCATTCGAAACATGGCCGTAATCACT
Organism: Mesobacillus sp. MER 48; assembly: GCF_023714225.1. NCBI lineage: Bacteria > Bacillati > Bacillota > Bacilli > Caryophanales > Bacillaceae > Mesobacillus > Mesobacillus sp. MER 48. Next base: position 687,809 of record NZ_JAMAUR010000003.1, read on the forward strand.
CAGGATCCGGCGCTTGACGCTCCATGGATACCTTCCCATCCGCAGCATCTGGACATCATGGTTGCTCTCGAACACATACGCATCAGCATTCGAGATGATTCCCTTCATCCTGTCACTGACATAGCCTGTATCAGTAATCAGCACCAATTTTTTGCCGTCTTTATGGAATACATAGAACATCGGCTCTGCTGCGTCGTGTGAAACGCCAAAAGACTCGATGTCCAATCCGCCGAATGATTTGACACTTTCCATGTTAAAAGAAAACTTCTGGTCCAGCGGGACTTCCCCAATCAATCCGTCCATCGCTTTCCACGTCTTTTCATTTGCATAGATTGGCAGTTTATATTTACGGGCAACGATTCCTATGCCTTTTATATGATCGCTATGTTCATGCGTCACTAATATACCAGAGAGGTCTTTCATGTCGCGGCCGATTTGCTTGAATAAAGCCTCCATCTGTTTGCCGCTCAATCCGGCATCTACCAAAAAGGATTGGCCCTCCGTCTCCACATAGATCGCATTTCCCGTACTCCCGCTGGCGAGAACACTAAAATGCAGACTCATATCTCTTCACTCCGTCGTTTTATTTTCTCCGTCTGTCAATGGGATGACCCGACCTTCGAATGCATGTACAAACAGGTTTTCCTTGCCGTTGACTTCAATTCTCCAAGTAGGCGTCACCACATGGGAAGCTGTCAGGGATACCAGCGTGGAATATCCCAGTTCAAAGTCGGTAATTTTGCTTTTGGGCTTAAGCAAACCTTTTTTATAGAGGGTTTCCAGCGCTCTCAGCGGCGGCAGCAATTCCTCTGCATCCGAAAGTTCATCAATGATTTCCAAATAGGTCTGCTTGTACGAAGTCACTTCAAGATCTTCATTAAAATAGAAAGTCAATTTTGCATTGCTGTTATAGTAAAACGTTTTTTGGTTATGCTCCTGATAATACGTAATCGTTCCGGCCTCATCATTTTTGCTCCAGAACTTATACTGCTCTCCGGCAAAAATATTCGCTTTTATAAAGGCAGACAGTTCAGCGGGCTGGAATTTACTCGTCAATTTCAGCGGTTTTTCGAGCTTGGCTTCAATTGATGTACCATCCCCGAGACTGATAGACTGTCCCTTGAACTTCTCTGTTTCCTCAGTGGTGAATACCTTTGCCCTTACGCTAAGATATTGTTCTTTATTTTTCGCCTCAGGAAGTTCACCGTAGCTGATATCATCATTCTTCAGTTTTTCCTCAAGCGGGGCTTCCTGAGGGATTTCATACTGTGCTGCATCCCTCGTATTCATGAACTGATATACAAGGTAAATATCGAGGACGAGGAACGTCAGAATAAAGATTGTCTTAATCCTACTCCAATCCATTATTCAATTCCTCCTCCCATATAAGCTGCCGCCACTCCTGGTCATACAGATAGAACCATCCTGGCTCAAGAAGAATCACTGAATTCTCTGGCCCTTGCGTCATATAGTAACCCGGCATCATATTCTGCAGCAAAGCTGGTTTAAAATCTTTTTTTCGCTGAAGATAATCAAGTGCCTGATAACCGGATGGCAGTGTTTTCGTTACGACTTCTGGATTCAAAGGGAGCTCCAGATGGAATCCAGGGCGTACATATCGGCTGATTTCCGATTGCCTCCACTGCTGGTAAATCTCCGACATGCCGATCTGATTGAATACAGGATATCCTTCCTTGCTGTACAGACGGAAAAGGACATTCTGGCTAAAATCGTCCTTATACACGTAACGGTACGATTCCGTCCAGCCGCCATGCTCGTTAACAAACTCAATGCTTTTCTGTAAAACATTGTTCGTACCGATGACCGAATCCCCACTCCGGACAGGATTCACATAGTTAATCATATTTGTCTGCGTATCCACAATCATTTTGCTGGCATCATCGGTATATTCCTCAATGCCATCCACCACGCTTCGCTGTACAAAGCTTGGATCTGTGAAAAGAGCTTCTTTGAACAGGTCTGAATCCAGAGGATTTTGATAATAAGTGTGCATGACCATCTCAACTTTTTCAGTTGGTAAATAGATCTTCTTGATATCAGATACCGTATAAAGGAAATACGAAGTCAGCCTTCTGGAAGACTCATAGAATTTGTCAGTAAAATCATTTATATAGGTTGGACTGACATTGCTGACATAGACTTCCTGGTTTTTTTGCGAATAAAAGTAGACAATTCCTTCCTGCTTTTGCTGTGTCTCGGAATTGATGATAATCCGGTCGAAATCAAATTTCGGGATATCCTTTTCGTTAATATTCAATACCCTTTTATAGAGTTCGATAGGAACCTCATCTGGAAAAATTATTTCGGTGTTGTCTCCCTGGACGATTTTCTCATTAAATTCAGTGACCCGTCCAGGATACTTTTCGACATCAAAATACTTCCACTTTGCAATAACACCAATAACCCCATCAATATAAGCATTATCCACAGACCCAAACTGCTTGCCTCCCACATGATAAATAACCTGATGTGGCTTGACTATTTTCTTCAGTTCCTTCTGAGTGGCTATATTCACTTCTTCTACCGTCCTTTGATTATTGACTAGCTCATAGGCCGGCTGATAAGTCCAGATATTCCATGTTAAAAAACCACTTAATGCTACGAGAAATGTTAAAATAACAGTTTTTATATTTTCATATGTCATGACCAATCATCCTCTGCACTCCGGTCATAAGGAAGAGTGAACTGAACGGTTGTTCCTTTCCCTTCCACACTGTCCGCCCATATCTTTCCTCCATGGGCATTGACCATTTCCTTGGCAATCGCCAGTCCAAGACCAGTCCCGCCAAGTTTTCGTGTCCTGGCCTTATCGACTCGGTAGAAACGATCAAAAATTTTATCAAGATTATCCTTAGGAATGCCGACACCTTCATCTGAGATACTTGCGACAATCTGATCATCCAGTTCTTTTACCTTAAATGTAATCGTCCCGCCCTCTGGTGAGTACTTCATTGCATTGGAAATGATATTGTCCAGCACCTGGGTGATTTTGTCTTCGTCTATTTCTACGAAAATGGCTTCACTGGGTAATTCCCTTACAAAGGCTACATTTTGTTCCTTTGTCATTTCAAACCGATCAATGATTCGGTTAAAGAACACCGGAAAGTCCACCCACTCTTTTGAAAGACGGTAATCCACACTGTCCAGCTTGGAAAGCTGCAGCAAATCGTTAACCAGACGGATCATCCGCTCTGTTTCTCCTCTGGTGGTCTCCAGGAAGTTCGGGGCAATCTCCTCATCACGCCATGCACCATCAGCCAATGCCTCCAAATAACTGCGCATAGTTGTCAGCGGAGTCCGCAATTCATGGGATACATTCGCAACGAATTCCCGTCTTTCCAAATCGATTTTTTCTTGTTCAGTAACATCATAAAGAACCGCAATCAATCCATTTACAAAGCCGCTTTCCTTCTGGATAACCGAAAAATTCGCACGAAGGATAAATGGTTTACGTTTCGTACTGTAATCAAGGATGATAGAGTCTTTTTCCTGAAGCAAATCTTCAAAGCTATAATTTTCATCCAATCCAAGTACGGAAACCAAAGGCTGTGAAAGCACTGTTTCACGTGAAACACCCAGCATTTGCTCAGCAGGATCATTGATCAGGATGATCCGCCCTTTGCGGTCAGTTGAAATGACGCCATCCGTCATATAGGAAATAACGGAGCTGAGCTTTCTTTTCTCGCCTTCCGTAGTGGCCTGAGCCTCCTGCAGCTTCTTCGTCAGATTGTTAAAAGTAATCGCGAGTTGACCAATTTCATCGTAGCCATACACTTTAACCTTCCTGGAAAAATTACCGCGTGTCATCGCCAGCGCCTGCTTGCGCATATCGGATATCGGCCTGGTGATTGTTTGTGCCAGTAAGATTCCAAGAATCGCGGTGAAAACCAACGCAATAGCCGTACCGGTAGCAAGGATTTTATTGATATCATTCATCTGCTCAAAAATATTATTAATCTGGGCTACAAGATAGACAGCACCTATCGCTTCACTATTATGCATGATTGGTGTTGACAGAACCCAAACCCTCTCTCCCGTTTTCCGATCCAGCTGGATTACGTCTTCGTCTGCGTCCAAGATGATTGAACGCTTAATCATGGCATCAGGTGTCCTCTGGCCAACCAGCCCCTGATTGCTAGAATTAGATGTCCCAAGGATCTTAAAGCTGCTCCCGTCGATTACCCGGATTTCTGAAATATCAGTGGCCCTATAATCTTTTAAAATCAGTCTGATTGCTTCCTCTTTAGTAGGATCTTCTTTCCCGCGCTCCTTGACAAGTTCTTCCTGGATATCATAAACCAGCAGGTCGACACGGGATTTTACAGATTCCTGGTAGTTCGTAATGAGGGTCGTCTCGAGCTTGCGGACAAAATAAACTCCGATGATCTGCATCGCTACGAGAATAAGCAGGACATATATAAGCACAAATTTAAGGTGTATGGAGCGAAAAAAACCGACTTTTTTCATCCCTGTTCTTACTCCTGCTCAGAGTTTCTTAAATAGTAGCCTACTCCTCGTCTTGTCACGATCCACGTTGGATGACTAGGATTATCTTCGATTTTTTCACGAAGACGTCTTACAGTAACGTCAACGGTACGAACGTCGCCATAATAATCATAACCCCAAACCGTTTGAAGAAGATGCTCCCTCGTCATGACTTGTCCAATATGCTTGGCAAGATAATGGAGCAGTTCGAATTCACGATGCGTTAATTCAATTGTTTCTCCTCGTTTGGAAACAACGTAAGCATCCGGATGGATCGTTAAAGAACCGACACTAATTTCATTTGATTCCTCTTGCTCATCCTCTTTGACTGCATTCGCCTGGTGGCGGCGAAGATTCGCTTTTACCCTTGCAATCAATTCTCTCGTGCTGAACGGCTTCGTGACATAGTCATCTGCTCCAAGCTCAAGGCCGAGAACCTTATCGATCTCTGAATCCTTTGCCGTCAACATGATAATTGGCATCTCATACTTCTTGCGGACTTCGCGGCAGACTTCCATGCCATCGCGCAAAGGCAGCATGATATCAAGCAAGATCAAATCAGGCTGTACTTCCTCGACCATTTCAACCGCCTGATTTCCATCATATGCACAGTAAACATCGTAACCTTCTTTTTTTAAATTGAACTGCAGGATATCTGCAATTGGTTTCTCATCATCTACAACCAGGATTTTTTTCTCCATACCAATTCTCCTTTTAAAGACATATTATCATTCGTATATGAAAAATCTTCTCTTTTTTAAAAGTGCTATCTTATCTATTTTACTGTAAAACAGAGAAAAACTGAATTTTTCTGTTATACAACTTCTATTCTTCTCTTCCCAATTGTACCAATCCTGCCCATAACATTAAAATAACTGGCTTATATCAGTACTATACCAAAGAGGACCTGTAATAAAAAAAGTCTCTAGTTTGGCTAGAGACCTTTTTATATGTTTCAATTTTATCTACTTAATTTAGACAACGGGTCAATAATCCTGCCGTTTTGATAAACTTCAAAATGAAGATGGATACCAGTGGAATTCCCCGTTCTTCCCATAACACCGATTTGTGAACCGCGAGCAACTGTCTGACCTACGTTTACAGAGATGGATGCAAGGTGAGCATACATAGTACGGTAGCCGTTATTGTGATCGACAATGATTTTATTGCCATATCCATCGCCCTTGTTGCCAGCATATACTACGGTTCCGTTATCCGCTGCCTTGATTGTGTAATTACTCGGCCTAGCGATATCGATACCTTTGTGCATCCTGCTCCAGCGGTAACCCTGACGGCTTGAGATGTAACCGCCATTCGTCGGCCATGCAAATGTACCGTCTCCACGGGAAGGCATAACCTTGGTTCCTTTGACGATAACTTCCTTCACAGGCTCCTCAAGTACAGATTCTTTGATGACTTCCTTCTTGATTACCCTGCCATTTTGTTCAGTCAGTGAGTAGGTGATGCCCTTCATACCAACTTTGCCTTCCTGCTTTTTCTTAGTATCACCCTTAGGCATTGCAGGATCTTCAATGACTTCTTTTTCGAAAGCCACTTCTTCCTTAGCATATACTTGACGGTCGACAACTACTTCAACGAAAGGCTTTAAAACAGTTACATTCAGCTCTTGACCAGGCTTAAGGACGGAATTTTCATCCAACCCTTTATTTAATGAAAGCAACTGGGCAAGCTCCAGATTGTGGTCACTTGCAATGCTTCCCAATACATCTCCTTCTTTAACCCGATACTTCTGTTCTTCAAGAGTACCTTTTTTAAGTAGCTCTACAGCTTCCTTAACAGAAAGTATCTTCTCAGGAGCAACTTTTTCTTTTGATTGTGAAACTTCCTGGGTAAAACTAGCGTCTAATAAACGAGTTTCATTTTCTTTTACTTCGAGTAATGGTAGATTAGGAGAATTTTTTTTACTCTCCACTTCAGCCAACTCTTCTTTGGTAATGTATTCAAGCATTAAGGTTTTGAGTACTTCATCAGCTGCTTCCTGGTCTTTTAGATAAGCAACAGGTTTGTCACCAATCACTAAAGCTGAAGCATCTGCCTGGACATTAATCTGGCTCTTAAGTTCAGCCAATACTTCACTTGTATTGGAGTCTTTTGCAGAACTGAACACTTGCTCAGGAATATAAGATACATCTACCCCTAGATCGACATCCAGGTCCGCATAATCCTTCTTGGCAGCTGCTAACTCAGCTTCAACCAGTTTCTCCACTTGCGTTTTGTCTGCTACAGTTCCTACAAATTTATCATTTACATATACGTAAAATACGGTCGTTGTTGTTAATTTAGATTCTGCCGCATGTGCCGCATTTCCCGCACCAAAAGACAATGCAGCTACAGTAACCGCAGCCATGATTGACTTTTTTATTGCTGGCTTCATCTCTTTAGATGTTTTGCCGGCAAGATTGGACAGCCTATGTTTTAAATTATTCATCCTGATCCTCCTACAACGGTCAAACACTATTAGTCTAGTTCTATATAACTATTATCTGATAATTGTACCTTTATACTTTACCATATAATGTCTCGCAGGGAAGATTAGTCTTCATTATGTAACAAAAATGTATAATAGCTGACATTTTATTACGTTTTTTGTCAGATAAATGCCATTTTGCATCGATCTATTTTCCTATCTTCCACGCACAAAATAAGCCAAAAACCTAGTAATATCAGGGTATTCCCCTACTTTTAAATGAAAGTTTTTGAACCTTCTTGTTAAATCCAATACAAACATGTTAATAATAGGAAGATTACCGACTTTATTACAAAAGTATTACAAAAAAAAGAGAGCATGTCTTTAGACACGCTCCCTTTTTTAATGGCTCAGGACGGAATCGAACCGCCGACACAAGGATTTTCAGTCCTTTGCTCTACCGACTGAGCTACTGAGCCAAGATGATATTATGTTCCCTAAACTATGTGTTGATTAAGTCCTTTGCTCGAATGACCTTCCGGTCTTTCTCGCAGGTTGCCGCTGGAGCTTAGTCGAGGATGTGAGCAACCTGCTCTACCGACTGAGCTACTGAGCCATAATACTATTCAATTAAATATGTAATAAGGTGACCCCTACGGGATTCGAACCCGTGTTACCGCCGTGAAAGGGCGGTGTCTTAACCGCTTGACCAAGGGGCCATATAAAAATAGCAACCAAAATGATTGACCTGAAAAAGCAATGGTGAGCCATGAAGGACTCGAACCTTCGACCCTCTGATTAAAAGTCAGATGCTCTACCGACTGAGCTAATGGCTCGCTATATAATCTTACTCCCTTAACTGGGTTGGAGGTGGAACCTGTGCTCAAAAGACCTTCGGTATTTCTCGCAGGTTGCCGCTGAAGCATTTTCAGTGAAGTTAGCAACCCTCTACCGACTGAGCTAATGGCTCCTATAAATGTTTATCATTTTTTGTCGAATTAGTGACAACGTTGTTTATATTACCATAGCAATTTGTCTTTTGTATATATTTTTTATAAACTTTTTTTACTTTTTTCTTTTATCCTGCAATTCCCCTTCGAATTCAGTAGTAATTCTTCTGAATTTGAATTTTTCTTGCTCGAAAATTACATAGTTACTGGCTAATTCCGCGAACATATGGACTATTCCCGCGAGTCAGACTGGCATTCCCGCGGAATCACACATTAATTCCGTGAATTCAACCCATAATTCCGCGACTTGGAAAACGGCTGGAAAACCGGCCGCAACAATAAAATAAGCCCCCGATCTCCATGATCAGGGGCTTATTTTTAGCTAAATTATGATCTCCAAGGGCTGCGCACGACGTTTGTCTGGGTGCGGTCTGGACCGACTGAGAAAATAGATAATGGAATACCTGTCAGCTGTGAAATGCGTTCGAGATAGTGTCTTGCATTTTCCGGCAGTTCATCGAGTGACTTCACGCCTGTGATGTCTTCGGTCCAGCCTGGCAGTTCTTCGTAGACTGGTTCGCATTCAGCGAGTGCCTTCAGGCTTGCAGGGAACTCTTCGATCAATTCACCTTTATAGCGATAGGCCACACAAATTTTAAGCGTTTCAATCCCAGTCAGAACATCGATGGAATTCAAGGATAGGTCCGTGATTCCGCTGACTCGGCGGGCATGGCGGACGACGACGCTGTCGAACCAGCCAACGCGGCGCGGGCGGCCTGTCGTTGTCCCGTACTCGCGGCCTACTTCACGAATCTGGTTTCCAATTTCATTGTCCAGTTCAGTTGGGAACGGACCATCACCTACGCGAGTCGTATAGGCTTTGGAAACACCTACAATATGAGTGATTTTCGTTGGCCCTACTCCAGACCCGATTGTCACTCCGCCAGCAACTGGATTGGAAGAGGTAACAAAGGGATATGTACCCTGGTCGATATCAAGCATTACTCCCTGTGCGCCTTCAAACAGCACTCGGCGGCCTTCGTCCAATGCATCATTTAAAACGACGGAAGTGTCAACAACATAATGCTTAATTTGCTGGCCATATTCATAATACTCATCCAGAATGTCCTCAATCTTGAATCCTTCTGTCTCATAAATGCGTTCAAGGAGGCGATTTTTTTCTTCAAGGTTGCGGGTAAGCTTTTCTTCAAATACTTCACGATCCAGCAAGTCAGCAATCCTGATTCCTATACGGGCAGCCTTGTCCATGTACGCTGGGCCGATCCCCTTTTTTGTCGTGCCAATCTTATTGGCACCCTTGCTTGCTTCTTCCACTTCATCAAGCTTCAGATGATATGGCAGGATAACATGGGCGCGGTTGCTGATTCGAAGATTGTCAGTGGAGACGTCCTTATCGTGAAGATAGGCAAGTTCCTTTACAAGTGCTTTTGGATCGACAACCATTCCGTTTCCGATGACGCTGATTTTCTCTTTATAAAAAATTCCTGATGGAATCAAATGCAGTTTATATGTTTCACCATTGAACTTGATTGTATGGCCTGCGTTGTTTCCCCCCTGATAACGGGCAATCACTTCGGCATTTTCTGAAAGGAAATCTGTGATTTTTCCCTTTCCTTCGTCTCCCCATTGTGTTCCAACTACTACTACGGATGACATATAAAAAGCACCTCCAAAGGTAATACGGTTATTTTTCCGTTTGAAACATATAAAGTTTACCAGTAATCATGGGGGTAAGTCAATAAAACACGAACATTAAATTTATATAACAATTCTTTCGTTCGTAAAATTAACTTGAATAATTGATTAAAGATAAAAAAAAGAGAATTAACCAAACTGGTCAATTCTCATTATGCCCCGGGTGGAGCGTACGATTCGTCATATCGGTTTTCAATGTTGACGAATTTATTGTATTCTTTTACAAAGGCTAGCTTCACGGTTCCTGTCGGGCCGTTACGCTGCTTGGCAATGATGATTTCGATGATATTCTTGTCTTCGGATTCCTTATCATAGTAATCATCACGATACAGGAACGCAACGATATCGGCATCCTGCTCGATTGATCCGGATTCACGGATATCGGACATCATCGGACGCTTGTCCTGACGTTGTTCCACGCCACGGGACAGCTGCGACAAGGCGATGACTGGAACCTGCAGTTCACGTGCCAGCTGCTTGAGGGAACGTGAGATTTCCGATACTTCCTGCTGGCGGTTTTCGCCAGCACGGCCGCTTCCAAGGATCAGCTGCAAGTAGTCGATCATGATCATGCCAAGACCTTGTTCCTGCTTTAGACGGCGGCATTTGGAACGGATATCAGTAATCCTGACACCCGGGGTATCATCAATGAAAATCCCTGCATTGGACAGGCTGCCCATTGCCATCGTCAGCTTGCCCCAGTCTTCATCATTTAGGGATCCAGTACGCAGTCTCTGGGCATCAATATTTCCCTCAGCACAGAGTACACGCATGACAAGCTGTTCCGCACCCATCTCCAAACTGAAAATCGCGACATTCTCCCCTGTCTTTTTCGCAACATTCTGGGCGATGTTCAGGGCGAACGCTGTTTTACCAACAGAAGGACGGGCACCCACGATGATCAGGTCATTCCGCTGGAAACCGGCGGTCATACGGTCAAGCTCAGCAAAACCAGTTTCCAGCCCGGTGATATCCCCTTTACGGTTATGCATTTCCTCGATATTATCATAAGTCCGGACAAGGACATCTTTTATATTGTGGAACGCCCCGCCGCCTTTGCGCTGGGCAACCTCCATGATGTTCTTTTCTGCCTCGGCCAGCAATGCTTCAACTTCATCTTCACGCATATAGCCATCTTCAGCAATGCCTGAAGCAGTACGGATCAGCCTTCTCAGCAGCGATTTTTCTTCTACGATTCTAGCATAATACTCTATGTTTGCTGCAGTCGGCACGGACGCAGCCAATTCACTTAGATAGCTGACCCCTCCAACATCCTCAATCAGCTTGGAAGATGCCAGGTTCTCCGTGACAGTCACGAGGTCAATTGCTTTCCCTTTATCATTCAAATCCAGCATGACGCTGAATATTTTCTGGTGTGCCACACGATAAAAATCATCTGGTAACAGGATTTCTGAAGCAAGAGTTAAAGCTGATGGCTCTAAAAAAATTGCACCAAGTACGGCTTGTTCCGCTTCCATATTTTGCGGCGGAAGTCGATCCGCGAATAATTCACTCATCTGCCAGCCCCCTTACACAATTACTGTAATTGAAAAAAAGTGATCAGCTGAACCGATCACCTATTTCTGTAACTATATTATTTTATCATGTTTAAGACTATATGGAACTGTAAATTATTTTCCTTCTTTTACATGGACATTCAATGTTGCCTGAACTTCTTTATGAAGCTTTACAGGAACTTTTGTGTATCCTAGTGTGCGGATAGCATCCTGCATTTCGATTTTGCGCTTATCAAGCTTGATTTTATGCGCTTTTTGCAGTTCATCAGCAATTTGCTTGCTTGTGATTGAACCGAAAAGACGGCCGTCCTCACCGGACTTTGCAGATAATTCAACTGTTACTTTTTCCAGTTTTTCCTTCAATGCCTTCGCATCCTCAAGCTCCTGCTGGGCCATTTTCTCTTCTTTCTTCTGCTGTGCGCTCAGGGAACTCATTGCGGCCTGATTGGCTTCTACAGCAAGCCCCTGCTTGATCAGGAAGTTATGAGCATAGCCGTCTGCCACATTTTTGATTTCGCCTTTTTTGCCTTTTCCTTTAACGTCCTTCAAAAAGATTACTTTCATTCTTTTTGTCCCCCTTCTAAATAATCATCTATCGCATTTTGTAAAAGTGTTTCTGCCTCGTCCGTTGAAAGATCATACATTTGTGTTGCTGCATTGGTCAAATGCCCGCCGCCCTCGAGATTTTCCATGATGACCTGGACATTGACTTCACCTAATGATCTTGCGCTGATGCCAATCGTGGCTTCGGCTCTCCGGGATATAACAAATGACGCCTGTACACCATCCATCGTCAAAAGGGTGTCTGCTGCCTGTGCAATCAGGACATGGTCACAATAAATATCATCCGATCCTTTTGCAATGACAATGCCGTCACGGTAAAAATAAACATTTTCAATGATTCTTGCTCTTTTAATATAGGTATTAATATCTTCTTTTAAGAACTTCTGGACTAGAACGGTATCCGCACCATGGCTGCGCAGGTAGGAAGCAGCATCGAATGTCCGTGCACCAGTCCTTAAAGTAAAGCTTTTTGTATCGACGATAATCCCTGCCAGTAAAGCCGTGGCTTCAAGCATTTGGATTCTTCCATTCTTCGGCTGGTATTCAAGCAATTCCGTAACGAGTTCTGCTGTCGAGGAAGCATAGGGTTCCATGTAGACAAGCAGCGGATTTTTGATAAACTCCTCGCCCCTGCGATGGTGGTCAATGACGATGACATTCTCAATCTTGTTCAATAGCTTTTCATCGATCACCAGTGACGGCTTATGCGTATCGACGACGACCAGCAAAGTGTCATCTGAGGCGATTTCATACGCCTGTTCCGGTGTGATGAAACGGGAGTAGAGATCTTCGTTTTGTTTAATCTCATCCATCAGGCGCTGTACACCTGTATCAATCTCGTTTTTATTATAGATAATGAACCCTTCACGCTTGTTCAGTTGGGCAACTTTAAGGATTCCGATTGCCGAACCGATCGCGTCCATATCCGGGTTCTTATGGCCCATGATCAAGACCTTGTCACTCTCGATGACGAGTTCCTTCAGTGCGTGGGAAATGACTCGTGCCCTTACCCTTGTACGCTTTTCAACAGGATTGGTCTTGCCTCCATAAAACTTCACTTTTCCATTAGGCTGCTTGATTGCCACCTGGTCACCGCCACGCCCCAAAGCAAGGTCCAAACTGGATTGTGCCTGTGTACCTAGCTCAGGAAGAGAAGAATATCCAGTGCCAACCCCAATACTTAAAGTTAAAGGAACGTTTTGCTTTGATGTCGTCTCCCTTACCTCATCAAGGATGGTGAATTTGCCTTTTTCCAGCAGCCGGAGGATATGCTCATTGAATACCGCGATAAAGCGCTCTGATGATACCCTTTTTAGGAAAACCCCATTATTGGTCGCCCATTTATTCAAAATCGAGGTCACCAAACTGTTCAGACTGCTTTTTGTCTGATCATCCATCCCCTGGGTCACTTCTTCATAATTATCAAGATAAATGATCGAGATGACTGTCCGTTCATCATGATACATTTTTTCAATTTCGGTCTGCTCGGTCACATCGAAAAAGTAGAGCAACCGCTCCTCAGGTTTATGGATGATCCTGAATTTGCGATCGTGAAGAGTGATGATTTCCGTTTCGACCTCTTGCTTGATCAATGGAATGACGGCATCGGCTACATCATACAGTGACTTTCCGACAAGCGAGTCTTCATTGAAACAGGAGGCAATGAAAGGGTTCGTCCACTCAATATAATAGTCATCATTGATTAGCATGATCCCGATCGGCATTTCCATCAAAGCCTCTTCGCCGACCTTTTTCACGCGGTAAGAAAGGGTGGAAATATACTCTTCCGTTTCTTCCTTTATTTTATGATTCACTTGAAAAATCAAATATACCAACAGGCCAGTGAGAATGAACCCTGCAGCCCCTATAATCCAGTTATAGAAAGACAGAAATCCAATTAGCACCAGTGTTACGGCCATCAATCCATACAATGGATAACGTATTTGCCGCCTCTCTAAATAAGAAGGCATGTGCTCAGCTCCTAAAGCGTTAGTTTCTGATTACTTCTTCTCTCCTAGACGTTTTCTTAAATCAAATCCTAAATCAATTATACCTAATATCCTCACAATATAAAGAACAAATGGCAGGAGGAACATCAGGACTATCACGATAATGGGGACAGCTTTCGTGTACCCTTTTATATGCGTGAAATAAAAAACGAACGCGATACCTTGAAGAACCATCAGCATTTGCAGGATGAACGAAAGATTGGATATCACCCAGAACCAATACGTCCCTTGTTCAGGCTGCATGACCAATGCAACGATCATCGTGATCAGATAGTACCATAGAATGCTTTTTGGAAGATTCAATTCCCTGAACGGACGCCATACAGGCACCTTGATGCCAAACCGTTTCATGAACGGAAATGAAGCAAGCTGAAGCAGGAACACAATTAAAAAGGAAGACATCACGAACATGCTTGGCACAAGTACTTCAATCATATCGACCATTGTTTCAAATTGTTTGATAAGCTTCTCATCAGGTGTCTGGCCCATTTGTTCAAGCATATTGATTGCCTGATCAACAGAGGAACGGAATACCGTCACCATTTCATCAATGAAATTGATGTTAAATAAAACGATCGACAAAGCATATTGTGCCACTAAATTCACTAGAAACACGACGGAACCGGCGATATAAACAGCAAACCTGCTTTTCCCTTCCCTCACCATATACCCCATGACTGCTCCTGTCGTTCCAAAAGCTAGAGCCAGCGGCATCGCCAGGAACGAACCAAGAATCATCGATAGCAAAACAGCCGCGAGTGTAAAGACAGCGGTGCTTTTCCAGTCATGCTTAGCCCCGAACATCAGGAACGGCAAGGAAAGAAAGAAATTCACGACCATTCCCAATCCGGGAATATACAAAGTAATTAACAACAAAACAGCAAAAATCGCCAACAGGATGGCACCCTCTGTCAGCTTGTATGTATTTTTCATATTTCACCTCATCTAAAAGCTTAAGCGCCTTGGATAGCCCTGACAAGCGTTCAAAGCGTATGCATCCTGATTATGCCCGACATCATCTCCAGACTGAAGACTTCCGGGCATGGCCACATCTAAAATAACCGATAAGAACTATTTTATCCTGTAAATTACGGACAAGCAACCAAAGCGGTATTATAGCTGGAAGAAAGGCAAAAGTAATATAAAAGGCAGCGGGAAGCCCCGCTGCCTTTTAAAACCGATCATTATTCGCCTGAAACGTATGGCAGTAATGCCATTTGACGAGAACGTTTGATTGCAACTGTCAATTTACGCTGATATTTAGCGCTAGTTCCAGTTACACGGCGTGGTAAAATTTTACCGCGCTCAGAGATGAATTTCTTAAGAAGATCAACATCTTTATAATCAATTTTAGTGATTCCGTTTGCTGTGAAGTAGCAAACTTTACGGCGTTTTGCACGTCCGCCTCTGCGTCCACCCATTGCCATGGTCATTTCCCTCCTTGTGTATTATATTTCATGTCCGAGTTATATTAGAATGGAAGATCATCATCTGAAATGTCGATCTGGCCGCCACCTGCAAATGGATCTTCATCTACTTTTGTATAACCTTGGTTCTGGCGTTGATTCTGATTCCCAAACGGGGAACCTTGATCATTTTGACGGGAATAACCGCTATCCCCTCTGTCTGAAGACTGTCCTTTTGGCTCAAGGAACTGAACACTCTCAGCAAGAACTTCTGTAACGTATACACGCTTACCATCTTGTCCTTCATAGCTGCGAGTCTGGACACGTCCGTCTACACCTGCAAGGCTGCCTTTCTTCAAGAAGTTAGCAACGTTTTCAGCTGGACGGCGCCATACCACACAGTTAATGAAGTCTGCTTCTCTTTCCCCCTGCTGGTTGGTAAATGAACGATTTACCGCAAGCGTGAAAGTAGCAACTGCAACCCCATTAGGTGTGAAACGTAATTCAGGATCCTTGGTCAAACGGCCGACAAGAACGACACGATTCATCATCAGAATCAACTCCTTCCCCCCAGCATGGATGTTCCATGTGAAACACCTTCCGCTGAAAGTTTCTATTTATATCATTTATTATTCTTCTTCTTTAATTACGATGTGGCGAAGGATATCTTCGTTGATCTTAGCAAGACGAGAGAATTCCTCAACTGCTGCCGGAGTAGCGTTTACCTTAACAAGCTGGTAGTAGCCATCACGGAAATCATTGATTTCATAAGCTAGGCGGCGTTTGCCCCATTCCTTAGCTTCTGCAACTTCCGCACCGTTGTCTGTAAGGATTGTGCTGAAACGCTCAGTAAGAGCCTTTTTAGCTTCCTCTTCAATGTTTGGGCGGATGATGTACATAATTTCGTACTTTCTCATCACTGTCACCTCCTTTTGGTCTAAACGGCCCCATTACAGGGCAAGGAGTAATTGTTTAATTACTCACAAGATGAAATTATATCACAGAACCTATTCAAAAGCAACGCAATATGAAATGAAACTGCTTTTGCTTTTGCTGTGTCATAGAATTCTATAAGAAAATACTAACATATGTTCGCATTTTTGTCCAAGCTAATTTTAGGTAATTTTAGCTAATTTTAAAAAATCAGCCCTGCATCTCGGCAGGACTGACTTTGATTATACATTAAAGCGGAAGTGGATGATGTCTCCGTCTTTCACTTCATACTCTTTACCCTCAAGGCGGACCTTTCCGGCTTCCTTGGCAGCTGTCATTGACCCCGCTGCAAGAAGGTCATCGTAGTGGACTGTTTCTGCGCGGATGAATCCTCGCTCGAAGTCAGAGTGGATGACGCCGGCACATTGAGGTGCCTTCATGCCGCGGCGGAATGTCCATGCGCGTACTTCCTGGACGCCAGCTGTGAAGTAGGTAGCCAGTCCCAGCAGGCTGTATGCCGCACGGATCAACTGGTCCAAACCTGATTCTTCAATTCCCAGCTCCTCAAGGAACATTTCCTTTTCTTCGCCTTCAAGCTCAGCAATCTCTTCCTCGATTTTCGCACTGATGACAATAACTTCCGCATTGTCCTTTTCAGCGAATTCGCGGACTTTCTGCACATACTCATTGCCGCTAGGGTCTGTGACATCTTCCTCGCCAACGTTGGCAACGTAAAGCATTGGCTTGATTGTCAATAAGTGAAGCTGCTTGACGATTTTCATTTCTTCTTCAGTGAATTCCACTGCGCGAGCTGGCTGTTCAGCTTCAAATGCTTCACGCAAACGTGCCAGAATCGGAAACTCAATAGAAGCTTCCTTATCTTTTTGTTTAGCCAATTTCTCAACACGGCTGATTCTTTTTTCAACAGATTCCATGTCAGCCAGAATCAATTCCAGGTTAATAACCTCAATATCAGATATTGGGTCTACTTTACCTGCAACGTGAGTAATATTGTCATCCGCAAAACAGCGGACAACCTGACAGATTGCATCTACCTGGCGGATATGTGAAAGGAACTTGTTACCCAGTCCTTCACCCTTGCTCGCACCTTTAACGATGCCGGCAATGTCAGTGAATTCAAAAGCAGTCGGCACCGTCTTTTTCGGCTGGACCAGCTCAGTCAATTTAGTTAAACGATGATCAGGAACCTCAACGATTCCGACATTCGGGTCAATCGTACAGAACGGATAGTTGGCTGATTCAGCACCAGCCTGTGTGATCGCATTAAACAATGTTGACTTCCCGACGTTAGGAAGCCCAACAATACCTGCTGTTAAAGCCATCCATGTCACTCCTCTATTTAAAAATGTATCTATTCAAGCAAGAATCACCTAAACGATTTTTTCCTCTCACAATTATAGAGATTACAGGGGGAAAAGACAAGCTTGTAAAAAAGAGCAAGCCTCTTGGTGCCCTATTGAAGGGGAAATGTATGTCCTTTCCGCCTGAATGGTGACCTTATAGTGCTGAATTCGTCTGCATAAGGGTATCTTTTCGCTTGAATGGTGACCTTATGGAGATGAAATTGACTGCATAAGGGTATCTTTCTGATTGAATGGTGACCTTATGGAGGTGGAATTGACTGCATAAGGGTATCTTTTCGCTTGAATGATACCCTTATAGAGATGGATTCGCCCACATAAGGGTATCTTTCCGCTTGAATGGTACCCTTATAGAGATGGATTCGCCCACATAAGGGTATCTTTCCGCTTGAATGGTACCCTTATAGAGATGGATTTGCCCACATAAGGGTATCTTTCCGCTTGAATGGTACCCTTATAGAGATGGATTTGCCCACATAAGGGTTTCTTTCCGCTTGAATGGTACCCTTATAGAGATGGATTTGCTCACATAAGGGAATCTTTTCGCTTGAATGATACCCTTATAGAGATGGATTCGCCCACATAAGGGTATCTTTCCGCTTGAATGGTACCCTTATAGAGATGGATTCGCCCACATAAGGGTATCTTTCCGCTTGAATGGTACCCTTATAGAGATGGATTTGCCCACATAAGGGTATCTTTCCACTCGAATGGTGTCCTCATGAAATTGGGATTGCTATCCTCTCCACCCAAATTAAAAAAACCGCACTCTCTATTAAAGTGCGGCAACCAATCCATCATCCTTTTTCCACTTTTTCAATATTGACCAGGCAATCATAAAGGGTGCTGCCGAGGCCGTTGTCTGATTCTCGGCTGGATGTCAGCTGGTTGACTGAGCCGCCGAAACGGGCGCTCAAGCCTTCATCGATATTAACCGTTCCCGGATGGGCCATTTTAAAAATGGAAACCGTCCCTTTCACTTCTCCTCTGTCGTTCCATACCCGCACATAATCCTGATCTTTCAAGCCTTTTTCGGCAGCGACGCTTTCGGCGATTTCCACTTTCACATATGGTTCTGGCTGGAACAGGTGGAAATGTTGCGAATGGTTTGAACGCAGCGGATGAATCGTCAGCAATGTATACGGGTATTTTTCAGCTAGCTCGGAATTGGTCCATTTTGTTTCGGTTGGCAGCGACAGCTTGATTTTTCCGTCCGCAACGGCGGATGAAGTGAATTCATACTTGCCGCTTGGCGTTTTGAAACTCCTGTCTGCCCAGGGAATTTTATCAACGGGAAGCTCAGCGAACTTTTCCACACGGATTTTATCAAGACTGATGCCCTTTTCAGTCAAAGCTGCAAGCCCCATTCCGATGAATTCTTCTCTGGTAAAATTAAATTCGTCCCCAAACCCTAATCTTGTTGCTAGTTCTTCCCAGATCCAGGCGTCTGGCTTGGCCTCACCCGGCGGTTCTACAAGTTTTGGGCCATGGTTCACATAATGATGGTACATCGACGAATAATATACATCCTCCACTTCAAAAGCGGTCGCGGCTGGTAGAACATAATCAGCAAGTTCGGCTGTATCTGTCATGAACTGGTCAATCACGACGAGAGTTTCGAGCGATTCAAATGCCTTCCGAACCCGATTTGTGTCAGGAACCTGCGTCAGCGGGTTGCCGCAGGTGACGATCCCCATTTTGATTTCTGGATCCACAGCGGTAAGAATCCCCTCGGCCTGCCTCATCATCGTGAACGTGCGTGAAGCCTTCTTTTGTTCAGGCATCGCCATGTTCTGATAATCAAAGCTCTGCCCTACCTGTTTGTTGGCATAATTGGCTCCGCCGCCCGCAATTCCAATATTGCCGCTGACAGCGACCAGTGCGTCAAGAAGTCTAATCGTGTTGCCGCCATTTTCATAGCGCTGCATTCCAAGGCCCATGATCGTGGAAACCGGGCGGTCAGCATAAACCCCTGCAAGAAGGGTAATGATTTCGGCCGGAACCTCTGTCACTTGACTGATATATTCTAACGTCACGCTATCCAGCAGAGTCTTCAAGTCCTCGAACCCTACCGTCTGATTTGCCAAAAACTCAACGTCCTGCAGCTCCATCCGGAGCAACTCTTTCATGATGCCCGCCGCTAACAGCCCATCGAAGCCAGGCTTAATGGAGATATATTCATTCGCCAGCTTGGCAGTTGCATTATAAATAGGGTCAATTACATATATCTTCGTGCCATTTTTTTTCACTGCCTGGAGGTTCTGAAAAAGGTGCATATTCGTCCGGGCGACATTCCTGCCCCAGATGACGACATGTTTGCTATTTTCCAAATCCTCAGGTGCATGGCTGTACGCGTCACCGAAATCCCAGTTCTGTGCCTCAATACCAGAGCCCCAGCAGATTGAACCTGTCAATTCAGTCACTCCGCCATAAAGATTGAAAAAGCGGCTGTCTAAATTGGAAAGCAAACCACTGTTGGAGTAATCGTGGCTGTGTAAAACGGAAATGGTACCAAAATTATCTTTATAATAGGCCAGTTTTTCAGCAATTTCACCTAACGCCTGCTCCCAGGAAATCTGCTGGAATCTGCCCTCGATTTTTTTCAGTGGATAGAGCAGGCGATCTTCTGAGTTCGCCCTGTTCTCAAGCATCCTGCCGCGGCCGCAAATTTTGCCCTGGGTAATAGGGTGCTCGGGGTTGCCTTCTACCTTTGTTACTTTTCCGTCCTCCACGGTAACAAGGAACCCGCAGCTGTCCCAGCAATTCAACGGACAGGCTGAATGTTGTACTGTTGCCATTTCCTCATCTCCCCACTTCTTCTCTATATCGTTCATTAATTTTAATACTAAGGATAATACAATATTGATAAAAAAAGAAGCAGGATTATTCTCCCTGCTTCGATAAAACCTTCTTCACTTTTCGTGTGAACTCTTTTCTTGGAATTAAGACACTGTGCTCGCAGCCTTCACATTTGATTCGGATATCCATGCCAAGACGGATGATTTTCCACTTGTTGGTGCCGCAAGGATGTGGTTTTTTCATTTCAACAACATCATTCAGTTGAAACTCGTGCTCCAATTTCAAAACCTCCTTGTTTATTTACCGAATTCTTTCTGCTCTCCGCCTTCCTGGCGTGAGTACATGACCATACGAGGAAATGGAATTTCAATTCCATTTTCATCAAGAACTAGTTTGATGTCCTTGCGCATCTTTCTTCCAATATACCAATGCTTCATCGGAAGAGTTTCCGCAACAATCCGCAGGATGACTTCAGACGCTGCGAATTGCTGAACCCCTAAAAGCTCTGGCGTCTTGACGAGTTCAGGATATTTCTCAGTCGTTGTCTCGAGGTACTCCTGGATGACTTTTTCTGCGTGATCTATATCCCCTTCATAAGCAATGCCGATATCCAGGACAGCGACACTGTTATAAAGCGAAAAATTGGTGACTTCCACGATACTTCCGTTGGGCAAAATATTCATTTCCCCTGTAAAGTTTTTAATCTTCGTCGTCCGCAGCCCGATTTCCTCCACAGTTCCTTCAAATTGGCCAATTCTTACATAATCTCCTACCGAGAATTGGTCTTCGAAAATAATGAAGAAGCCGGTGATGATGTCTTTCACGAGACTTTGTGCACCGAAGCCGACTGCCAAACCGACAATCCCGGCACCGGCAAGCATCGCCTTTACATCAATTGTCAGTGCTGCAAGAATGGACATAATCGCAATAAAATAGACAACATATGATAGCACATTTTCCAGCAATTTCATTAAGGTAGCTTCACGCCGTTCCGTAATCCGGAGAGGTCCTCTCGTCCTGACCTTAAAGAAGTTGCGGATTGCAATCTTTCCGACTCGGATAAACAAGCCAGTTATGATCAGGATTGCAATGATTTTCAAAACACCTTCCCCAATTGCAAACCAAAGCTTATCGTCCGTGAGTTGATTGCTTATATTATTTAAAACTTTCTGCGTCCTTGTCAGACTCTCTTCTGCTTTCGTCATTTTTTTCACCTGCCCGTAAAATTCATCCATCTATCAAACGTTATGTAACAAAGTAGAAGATTTCATACAAACACATCCATTTTAACAAGTTTTATAATGTAGTTAAAGAAGAGTGTTTGTCCAGTAACACAACAACCGTTTAGACGAAGTTGCCGTTCCATTGTTTCATTATATTAATATAACATCAACACTTTTTAAAAGGGCCCATAACATCAAAAACCTTCGTTGGTAAAAATAAGACCTTATACCTCTATAAAAGATTCACTGCTCCAAAAGACCCTGTTTAAATCTTTCTGTTTACAGGTATGTATAGATTACAAAAAAAGTCCGTATACTGATAGTACGAATTTTAAGGAGTTGATCCAATGAATCTCAAAAACCATTTTTTCGAGCGGAAAAACAGTGTGGCGAAAATCAATCATGAGGATGAGCTGGCGGCCGAAAAGCTGGCTTCTGAAATCCTGGACCTTCTTCCTAACTTCAGTGCCAGGCCCATTGTTTTTGTCTGCATTGGAACTGACCGCTCCACCGGTGATTCATTGGGTCCGCTGATTGGAACACTGCTGGAAGAAAAGGATATCGCTCCATATCATGTGTATGGGACGCTCGATGATCCGATACATGCTGTCAATATGGATGCCAAGCTGACGGAAATCAAGCAAAAGCACTTTAATCCATTCATAATCGGCATAGACGCATGTCTTGGACGTTTGAAAAGCGTCGGCTCGATCCAGGTTGCCAATGGGCCTGTCAAGCCAGGTGCCGGTGTGAACAAGGAACTGCCGGAAGTCGGGGATATGCATATTACAGGAATTGTTAATGTCAGCGGTTTTATGGAGTTCTTCGTTTTACAGAACACAAGATTGAATCTCGTGCTAAAAATGGCCAAAACGATTGCGAACGGCATTTTCGAAAGCAGCCAGCAACGATCCAGGAAACAGGATTGGCCAAAGCTGAATTGGGACCTTGAAGCTGAACAGCCTACGGTTGTGGAATGACGATAGTGTAAAACGCCGGGAGATGATCTCCCGGCGTAATTTTATGCCAAAATGGCAATCCACAACCTTTAAGAGCATGACATTCAATAGAGCATCCAGAGTTTAGCGGCGAGAGCAAACTAGGATCTCGCGCTTCAAACTCCGATCATATAATGCGAAATCATGACAAGTACAGCTGTAACCAGTATGCCGGGCAGGAGGTTCGCTACCCTGATTTTAGTCAGGCCAATCATGTTCAAACCGATGGCAAAAATCATCACCCCTCCTGTTGCGGTCAGCTCAAGGATGAAGCTGTCCATCAATGCCTGCGGAATCAGCTTATCGATTTGCGTTGCAAATAATGCGATACTTCCCTGATAGATCACGACTGGTATCGCTGAAAAAAGCACCCCAATACCAAGTGTGGTAGTGAGGATTAGTGCCGTGAAGCCGTCAATGATCGCTTTGGTATATAAGACGTCATGGTCGCCTCGGATCCCGCTGTCAAGTGCCCCGATAATCGCCATTGCCCCAATGACAAAAATCAACGTCGCGGTGACGAACCCCTGGGAAATGCTGCCCTCTCCTTTTGAGCCTATCTTACTTTCAAGCCAGTCCCCGACTGCATTCAGCTTATCCTCAAGCTTCCATGCCTCCCCAAGCACTGCACCGATTACCAGACTTAAGATGACGATCAGGAAATTGGCGCTCTTAAAGCCCATCTGCAGGCCCAGCACCATAACGGCAAGCCCGATGGCATGCATGACGGTGGCTTTCATATTTTCAGGTATTTTCGTCAGCAGCCTGCCCAATAAGGTTCCGATGATGATCAATAAACCATTCACCATGGTGCCAAGTAAAAACATATTGTTCACCTATTTTCAGTTTTAGTTATGTAAGGCTTTTTTCGCATTAAGTGTTGCTATGCAACTCCGTGATGAATAGTTGAAAGCAATAAGGGTGGGTGAAAGCAACAAAACGCACGAAAAGCCTATGTAAAAAAAGAAGCCATCAAAATGATAGCTTAGGAATTTTGCTTGTCTAATAATTCAAGGATTCGCTCCAGATCATCTTTAGAGAAAAACTCAATTTCAATTTTCCCCTTGTTTTTTGATTGCTTGATGTTAACCGTGGTGCCAAAGCGTTCACGAAGCGAGGTTTCCCGCTCGCGGATGAATACGTCCTTGGTCACTTTTTCGGTTTTTGTTTCACGTGGAACGACCTCGTTCATTTCCTGGATAAGCTGTTCAAGCTGGCGTACATTCATGCCTTCTTTAAGGATTTTATCGACAAGGACAGAAAGCTTGTCTTTCTTTCTTAAACCAAGAAGCGCACGGCCGTGCCCCATTGAGATTTTTCCTTCTGAAATAAGCTGCTGGATTTTTGGCGGCAGCGACAGCAACCGGATATGGTTTGCCAGATGCGGCCGGCTTTTGCCCAGTCTTTTCGCCAGCTCTTCCTGTGTGAGCTTAAGCTTCTCAATCAAAGTTTGATAGGCAATTCCCTCTTCGATCGGATTCAAATCTTCACGTTGAAGGTTTTCCAACACCGCAAGCTCCATCATTTGCTGCTCATTCAGCTCACGCACGACTGCCGGTACGGTTTCCAGTCTGGCTTCTTTCGCAGCACGGTAACGCCTTTCCCCAACTACGATTTCATAGCCTTTAATCGTTTTCCTGACGATGATTGGCTGGAGGATTCCATGCTCCTGAATTGAAAGCTTCAATTCCTCAATCGCTTCTGGTTCAAAAACTTTTCGTGGTTGATATGGATTTGGTCTGATTTCCTTGATGCTTATTTCCTGGACTTTTTCTTCCTTTTCCGCTTCCATGTTGAAGAAAGCATTCAATCCCTTACCTAAGCCTTTAGCCATTTGCAACCACTTCCTTTGCAAGATCTAAATAAACCTCTGCTCCGCGGGATTTCGGATCATAAATGATAATTGGCTCTCCATGGCTGGGAGCTTCACTCAGACGGACGTTCCTGGGAATGATCGTCTGGTAAACCTTGTCCTGGAAGTACTTCTTCACTTCCTCAATCACTTGCAGACCAAGATTCGTACGTGCATCCAGCATCGTCAGCAAGACACCTTCAATCTTCAAATCCTGGTTCAAATGCTTCTGCACCAGACGAACCGTATTCAGAAGCTGGCTCAGTCCTTCAAGCGCATAATACTCGCATTGTACAGGAATGATGACCGCATCAGAAGCTGTCAAAGCATTCAGGGTCAATAGTCCAAGTGACGGCGGACAGTCTATGATAATATAATCAAATCGGTCTTTTACTTCCTCAAGAGCCCGCTTCAAGCGGACTTCCCTCGAAATGGTAGGTACAAGCTCAATTTCCGCCCCAGCCAGCTGGATAGTTGCGGGAATCGTATATAGATTCTCAACCGCGGTAGGATGGATTACCTTGCCCGCTTCCACATCATCTACGAGCACATCATAAATGCATTGTTCAACATCCGCTTTTTCTATGCCTACACCGCTCGTCGCATTTCCCTGAGGATCTGTATCGACAAGCAGCACTTTTTTCCCTATGTATGCCAGGCATGCACCGAGATTCACCGATGTCGTCGTCTTGCCGACTCCACCCTTTTGATTCGCAATCGCAATGATTTTCCCCACATTGTCACCTTCTTTCAAACCCATAAAAATCCTATTCAGCTTGTCCAAGCACATACGTAAAATAAGGATTTTTCCAGCACCATGCCGAAAAAAGCAATCATGTATTCTATTTTATCATGAATTCTGACAGTTGATAGAATTTTTATGAAAAAGTAATACCACTGTGAAAATAGTAAACTAGTATTGGTTTCCAGAGTGTTATCGTTATGTGAACGGGATAAGGGCTTTCTGCTAAAAAACAAAAAAGCAGGAGACAGCTTGTCCCCCACTTTCAATAGTTATTTCTTCTTTGGAATACGGATTGTGAATTGGTAAAACTCTTCAAACTCTTCTTCTTCCGAGTCGAGATTGATGCCGCTGTCAGAAACCATGCTCAGCGATTGGCGGATTGTATTGACGGCAATCCTCATGTCCTTGCTGAATGCCTTTCGCTTTGGTTTTGGTTTTTCTTCCCCTTGACTAAGGAGCTTGACGACACGTTCTTCCGTTTGCTTGACATTGAGAGATTTCTCAATAACCTCAGCCAGCACCTGTACCTGCAATTCAGGGTTTTTCAATGGAATGAGTGAACGTGCATGCCGCTCTGTGATCAATTTATTTAAAAGTGCATCCTGGACTTCCTGGGGAAGCTTCAGCAACCGCAGCTTATTTGCAACTGTCGATTGTCCTTTCCCAAGCCTTTGGGCCAATGCTTCCTGTGTGAGATTATGGATTTCCAGCAATTTCCCATAGGCCATCGCCTCTTCAATCGGTGACAGTTCCTCCCGCTGAAGATTCTCTATCAAAGCCACAGATGCCGTTTCGGAATCAGACAGGTTATTAACGATTGCCGGAACTTCTTCCCACTCAAGCTTTTTCATTGCCCGCCAGCGGCGTTCCCCGGCAATGATTTCAAATCGATCTTGGTCGTATTCCCGTACGACGATTGGCTGGATTACTCCATGTATGTGAATGGTACGGGCCAATTCTTCAATCTTCTCATCATCAAAAACAGTTCTTGGCTGGTATCTGTTTGGAATAATATGGTCAATCGGAATTTTTTTGATTTCTTCGTTTTCTATGTTGTCAAAATCCTCAACCGTTTGTTCTTCCATTTGGTTCGGTTCTTCCACTTGGTTCCGTTCTTTTTCCTTTTCTCCAAGGCCAAAAAAGCGCGAAAAAGAAGGCTTCATCACCCTACACCACCTTTATGAACTCCCTATTACATATTCTCTATAAAAATGACAAGTTCCTGCTTATAGACTCTATTATAAACTAAAATCATTTTTCAAAATAGGACAAAAAGCGCAAGCCAGCACGTTTGATATCTGTATTTCGATAAACTCTGCACTCCTGACGGGCGTCAGGGGTGCGCGATCAGGAGCAGCATCGTTATTCTATTGGCGTTTTATTCGGAGTCCCTGGTTTTCTCGGGTACTTCTTAGGTGTTGGCTTTTGTTTGTTTATGATTAAAATATTGCGTTCACTTTTTTCTACTGGCAAAGTGAAAGAATACGAAGATTCAAGTTTTCCTCCAAGAACGGAGATCGCTTTTTCCCCGGCCTGGAGTTCTTCCCCAGCCTGATTGCCCTTCATGGCGATAAAGGTTCCGCCTACTTTCGCAAGAGGAAGGCAAAGTTCACTCAGTACGGACATTCTTGCGACGGCCCTCGCCATCACCACTTCATATTTTTCACGATATGCCGGGTTTTGCCCGAAAGTTTCTGCGCGGTCATGGATGAAGGTTGTTCCCTCGAGACCCAGTTCCTTGGAAAGCTGTTCAAGAAACGTGATCCGCTTATTCAGGGAATCGACGATCGTGACCCTGATTTCTGGAAAAGCAATTTTTATCGGAATGCTCGGGAAGCCGGCACCGGCTCCAACATCGCACAAATCGAGCGGCTTATTGAAATCAAAATAGAAAGCGGCTGAAACGGAATCATAAAAATGCTTCAAGTACACATCCGGCTTTTCCGTAATCGCAGTTAAATTCATTTTTTCATTCCACTCGACGAGCATTTGGTAATATGTTTCATATTGCTCCATTTGCCTCTGGGAAAGCTCAATCCCCTTTTCAGCGAGCAACGATTTAAATTGATCTGTATTCATAAGCCAACCCTTTCTGATGGTTACTACTTGATCCGTGCAATGCGTCCCTGTTCGAGATACACGAGCAGGATGGAAATATCCGCAGGGTTTACACCTGAGATTCTCGATGCCTGTGCCAAAGTCAATGGCTGGACCTCTTTCAGTTTTTGTCGCGCTTCTGTCGCCAGTCCTGAAATCGCATCATAGTCGATATTTTCCGGGATTTTCTTATCTTCCATCTTCTTCAGCCTCTCAACCTGCTGAAGTGATTTTTCGATATATCCCTCATATTTAATTTGAATTTCTGTTTGTTCTTCTGTGTCGAAATCGAGCTCTCCATCGGCAGGCACGAGCTGCTTGATATGCTCATATGAAACTTCCGGACGCTTCAGGAGGTCTGAAGCACGGATTCCATCTTTCAACTCACTGCCGCCCAGCGAACGGATTAATTCCTGGACCTCAGCTGAAGGTTTGATGATGATGGACTGAAGTCGTTTCTTCTCCGCATCGATTGCCTCTTTTTTCGCCAGGAACTTCTGGTATCGTTCTTCTGTGATCAGACCAATTTCGTAACCCTTTTCGGTTAAGCGAAGATCGGCATTGTCGTGCCGCAGCAGCAGGCGGTACTCCGCTCTCGATGTCAGCAGACGGTACGGTTCATTCGTTCCTTTTGTCACGAGATCATCAATCAATACGCCAATATAGGCATCGGCACGGCTGAGGATGACTTCTTCCTTGTCCAGTGCCTTTCTGCCGGCATTGATTCCGGCCATGATTCCCTGTCCGGCAGCCTCTTCATAACCTGAAGTACCATTGATTTGGCCAGCAGTATAAAGATTTTTGATCAATTTAGTTTCCAATGTCGGCCATAGCTGCGTCGGTACAACCGCATCATACTCAATTGCATAGCCGGCACGCATCATCTGGACTTTCTCAAGACCAGGGATTGTCTGTAGGATTTTGTGCTGGACCTCTTCTGGCAAGCTGGTTGATAGTCCCTGCACATACACTTCCTGAGTGTTCCTTCCTTCTGGCTCCAGGAAAATCTGGTGGCGCGGCTTATCATTGAAGCGGACGACCTTATCCTCGATGGATGGGCAATAGCGCGGCCCAGTCCCCTTGATCATTCCGGAATACATCGGTGAGCGGTGCAAATTGTCATCAATCAGCTGATGTGTACGCTCATTCGTATATGTCAGCCAGCAAGGAAGCTGGTCCGTAATGTATTTCGTCGTTTCATAGGAAAAAGCACGGTGGACATCATCACCAGGCTGTATTTCTGTTTTAGAATAATCAATAGTGTCGCTGTGAACCCGCGGCGGCGTGCCAGTCTTAAAACGGACAAGGTCAAAGCCAAGCTCATCAAGATGCTCCGAAAGCTTGATTGACGGCTGCTGGTTATTCGGGCCGCTTGAATATTTCAACTCACCAAGGATGATTTCCCCGCGCATATACGTCCCCGTCGTGATGACGACTGTTTTCGCACGGTAAATGGCTCCAGTCTGAGTAATGACCCCTTTACATTCACCATCTTCTACAATCAGGCGCTCCACCATGCCCTGTATCAATGTGAGGTTTTTCTGGTTTTCAAGCGTCTTCTTCATTTCATTCTGATAATCAAATTTATCGGCCTGTGCCCGCAATGCACGTACGGCAGGTCCCTTACCGGTATTCAACATCCTCATCTGGATGTAGGTTTTATCAATATTGCGTCCCATTTCGCCGCCAAGAGCGTCAATTTCGCGCACAACGATTCCCTTTGCAGGTCCGCCGATTGACGGATTGCACGGCATGAACGCAATCATATCTAGATTGATGGTAATCATCGCTGTTTTTGCACCCATCCGCGCCGGCGCAAGAGCTGCCTCAACACCCGCATGGCCGGCACCCACTACAACCACATCAAAATTCCCGGCTTCATAACCCATCCTGCTGCCTCCTTTTATGCTGCTTATAAGCTAGCCACTTTAAAAATCCATAGTCATATTGTTCTATGAAAAAATTTACTGTTTTCCAGTAACGTACTATATAGAAAATTTTCGTGAAATAATTTCCTTATTTGCTCTTAAAAATTACTTTCCTAGACAGAACTGGGAAAATAACTGGTCAATCAAGCTTTCATGAACACTTTCACCAATGATTTCGCCAAGAAGCTCCCATGCACGGGTCAAGTCAATCTGAACGATATCGATAGGCGTTCCCATTTCCACGCCGCTGATCGCTTCTTCAATCGAATGTGCAGCCTGGTTGAGCAATGCGATATGACGGCTGTTGGATACATAAGTCAGATCCCCTGACTCAATCGCACCTGAAAAGAACAGTGTTGAAATTGCTTCTTCAAGCTGGTCCACACCCTGATCTTCCAGCAGCGAGGTCGTAACAAGTGAATATGGCTTCGCAAGCTCCCTCACTTCATCCATATTGATTTTCTGCGGGAGATCCGTTTTGTTGACGATGACGATGACATCCATGCCTTCTACAGCTTTAAAGATGTTCTGATCCTCTTCCGAAAGCTCATCCGAATAGTTCAGAACGAGCAAGATCAAATCCGCTTCTTTCAGAACCTGTCGGGAACGCTCGACACCAATTCGTTCGACGATATCCTCCGTCTCACGGATCCCTGCTGTATCAAGAAGTCTTAATGGAACACCGCGTACATTGACATACTCTTCGATGACATCACGAGTAGTACCTGGAATATCTGTAACGATCGCCTTATTTTCATGAACAAGGCTATTCAATAAAGAGGATTTCCCTACATTAGGCCGGCCTACAATGACAGTGGAAAGCCCTTCCCTGAGGATTTTCCCCTGCTGCGAGGTTTGCAAAAGCTTTTCAAGCTCAGCTTTTACATAGTTCGCTTTTTCCAGAAGCATATGATGAGTCATTTCCTCGACATCGTCATACTCCGGATAGTCGATATTCACTTCGACATGCGCTAGAATTTCGAGAATTTCCTGGCGCAGCTTCTGGATCAGTCTTGAAAGGCGCCCTTCCATCTGGCCAAGTGCCATATTCATCGCCCGATCCGTTTTCGCCCTGATCAAGTCGATGACTGCCTCTGCCTGGGAAAGATCGATCCGTCCATTTAAAAAAGCCCGTTTTGTAAATTCTCCTGGCTCCGCCAGTCTCGCACCCTGATTCAGGACAAGCTGGAGCACACGGTTTACAGAAACAAGACCCCCATGGCAGTTGATTTCGACTACATCTTCTTTCGTGAACGTTTTCGGCCCCCTCATGACGGAGACCATTACTTCTTCAGCAACTTGGCCAGTTTTCGGTTCGATCAGATGGCCATAATGAATCGTATGCGTAGCCGCCTCGCTAAGCCTCTTGCTTCCAACCCCTCTGAACAATCGGTCTGCTATTTCGAATGCCTGATCCCCGCTCAAACGGACAATCGCAATCGCACCTTCACCCATCGGCGTAGAGATCGCCGCAATCGTATCAAATTCCACATGCTTCACCCCACTTTTTTAAAAAAATAATATATATATAAAGATTGAAGTTTGTTTTCTACAAATTACTAGAATAACACATCAGTTTAGCGAAAAAAAGAAAGGAATCTTCTCTATCGCCAAATTATCCACAATAAATAAAATAAACTCTTTTAATTTTAACTTATCCACATGTGAATAACAATAAAACCAGGAGAGGAAATTTCGCATTGTGGAAAAACTCACAGGGAAATTCATAAGGATTTTCTGCCATTCAAAAAACTGGTAAAAATCGCGGCAAATTTCCAAGTCGCCAATAAAAACTGATTTTCGCTAGAAAACAGCTCATAATCGCCAATATAATTAAATTTTCGCCAATAAACATATTAGGCAGATCATAATCGTGATCTAAACATGATTATTCAAGTCAGATTAAGCTGCCAGGGTTCATTTTTTCATAAAATAACAACAAAAAAACCCGAACCTGGACCAGGTTCGGGTTACATTTCTTTATTTAGACGGTGCGATCACAATATGCCTGTGCGGCTCTGTGCCGTCTGAAAAAGTTTTGATTTTCTTGTTTGACATCAATGCAGTATGAATCACTTTGCGTTCATACGAAGGCATCGGTTCAAGCGCGACGTTTTGTCCGGTTCTTACTGCTTTTTGTGCCAGGCGTTCAGCCAGCTGGACGAGTGTATCGTTCCGGCGCTGACGGTAATCCTCCGCATCAAGTACCACAGTAGCGTACTGATCAGAATATCGGTTTACCACGAGCTGCGTTAAAAATTGCAGCGAATTCAGTGTTTGGCCTCTTTTTCCGATCAGCAAAGCGATTTTTTCACCTGACATCGTCAATAGGACTGTTTTTCCTTCTTTTTTCACATCCACGTCAATGGATGCACCCATTTTTTCGCCAACCGATTTCAAATAATTTACGGCTTCTTCAACAGCATCGATTTTGACTGTCACTTTGACAACAGCCGGGCGTGTGCCGAAAAGTCCGAAAATCCCCTTTTTGCCTTCATCAATTACATCAATTTCTGTGCGGTCTTTGGTTGTCTTTAATTGAGCTAAAGCGGATTCTACTGCTTCGTCGACATTTTGTCCTGTAGCAGTTACCTGTTTCACTTTTTTGCTCCTCCCGCATTGCCGGCAGCCTTTGCTTTTTTAAGATCCGGCCCTTTAATAAAGTACGTTTGACCAATCATGAATAAGTTACCTACTACCCAGTACAGTGAAAGTGCTGCTGGGAAGTTGATCGCGAATACAACGATCATGATTGGCATCAGCCAAAGCATCATCGCCATTTGCGGATTGCCTTCCTGGCCAGCCATCATCATTTTTTGCTGAATGAAAGTAGTGATACCTGCAACAATCGGCAGAATATAAAACGGATCCGGTGCACCAAGATCGAACCATAAGAAGTTATGCTCGGCAATTTCCCTGGTTCTTGAAATCGCGTGGTAGAAACCAATCAAGATTGGCATCTGGACAATCAGCGGGAAACAGCCTGCAAGCGGATTGACACCATGCTGCTGGAAAAGTGCCATCGTTTCCTGCTGAAGCTTTTGCTGTGTCTTCTGGTCCTTTGAGCTGTATTTTTCCTTCAGCTTCTGCATTTCCGGCTGCAATGCCTGCATCGCTTTCGAGCTTTTCGTTTGCTTGATCATAAGCGGCAGGATCGCAAAACGGATCAGCAAAGTAACAGCAATAATCGATAGTCCGAAGTTTCCACCGAGCCATTCGGCCATCTTGATGATTAACAGGGATAAGGGATAGACAATATATTCGTTCCAGAAACCCTTACTCTCTGGAGTGATCGGCTGGTTATACTCTGTACAGCCTGTCAGCAATGACACCACTAACACCAAGCCCAATATCAATAATATTCTTTTTTTCAAGCTTCATTTCCTCCTAACTTCCCGATACGTTCATTTATTTTCAAAAGTTTGTCCCAAATTTTATGTACATTTCCCTTTGGCTGCATAATGCAATCAAAAGTATTTTAACATCTTTTATAGGGAAGCGCTTTTAAAAAATGCAATTCGGCAAATATTTTTGCCTCAATCATTATCTCCAGTTTTCGGCTTCTTCAAAACTTTTCCGACCTTCATAACATGCTCAAGGCTTTTCTTGACCTCATGCATGTCCATTTCGGCAGTCGGCTTCCGGGCAATAATGATATAATCGTTGCCGTTGTGAACCCGGTCCTGCAATTCATGGAAAGATTGCCGGATATAACGTTTTATCTGATTTCGCATGACGGCATTGCCGATTTTTTTGCTGACTGATAGTCCGATGCGGAAATTCTCCTGCTCCGGTTTTTTCAAAATATAGACGACAAATTGCCGGTTAGCGACAGATCTTCCTTTTTTAAAAGCCTCTTGGAATTCTTTATTTTTTTTCACTCTGTAATCTTTTTTCATCTATAACACCTTCAATTCTCTATGGATCCTGTTATGTAAACTTCGCTGGAATGGCTATAAGGATTTAAAGGCTGTGTAAATCAGACTGTTGATTTTCGTTCCAGGCGCTTCGCTTTCCACTACAATCAACAGGATTTTAAAAAAGAAGTGGTACATTCACACAGCCTCTTAAAGTATATCCAAAAATAAATCCCTAAAGCCCATTTCTCAGTAAGCCCAACCCAAAATAGTATTGCCCAAAGAGAAAAAAGACCACTGACATTTCAGTGGCCTAAGCTGATAATACTTTTCTTCCTTTTTGACGACGGCGAGCAAGAACCTTACGGCCATTTGCACTGCTCATGCGAGCACGGAATCCGTGAACTTTACTGTGTTTACGTTTATTTGGTTGATAAGTGCGTTTCATATATGTTACACCTCCCTGAGGAATAGCTGTTACAGACAGTCTTTGTAATTATAAAGAGGGGCAGCATAAATTGTCAAGTGCCTATTCGGAAAAGAACCTTATTACCATATAGTAATAATTTGAATTCCCCGCCAGCTCTTTTGAGATCCTCGATGGATTTTTTCACCTGGCTTACAGATTGAAAAAAAGTATCAGGTTTCTGAAACAGTTGTTTTTCATTCCACTTAAATTTTTGAAGTAAAAGAATATTTTTTCACCAAAAGAAAATCTTATTTTATATATTTTACTTTTTTAAATTTCACTGTTTCGGAAGACCTGTGGACAAAAATCGACACCATTTTTATTATCCACACCCCTTTTTGACAGCTTTTACACAAGCCAGATGGCTGTGGACAATTATTCTCCACAGAGAGGGTGTATTGTGGATAATGTATGAAAAAGCGTTGCACCATGCTAGATTATCTGATATTATATTTGTGTTTTCACTCTTAATAATTCGATGGCAGAAATATAATTATCCACAAAATGTGGATAAACTGTGGATAGGTTATTCAGGGCTGTTGTAAAAGTTTGTCCACAGAAAGTGGATATTGTCGAAAAGCTTCTTTTCTTCCTTATTATATATTTTTCCACATTAATAGTTTTGTATATTTATTAATCAGGGGTTGTACAACGTGTATAACCTTTCGTTTTATGCTTTTCGAACAGATCTGATGCATATGGCCAAACGGCTAAATGTGAAGATCAGCCAGACATAGAGATAAAACTTACGAGAAAAGGAGGGAAAATTGTTGGAGAATATTGCAGATCTCTGGAATAATGCTCTCGCTAAAATCGAGAAAAAGATCAGTAAGCCCAGTTTTGATACATGGCTAAAATCAACCAAAGCACATTCGCTCCAGGGTGATGTCCTTACGATTACAGCACCGAACGAGTTTGCCCGCGATTGGCTGGAAGAGCGCTATTCCCAGCTCATCAGCGGCATTTTGTATGAAATTACTGGTGAAGAGCTTGCTGTTAAATTCATCATTCCCCAAAACCAGAATCAAGAAGATCTTGATATTCCCTTGCCGCCCAGAAGGGTCAAGAAGGAAGAAGACACGCCCGATTTGCCAGTCAGCATGCTGAATCCAAAGTATACATTCGATACTTTTGTCATTGGATCAGGCAATCGTTTCGCCCACGCGGCATCGCTTGCAGTAGCTGAAGCGCCGGCAAAAGCCTATAACCCTTTATTCATCTACGGGGGCGTAGGACTTGGTAAAACCCACTTGATGCATGCAATTGGGCACTATGTCCAGGATCATAATCCGAATGCGAAAGTGGTTTATTTGTCATCTGAAAAATTCACAAATGAATTTATTAATTCAATCAGGGACAACAAAGCAGGAGATTTCCGCGATAAATATCGTAATGTTGATGTACTGCTTATTGATGATATTCAGTTCCTGGCGGGGAAAGAACAAACGCAAGAAGAATTTTTCCATACATTCAATACTTTGCATGAAGAAAGCAAGCAGATTGTCATCTCCAGTGACCGTCCGCCAAAAGAAATTCCGACTCTTGAGGACAGGCTGAGATCCCGTTTCGAATGGGGTTTGATCACTGATATTACGCCGCCTGACTTGGAAACAAGAATCGCGATCCTGCGCAAAAAAGCGAAAGCAGAAGGATTGGATATTCCTAATGAGGTCATGCTTTATATCGCGAACCAGATCGACTCCAACATCCGTGAACTTGAGGGAGCCTTGATCCGTGTGGTCGCGTACTCTTCACTCATCAATAAGGATATCAATGCAGACCTGGCTGCCGAGGCATTGAAGGATATTATTCCGAGCTCGAAGCCAAAGGTGATTACAATCCTGGATATCCAAAGAGTCGTTGGGCAGCATTTCAATGTTAAGCTCGAGGATTTCAAAGCTAAGAAACGGACAAAATCCGTCGCTTATCCAAGGCAAATCGCCATGTACTTATCAAGGGAGCTGACAGATTTCTCTCTTCCAAAGATCGGGGAAGAATTCGGAGGACGTGACCATACAACCGTCATCCATGCTCATGAGAAAATTTCTAAAATGATTTCAACTGATACAAATCTGCAAAGGCAGTTAAAAGATATAAATGAACAATTAAGGGTTTAGGATAATGTGAATAACTCGTCATTGGTTACGCACAGTCTGTCCACATGTGGATAGGCTGTCTTTCCTTTGATCAAATCACTTATCCACAAATCCACAGGCCCTACTAGTACTTCTATTACTTTTTAAAACATATTAATATATGCATTTAAGAAAAAAATATTCCAAAACGGAGGCCAAAAAATGAGATTTATTATCCAGCGCGATTTTCTGCTGCAAAGCGTCCAGGACGTCATGAAGGCAGTAACAAGCAGAACGACAATCCCTATTTTGACTGGTATCAAGATTGTTGCAAATGAAGAGGGAGTAACTCTTACAGGCAGCGATTCCGATATTTCCATTGAATCTTTCATTCCTAAAGAAGAAGCAGGGGATGAAATCGTTGAAATCAAACAGCCAGGATCCATTGTTCTGCAGGCGCGTTTCTTTAGTGAGATCGTTAAAAAGCTTCCGACAGACACAGTGGAAATCGAAGTCCATAATAATCTGCAGACGATCATCCGTTCTGGAAAATCCGAATTCAACCTTAATGGCCTTGATGCAGAAGAATATCCACACCTTCCGCAAATTTCGGAAGAGCATGTATTCAAGATTCCGACAGACTTATTAAAAGGGCTGATCCGCCAGACTGTCTTTTCAGTGTCCACCTCAGAAACACGCCCGATCTTGACAGGTGTAAACTGGAAGGTCGAAAACAATGAACTGATCTGTATTGCAACAGACAGCCACAGACTGGCATTGCGAAAGGCAAGGCTAGAGGCTGACAATACCGAGAACTACAACGTGGTCATTCCAGGAAAAAGCTTGACTGAGTTGAGCAAAATCCTCGATGACAGCTCTGATTCAGTCGATATCGTCATTACCGAAAACCAGGTTTTATTCAAAGCCAAGCATCTGTTATTCTTCTCAAGATTGCTTGAAGGAAACTATCCTGACACAGGACGGCTGATTCCGACTGAAAGCAAAACAGATGTTGTCGTGAATACAAAAGAATTCCTGCATGCTATTGATCGTGCTTCATTGCTCGCTAGAGAGGGACGAAACAATGTCGTCAAGTTTTCCACAATCGAAGGCGGAGCCATCGAAGTTTCTTCCAACACACCAGAAATCGGTACTGTTGTCGAAGAAATCCAGAGCCAGTCTATCGATGGTGAAGAACTGAAAATCTCTTTCAGCGCCAAATATATGATGGACGCCTTAAAAGCACTAGAGGGAACAGAAATCCAGATCAGCTTCACAGGCGCGATGAGACCATTCGTCATCCGTCCGCTTCATGATGATTCCATCCTGCAGCTGATCCTGCCTGTAAGAACTTACTAATTCCATAACGCCACCAGTTTTATTGCTGGTGGTTTTTTTTATATATGAAAAATAGACTTTATTTTAGACAAAAATGATATTTAGCACCTGTTGATTGCAGTGGAAGGCGCGAAGACTCCTCGAAATTGCTAACGCATTTCCTTCGTGCGTGGGCCGGTTCAAGGAAGCCAAATCAATGTCCTGCGGGATCAGCTGGATAGGAGAGACCTAGGTGAAATGATTCACGTGAGGAATCATTTGCACCCCGCAGACGCCAAAGGCGGCGAGGAGGCTCAGCGCCAGTTAGGAAGAATTGCCTTTTGAAAAAGCCGGCAGTTGGACTTTTTTATTATTCTTCCAGCAGAAAGCGAAGCGCCTGGAACGAAAATCAAAAGGCCAAGGTTATAGGCAAAAAATAAGAAAATTTGTTTCTATGGAAAATATTTAGTAAAATAAAGTATTAAGTCCTTTTGGAAGAAAAGGGTGAGAATCGTGAATGAGGAAATAAAAATCGATACCGAATACATTACGCTTGGCCAGTTCCTTAAATTAGCCGATGTGATCCAATCCGGCGGAATGGCAAAGTGGTTTTTAAGTGAACACGATGTTTTTATCAATGGTGAACAAGATCAGCGAAGAGGAAGAAAGCTTCGTTCCGGAGACCAGGTTGCAATACCTGGATTTGGCGAGTTCGTCATAATGCAATAATCCAGAGGATGAACTGTTCATGTATATAGAGGAACTGCAATTAAGGAATTACCGCAATTACCAGGGGCTCGAGGCGACATTTGAAAATAAGGTGAATGTCATCCTTGGCGAAAATGCCCAGGGGAAAACAAATGTCATGGAATCCATCTATGTGCTTGCAATGGCAAAATCACATCGGACCTCAAATGATAAAGATTTGATTCGCTGGGACGAGGAATATGCTAAAATAGAGGGACGGATTAAAAAAACAAACGGATCGCTGCCCATGCAGCTTGTCATTTCCAAAAAAGGCAAAAAGGCAAAAGTCAACCATCTGGAGCAGCGCAAGCTAAGCCAGTATGTTGGCAACATGAATGTCGTCATGTTTGCACCAGAGGACCTGAACCTTGTAAAAGGTAGCCCTCAGGTAAGAAGACGATTTGTCGATATGGAAATAGGACAGGTATCGGCAGTCTATTTGCATGACATCAGCCAGTACAATAAAATCCTCCAGCAGCGGAATCATTATCTCAAGCAGCTGCAGATCAAAAAAGCGACAGACCAGACGATGCTTGATATCCTGACTGAACAATTTATCCAGGCGGCCGCGAGGATCATTCTTAAGCGGTTTGAGTTCCTGAATTTGCTCGAACAATGGGCATTGCCCATCCATCAGGGAATTTCAAGAGGGCTGGAAGACCTGAAAATCATCTATAAACCCTCTGCAGAGGTATCAGAAGGTGATGATTTGTCGAAAATGATAGCAGTGTATGAAGAAAAATTTGCTAAAATAAAGACAAGAGAGATTGACCGGGGAACGACGATGTTCGGTCCGCACCGGGACGATCTGCAATTTTTCGTCAACGGCCGGGATGTCCAGACTTTCGGATCCCAGGGACAGCAGCGGACGACTGCGCTTTCGGTGAAACTGGCTGAAATCGAATTGATCAATGCGGAGATCGGTGAGTATCCAATCCTCCTGCTTGATGATGTCTTGTCTGAACTGGATGATTATCGCCAATCCCATTTATTAAATACCATCCAGGGGAAAGTTCAAACCTTTGTCACCACCACCAGTGTGGATGGGATTGACCATCAGACATTAAGGGAAGCGGCCACTTATAACGTGAAGACCGGCGAAATGTCAAGAATCCAATGAGGTGGACACGATGTATTTGCATGTTGGTGAAGAGGTCCTTGTCAGGACGAAAGATATCATAGCGATATTAGACATTGAAAGCGCCGGTGCTTCTCCTTTCATGGAGGAATTCATCGCGCGGCAGGACAGGGAGATTGTCCAGCTGGCCAAAGGGTCGGCCAAATCAATCGTCGTAACAGGCAATCATATATATTATTCCCCACTGGCATCAGGGACTTTGAAGAAACGCTCACAAAAATTATCCGTTCAGGAGTTTTAATAGATCGGCTTATCCGCAAAAAATGTCGAAAAACACGATGTGTGCGGAAATGCCCACTTGAAATGATTGTAGCTGGGAAATTTTCAGTAAATCCGCTGTTTTATTTTACAGAACCGATTTAGAAAAAAGATGAGTGAAATTGAAAGTGTAGGTGATCGATATGGCAATGGAGGAACAACAATCCATGCAGGGACAAGCGTATGATGAAAACCAGATACAAGTGCTCGAAGGCCTGGAAGCGGTACGCAAACGTCCAGGGATGTATATCGGATCAACGAGTGGAAAAGGTCTGCACCATCTTGTATGGGAAATCGTTGATAATAGTATAGACGAAGCTCTTGCAGGCTACTGTGATGAAATAAACGTCATAATCGAAGAAGATAACAGTATCACTGTAAAGGATAATGGCCGCGGAATCCCTGTCGGTATCCACGAGAAAATGGGACGTCCTGCGGTTGAGGTCATCATGACAGTCCTTCACGCCGGCGGTAAATTCGGCGGCGGAGGCTATAAGGTATCCGGAGGACTCCACGGCGTTGGTGCATCTGTTGTCAATGCCCTGTCTACGTATCTGGAAGTATTTGTCCACCGTGATGGCAAAGTCCATTACCAAAAATTCGAACGAGGTGCTGTCGGTGATCCGTTGAAGATCATTGACGAAACGGACCATACGGGAACAACTGTCCACTTTAAGCCTGACCCGGAAATATTCACTGAAACATTGGAATATGACTATGATACGCTAGCAAACCGCCTGCGCGAGCTTGCCTTCCTGAACAGGGCAATCAAGATTACGATTGAGGATAAGCGCGGCGAAGGCAAAAAGAATGAGTATTACTACGAAGGCGGAATTAAATCGTATGTTGAGCATTTAAACCGCACGCGGGAAGTACTCCATGAAGATCCAATCTATATTGAGGGTGAAAAGGAAGGCATCACTGTCGAGGTCGCTCTCCAATATAACGACAGCTACACTGGCAACATCTATTCTTTCGCGAATAATATCCACACGTATGAAGGTGGAACGCATGAATCAGGCTTTAAGACAGCTTTGACTCGTGTCATCAATGACTATGCCCGTAAGCATGGCATCTTCAAGGAAAGTGACTCCAATCTTTCCGGAGATGATGTTCGTGAAGGCCTGACGGCAATCGTGTCAGTCAAGCACCCTGACCCTCAGTTCGAAGGCCAGACGAAAACAAAACTTGGTAATTCGGAAGTCCGTACGGTAACAGACACGCTGTTTTCCGACCACTTCGAAAAATTCATGCTTGAAAACCCGAATGTCGCAAGGAAGATTGTTGACAAAGGCTTAATGGCAGCAAGAGCCAGACTCGCTGCGAAAAAGGCGCGTGAACTGACCAGAAGAAAGAGTGCGCTCGAAATTTCAAGTTTGCCGGGCAAACTGGCTGACTGTTCTTCAAAGGATCCGTCAATCAGTGAAATATATGTCGTAGAGGGTGACTCTGCGGGTGGTTCCGCCAAGCAGGGCCGTGACCGCCACTTCCAGGCAATCCTGCCATTGCGCGGGAAAATCCTGAACGTTGAAAAGTCACGTCTGGATAAAATCCTATCGAATAACGAGGTAAGAGCAATCATTACGGCAATCGGAACAGGAATCGGCGAAGATTTCGACCTTTCCAAAGCACGTTACCAAAAAATCGTCATCATGACCGATGCCGATGTGGATGGCGCTCACATCCGTACTTTATTATTGACGTTCTTCTACCGTTATATGAGAAAAATTCTTGAAGCTGGTTACATTTATATTGCCCAGCCGCCATTGTACAAAATCCAGCAGGGCAAAAAAATCGAGTATGCTTACAACGACAAGCAGCTCGAACAGATCCTTGCTGAGCTTCCGCAGCAGCCAAAACCAGGCATCCAGCGTTACAAAGGTCTTGGCGAGATGAATCCAGAACAGCTTTGGGAGACGACAATGAACCCTGAGACAAGGACATTGCTCCAGGTAAGCCTTGAGGACGCAATCGAGTCGGATGAAACCTTCGAAATCCTCATGGGTGACAAGGTAGAGCCACGACGCAATTTCATCGAGCAGAATGCACTTTATGTAAAGAACCTGGATATTTAATAAGGCTCTTTTTGAAAAGTACGATTCTTTTTCCAGGATAGAAGGTACGTCCTCTATCCTTATCCTGATTTTTCTTGAAAAAGGCTGCATTGAACCGGGCTGCTAAGCCCCTGTCTTCTTATGGAATAATGATATGTAATTTGATTACTAGATTAGTGATTGGCATTCGCGCTAAACCTAAGCGCCTGTGCTTTTCGTCTAAAGGAGGTTTCTCTTAAATGGCTGAGACACCAAACTCTCGTGTGAAAGAGATTAATATTAGCCAGGAAATGCGTTCATCCTTCCTGGATTATGCCATGAGTGTAATCGTAGCTCGTGCGCTTCCGGATGTCCGTGACGGCTTAAAGCCCGTACATAGAAGGATTCTATATGCAATGCATGATCTCGGCATGCATTCAGACAAGGCCTATAAAAAATCGGCGAGGATCGTCGGTGAAGTAATTGGTAAGTATCATCCGCATGGTGACTCTGCTGTATACGACACAATGGTCCGTATGGCGCAGGATTTCAACTATCGCTATATGCTAGTGGATGGACATGGCAACTTTGGATCTGTCGATGGCGATGCTGCAGCGGCGATGCGTTACACAGAAGCGCGTATGTCCAAAATTTCGATGGAGCTTTTGCGTGACATCAATAAAGATACAATCGACTATCAGGACAACTATGACGGTTCTGAAAGAGAACCGATTGTAATGCCTTCAAGGTTCCCGAACCTGCTTGTCAACGGTACTTCCGGTATCGCGGTCGGCATGGCAACTAACATTCCGCCGCATCAGCTTGGCGAGGTTATTGATGGCGTATTGGCCATCAGTAAAGACCCTGACATGACCATCATGGAATTGATGGAAATCATCACAGGGCCTGACTTCCCCACAGCAGGATTGATCTTAGGGCGCAGCGGTATCCGTAAAGCTTATGAGACTGGCCGCGGTTCGATTACCCTGCGAGCGAAGGTTGAAATCGAACAGAAATCAAATGGCAAGGAAGTCATTATCGTCAGGGAACTTCCATACCAGGTCAATAAAGCCAAGCTGATTGAGAAAATCGCTGAATTAGTCCGCGACAAGAGGCTTGACGGCATCACAGACTTACGGGATGAATCTGACCGTAAGGGTATGAGGATTGTCATTGAAGTTCGCAAGGATGCGAATGCCAATGTCCTTTTAAATAACCTTTATAAACAAACTGCCTTGCAGACAAGCTTTGGTATCAACCTTCTTGCTTTAGTCGATGGTCAGCCGAAGGTTCTTAACCTGAAGCAATGTCTGACATACTATCTTGACCACCAGGTAGTCGTCATTCGACGCCGCACGGAGTTTGAACTCAGGAAGGCAGAAGCCCGTGCCCACATTCTCGAAGGGTTGCGAATCGCACTTGATAATCTTGATGCGGTCATCAGCCTGATCAGAAGCTCACGCACGACAGATATCGCAAGAGAAGGATTGATGACACAGTTCAATCTATCCGAAAAGCAAGCACAGGCCATTCTTGATATGCGTCTGCAGAGGCTTACAGGCCTGGAACGCGAAAAGATCGAAGAAGAGTTCCAGAACCTTATGCAGCTGATCGCAGAATTGAAAGCAATTCTTGCTGACAATGAAAAGGTACTTGAAATCATCCGTGAAGAGCTTCTTGAAATCAAAGAGCGCTTCAATGATGAGCGCCGCACGGAGATTGTCTCAGGCGGTCTTGAAATGATCGAGGACGAGGATCTGATTCCTCGTGAAAATATTGTCATCACCCTTACCCATAACGGCTACGTAAAACGCCTGCCAGTATCGACATATAGGGCACAGCGCCGCGGCGGCCGCGGAATCCAGGGGATGGGTACGAATGAAGATGATTTCGTTGAACACTTAATCACGACCTCCACTCACGATACAATTCTTTTCTTTACAAACAAAGGAAAGGTATATCGTTCGAAGGGTTACGAAATCCCTGAATTCAGCCGTACAGCGAAGGGGATTCCAATCATTAACCTATTGGAGATCGAGAAAGGTGAATGGGTTAATGCCATCATTCCTGTGTCCGAATTTGTGGATGACTGGTTCCTGTTCTTCACAACCAAAGAAGGAATTTCAAAACGTTCACCGCTTTCATCATTTG
Organism: Mesobacillus sp. MER 48; assembly: GCF_023714225.1. NCBI lineage: Bacteria > Bacillati > Bacillota > Bacilli > Caryophanales > Bacillaceae > Mesobacillus > Mesobacillus sp. MER 48. The sequence goes on from NZ_JAMAUR010000003.1 coordinate 730,907, forward strand.
CGAATATCCGCAACAATGGACTGATTGCCCTTAACCTGCGCGAAGGCGATGAATTGATTTCCGTTCGTCTGACAGATGGAAGCAAAGAAATGATCATCGGCACAAAAGATGGCTTACTGATCCGCTTCCCTGAAACAGACGTCCGCTCTATGGGCCGTACAGCCACCGGGGTAAAAGGAATCACCCTGTCTGAAGGTGACGAAGTTGTCGGCATGGAAGTCCTTGAAGAAAGTGCCGAAATCCTTGTTGTCACCAAGAACGGTTACGGCAAGAGGACACCTTCCGAAGAATACAGAAGGCAAGGGCGCGGCGGTAAAGGAATCAAGACATGCAATATCACCGATAAGAATGGTGACCTTGTCACGATGAAGGTTGTGACAGGTGAGGAAGACCTGATGCTGATCACAACAGGAGGCGTGCTGATCCGAATTCCTGTAAGCTCGATTTCCATGACAGGTCGTAATACACAAGGTGTTAAACTCATCAGTCTCAACAAAGCAGAAAATGAGTATGTTGCGACAGTCGCGAAGGTGGACAAGGAAGAAGATAAGCCGGAAGAACTGGAAGAGGATGAGAATGCAGAAGCAATCGTCGACCCAGAAGAGGTTGGCAGTGAAGAAGCAGAATCAGCCGAAACAGCAGAAACACCAAACGAATCAGAAGAAGAATAAACTTTTTAAGAGGAACACAAAAATGTGTTCCTCTTTTTTGGTAAAATAAAGTAAAATAATTGTAAGAAAATTAAAATTCCGGAGTGGATAGCCTTGCGCGTACTAGTAGACAACCTAAAAGAGGGCTGTATCCTTACTGAAGATGTTCTAAGTAAAACGAATAGACCCATCATGAGCAAGAAAACAGTCTTATCAGAGCATCTAATCGATATTCTGAAAGTCTTTCTGGTCAAGGAGGTAGAAGTAGAGAAAACGCTGGTGAATGGATTGCCATGCACAGCCCCTTCGATTGGAAAAGATAAGAATCTTTCATTGAATTCCGACAGGACCGAACGTACTTTTGTTGAGTTGTTTTTACAGGCCAAACAGGAGTTCAAGAAAGAATTCATTTCCTGGCAATCAGGAATGCAGATTGATATTGCCAAACTAAGGTCGATCATTGTCCCGCTTATTGAGCAAACTGACATGAGTTCGTCGGATATATTCAACCTTCATCATTATTCTACCAAGACTGAATATCTCTATGACCATCCATTGGCAGTAGGGGTTATCAGTGCTTTCATCGCAAAAAAATTAAATTACAGCAAAGGGGAAGTGACCCAAATTGCGCTTGCTGGATGTCTTTCTGATTGCGGCATGGCAAAAATCAGCCCGAGCATCCTCAACAAAAATACAACTTTAACGGTTGAGGAATTCGAGGAAATCAAAAAACATCCAACATTTAGCTACCAGATGGTCAGGAACAGCCCATTGCTGAAGGATGCTACGAAGATTGCCATTCTTCATCATCATGAAAGAATGGACGGAAGCGGTTATCCATTCGGCGAAAAGGCAAGCAGGATCCATCCATTTGCAAAAATCCTTGCGGTGGCCGATTCATTCCACGCAATGACCTCAGAAAGGATCTACAAACCAAAGCACTCGCCATTCAAAGTGCTGGAAATGATCAATGAGGAGTTATTCGGAGAGTTTGATATAACGGCATTGAAGGCATTAAGTTCAGCGATTATGAATTATTCCGTAGGCACCAAAATCCGTCTGTCGGATGGCCAGGCTGCAGAAATCATTTTTGTTGAGGAAAAGAATCCGGCAAGGCCGTTGGTGAAATTGCTGGAGTCGGATCAGATCCTTGCTCTGGAGAAGAACAGATACTTGCATATCGAGGAAATCATCCAATAAGAGCTGGCTGTGTATGCCAGCTTTTTTATTTTCAGAGATGCTGTGAAGATATAAACAATATGTTGAAAAATAGCTATGAAGAGAATTATTGAACAAAAATGAGAAACTGTATAAAAGGTATTGCTTTATAGTTATATGACTGATATAATCTTCAAAGTCAGTAGCGAAACAACAACTTCAATTAAATAGTTTTTGAAAAAAGTTATTGACTTATACAGCAAGAAAATGTTATATTAATAAAGTCGCTTACGGGCGACGAGGTAACAAATTGCTCTTTGAAAACTAAACAAACAAGCGTCAACAAACAATAAATTATCATGCTTCTATTAATAGAAGACATGAGCCAACGTTTTAACTTATGAGCTAACTCATAACTCTTTCTTGGAGAGTTTGATCCTGGCTCAGGACGAACGCTGGCGGCGTGCCTAATACATGCAAGTCGAGCGGATCTTCATTAGCTTGCTTTTGAAGATCAGCGGCGGACGGGTGAGTAACACGTGGGCAACCTGCCTGTAAGACTGGGATAACTTCGGGAAACCGGAGCTAATACCGGATAATCCTTTCCCTCACATGAGGGAAAGCTGAAAGACGGTTTCGGCTGTCACTTACAGATGGGCCCGCGGCGCATTAGCTAGTTGGTGAGGTAACGGCTCACCAAGGCCACGATGCGTAGCCGACCTGAGAGGGTGATCGGCCACACTGGGACTGAGACACGGCCCAGACTCCTACGGGAGGCAGCAGTAGGGAATCTTCCGCAATGGACGAAAGTCTGACGGAGCAACGCCGCGT
>NZ_JAMAUR010000040.1:0-404 GCF_023714225.1 Mesobacillus sp. MER 48
CAGGATCAAACTCTCCAAGAAAGAGTTATGAGTTAGCTCATAAGTTAAAACGTTGGCTCATGTCTTCTATTAATAGAAGCATGATAATTTATTGTTTGTTGACGCTTGTTTGTTTAGTTTTCAAAGAACAATTAAACTGGAGCGGGTGATGGGAATCGAACCCACTACATCAGCTTGGAAGGCTGAGGTTTTACCAGTAAACTACACCCGCATATGATATTAGTTGCTGATGGTCGGGAAGACAGGATTCGAACCTGCGACCCCTTGGTCCCAAACCAAGTGCTCTACCAAGCTGAGCTACTCCCCGATAAAGAGAAAATATAATGGCGCGCCCGAAAGGAGTCGAACCCATAACCTTCTGATCCGTAGTCAGACGCTCTATCCAATTGAGCTACGGGCGCATA
>NZ_JAMAUR010000041.1:0-395 GCF_023714225.1 Mesobacillus sp. MER 48
CTAAAAGGTTTTGCTATGGGAACGAGTGACTTGGTACCTGGTGTTAGCGGTGGGACTATCGCATTATTGTTAGGTATTTACAATCAATTTATCGCTTCAATTAGCGGCATATTCTCACGACGTTTTTGGCCAAGTTTTACATTTTTAATCCCCATTATAATTGGAATGTTACTGGCAATGGGATCACTAAGTAATCTTTTTAATTATTTATTAAGCCAACACCATATTCCAACTATGTTTTTCTTTGGTGGATTAATCATTGGTATCGTTCCATATTTATTGAAAATTTCTAACTATAAAACGTCATTTACAACTAAACATTACATGATGGTTATAGCTGGTATCGCTATCTTAATTGTTATTACATTAATGAATAATGGTGATAAACATGCTGG
>NZ_JAMAUR010000042.1:0-381 GCF_023714225.1 Mesobacillus sp. MER 48
GCATGATATTTGTTAGTATTATAAGTCGCATTTAGTAATTCAGACATCGTATAGCCTGCACACCAACCATTGTTACCTTGAGTTTCTCTTATCTTGAAATTCTCAAGTTTATTTATATATTGCTCGTTGTAAGTATAATTATTACTTTTAAATTGACTAGTTGGCATAGTGACAGAAGCTTTTTGCTTTAGTTGCGTTACATTATTGCCAGTAGGTATACTCTCAGTCTTTTTTAACTTTTTATCTTCTAGACGTGGTGTTTTTAGTACTAGTTTAGCTTTATGATTTTGAGTAACCACATAGTAACCTTTTGAGTTTGTCAAAATAGTAATTTGTTGATCTTTATATTGATTTAAGACTTTAGATAAAAATGGAGAAACA
>NZ_JAMAUR010000043.1:0-379 GCF_023714225.1 Mesobacillus sp. MER 48
GCCGATATTGCGCGCTACCGTCAGGTGCGGCCACAGGGCGTAGCTTTGAAATACCATGGTGATATTGCGCTGCTCCGGCGCAAGATGAGTGATCGTTCGGCTGGCAATAGCCACCTCGCCGCTTTGCACCGGAATAAAGCCGCAGAGGGCGTTCAGCAGCGTGGTTTTTCCGCATCCCGACGGGCCCAGTAGAGCAATCATCTCTCCCTGCTCTACCGCCAGATCGATATTATGTAAAACCACCTTATCGCCATAACTAATTTTAAGGCCGGAGATCTGTAAATAACTCATATTCGCTACCTGAAAGCGCTGCTGCGGCATTTTTTTTAGCAAGGTGAACACGTGTTCATTTGGCTGTAAAAAAAATGCAACGTTGACT
>NZ_JAMAUR010000044.1:0-345 GCF_023714225.1 Mesobacillus sp. MER 48
CCGGATCAAAGCTTACTTACAGCTCCCCGAAGCATATCGGTGTTAGTCCCGTCCTTCATCGGCTCCTAGTGCCAAGGCATCCACCGTGCGCCCTTTCTAACTTAACCTAAAAGGTCATTTCTCTATTGAATAGAGAGAAAACTAAGATGGCGATCACTCGGTTTTCTTCTTGGTTCTTCTTACTTACGATTATCTAGTTTTCAAGGAACAAAAAAGTCTTGAGAGAATTGCTCCCTCAAAACTAAACAAACAAGCGTACAACTATGTGGATTACATCCACAGTACGAATCGAAAGATTCGCATTCCGATTGCCCTTAGGCAATATCCTTAGAAAGGAGGTGATCC
>NZ_JAMAUR010000045.1:0-345 GCF_023714225.1 Mesobacillus sp. MER 48
CCGGATCAAAGCTTACTTACAGCTCCCCGAAGCATATCGGTGTTAGTCCCGTCCTTCATCGGCTCCTAGTGCCAAGGCATCCACCGTGCGCCCTTTCTAACTTAACCTAAAAGGTCATTTCTCTAATTGAATAGAGAGAAAACTAAAATGGCGATCACTCGGTTTTCTTCTTGGTTCTTCTTACTTACGATTATCTAGTTTTCAAGGAACAAAAAAGCTTTGAGAGAATTGCTCCCTCAAAACTAAACAAACAAGCGTACAACTATGTGGATTACATCCACAGTACGAATCGAAAGATTCGCATTCCGATTGCCCTTAGGCAATATCCTTAGAAAGGAGGTGATC
>NZ_JAMAUR010000046.1:0-312 GCF_023714225.1 Mesobacillus sp. MER 48
CTCTCCCAGCTGAGCTAAGGCCCCATTATGAAAGATATATGGTGGGCCTAAGTGGACTCGAACCACCGACCTCACGCTTATCAGGCGTGCGCTCTAACCAGCTGAGCTATAGGCCCATATATCATATAGAGAGGAATCGCCCCCTCAAAACTAAACAAACAAGTTGGTCAACAGAGCGGATTTGAAAATCCGCTTAAGTACGAACCAGGAGGTTCGCATTCCGATTGCCCTTAAGGCAATATCCTTAGAAAGGAGGTGATCCAGCCGCACCTTCCGATACGGCTACCTTGTTACGACTTCACCCCAATCATC
>NZ_JAMAUR010000047.1:0-282 GCF_023714225.1 Mesobacillus sp. MER 48
AAAGCTGCGTCCGAAAAGTGACGGCTTCCGTAATCTTGGTCGCAGAACGACCAGAGCTGCGCCCGAAAAGTGATGGCTTCCGCAATTAGGGTCGCAGAACAGTCGAAGGTGTGCCCGAAAATCGGTGGCTTCCGCAATTACGGTAGCAGAACAGCCAAAGCTGCGTCCGAAAAGTGACGGCTTCCGTAATCTTGGTCGCAGAACGACCAGAGCTGCGCCCGAAAAGTGATGGCTTCCGCAATTAGGGTCGCAGAACAGTCGAAGGTGTGCCCGAAAATCGGT
>NZ_JAMAUR010000048.1:0-271 GCF_023714225.1 Mesobacillus sp. MER 48
GCTCTACCAATTGAGCTACACCGGCATTTGTAATTATTAAAGGAATATATGGTGGAGGATGACGGGATCGAACCGCCGACCCTCTGCTTGTAAGGCAGATGCTCTCCCAGCTGAGCTAATCCTCCATTTGAAACTGCCCGGCGACGTCCTACTCTCACAGGGGGAAACCCCCAACTACCATCGGCGCTGAGAAGCTTAACTTCCGTGTTCGGTATGGGAACGGGTGTGACCTTCTCGCCATCGTCACCAGACAATTTTTCAAGACAATATC
>NZ_JAMAUR010000049.1:0-259 GCF_023714225.1 Mesobacillus sp. MER 48
GATCACCTCCTTTCTAAGGATATTGCCTAAGGGCAATCGGAATGCGAATCTTTCGATTCGTACTGTGGATGTAATCCACATAGTTGTACGCTTGTTTGTTTAGTTTTGAGGGAGCAATTCTCTCAAAGCTTTTTTGTTCCTTGAAAACTAGATAATCGTAAGTAAGAAGAACCAAGAAGAAAACCGAGTGATCGCCATTTTAGTTTTCTCTCTATTCAATTAGAGAAATGACCTTTTAGGTTAAGTTAGAAAGGGCGCA